>JBDLVT010000001.1:0-485484 GCA_039804625.1 Bacteroidota bacterium
CAAGAATTGTTGTCTACAGACGTGACCATCCGCTTGCGCGTCAACAAAGAATACAAAAACTTTGTAGGCTCAGGTGAAAACGCAGGTAAGCCTATGTACGGCTGGTCTATGGAAGACATCGCTACTAAAGTGGGTTCTCAAGACATGCTCAAAGAAGCATTGGCTATGATCAACGTGGTGCCAAATCCATACTATGCTTTCTCTGAATATGAGCGTTCACGTTTGGATACCAAAGTGAAAATCGTCAATCTTCCAGAAGTTTGTACTGTACGCATCTACACGGCTAATGGTAAATTAGTGAGAACTTTCAAAAAGGACAGTCCTCAAACGTATATTGATTGGGATTTAACCAACTATAAAACAATCCCGGTAGCTGGTGGTATTTACCTTATCCACATCGATGTACCAAATGTAGGTGAACGCGTATTGAAGTTCTTTGGCGGTATGCGTCAGGCGGATTTACAAGGTATTTAATGACAGATTAGTTCGAAAGCTATGAAAATGACATTCAAACAAATAGTACTAAGTGCAGGTCTATTGGCCTCTCTAACTGCGCAGGCAGGTAACGAAGACCGCGTAGGTTCTGCCGGAGCGTCACAATTGTTGGTCAACCCTTGGGCTAGATCTTCAGCAATTGGCGATGCATCTTACGCAAATAGCAATGGTCTTGAGGCAACCTACATGAATATCGCAGGTTTGGCTTTTACAGATAAAACACAACTCAAGTACAACTATTCAAATTGGATGGGTAACGCCGGCATCTCCTTGAACGGTGCGGGTATTGCTCAGCGGATTTCTGATTCTGAGGTTTTTTCGGTCAGTGTCCAGGCGATGAATTACGGAGATATTCCCATTACTACCGTTGCAAATCCTGAAGGTAATATTGGTTTCTTTTCACCAAGGTTCAATATTTTTAGTGTCGGATACGCCAAAGAGTTTTCTTCATCAATTTATGGTGGAATCAATTTCAAGGTTATTTCTGAGAGTATCTCAAACCTTAAGGCTAACGGAATTGCTATTGATGCAGGTATTCGTTATGTATCTGGGGAACAAGATCAATTGAAGTTCGGTATTACGCTTAAAAATGTCGGACCCGTAATGCGCTACAAAGGCGACGGATTGGCACAACAAGTGACATACGTCACAACTGGTTACAATGCTTCACTTGAGCAACGTTCAGCGACTTTTGAATTGCCATCTCTTTTAGGTATTGGGGCTTCTTATGACTTCATCTTCAATGAAAGCAATAAATTAAATATGGCGCTTGGTTTTACAGCGAACTCTTTTATGAAGGACCAATTTCGTATTGGACTTGATTATGGTATAGCGAAAGACAACATGGCCTTCAACCTCAGGGCTGGTTTCTGCTACGAAAAAGGAATGTTCAATGAAGAATTAAAATCAAGTGCATTTAGTGGCCCATCGGCTGGATTTTCTATAGATGCACTTGTTGGTGAAAATCAAAATGCATTAGGTTTAGAATACGCAGCACGCTTTGCGGGTGTATTTGGTACCATTCACACAATTGGTGCAACCATTAGCTTAAAATAATTTTCTAACTTTGTTAGGTGCAAGAGAGCTCTTATAGGGCTCTCTTGTTTGTTTCCATAAATCGAAGACCATGTCAAATATCAGTTACTACACAGCAGAAGGCTTACAAAAAATCAAAGATGAACTCCATCATCTGAAAACAGTTCAACGCCCTGCAATATCTGAACAAATTGCCGAAGCGAGAGACAAGGGTGATTTATCTGAAAATGCAGAATACGATGCAGCTAAAGAAGCACAAGGTATCTTAGAAATGAAGATCTCCAAAATGGAAGCTATTGTTTCCAATGCGCGTTTAATAGATGAATCGCACATGGACAACAGCAAGGTGTTTATCCTTTCGAAGGTTTTGATAAAAAACCCTACCAATGGTATGGAAATAGAATACACGCTTGTTGCAGAAAACGAAGCAGATCTTAAATTGCGCAAAATTTCAATTGAATCGCCAATTGGAAAAGGTCTTTTAGGAAAGAAAGTTGGCGACGTTGCCGAAATTCAAACTCCAGGTGGCATCATGCATTTTGAAATCAAATCTATTTCTAGGTAGTGGCGAGTTTATTTTCAAGGATCATAGCTGGGGAAATCCCTTGTCATAAAGTTGCTGAGAACGACGAATTTTTGGCTTTCCTTGACATTATGCCTTTGGCGAAAGGGCACACGCTCGTTATACCAAAGCTTGAAACCGATAATATTTTTGATATCGAAGACCAAAGCTACCAACGTTTATGGCTCTTTGCCAAGCAAGTAGCAGGCATTCTGCAATTACATGTACCATGCAAGCGCATAGGCCTAAGTGTAATTGGATTAGAGGTACCACATGCGCACATCCATCTTATTCCACTGCAAAACGTAGACGACATCAATTTTAGCAAGCCTAAAGTAGCTGCTGACCCGACAGAGCTGGCAGCTTTGGCAAGAATTTTGTTTGAGGGAACGCAGCAATAAAGATCAGATGAAAATACTAGCATTCTTATCATGTTTTCTATTCGTGGGAATTGTCTTTGCGCAGCCCATGCGTATTTTATTTGTAGGTAACTCTTATACCCATTACAATAATATGCCAAATCTTTTTGAGCAAATGGCAGATAGTAAAGGGGTTAAAATAGAGGTTTTGATGGATGCTAAATCTAGTCATACCTTTAAGATGCATGCTAAAAGACCTGAATTATACAAGAGTATCAACTCCGCTAAGTGGGATTATGTCGTTTTACAGGGCTTTAGCCGTGAATTAGCGCAAGATCGCGCAGTTATTGAGAAAGAGAGCCTGCCTTACATCAAACAGCTCTTAGATTCTATTTATGCCAATAATAATTGCACAAACGTCCTGCTTTATCAAACATGGGGTTATGACAACGGGTTCAAAGATGATTCTTTGGGCATAGATTGGACTTATCAAACTATGTCTGACCGTATCCATGAAGGATATTTATTTGTGAGTGAAAAACTCAACCTTACAATAGTTCCGGTCGGTAAGGTCTGGGAAACAGTTAAGGAAAACCATCCTCAAATTCAACTTTATCAGGAAGACAAACAACACCCATCATTAGCGGGCTCTTATTTAGCGGCTTCATGCTTTTATTCGGCGCTTTTCAAAACAGAGCCAAATCTAAGCTTCACCGCAAAACTCGATCCTAAGCAAGCCGCAATCATTCAGGAAATCGCAGGTGTACAGGTATTGATGAACAAAAGTCGCTACAAAATCAATCAAAATACTGTTGAACTGGAGGTTAGATTAAGTCCTGAAGATAAAAAGGTGGTGCACTTGAGTGCCAACTACCCGCACGCAAAAAGTGTTGTTTGGGATTTCGGTGACGGCATGACAGAAAGTGCTTTTAAAACAAGGCATGTCTATGGAAAACCTGGTAACTACGAAATTAAAATCAAAGTTCAGGATGCTTGTGGAGAGCGCCTCTTGAAAAGAAAAATCACCGTTTAATTGAAAAACGTTCAGACTGATTTTTCTTGAATTTTAATACCAAATAATTGGCTGCTATATTTTTTCATTGGCCACAAAATAAAATGTAGCTTTTTTCGTATCACGTCTATGTAATAGACATATACAATGAAGATCAGCCAGAAGCCTAGTGTATAGGGAATCACTTCATAGGGGCCAAGTTTTTCGTGCAAAAAGTCATTGAAACCAATCCTGATCACGCTGCCGTAAAGGAGCATCATGTGGATGATAAAAATGCTCAGTGTATTTTGCCCAATTTTTAGAAATAAATTGTCTTTGTTTATCTGAATTACATAGGTTTCTATGCCCAACAATAACGAGAGAATGACCAACACCATTCCAAATTTGTCTAGGAGCCAATCCATTTGATAAAAGGCAATATCCTGCAGACCAGGCACACTTTGAAGCCAAACTAGGAAGGGCTTGATTCCAAAGAAAATAAGTAAGCCCGCACCGAAAGTACCGATGATGACGGGTAAAGATTTGACATAGTTTTTGTAGTGATAGAGCAAGACACCTAGCATGGCACCGTACATGGTGTAGCCCATTCTTGGCGTAATCGGAAATTCTGAATGCGGACCATGAAACATATTTTGAATAAAAGTGGGTGCATTTTTGGGCCAATAGTGGTCGCCTAAGGAGCCAAAATATAATTGGGAATAAAACAAAAATGTCCCAGCTAGCAAGTAATAGATCCAGAGTGGTATGACTTTTATCAATCGAAATAAACCGTAGAGCAGAATAATTGTCAAGATGCCAATAGCAATACATTGTAAAACATGAAAGGCATAAATCTGGAGGAGGTAGCCCCAAAACAGCAGTTCAACAACGCGTTTAAATCCTTTGCGAACGCGCATATTTTGCCAGAAACTCTGTTGTTCATTGCCAAGTAAGAGATAAGTAAAAATGAGGCCCGTTACCGTTAAAAAGGTGGGCGAGGTAAAGCCACGGATGAATTTCCAGGTATGGTACGCAGGATAAGATTCATTGACCCATTCAGGTGAAAGTGAATCGTGGACAAAATGCCCTTCCAACATTAATAAGATGGCAATAGTACGCGCAATATCAATGAAATAGAGGCGTGTTTTAGGTTTATTGAGGCTTACTTGGTTTCCCATTTGAGATAAAAAACGTGCGAAAGGTACGAAAGAAATGACGAATCGGCTCAAGAACCTGAACCAAAGCAATAAAGAAAGCTAGGAATATAATGGCGCCCAAGACGGCTTCGAGGGCAGTCAGTTTGTTTTCCAAAAAGCTGCGCAAGCTATAGCCTGTGATTGCGCCATACAGAATAATGGCATGCCAAACGTAGATCGCGAATGTTTCTTGCCCAACGGCCATAAAATAGCGGTGGCGTAAACGTTCAAACCCGCTTATATAGGCAAAGAAGATCAGCAACAAAGCCACAAAAAAAGCGCGGTCAAAAGCCCATAAATATTTGTAATGAAAATGAGTGAAATCACCGTTGTAGATAAACGTCATGATCCATCCAACAAAATAAAATGCCAAGCCCATCGCTATGAGATAGCGGTAAACATTTTTGTTTTTGAATCCGGTTCCGTGGATACTCAGGTAATGGCCAAACCCCGCGCCTAAAAAGACAAAACCAATCCAAGGGAAAATCGAGAAACCTGTATCGGGTCCTTGGATCATATTTTGTAAGATTGCCGGAATGCCTACAGGGAAATACCCGGGCTGAAGGCGCACGAGTGGGGTAAAACCAAAGATAAGCAGTGCCAAAAGCAGGTAAAAAATCCAACTCAACTGTCTGACTTTATACAGTAAAGCACTCATCAAAAGCAACAGCAAGAGGCCAAATCCAATGCATTGTAAGATGTGGAAACCTAAAAAATGAGGATTGAAATGCCCCGCGAAATAGTAATTGAGGTATTTGAGGTTGAGCTGCAGCAAATAACCAATGAGCAAAAGACTGAGCGCTCGGCGGAGTCCTTTTTTGACTCGGATTAGCTTGAAAAACGGCGCATGGCCTTTTTGCCATTCTTTGTGGAGTAGCAAGGTGAAAACAGTTCCTGAAATAGTGAAAAATAAAGGCGCTGTTAAACCTCTGAAAAAGCCCCAAGTACTGAACCAAACACTGCCCGAAGAACCGTGCAACCTCACTTCTGCCATAAAAATAGGGTAGCTCTCAAGTGTCATGGAGATGAAATGCCCTTGCAGCATCATGAGGATTGCTACGCTTCGACTGAAATCTAGAAAATGGATACGCTGTTTTTGACTCATCTGGGCGTAATTGGTTCAGTGCGTAGTTCGATGATTTCAATGCGTCTTTCTAAGGATGCATCTTTGGAATAAACAGAATTGCGTTGGTCGTAGTAGTTATCGCTCACGTCTTTTTTGGCTTTGTATTCACCCATTGGCACTTCAATAAATTGCAAGCGCTGTGGGGTGGTCAGCATATAAGGTGCAAATTTACCACCATCTATCTCTTCAAAATAATTTTTGATGGCTGAAATGCGTCTATTTGTCAAATGTACGTTATAATCTGACTTGGCCAGCGGACTTGCAAATCCTTGTACCATGATACTGACCTGCTGACCCGACTGAAGTGCCTGCCAAACCTGTTCTCTAAACAGGGCGAGGTTTTGCATTCCGAAGTCTACTTCCCGATCAAAAAACGCAAGCAATGATTGGGCTTGTTGCACAGCCGCTAAAGAATCACGGCCTTCGCTTACTTTTTGCAAGTACAGTGGATATTGACTTTTGTACTTTTCATAAGTTTCTTCGTAAGAGAACTCCGTAACATCGGCTGTGGTTTTCGGGTTGGGGTGGTCGTTTTCGAAATAGAGTCGGATGGGTAATTCAACAATTTGAATGGCTGTAGATTCCTTCTTTTCTTCTTGTGGCTTAGGACGCGGAAAATATTGGTAAAAGATATCACTGCAGCAGGTAGGATGGGAGGCATATAAGCTTCCTTCGCGGTTTGAGCTTAAAAAGGCGGTATCTCCATCACAAAAGAAATAAAGCTCATTGGCCGAACTATTTAATGGCAAACCCAGATTGATTGGCGGGCCAAATGTGCCATCGGTTTGAAGGTTTGAATAAAATATATCATAGCCACCGAATCCGGCATGCCAGGTACTCGAGAAGTAGAGGCGTTTAAAAAATGGATCAAACCAAGGCGAGACTTCATTTTCAAGTGAATTCAGCCCAGATAAGTTTATTGGTTCTTCAAGTGTTCCGTCCTGTGCATATGTTGTTATCCAAAGGTCAAGATCTCCATTTGCTCTTGCAGAAGTAGCGCTATAAATCAGTTTGAGTTGCCCGTTTAGTTCAAAAAGATTTGGCATGCTTTGGTAGGTAGCGATTGGAAGAGAGAGAAGCGCATTTGTATCGAGTTGCCAGGTATTTGCTTGCCTGACCACCTTCATGATACGGCATTTCAGGGTATTGGTTGTTCTGCTGCATGCACTACACAGTGCAAAACTGCTGTCGGGCGCAAGCGTGAAGTTGCCGTACTCCTCTTGCGGACGCAGGCCTTTGATGAACACCTGATTTTTTATTGAGGCCGGGAATTGATAAAGTTGGATAGTATAATGGCTGCTGAAAATTTGTTCTTCGTCTGCGGCAGTAGAATCGGCTCTTAAGGAGCTAAAAATGAGGGTGTCATTTAATATGAGGTGGCCAAATTCGGAATCAAACGTATTGACCGGATGCGGAATTAATGCGGTAATTTCTTTGGTACTCATGGATTTGAGTTGTTTGAGTACCCAATTGCAAGCAATAATTTCTTGTTCAGCCTTGAGGTAAGTGTTATTTTTTTTATCCTCGGCAAAAAACTGTTTGGCTTCTTTAAATTGTGCCAGGGCCTCTTTGTAGCGACCTTGTTGCTTGAGCATGAGCGCATAATTAAGCTGCGCTTGCGGATATTTTTGCCCATCGGGGTCTTGCTCAAATACCTTTAGAAAATAAGTGGCTGCAGTTTTGTAATCCTTGAATTGCTGATTGGCGCTTGCGATTTTCCATTGTAGATCGAGGTTGTTGGGTTCCATTTCAAGTGCTTGATCATAGTAGCGCAAGGCTTCTATGTAGTCGAGCGCTTGCACTTGGGTATCGGCATGGGCAATGAGCCGCTGCAATTGCTTTTGCGCACAAAGTGGTGAGGCCAGCAACAGCAAATAAATCAGATATAGTCTGGGCATATGCGGTATTGCAATTGTGGGGGTTTAAATTTGCTGAAAACGTAGCGCACACTTAATTCAAAAGCACCCCGACCTCTACTGGCAGGCACGAGTGAAGAATAATTGAAGTCGTAGGAAACACCGGTGTAAAGCGGCCCGCGGGCAAGTCCAAATTGCAGACTAATTGCATCTTTGGTTCGCCACCATAGCGCTGAACTCAGTGTAATGTCTTCTTTTGAGGAGAGAAAATAGGCGGCTGTGGACCCTAGGGTCAATGTACGGAACGGCCCCTGTAAATTGAGCTGAAAACTGGGTTCAAAAAGTATTTCTGGGGTGAATTGATAGCGTAGCTGACCAAATAAATTGACCCTGATATCGCGTTTCGTGTTGTCCGTAAAGAAGCTCTGATTGGGCCGCGTGAGGTTAAAAATACTCAGCCCACTTTGCATGGAGATTTGTTTATTGAGCGCGAATTGATGGATGAGACCTAAGCCGAGCATAGGTTTGGTCATGGACGCCGTCTGGAAAAACTCATTGGTGGGCGCATTTGGATCAAAAATATAGCCGTTGTATTGGTTGTCAAAGTAGAAGGCACTGCTGTTGAGTTGCCGTTGATTGAAACCCAGCTGAATGGCGGCTCGGAGTTGCTGTTGCTTATTGAGGGCAATTGGCCGACATATACTCAGTTGCATTTCGTTGGTCTGAAACTTGCCGTCGCCAACTTGGTCGTGAAAATAATTGGCTGCGATACCCCATTCTTTCCATTTGGTATCTGCAGCAAGAGCGGTGGTTTGAAAAGGAATGCTGACGCTTCGCCACTGTGTGCGGTAGTTGGCCGTGAGGCGGAGGTCTTCTTTGAAATTACCTGCATGGGCAGGGTTGATAAAGATGGGATTGTTATTGAATTGCGTCCAATGGATGTCTTGGGCAAGCATTGGGGCCGCCAACAATAAAAATAGGATCCTGCAAAACTCCTTCACGTAACGAAGTTACGAAAAAGCCTGCGGATTAGAAATTATGGATTTGAACTGGAAACCGGAATAATTTTACCATTGAAAAAGGCGCCGTTGTGCAGTGCAAAATTGGCGATGAACTGAGCCATTTCGGCAGGGGAGGTTGGCGCAATATAGCCGGGAAAAGCGGCCGATAGCATTTCGGTCTGTACGGCACCTAGGCACAAGCAATTCATGCGCAGCGAGGTGGCTTTGTATTCTTCTGCAAAAAGTTCTGTAAATGCGCAAAGTGCTGCTTTGGAAGTGGAGTAAGCTGCGAGCCCTGCAAATTTCAGACTGCCCTGAAAACCGCCCATGGAACTGATGTTCACAATGTGTGCGTCAGCAGCCACCTGAGGCAGCAAAGCTTGTGTGGCTTCCATGATGCCTATGACATTCACCTGGTAACTTTCGGTCAAGTCTTGGTGACTGAGTTGTTCAAATGGTTTGTTGACCAGGAGCCCAGCGTTGTTGATCAAGATATCAATTGGGGTAGCAAAATCGAGTGCAGCAATTTGTTGGTGAACGTCTTTGGAGATGTCAAGTTGGTGGCAAGAAACATTCTTTTGTAAAAAACGCCCTCTCATTTTATCTAAATTCCGAGATAAAGCGATTACTGTGGTACCTTCCAGCTGAGCAAAATGGTCTACAAGTGCAGCGCCAATGCCCTGGCTCGCGCCGAGAATAACGACGCGCTTATTCATCGAAACTAACAATTAGTTCTTCACTCGTAGCAAATGCTTGGCAGGTGAGGATGTAGCCGTCTGCGATTTCGCTATCGGTGAGGGAGTGATTTATGCGCATTGTGGCGCTTCCTTTAAGTACTTTGGCCCTGCAAGACGAACAAACTCCGCCGCGGCAAGAGAATGGTGCATCGAGGCCTGCTTTTTCGGATAGTTCGAGAATGCTTTTGTCTTGGCCTTGCATGTCAAAGGAGGCAATTTCGCCATCGATCATGACTTTTACTTTGCTTTTTCCGGAGTAACTAGCTTCAGTATTGGCAGTGGGTTTTGCTTCGCTCACAAAAAACAATTCTTTATGAATTTTTTGCGGGCTCACTCCAAAGAATGCCAGGGTTTTTTCGGCACTTTCCACCATTTGTTGAGGGCCACACAAGAAAAATGCGTCGGCTTGTAACATGGCTAGATCGTTCTTGATTTGTTCTTTGAGCTCTGCATCGTTGATGCGACCAAAGTGCGCGCCTTCCACTTCTTTTTGGGAGTAAAAAAGGATGGTTTCCGTATGCTGAAGCGCAGTAATTTCATTTAAAAACAAAGCATCTTCAGGCCTTTTGTTTCCGTAAATAAGTTTAAATTGAGTTTGGTCTGTGGCAGTTTGCAGCATGCTCATGATGGGTGTGATACCAGAACCAGCTGCAATAGCCACAACTTTTTTGTAGGCAGGTTGCCATGTAAAGTTGCCTTCTGGTTCAAAAACGATCATTTCTTCGCTTGGTTTGATATTTTGCAGAAAATTAGAAGCCTTTCCGTTTGCGATGGCCTTGACACCGATACTTAAGCCAGCTGAAGAACTGCTGCAAATCGAATAGGATCTTCTAAGTTGCTCGCCATTGATGTCGAGAGCCAAGGTGAGGTACTGACCTGCTTGAAACTTGAAATTGTTGCTGAGGGCATCGGGTACTGTAAAATCAATTTGTACGGCTTGGGCAGTCAGTGCCTGTACACTTTTTACAGCAAGAAGATGAGCGCCTTTCGGTAAGGCAGCGGTTTTGTTGGATTTGAAACGGTCAAATAAGCCCATGTTAGTCGTCGAATGAAATGAGTATATCGTTGCTTTTTGGATGCGCTTGGCAAGTGAGCACGTAGCCTTGTTCTACTTCTTCTGGTGTAAGTGCATAATTGACATCCATAGAAACCTCGCCTCTGAGCACTTTTGCTTTACAAGTACAGCAAACACCACCTTTACAAGCAAAAGGCGCGTCGGCACCCGCTTTGTAGGCAGCGTCTAGGATGGTTGGTCCGTCTGAGGATAAATAAAAATCGGTAACCTCCCCATCCATGATCAGCTCGATGTGCGATTCAAAAGCAGGTACGTTGTCTTGTTTTGCTTCAGCTGCTTTGGCAATAGGTGCGGCATGAAACAACTCAAAATGAATGTCTTTGGCAGCTACTCCAAATGTACTGAGCTCGTCTTTCACGGCTAAAATCATGTCTTGTGGGCCGCAAATATAGGCCCCGTTGATGGTCTGATTTTTTAGAAAAGCATTGAGTAAGGCTTTGGCACGGGCTGTGTCAATGCGGCCTTTCAGGAGTGGAACGCCAATATTTTCTCTTGAAAACACATGTACTAAGTTCATGCGGTTCAAAAAGCGGTTTTTGAGGGCCTCGAGTTCTTCTCTAAAAATGACTTCTGCAAAGCCTTTGTTGCCGTAGAATAAAGTGACACTGCTGAGCGGCTCGGCGTTTAGAATGTTTTTGAGGATCGAAAAAATGGGCGTGACTCCGCTTCCGGCAGCAAACAAAACGTAATGGTTTTGTGCGCTTGGGTTGGGCTCAAACTTGAAATTACCCATTGGCGCCATGACTTCTAGGATATCGCCAATTTGAAGTGTTTCGTTGGCGAAAGAAGAAAACTTGCCGTTTGGTATTTGTTTGATGGCCACACGCCATTCGTTGTCATGGGGTGCACTGCACAAAGAGTATGATCTTCTGATTTCTTCACCGTCAATGATTGTTTTGAGGGTGAGGTATTGACCTGAGGCGAATTGAAATTGTGTTTGGAGCGCTACGGGCACTTCAAAAGCGACAGATACACAACCTTCGGTTTCTCTTTGAAGGTCGGTGACTTTGAGGGAATGAAACTGTGTAGACATAGTCGTAAATAATCAGGGTCAAAAGTAAGCAATAATGCGCAAGCCTCAACCAACATCTATCAATGAACAAACTGACGCTAATCATGTTTTGAAGGCGTAGTTATTTTCTATATTTGTTTCATCGTAACAAAGACATTATGACCCAAGCTGAACAAGAACGCCGTTTTCAAGAGAAAATTGACCGAGAAATCAAGATTGAGCCCAATGACTGGATGCCAGACGAATACCGTCAGACCTTGGTGCGTCAGATTTCGCAACATGCTCATTCAGAAATAGTTGGTATGCTTCCAGAAGGCAATTGGATTACCCGAGCTCCCAACTTGCGCCGCAAAGCGGTGCTATTAGCAAAGGTACAAGATGAAGCTGGCCACGGTCTTTATTTGTACTCAGCTGTTGAAACATTGGGCACTAGCCGTGAGCAAACTATAGACGACCTCCATACTGGAAAAGCAAAATATTCCTCAATTTTTAACTATCCAGCACTCACTTGGGCCGATATCGGCACCATTGGTTGGTTGGTAGATGGCGCAGCCATCATGAATCAAGTGGCACTCTGCCGCACTTCTTATGGACCTTACGCTCGTGCCATGGTCAAGATTTGTAAAGAAGAGTCTTTTCACCAGCGTCAAGGATACGAGTCACTCACCAAACTCTGCAGCGGAACCCCACAGCAAAAAGCGATGGCGCAAGATGCCATGAACCGTTTTTGGTGGCCGGCCCTCATGATGTTTGGCCCGAGCGACGCAGATTCTACGCATTCGGATCAGTCCATTAAATGGAAAATCAAGCGCTTCACCAACGACGAACTCCGTCAGAGTTTTGTAGACGCCACCGTTGCGCAAGCAGAAATCTTAGGTCTCACTATTCCAGATCCAAACTTGAAGTGGAACGAGGCAAGAGGTCATTATGATTTTTCTGAAATCAACTGGGACGAATTCTGGCAAGTAGTCAAAGGAAATGGCCCTTGTAATAAAGAACGCCTCGCTGCACGTATCAAAGCCAAAGAAGAAGGTGCTTGGGTACGAGAAGCCGCCACCGCTTTTGCTAAAAAGCGCGCCATGAAAAAATCAGCCTAATTAATTTTATAAGACGATGTCAACAAACGAATGGCCTCTTTGGGAGGTTTTTATCCGCAGCAAACAAGGACTCAACCACAAACACGTCGGTAGCTTGCGTGCCCCTGATGCTACGCTTGCACTAGAAAATGCGCGCGACGTCTACACCCGCCGCTCCGAAGGAATCAGCATTTGGGTGGTAGAATCAGTGCATATACACGCAACCGATATCGACGATGCAGCTTCGTTCTTTGAACCTTCCGATTCCAAAATTTACCGCCACCCTACTTTTTACGAAGTGCCAGACGGCGTCAAACACATGTAAAGATGCAAGAATCAGCACTTTTTGAATACGTACTGCGCTTGTCTGACGACAGCCTGATTTTGGCTCAGCGTTTGGGTGAATGGTGTGGCCATGGCCCTATCTTGGAAGAAGACATCGCCCTCACCAATATTTCTCTTGACCTTATCGGCCAAGCCATCAGTCTCTATGACTTGGCAGCAGCAATAGAGGGTAAGAGCAGAACCCACGACCAATTGGCTTACTTGCGCTACGAGAACGAATACAAAAACGTACTGCTCGTAGAGCAACCAAATGGAGACTTCGCCATGACCCTTTTGCGCCAATTTTTCTTCGATGCTTTTCGTTTGCCCCTTTACGAGGCGCTCATGCAAAGCCCAGTAGAACAATTAGCGGCCATCGCGGCCAAATCTGTCAAGGAGACCCGTTACCACCTCAAGCACAGCTCGGAGTGGGTAATCCGCATGGGCGACGGAACCGAAGAGTCTCACCAGCGTTCACAAGCGGCAATCGACCATCTTTGGCGCTACACCAACGAGTTATTTTACGAAGACGCCCATGACCATGCCTTACAGGCCGCTGGAAAAGTGCCGTCAATGGCTGAGATGCAAGCCAAATGGATGGCTACGGTAACTAGTGTGCTCCAAGAGGCCACATTAGAAATACCCAAAAACAACTGGAAATTCGATGGTGGCCGTGAAGGACGTCATTCCGAACACATGGGCTATATTTTGTCAGATTTGCAATACATGCAACGAGCCTATCCAAACATGGAATGGTAAGCGAAACCGATATCAGGGCTTATTTAGAGGAGGTCAGCGATCCTGAAATCCCTGTGCTCACGATCACAGATTTAGGGGTTGTTCAACAAATCTATCTTCAAGATCAAACCTGGATTGTCGAGCTCACGCCAACCTATAGTGGCTGCCCAGCCATGCAGCAAATTGAAGTGGATCTGCTCGCAAAGTTAAAGGAGAAGGGCGTTCCAAATGCACAGGTCAAACATATCTTAAGCCCAGCCTGGACCACCGACTGGATTACAGAGGCTGGTCGCCAAAAATTGCGCCTCTATGGCATCGCTCCACCCGTCAACGAGCCAGATAAAACAGCACTTTTTTCAGAACCACCACGCGTGTCTTGTCCAAAATGCAATAGCAACAATACCCGAATGGTGAGTTTATTTGGCAGTACGGCGTGTAAAGCGCACTACCAATGCGCTGCGTGTCAAGAACCCTTTGATTACTTCAAGTGTTTGAAATAGAATCACATAAATATAATTAAAAGCGTCCTTTATGGCGCTTTTTTATTTTAATAGTACTATGTAATGCATAATACAATATAAAACATATATCTTTGTATAAAATTAATTAAAAGATGAATGTAGAGAATACGCAAGCACAAATGCGAAAAGGTGTTTTGGAATACTGCATTCTTGGCATCTTGCATCAGGGTGAGGCCTATCCGTCCGAAATTCTAGACAAACTGCGCACCGCCCAATTATTGGTCGTGGAGGGGACGGTTTATCCTTTGCTCACGCGGCTTAAGAATTTAGAGGTGCTCACGTATCGCTGGGAAGAATCCACCTCGGGCCCACCAAGAAAATACTACAAAATGACCCAAAAGGGTCAAGAATTTTACCTAGAATTGGCCCGCACTTGGCAGGAATTACATCAAGCGGTCACATTACTAAATCAAATTTCCAAATCATGAATAAAACAGTTTCCATTCATATCCAAGGATTTCCCTTTATTCTTGAAGAACAAGCCTTTCAAGTACTTCAAAACTATTTGCAGGCACTTATAAACGTATTGAGCAACGAGCCTGGCGCCGAAGAAATCCTTCAAGATGTAGAGCTGCGCATTGTTGAACTGCTCCAACAAAATCAGTTGGGCGCTTCACAGGTTATCTTACAAACGAGAATAGATGAGGTCATTGAGGTGTTGGGCAGCCCTGAAAACTTCAGTGACAACCCAATAGAACCGCAGGCGCCCGTTCCAACAGCCTTACAAGATCGTTCAGATAAGCGTTTTTTTCGCGATACTGATACCTCAATTCTTGGTGGCGTAGCGAGTGGCGTAGCCGCGTATTTCCATATTGACGTCGTCTTTATTCGGGTAGCTTTTGTATTGTTCACAATGGTGTTTGGATCGGGTATTCCAATCTATATTCTCTTGTGGATTATTACGCCGAGCGCCAAAACAGCCAGTGAAAAACTCCAGATGAAAGGCCTTCCGGTCAATATTGAGAGCATCAAAACAGAATTTAAAGAGGCCACAGAACGCGTTGAGAAGAACGCTAAAAAATGGTCTAATCACTTCAAAACGGGATCGGGTATGAGCGACAGTTTGCGTCGCATTGTGCTAGTCATCAAAAAGGCTATTGGAATTTTTTTAGTATTGTTGGGTTTGATTTTGCTAATTGGTTTATCCATTTTTATTTTTGTCGACCCTCAACTTGTTCCGGCTCAGATAAATGGTGAATACACATCTTTAGGCGAGTTGAGTTCCTTATTTTTTGAAGATGGGCAAAATGAACTGCTTAATATTGGGATTGGGCTCATCGGTTACGCAACCAGTTTAGTTAGCATGCTCACTGGCTTTCGCTTGTTGTTTTCTTTTGATGCAAACTGGCTGCGCGCCGGTTACTTTGGCCTTGGATTTGCCGGCATTTGCGGACTTGTCTTTTTGACATACGTAGGCATCTCAACTGGGCAATCTTTTGCAATTGAGGGCGAACTCAGTAAAGAAATCGGTACCTATGCAGGTGATTCTCTGTGCTTGAACATCCTACCAGAACTGCACATCCAAAACTTTAAGACTCAGCGAAACGCCACTTATAATTTTGGATTTAGACCGGATAATCAAAATGATCATGGCATCCTAATGGCGCAAGATGGCCGTATTTTTATCAGCGGTATCGGCATTAACTATATTGAAGCGAGTGACAGTTTGTATCACGTCAAGATCTTGAAAAAAGCACATGGCCGCTCGTTTTTCAAAGCGAACCGCCGGGCTTCTGCTATTGATTTCCCCTGTGTGCTCCAACAAAACACCATTCAATTTGCTACCGGATTTTCGTACCCGGCAAAAGACCGGATGCGCGATCAAGAAGTGGAGTTGCAGATTTCGGTTCCTAGAGGGAAAAAGGTCATTTGGAACGGAAAAGCAGTGTATCCTTTTGCTTTCGTAGAATCCCCCGAACGCAGTAGCGACCGCGCGTATGTGAGTGGTGATGGGGAATACTCAGCTTGGTAACTGACTGCGGCTTTTTTTAAGTTGTTGGGCATCTAGCCAATAAATCAATTTCATTGAAAAGCTATTGAGTGCTCCTGTTTGAAGGGTGTAAGAGAGATCTTGCCAATAGGCAGCGCTAATTTGATCATTGCTGGCAAATACGGAATTTTTCCAGACTATATTTATTTCGCTTCCCGGCAAGAAGACCCATCGGTAAACGAAATCTATGGTGAATGCGTTGTAGTTGATGTTATAAGCTGAATTCCCATCTGTTGTGAGCCCATTAAAGCCTTCTAAAAGTGCGAGGCTACCGTCTTCTTGTAGGATAGAAAAATGTTGATAAGCTAGCGTTGACCGATAATGGCGCAAGCGCAAGCTCAAGGACATCCGATTGGTCAGGATGTAATCGAAAGCAAGTGCTTGTATGGTTGTATTGCGGTCGCGCTGGCCAAAGAGGATGCCGTTATAGCTCTGTGCCGGCGAAGCAAACGGAATGGCATAGCCGATGCTGTTGAATTGCAGCTCTTTTTCAAAGGAGTAAATCAGGAAGATAGCGTCAGATAAACGGAATCTTGGATTCAGATTATAGGCGTATTGTTTCCAAGGATGACCTAAATATTCAGTAGCACTTATTCCTAAATCTATCGCAAATTTTCGTTGATAGTTAGATGAATACCAGGTGTTTACAAATAGGAACTGCGGAGTTGTAAAAACTTTTCCCCAAGTTCGGGCCTCAAAATAGTCCTTGCCTTCTTGCAAGCTACCCCCACCATTGAAACCGCAGGCATTGAATTTTTTACTTACGGTAAAGAAATTTAAACTTGCCATATTAGAGGAGAATGTATTCGGCTCATAGAGGTATGCTTGCGTTAGGTTCGCATTGACACTCCACTTCATGAGTTTTTTCCATTTGGGCGTAAAATCGCGGTAAGCTACACTCGCCTCAAGTACTCTTCTGTTGTTGTTATAGTTGAAGCCGAGGTCGTTGGGGTCATAGGTGTCAGATTCTTCGAGATAACCCAGGCCTGCAATCAGAGAACCGCGCTGCTTTTGGATATTGAAATTCAAATTATGGCCCAAAGTTGCTTGTTGGTCCAATTGTGCCGATAGGATGCCCTTTCCGTTGATATTGTAATTGTTGTCTTTGGTATTGAGGTTGAAATTGAAAGCGGAAACATTGGCGTCGTAAAATGAACCTGCTCGCCAAACGTTGGTATTGGTAAACGTGACCGATGAATTGTTTTTGAGGTTTTGATCGAAAACGAGTACGTTGTAATTGGTGAGGGGTGAAATAAGGACCTCCCGACGGCTATCATCTAGGGTAGAAACCGCAGTGGCCATCTGCTCCGCGTTGATGGCATTAAAAACACCGATGCCCAAACCTTTACTGTTTCGGCCAGATAACTTGGAAGCATTATAGAGCTGAGATGAACCTGGTACGTTTTCTAAGTACTCTCCTTCTTTGAGCATGGTTTGTGTCACTTTATGAGGTGCTTGAATACCAATTCTGCGGCTGTAAAAAATACCAGCTTTATTGAAGAGCTCCATTCCTTCGGTAAAGAACTGTCTGTTTTCATTGAATTGAACTTCAAAAGGAGTAAGGTTGAGTACCTGTTGGTCAAAAACGACTTGGCCAAAGTCAGGAACTAATGTGAGGTCAAGGGTAAAAGCTTCATTGACGCCGTATTTGATATCCAACCCGCCATTGAAGGAGCGCAAAAGACTTTTGCTGCCATCTGAATTGCGCACTTGGTCTGCATAGGCAGATATGTATGGTATCAGTGCCAAACGCAAAGGCGGACTTATGTTTTTGATGTTGGTGATGTCGCCGCTTTCGAGCAGCATGTTTTCCAGGTCTGGTTTTACGGCTACCCAAGCCGCTTCTTCCCTTTTACGGGCAATTTGACGCCCGAAATTGACGCCCCAGTCTTGCACTTCTTTTTGCGGAAAACGCAGTGCTGAATAAGGAATGCGTATTTCGGCTATCCAGCCATTTTCCACAATTTGAACGGCGCTGTGCCAGACTAAATTGAGTTTGTCGTTGTAGTCATTGCCTACTATTTTAGCGTCTAGCTGTACACCGCGACTTGTGAGTCCAAAATAAAAGCCGTTTTGGTTGTCGTTGTAAGTGTCTAAAAATATGCCAATGATATCGCAATTGGGATTATAGTCGTCGCGCAGCGAGAGGACTTTTGAAATGCTATCGGGGTGATCTTGGCAGAAGATAGCAAAGTAAATGGCATCTTGGTCGTAGCGCAATTGCACACTTGTTTTGCTTTTTGATGGCTGACCTGGTTCTGGTTTGATTTGAATAAATGGCTGGAGTTCGGGTTGTGTAGCCCACACGGATTCAGAAAGGCGGCCATCGATGTCTATTTTTTCTGTAATGACCTGAGCTTCGAGTTGTTTTTGACCGAAACAATGGCCAGAAAGAAGTAAGAGCAGTAAAAATTCCCAACGCATGGGCAAATTTACTACTTAAACCCCTTTTCTTGCAACAACATGTAGGCATTCTTCTCGCACCTCATAAGTTGCCCATATTTTAATGTCTTTTTTGAAGCGCAACAAAATTTGCGAAATCACGGTTTGCAAATAATGTTTCTCGACTTGAGAAAGCGGTTGAGCGGCATTGAATCTAGAAAAGGAAATATCAAAACTGTTGCCATTCAAGTGCGGACTTCGTTTTACAGCCGTGCGGTTCTTGCGCACCAATTTAGCGACGGTATGTTTGGTGCGGGTCATGGAAGTCACAAGCAATTGGCAGTCTTTTAGGGAGCTTTGAGCCAAAGAATCTTGGAACGCACTACCGATTTCTTTCAAAATTTGAGCGGCATAAGGCGTTAGAAACGCATACGAATACTCAAAAGTATCTAAAATAAATCCATTTGAAGGGGCTACAAGCACAAGTTTTTTGGCTCGAAATGCTTTGCGCAAGCCATCTGTGTTTGCAACGGGTTGAATGCCTTGCCTCACGGAGCGATCCATGTATTCTACCAAACGGTTGTTGAGTTGGGCGGTGTAAATATGTGGATCTGTTTCTGGATATTGAAAAGCGTTTCCGTTCGGACTTTTTGTGGGCGAAAGGGTAGATGTAGGCTCAGCAGGCCAATATGCAAAAGCCAAAAGCACAAAACTTATTGCAAACAAAAAGATATGATAACCCCGCATTGAAACAAATATAAAAATTGATTGCTTTGGTCTAACGCAAGTTCGTAATTTTGTGTCATGGGAACATTTGAATCACTCAGAGCACAACTCGAAGAACAAGATTGGCCAAATGTCTATTTGTTTAAATTCATTGTCCCCAACGACAACCATCATCTCGCACAAGTGACAGCGCTATTTGATAGCAACAGTGAAATCAGTTATCATCATTCCGGAACAGGCAAATATGTAAGTGTGAGCGCCAAAGAAGTCATGCTCTCTGCAGCAGACATCATTGCAGTTTACGAACGTGCGGCCCTGATACCGGGAATAATCTCTCTTTAATGGAAGCAGTCCTACAATTTTTATTCGTCTCCTTATTGATTTTACTCGGTGTAATCGCATACCGATCGCTACTCAAAAAGTTCCAACGCGGCCAGGTGGTCCATAAAGAATTTTGTGAGTTGTACAACCTCGATCAAGAACCTGCGCAAGGTGAGTTGGCATTTTACTTTGTGTGTCCGGAAGCTTGTGAGGTTAGGTTTGCCATTTGGCAACTCAATCAAATTGTCTGTGAGGTAGCGCAGGGCACCTATGAAAAAGGCGGCCATATTTTGCGTTTTGACAGCACGAAGCTTGACAACGGTGTTTATTATTACGGCATCATGACCTCAGATCAGGAGACCAAAAAACGCATGACAGTCGCTAACTAAGATTCGTCGCTAGATTTCTCAATTTTGATGCGAGATGGTTTTCTAGGCAATTTGTATTTGGGCTTGTGAAAATCGCTTTTGTAGCCGTCGGTTTTTTCGATGCGATACACCAAACCTAAGCTATACTGCGTGTAAGAAGAACTCCCGAGGATGTCGACCAAACCAAATTTATAGACACCTTGTGCTTGCAAGCCAATTTGCTTGCTGAGCCAAAAAGTACAACCAGCTGATAAATTAATTGTGGGACTGAGTAACGGCGCACTTTGTTTGGGGTCTGCGGAACGCAGGCTGAACCCAAGACCAGCACCTAAATAAGGGTCAATTGCACCACGGCCGAGTTGCTTGTAAAAAGAATACTTCAGTGCGGCATCAAAATATCCGATAAAACCATTCACACCGATAGAGTCATTGACCTTTCTCTCAGGTTTGTAAATTTGTGCGCCTAGTACTGCTTCTGCACTCCAACCATTGTAAATATAGCGATCAACGTATAATCTTGAAGGGAAAGGCAAGCCATGAAGCTGATCAAATGGCATTGGGTTGAGTTCTTGGCCGTCGTCGTCGGTGGTGGTCCAGGCGAGTCCGAACTGCCAAAAATAGTTGTCTCGGTTGGTGATCATTTTATCTGGTTGTGCAAATGCAGTTGCTTGGATCAAGACAAAAAGGAGACTGAAAAATAGGGTAAGTTTTTGGCGCATGCGTTCGATTCTAAGTACAAATTTAGTCAATATCACTAGGGTAGCAGTTTATTCGGAATAAATGAATTGACAATCTATTGTTGATGTGCCGTTTGCTATTAAATGAGTAAATTTGAAAAGAATGGGAAAAGTTAAAAAATACGACCTCACCCTCGACGACGAACAGCCCTTCGAAGTTTACGGAATTTCTACTGCATTTGCCGATTACCGCCTCACTTGGGAACTCAACCAAATGCTCGGAATTCACCTAGAAAAAGGACAACAGCGCTTTGAGCTCTTTGTGCCCAAACTCAAGGCACAGCATGCGTTTAGTTATTTTTCTTACGTAGATCAAGAGCTCCTGACGCGTTTCTTTTTGATCAAAAACAAACAAGATCAGCAACTCTTGCAAGCAGACCGCCCCATGATTGATTATTTCCTGGTCCTCAAGGATAATTTTTCACACAAGTCAGAGGTCTTGCTTGAGCAGCTCAGAAAAATAAACGGCATCGTAGCCGTCTTTAGTTTCAATTACGAAGAATTTGACATATTAGATTACCTTACAAGTTAACATGAAAAGAACCAAAATTGTGGCCACAATGGGCCCCGCATCGCTCAAGAAAGAAACACTAGCCGACATGATGCGCGCTGGCCTCAACGTTTGCCGACTCAATTTTTCGCACGGCAGCCACCAAGACCACGCCGGTGCAGTTGCCCTGATACGCGAACTCAACGAGGAGCTGGGTTTGAATGTAGCTATTCTTGCCGACCTCCAAGGTCCAAAAATCCGCACCCATGAAATGGAAAACAATGGTGTGCTCATCGAGGTCGGACAACAAATAGATGTTGTTGTAGAGAAAGTCTTAGGCAACAACAAGCGGTTTTCCATCAATTACAACCTGTTACCTCGCGACGTCAATCCAGGGGAGCAAATCCTACTTGACGACGGCAAGTTGGTTTTATCGGTCTTAGAAACCGACGGAAAGGAACGCATCCGCTGCGAAGTCGTACAAGGCGGCTTGTTGTGTTCCAAAAAAGGTGTCAATTTTCCAAATACCAAAATTTCGATGCCTTCACTTACTGAGAAAGACATCGAAGACCTTAACTACGCCCTTAAATTGGGCGTAGACTGGATTGGCCTCTCCTTTGTGCGCACCGCCAATTGCATCATCGACCTCAAGGAAAGAATCGCCAAAAAACGCAGTATTGCTAAAGTTGTTGCTAAAATAGAAAAACCAGAAGCCTTAGAAAATATAGATGCTATCATCGAAGAAAGCGATGCACTTATGGTAGCTCGTGGAGACCTCGGCGTCGAGATTCCATATCAAAATGTGCCCCTGATGCAAAAGATGATCATCAGCAAATCTATTTCGAAGGCCAAACCAGTCATTGTCGCTACCCAAATGATGGAATCCATGCTCAATAGCCTCACGCCAAGTAGGGCAGAGGTCAATGACGTTGCCAACGCGGTGCTAGATGGCGCTGATGCGGTCATGCTTTCAGGCGAAACTTCTGTAGGCCAATATCCGGTTCAGGTGGTTCAAACGATGGCGAATATTATTAAAGAAATGGAGCAACATCCGAGTATGTATCACAAAGAAGAACTGCCGCCAAAAGGAAACCCGCGCTTCATCTCCGACTCCATTTGTTTCAACGCTTGCCGTTTGGCACAGCGCGTGGAAGCAAATGCAATCATCACCATGACTTTTTCGGGCTATACTGCTTACAAAATTGCATCACAAAGACCTGCATCCCAAATTTTTGTCTTTACCAGCAACCGCAAAATTCTGACTCAGCTCAATTTAGTTTGGGGTGTGCGCGCCTTTTACTACAATAAACGCATTTCTACCGACCACACAATTGCCGATATCAAATACATCATGAAAGAGGGCGGTCATCTTCAGACCGGAGACGTCGTGATCAACGTCGCCTCAATTCCACTTGAAGATCTCGGTGGTTCCAATATGTTGAAGCTCTCTTACGTAGATTAACGGAAGGCGCGCATGCCTGAACCGTGTAATTTTACCAAATGAACACATCCTGGAAACTCCGGGCTCAAGAGCCTTTATCTGAAGTCACCAAGCTCGCTGAAGAACTCAAAATCCCAAATTTTGCAGCGCAATTGCTCGTGCAACGCGGCATTGCCAACAGAAAAAGTGCAGTAGCTTTCTTCAAGCCGCAGCAAAATGCCTTGCACGATCCTTTTCTATTGCGCAATATGCAGGCTGCTGTGCACCGACTCCAGCGTGCCATCGCCAAGCAAGAAAAGGTGCTGTTATACGGCGATTACGACGTCGATGGCACCACAGCAGTAGCGCTTATGGCCGAACAGCTCGCTTTACTCGGTTTGCATTGCGCTTATTACATCCCAGACCGCTACAAAGAAGGTTATGGCGTGAGCGCAGCAGGTATCGACTACGCAATTGCCGAACGCTTTCATTTGCTCATTACACTAGATTGCGGTATCAAAGCACAAGTAGAACTCGCGCGTGCCAAGGCGGCAGGTATAGACGTTATTGTCTGTGACCACCACCAACCAGACGACAACCTACCTGAGGCGCTCATTTTGAATCCAAAGCAAAACGACTGCACTTATCCGTTCAAAGAACTTTCTGGTTGTGGTGTCGCTTTCAAATTGTTACAAGGGCTTTATCACGATTTAAATCTCGAGCAAAGCACTTTGTTTCAAAGCTTAGATCTTGTAGCGCTGTCAATTGGCGCTGATATAGTCGAAATGACCGACGAAAACCGCACGTTATGTGCCATAGGCTTAGCCCAACTCAATAGTGCACCTAGGCCAGCATTTTTAGCCATTTTAGCCTTGGCTAAAAAGGCGCTTCCACTTTCATTACGCGACATCGTTTTTATTTTGGCACCGCGCATCAATGCCGCGGGCCGAATTGCATCTGGCAAGCGCGCCGTCGACTGGATGCTCAGTACCAACGACACCGAAATCGCGGCTCTCGCCCAGGACATCAACACAGACAACACCACGCGCCGAGCCTTAGATCAAGAAATGACGGCCCAAGCGTTGGCTCAAATCGATTCAGATCCTTTGTTCCCAGATCAGTTCACCACCATTGTACACGACCCTACTTGGCACAAAGGCGTTGTGGGCATTGTCGCTTCTAGGCTCATTGAAACGCATTACCGGCCAACAATCGTACTCACGGAGTCTAACGGAGTGCTCACCGGTTCTGCGCGCTGTATGCAGCCCCTCAATTTGTATGACTTACTCGAGCGCTGCCAACATCATTTGGTACAATTTGGCGGCCATCAATTTGCAGCGGGCCTCACGCTAGTGCCTGAGCAGCTTCCTGCTTTCAAAGCGGCATTTGAAAATGCTGTATCTACAGCGCTTTCAGAGAAAAAATTAAAAAGGCAAATCGACATCGATACAGTACTTGATTTCAAAGAGTTGGGCTCCAATCCGCAGGTTCAATTTTTACGCATCCTCCAAATTTTAGAGGCTTTTGAACCTTGTGGGCCCGGTAATATGCATCCGGTCTTTTTAGCCAAAAATTGCATGGTATTGGAATACAAAGTACTTAAGGGCGCTCATCTCAAACTCAAAGTAATTCAAGAGGGTTCTCAAGTGCCAATCGATGCCATCGGATTTCGACTTGCCAATTTTGAAAAAGAGCTGGCTGTTGGCGTCTTCATCGATATCGTTTTTCAAATCAGCTCCAATACGTATATGAACCGTACAACGCTGCAACTCGTGCTACAAGATTTGTGTGCGAGCGCTTAGTTTGCGTAAGTTTGCAACATGTTTACAGGAATCATAGAAGAAGTGGGCCAAGTAAGGGCCATAGAAAAAGAAGCAGGTAACATCCATTTTACAATTGCTTCTAGTTTGTCGGCGGGCTTTCAAATTGACCAAAGTGTGGCGCACAACGGCTGTTGCCTCACGGTTGTGGCTCAGAACGATCAACAGCATGTTGTTACGGCCATCCACGAAACACTTTTGAAAACCAATTTAGGTACTTGGCAAATTGGAACCAAAGTGAATATCGAGCGCTGCATGCAATTGGGAGGCAGGCTAGACGGCCATATGGTACAGGGTCATGTAGATTGTGTCGGCACGTGTGTTTCAGTTTTAGATGAAAACGGCTCTTGGCGTTTTACTTTTCAGCACCCAGATGCATTTGTAACGGTAGAAAAGGGGTCTATTACGGTAAACGGTACTAGCCTTACCGTTGTGGATGCGCAAAAAGGGCAATTCTCGGTCTGCATCATTCCTTACACTTATGAGCATACAAACTTTAAGGAAATCAAAGAAGGAACTATTGTGAATCTAGAATTTGATATCATTGGCAAATATGTGGCTCGGTACTTGAGTTTGCAACAATAATTCAGTAATCAGCAATATTTGATAACAAAAATGGCGGCCCGGAGGGCCGCCATTTTTATTTCAAATAAACTATTTATCAGTTGCGAACTGGTGCAGCTGGCTTAGGAGCACCTGGTTTTGGCGTTGTGGTTGGCGCTGGCACTGGTTCTTTGATACCAAGTGCTTTTTTAGCTACAGCATCGTTTGGCTCCATCGCTAAGATTTCTTCAAAGTACTTTTTGGCTTTGTCGAGGTCTTTATTAGCAGACTTTGAGTAGTAATCTGCAACATAACGCAATGATTCAAGTACGAACGCTTTCTTTGTAGGCTGCATGCGGTCTTCAGTTTTTACCATCTCTGTAACTTTGAGATAGAACGGGAAGGCCATCCATTTCTCGTTGTTGGTGTCCATTTTGTAGTTGGATCGCCCGCGATAGATGTGAGCCGGTACATAAGTAGAGTCATTATTGATCACAACCTGGAAAATACTGTCTGCTGTTTTGTAGTCGTTGCGACCAAAATAGTAGGCTTTTCCTAAGTCGTACTCTTCTTGCGCCATGAGTTTACCGTTTTTCTGACGGCGAAGGTCATATGCTGCAATGACTTTGTCATACATTTTGTTCTTGTTATAGAGTTTAATCAGCTCCGGTGCAAGTTCTTTGTACGCAATTTCGTTGATACTCGCTGCTTTTTCAAAGGCCAAAATAGCCAAGCTATCTTGATTTTTCTTCTGATAGATGGTACCTCTTAACTTGTAATCTTGGTAATTAATTTTGTCTTGTGGTACCATTGTAAAGAAGCGATCACTAGCAGCCAATGCTTTGTCTAGGTTGAGGCTGTCTGTAGCACAATTGGCAAAAGCAAATGCGTAAAAACGTTGAATAAAGAAGTTATTCATGTTGTTAGCTACTAAGATGTCGAGTTGTGGAAGCATCACGCACCATTGAGAAGCACCGTAGAGTGCGTTTACATAGCGGTAGCGAGATTCAATATTATTATTGAGCTCAAGGTACTTCAACCAGTTTTCAATGGCCTGATCGTTTTTTCCAAACATCATGAAGAGCTCAGCGTTCAAACGGTAAGCTGGCGCATACGTAGGATCGATTCCTTTTGCCTCGTTGTACATTTTATTCGCTTCCGCTTCGTTGCGTGCACGCTGATAGATGAGTGCTTTGCGAACGATACCGCGCGGAGACTTCGGATTGATCACCAAAACTTGGTTGTAAGCCTTGAGTGCCTCAGAAGCATCAGATGAATTGCGTGCATAAAGGGCATCGCCTTTGAGCAAGTAGTTGTCTTCGTTGGTAGGATCTTTAAGAATCGCTTCTTCGATCAAAACAAGTGCCTCATCGAGGTTTTTCTTAGGGGCCTCAACGTAGATTTCTACGATGCCACGAATCACCTCTGCTTTTTTAAGCTTGTCTTTTTTTGTCATTAAAAGGGCCTTGGTAAACTCAGCTTTTGCTTCAGTTTCTTTGCCTTCTAGCCAAAGAACACGACCTTGGCCAACAAGTGGCAACGCGCGAAGTTTGTCTACCTCGTAGCCCTTTTTCCACATGATTTTGGCAGAATCGAGTTCTTCCATTTCAAAGTAGCAGTCACCAAAATAGAAATAGTTTTCTCCGTTGATCGGATCGGCGGCCACTAATTTTTTAAAGTCGTTGATGGCTTCGCGGTAGCGTTCGTTTTCTGTTTTTGCATTTGCAACCTTTAGGGTCTGGGCGTAATGGAGCCCAGAAATAAGAAGCGTACTGAGGAGTAAGATGCGTTTCATGTGTGTGTATTTAACTTATTTTCCGGCCAAAAATAGCCTAGTTTTTTGGGATACAAAAATTGTGCCTATTATTATTTCTTGAATTATTGCAAAACAAGCCTAACCGGCGTGAGGGCAGGAACGAGTCCTGACTTCTGAATAAGGAGTTGTCCTTTGTCGTCTTTCTTCATGAACAGCACAAATCCGGTGTTTAATCCAGACCTGCGCCCCTTATTGATGACCCATATGTCGCGAATGAGTGGATACTCTTTGGTGTAAATAAAACCAGCATATGGCTTACAAGCAGTTTCAGGATCTTTGTCATATACAGATGCGATTTGAAGCCCTTCCATAAAGGCCATAGAGGTCGGGTCTTCTTGGTCTGAAATCCAGTTGAGGCCGATGATGCCCATGGTGCCCGGATGCGTTTTGACATAATTGATGACTTCTTGATTTGAATGAAGGGCGGAAACATTTTTGCCCAATTCGTTAATCTGCAGCATATTGACCATAAAGTTGAAGTTGGCAGAGCCATTTTGATCAAATACAATTTGCTTGGGTAAAGTATTGGAAGGAAGTTTGGTTTTATCGCTACGCAGTAAACTTCTTATTTGATCTACACTTATGAGTGTATCGGTCATGGTAGGGTGCATAATGATGACTACCGCATCTGAAGCAATTTTGTCGCTGCGGTAAGATACATTTTTGCTCTTGAGGTATTCTTTTTCTTTGTCGTTGAAATCTCTGGTAATGACGATCGTTTTGGACTTGTTGTTATAGAATGCCTCAATAATGTCATTTTCAGTGCGGTATTGCGCACTTACCCGTGCTCTTGGGTACTGACTCATAAACGTTTCAATAGAGGTCTCGAACAAAGGCTGAAAGGATTGTTCAACGAGAATTTTCGCTTTGCCTCGACCGTGCGCATCTTTTTGATACACGAAGGGATTGTTGTTGTGATCACAGGCTGCGAGCACCGTGATTCCAACGAAAAGGAGAAGAATGGATTTCATAGTGAGCTTATTTTTGATGAGACTTGATACCAATATAAATACGCCATGCTCGGAATGAACCGTAGCTCATGAATACTGCAATCATGACTTGTTTTCGCCATGGCTCCATTTCAATTATTTCGGTGCTGAGCAGTACGATGGCAAAACCAAAACACAATACTACTACCAAGATGCCTAGAAAATGTTGTATGTATTTCATATTTATTTGGGAAAAAAAATCCCCATCGAGATGGGGATTTGAATGAGTCAGTGCTATTGGGTGTCGTAGGTGATGGGTACGCGAACCCAAAGTCGGACTGGGCGACCAGCGTTTTTAGCTGGGGTCCAGGGCGGAAACTTATTGACAACTGCTAGTGCTTCTTTGTTACAAGCTGGGCACTCTACAATTGGGCGTTCAACACTCGCATTAGAGATGCGGCCGTCTTTTTCGACCACAAAACGAACAACTACTTTACCTTTAACACCTAGTTCGATGGCTTCGTCTGGGTAAACAAGTTTTTCGTTGATGAAGGTGCTCATTTTTTCGTAACCCCCAGGGAACTCTGCATCTTCTTCTGCCACGTCGACTACTTCTTCGAAGACAGGCGTGTTGTCGGTAAGCGCAGGGCCATCTTCTTGGGTATTAGGTAAACCCCAATCGGTGTCGCCATCGTTGGTCTCTGTTGAGATGGTAACGGTTTCCAACTCAGCTTGAGACACCAATGGTTCTTCAACAAATTCGTCTTCTGCAACCGGCGCCATAAACGCTTGTGTTTGCGTCATTGGTGGTGGCGGTGGCGTTGTTGGAGGTGGTGGCGGTGGTACATCAGTTTTTGGAGGCGCAATAGTAAAGTTTTTGTCACTCACTCTTGGCTTCTTGATTTCATCCTTAGGAAGGTTTTTGATGATAATAGAGGCAACAAACGCCAATGCTGCAAGTGCAACAAGACCACCCAAAATGAGGGTCATGCGTTTGTTGTAACCACTTCTGAGCACGTAGGCGCCATATTCACGGTTGCGGTGGGCGAAAACGGCTTCATTGCGGCTTACGGAAGTAATAGCTTCCCAGTTGCGATTGACATAGTAATCGAAAAGTGAGAATGCTGTGACGAGCGCGACGATAACATAAATGACTGTCATGACCTTAGTTTTTAGCTTTTAACAATTCTTTCTCTCCGGCTGTCAAGTCAGTTGGTGCAATTACACCAATACTTGCTATCTTGAGTTCGTCTACTAGATCGATAAAGCTTTTACAGAGCGCCTTGTCGTCGGTTTTAATCAAGACCTTAACAGCCTCTCTTTTAACTGTTAGATCATTGAGCTTTGCATCGTAGGTGCTATCTGAAATTTGTTTCTTTTCTAGCTTCTTATCAAGTTCAACCTTATTCTTAATAACGTATTCGTTCCAAGAAGCTAACAATTTTCTTACACTATTTTCTCCTGTTCCAAAATTAGCCTCGGTGAGCTCGGTAGGCCCGTTGGCTCCTGGACGTGATTTTGGGTAGAATTCACCACGGTAGTAGTAAACTTTGTCGCCCGCTAAAACGAAAGTAGTAACGTTATTCGCTTTTGGTGGGACAGGGTCGTTTATTTTTGGTTTGGCGGGGTAAGCGAGAGGCATTACCTTAGGCTTGCTAAAGGTAGAGGTCAAGACGAAGAATGTGAGCAAAAGGAACGCGAGATCGACCATAGGGGTCATGTCTACGTGCGTTGAACCTTTCTTTGCTCTTTTCTTGCCTTTGCCGTGGTCGCCACCGCCGCTTTCTGCGATTTGTGCCATGTGTTTGTTAGTTAACCGGAATTGCTTCCGCAGAGGTTACAAAATTCAAATTATTCAAATTCAAGTCTCTGAATACATCGATCACAACCTGCGCATCTTTGTACAAGGTTTTGGAGTCTACGCGCAAAATGAATTTAGGCTTGAAGTCTTCCATTTTGGGTTCGCCGCCTTTTAGCTTCGCTTCTTCAAAAGCGGTGCGGCCGGTATTGCCAGCAGCGGTTGCTGCAAATGAAAGCCAATCTAAAAGCTCATTTTTTGTAGAATCTGAAGGAATCCCCTGTGTAGGGAAACTTGCACGTTTTGCGGCTTCGGTGTTCATGTATGCAGGAAGTTCTTGCATGGTACAACCAAAGGTTGACATAAAAGAAAACTCTTCTATTTTCTCCTCACTAAGACCAATCTTATATTTTTGGAGCATGTTGTTGAGCATTTCTTTACGGGCTTCGGCATCTGAAAGGTTAAAGAAAACGCGACCGTCTTTGTCTAGGGTTACCATCAGGATATTTTCAGGGATGATTTTATCGCTGATACTTGATGGCGTTTCTACGGTTACGGGTTCGGCATTTCGGAAAGAAGCCGTCAACATAAAGAAGGTTACAAGCAAGAACGCCAAGTCCACCATAGGCGTCATGTCTATGGAAGGAGTGCCTTTGGGCATTTTGATTTTTGGCATTGCTTGAGTATTTACTTAATGATGAGTCAATTAGTTATTGGCTGCAAAATCTTGAACGATCGTGAAGCTCGCTTCGTCGATACCATAGGTCATGGCGTCGATTTTAGTAGAGAAGAAGCTAAAAGCGATGATCGCGATTGTAGAACCAGCAATACCAAATGCAGTGTTGATAAGGGCCTCAGAGATACCTGTAGAAAGTTCTGCAGTATCAGGAGCACCTTGTGACATCGCGGCAAATGAGCGGATCATACCAAGTACGGTACCGATCAAACCGATGAGGGTTGAAATAGAAGCGGTAGTAGAAAGTACAGGTAAGTTTTTAGAAAGCATTGGCAATTCTAAAGAAGTTGCTTCTTCTAATTCTTTTTTCAAAGCCTCTAATTTTTGTTCTTTATCCATGTGTGCGTCTTTCACCATCATTTGGTATTTCACCAAACCAGCGCGAACGACATTGGCCAAAGAGCCGCGTTGTGCATCACATGCTTCGATAGCGCCATTGAAATCTTTGGCAGCCATTAATTCTTTGATTTTTTCGATGAATTGGTTGGCTTTACCTTTGCCGTTTGCAAGTAATAAAGTAACCAAACGCTCAATCGTGAAAATTAATACGATAAGGTTGATTGCAACCAAACCTGGTACGATGAAACCACCTTTGTAGATAACCCCTAATAGGTTTCCTTCTACTGGTTCGGCTTCTGGATTTCTGTCTACAAAGTTTCCTGGGTCACCAAAAATGTATTTGTAAATCATGATACCTGCAATGAGTGCAAGTGCAATAGCCAAGAATGCAATAATTGCTGAAAATCCCCCGGCGGTTTTTTGTTTTTTGTCCATAATGATCGTTTTTAATTTTTCATTTTTACAATTGAACGCCAAATATAAAAAAACTTTAGCCCCTTTTCAAAACGAAAGCTCAATGTTTCTGCATGCCTAACGTAGATTTATTGTATTTCTAACACAAAGTCGGACAATTTGAGTGATTTATATCTTAAGATGCTGATTTCCCCGCTCAAAAGTTAATATAGATTTAACATGCCTTTTCAGTGTTTGAGTACCTCTCATTACCGACTTGCGAAAAACAAAACTGCTTGAAGTGGAAGTTGCGAATTTCAATAACATATTATTGCGTTCAAGCTATAGATTTGCGACCAAGGTCAGTTGCCATTTGTATTTGTATCCAAAAAAATGTATCTTTTGCTTAGTTATGAGATTTTATTTAGTTGACAGAATCGAGGAAATTATTCCTGGTCAAAAGGCATCAGGAATCAAATGTTGGACTTTATCGGAAGATTATTTTGCCGAACATTTCCCGGGTTTCCCTATTGTGCCTGGGGTTTTACAAATTGAAACAATGGCCCAACTCATGGGCATCCTGATTGAGCACTCTCACGCCGAGGCTTTTCCTGGAGAAGGACGTTGTTATCCGATTTTGAGTATTGTTCAGAAAGCGAAATTTCGAGATATCATTGTTCCTGGTGACCAAAGTTATATTGAGGTTGTACTTACTTCGCTAGACACCATGCGTGCAACGGGTAGTGCCAAATTGCTTGTCGAAGGTAAGGTGCGCGCCGAAGCCGATCTGAGCTTTACTATTTTAGAGGCTAAACAAGCGAGCAACAATCCGTTTATTAGCCAACGCGATGAATATTATTTGTCTTTAAAGGTAAAGGAGACACTTAAAAAGCGCTAATGCTCGCAAGCATCACAGCTATCGGATTTTGGGAAAGCACACAGTTTTCTGTAGACGGCAGCATCGGGTCGCGTGCTGAACTATTACCTAATTTGGCAAAAATACAGCGTCAACTCCCTAATTTAGATGCTGCATTTAGGCAGTTGGTGCTCGATCCAACGCATCCTAACTACCCTAAGCCCAGCGACCTCAAGATTTTGCGAAATGACACCATCGCTGCCCTTATTTTGAGCCAGCAGATGCAGGCTTTTCATCAATGGGATGCTGCTTTTTTGGAGCGTGGAGCGCTACTTGTAGCCAATAGTAACTTTATCGACGACGACGTGCTCGATTTTGAAGCAATTGCTTCTGCAGTCAGTCAGTTGCAAAATGCCCAAGACTCGGCAACAGAAAATAAATTGTTTGGTTCTACCATTTCACCGCTTCTTCCGCTGCGCACCTTAACCAATGGCGCCCAAAGTTTTATTGCCCAATATTTGGGCTTTCACGGGACCGCCACAACCTATGGAAGCACCGGAATTGCCAGTGTGCAAGCATTGCGCGATGCGTGTAATTTGTTGCAAATTGGCGCAAGCCCAGCTGTTTTGGTTGGCGGTTGTCATTACGCCAATTTGTTTTCCTTTCTCAATAATTGTTTGCTCTTGTCGGACACAAAAGGTTATGCGGAAGCAAGCGCGGCAAGTTTTTTCATGTTGACGCCTTTTGATGATAGCACGAACAGTGCAGCACGTTTACACATTGTAGCATATTATCCAGCCCTTTCAGCGCTGGAAGGGGAGCAGGTAGATTGGTTGTTTTATGGTGGCGCATTTACACCACAGCAAGACGCCGAGCTGCAAGCGCGCTGCAAAAATTTACGCTATCGCGAGGCCTTTAGTTGGTTTGCACACACAGGCAACATAGGAGCAGCGGAACTCGGAATGCTATTGGCTGCAGCTGCCAATTGGCTGCAGACTGGCCAAACTGCAGTTCTTGTTTTGCAAGACGCGTATGGTGTTATTGAACTTTTTAAAGTCCAAAAGGCATGAGCAAGCCAAAAGTATACATACTCGACACCCATACCTTGAGTCCGCTAGGGTTGGGCACCAAAGAGCTGTTGGCATCTTTGCAAAACCAACACAAAGCTATGGCTCCAATTAGCCAGTTCGATGCGGCAGGTTTGAGTCAAACCCATGCTTGCGAAGTTTCCCAGGCCCATTTAGCGCAGCTTCAAGAACTTTCCGAGGCCTGGCAAGTTGTGGCGGCCAACGATCGAAAATTTGCGCTTTGGGCCAGTGTATTAGAGAGCAAGCGCACTGCATTACAAGCTTTATTTGGCAAAACTTCAAAAGCGAGAACAGCGCTTTTTCTTGGCTTGGGCGCCAATGCTTTTCCGGTTCAGCGCATTGCTATGTCTGTTGCAGACTATTCCGCATTTGGGCTGAACGAAGCCATTGCCCAACTTAATTTCTACAATGGCAAAAAAGCCAATTCCATCTTCAATCATGCGGATTTATATGGCGCCTATTTTGCTCAAGAAATTGCACCCTTCGGTTTCTGCCGCAATTTAATGACCGCTTGCTCGAGCAGTACGCAGGCCATCGCTTTTGGCGCTGCCCATGTTATGGCTGGGCAAGCCGATTTGGTGTTAGCTGGGGGCACGGACTCAATCATCAATCAGTTTGCCTATATTTCTTTTGGCAAGTTGGGAGTTTTGAGCCCAGACCAATGCAAGCCTTTTGATACGGGGCGCAATGGCACTATTGCAGGTGAATGCGCGGGATATACGCTCTTGGCCTCTGAAAAATTTGTCCGCGAAAACGGTTTGCAACCCCGAGCTGCTTTAATTGGTTTTGGCAACAGCATGGATGCGTACAAAATCACTGCTCCCGATCCAAGTGGGGAAGGAGTAGAGCGTGCACTGCGCATTGCGTTGGAAATGGCGCAATTGCCGCTAGATGCTTTAGATTATATCAATGCCCACGGTACAGGCACGCGATCCAACGACGAAGCAGAGCTGCGGGCCATTGAGCGCATTGTTGGCGCTGCAGCACCAAATATAGCCGTGAGTTCAACCAAAGACCGTCACGGGCATGCCATTGCTGCAGCAGGAATTCAAGAATTTCATGTGCTCACGACCTGCATGGCCAATGACCTCATTCCAGCCAACCTCAGTTGCAACCAACCCATTCAAAGCTCACTTGTGCTGCCTTTTGCAAGCAATCAGACCAAGCAAATGAGGTATGCACTCACTAATAATTTTGCATTTGGCGGTGTCAATTGCAGTTTAGCTCTAGAAAACCTAGCCTTATGAATCTCGATTTAAATGATAAAGTAGTTTGCATCACGGGCGCTTCAGGCGGCATCGGTTTGGCGCTTGTGCGCGCTTTTTTGGATGAGGGCGCCATTGTCTGTGCCATGTATCACCGCAATTTAACGGCTCTTGATGCGCTGCGCAGCGAGCTCTCCACGGCGCAGCAAAGTCAATTAAATCCTTACCAGCTCGACCTTCAAGACAACAACAGCCACAAAAGCGCCATTTCCGCTATCTGCAGCGCACATCAGCGCATCGATATTCTAGTCAATTGCGCAGGTTCAGCATTGGAAAAGCCATTTTTATTGTTAACGCCCGAAGAAATTGCCCAGCAGGTCACGACGAATTTCAGCCAACAGGCGCTGTTTACGCAACAAGTTGCCAAGATCATGCTCACACAACGCAAAGGCAGTATTGTCAATGTTTCGAGTTTGCTCGCTAAGCGCTTGGGCAGAGGCGTTGCGGTTTATGCTGCGGCAAAAGCGGCAATAGACCGATTTACGCAAACACTCGCTTTAGAGGTGGGCAAGAAAGGCATTCGGGTCAATAGCGTAAATCCCGGCCTGATCGCAACTAAAATGAGTAAAAATATCCAAGCCAATATGCCGCCAGACCTCATGAACATGAGCCCTATTGCAAGACCAGGCAAGCCAGAAGAAATTGCCAATGCAGTTTTGTTTTTGGCTTCAGACCGCGCGGCAAGTTACATCACGGGCGTTTGTTTATCCGTAGATGGCGGCCTCAGCATTTAATTTCAAATTTATATATCAAACATGACACAAAACGAAGAAATCATCGAACAAATCAAGCGCATTATTCAGCAATCTTGCGGCATTGACCCAAAGGTCATGCATGCGAAGTCTACTATTTTTGATGAATTGAGCATTGATTCGATCGATATGGTAGACATCTTGTTTCAGCTCGAAAGACATTACGACATCGAACTTAAAATTTCAGAAATTGAGCAGCAATCTAAGCTAGAAATGGGCGATGAGCCATTTGAAGTCAATCAAGTGATCACGTCCAAAGGCCTAGAGGTATTGCGCCGCCGCATGCCCGAAATTGACCCAGACAAACTCACGGAAGGCCTCACGATGTTCGAAGTCATTAAATTGATCAATATTCAAAGTTTGGCGAATATGGTAACGCATCAGCTTGCGAAAAAATAATTAGATGCCAGGAGTCATTTATCGCATAGCGGCACAAGAACAGCTTTACGGCTTTGGAGACCCTATTTTGGAGGTCCCGATCTTGAACGAAAGTTTAGGACAGTACCAAGCACGTATTTGTGCGGCGTGTGGTTTTACAATTGTAGATGTTTCGTCAGGGGCAGACTTGCCGTCATCGGATTTTCCGCTATGGTATTTTGATGCAAAAATGCTTTTCACGCTTGACTTTTTGAAGGCAGCAATCCAAGAAGCTAACGCTCAGGTACATTCATTCTTGCAATTTGGTCTCAAAAAATTGCAGTCTGTTCAGCAACATGCTTTACCGATAGCACATGAAGACCCTGAGCTCATCTTTCCATTCTACTACAAAGGCAGTGCAGCTGAAGCACAAGCCTCACGAATAGATTTAGCAGGAAAAGAGTATGAATGGCAGATCCAAATGCCGAGTCAGGTGCTGCCCGGTAGCGTTTATAGTTTGAATCAAAATCCAATCTTTGCCACTTTGTTGTTGTCGCCGTTTCATTTGCATGGCGCCAATATAGCTTTGAATTTAAACAGAGGACTCCACCTCCAAGCGCTGCTCCCTGATTGGCTGCGCAAGCGCATTTCCAAACCCTTCACCAAACTGACATCAATTGGCTTGAAAGCCATGAACCAAAAAGGCAAGAATTGTCGGATCCATCCGAGTGCTGTGGTGGAAGGTTGTGTGCTCGGCGACGACGTCACTGTGGGCGCCAATGCGGTATTGCGCATGAGCGTTATTGGAAGCGGCACTTTCATCGGCGATACAGCGGTAGTCAGTTTTTCTGTACTTGGTCCAAATAATTTTGTCAGTACGGGCAATCATTTGGTGAATAGCCTCACGTATCCATCGGTTTTTACCATCCACGGGCCTTACCAGTACAGTGTTTTTGGCCGGAATTCAGCTGTATTTGCTACCATCAATTCGGACATCCGACTCGATGCCAAAACAATCAAGATTCCAACAGCTATCGGCGTCTGCGATTCCGGTCAAATTTTACTTGGCGTAGCTTACGGACACCGCGCCAAAATTGGCGGTTCGAATATCATCGCTGCGGGCCGCTTGGTGCCGAATGATTATGTCTTGAACCCACCAGATTTCATTACCCTGAATTTCGACTGATGACGCACCCAACATATATAATTGGTGCTTACGGCTATACAGCACAGTTGGTCGCGGCAAAAATGGCCGAGGCCAATTTGGCATTTATAGCTGTTGGCCGCGATCCGTCCAAACTTGCGCAAGTGCAGGAGCGCTTTGCCAATTGTGTTGGCCTCATCGTTGCCGATTGTCAGCATGCTGCAGATATAGATTTTGTGGCAAAAGGGGCGCTTGTGGTAAACTGCGCCGGGCCGTTTAATCTTTTTGCGCCCGAACTCATTAGCCGCTGTGTGGCTGTTGGCGCACATTATTTAGATATCACCGGAGAACAAGAAATTGTACGCCACAGCTATGAGCACTACGCCGCTCTTGCGGTGCAGAACGAAGTTTGCGTGGTCCATTCCATGGCTTTTGAGTCGGCCCTGACCGATTTATTGATAAGTAGGGCACTGCTGAAGACCGACCAGAGAGCCGTGACGCAAGTGAATTCTTATTACAAATTGGGGAGTCAGCAAATGAGCCCAGGTACCAAACTGACCATGAAACTTGCGAATTTTGCGCCCAATTACATCGTGGAAGATCAGCGCTTGCAGCCCTTGTTGCAACAAGTAGCAGAGGTTCCTCAAGATTTGCCCTTTGACGCTGCTCGTATAGTGCCTTACCCAGAGGTTATCTTTGCTTTTGAACGCCTCAAACCGCAGCGTGCTGCGTCGCATTTTGTGCTTGAACCAAACAGTAATTTAGCTTTTGCGGGCAACTTTGCCAAGATGGGCACGAATAATTCAGCGCAACAAGAAGCAATCGTGCAGCGCTTCAAAAACGTGCAGCATGTGGGCCCAGATGCTGCGGCAAGATCAGCACAAGATTTTGAACTTTATGTGTCTTTGCTTTGCGCTGATAAAAATTATGTCGAGGCCATTCGAGGTCATAATATGTATGAAATAACCGCCGCTTTGGTCGTTCTGGCCGTACAGCACTTCGCTGCGCAGCCAACACATTTTGGGGTGCAAAGTCCGGGTCAATTTCTAGGTCAAAAAGGCTTAGATTGGCTCTCCAACAATCCATATTTTCAGTTCATTAGTCCTAAATCTGATTGATCGAGATGCAAAAATTCAGGTTTACATTGCATTTGTTGGTTTTCCCGGTCTTGCAGCTCATGGCCATGCTAGGTTTATGGATGCTTCCACTTGCTGGTATAGCCCACTTAGCATTGGTTTGTTTGGCGGCCTTTTTGCTGAATTGGAACTTACATGTGAGCGTTCACCACTTGGTGCATCATCCGCCAAAGCATAAAGGCATCCGCCATTTGTGTTACCTGTTTGCTTCCTTGCTACTTGGCCTCCCGTTTCATTATTATCAGCTCATTCACCGCAATCATCATTTCTATAACAACGTACCTGGCGATTTTACAAGCACCTGGAAACTTCAAGATGACAAGCTCAAGCAACGGCCATTTTGGTCATATGTCCTGTTTTGGTGGGTTCCTATCGTTCCGTTGCGCAAGCAAATTGAAACAGCTAAAGCCGCTGGATGGTTGAGTCAGAAAGGAGCACGCTTTTTACGTTTAGAGCTGCTTTTGATCCTGTTCTTTTATGTATTGCTCTTTTTACTAGTTGGTTGGAAAGTCCTGTTGTATGCATTACTTGTTTATTTGGGTTGGGGGCTGATCAGCGCTCAAAATTATGGCCAGCACTTACCAGCAGATCCGCAGATTCAAACGACTAGCATTCATAAGAAGTGGTATAATTACTTAACGCTCAATAATGGCTTGCACCACGAACACCATCAGAAGCCACAACTCAGTTATGATCTTTTAGCGAAAGACCAAAACCTAAAAGCAATAGAACAGCCTCATTTGACTGCCGGATTTTGGCCAAAAGCTTGGAGAGGCAGTTTTTTGCTGATGGTGCTGCTCATTTTAGGTCTTTTAGCGAAACTGCCGAGTTTGCAAATGACCGGTAGCTTAGATGGTTTTGCAGCAGGTGCTTCTCCAGTTTTTAACGATGCGCGCGCTTATGATTCCATTTTTGGACAAAGTAAGTACCGCTACTATTGGAGCGTCACGCCGAGCCCAAATGCCAAACTCAGTTTTCTAAGCGCTTGCACCGAATTTGAGCAAGCGCTCAAGGCTCAGACCCCTGAGCTAGAGTTGCTCAGTTCGGCGCGTCAGTTGCGTAAATTCTCCCAATTGCGCTTATATCCAAAGCATATGGCCGCCAGCGATTTTTTGAAAATTGCAGCCAAACATCCGCAACTTGGCAAGCTCATTTCAAAAGATGAGCGCTCGTTTATGCTCATTGCAGATTACCACGGTGTTGCCATTCCTTTGAAAAAAGTAACGGCGCTTCAAGGACAAGCGCGTCCTCAAATCGAGGAAATTAGGGGGTTTGGCATGCAAGGGCTAGAGGCAGCCATCGCCAGCTCTATGCAAGAAGATATCGTAACCATTACAGGACTCATCTTTATTTTATTTGGCGCTTACTTATTTTGGCGTTACCGACATTGGAGTGCGATCGTTTATTTGGTGGGCAATATGCTGTTGTCTATTGTCTTGACGGTTTGTTTGTTCCCGGTCTTTGGCTATCAAATGAATGTGGTAAGCATCCTCGCATTGCCAATTGTGCTGGTGCTCTCCTTGAGCGATGCCATTCACTTACTCGGCGGACTCGCTAAGGGGCAGTCTAGCAGCACAACCATCTCAAAAATTTGGGTACCATCCTTATTGAGTAGCCTCACCACAGCCATTGCCTTTTTTAGTTTTTATTTCAATGACGCGCCAAATATGGTGCAGCTTGGCATGGTCACTGGAACGGCTGTGTTGTTGGAATTCTTGGTTTCCATGGCTTTGGCACAGCAGTTTTTACACAAGGTGCGTTTGCGCAAAGCAGAAAGTCAGCTCATGCGTTCAACCAACCATTTTTTGGAACGCCGTCAAAAAGCCATTGGATGGGCCTTGTTGGGCTTGGTATTGGTTGCCGTGTTCATGCTACCAAAGTTGCGCTTTGAAGCGAGTACCGACGACTTCTTTCCAGATGGGCATCCCGTGACCAAAGAACACGCTTATTTTAGGAGCCAATTTGATGCCCAAAAAGTCCTGCATCTTTGGTTTGACAAACAAGACATTGCGGCACAGCAGCGGCGGCAAGTAGAGGCTTGGCTTGGGAAACAACACGCACCACAGCTCATCGGCTATGACTTCAAACCACAACCTGCTGGCCAGCCTTTGGCGGCAAGTTTGTATTTTACTGATACCAAGGCAATCGGTGCCTTTTACAAAAAACTCGAGCGGCAGGGGGAATTGCGCAAGCAGCATTTGGGACTGCACGCGTATAGTCCGTTTGTGGTTTTTGATATCGTGAACCAACAAGTGGCGGCATCTTTGTTTTGGAGCTTGCTCACGGCAAGTTCAGCAATAGTATTACTCATGTTATGGCTGACTCAAAATCCGCTGCAGGCTTTGCTAGGGTTTGTCCCGAATTTAGTGCCTCTTGCGGCTGTAGTGGTCTTTTTTGTTGGTTTTGACCAAGGCCTCAATATGCTCACGGCCCTAACTTTGGTGGTGTGTGTGGGCCTGCTCGACGACGACACCATTCATGTATTGTATCAAAAGTATGTTTTGCGTGCGCCGATCGCACAAATGAATCCGGTCATTATACACGCCGCTGTGCTACTCGCGTTGGGTTTTGGGTGTTTTATCTTGAGTAATTTCAAGCCAACGCGCTTATTTGGTGGTGTAAGTGCTTTGGTATTTGTGGTGGGTTTGCTCGGTGAACTCACGTTATTTCAATGGATTTTAAATCAATTCAAAAAGGAAAACAATGACCAACACTAAGCTGCAAACACAGGCCGAGAAAGTTTGGGCGCTCAATGGAAATGAGGCGCTGGCTTACGGTGCACTCCATGCTGGTGTGGCTTATTTTGCACATTATCCGGGTTCGCCCGTCAATGGGATCGAGCCCGTATTGAAACAACTCAATACACAACATGCCGCCCAAATCACTTTTAACGACGCACTCAATGAGCACGTTGCTGCCTGTGCTGCGATGGGCGCAAGCATGACCGGTGCGCGCACAATGCTCGTGATGAAACACGTTGGGCTCAATATTGCCGCAGACCCGCTGAATTATGTGGGATATGCAGGCATCAAAGGCGGAATGCTCATTGTAGTGGGCACCGACCCTGGGGCTAATTCGAGTACCGGAGAAGAAGACGTACATTGGTACGCCAAGCAATTTAATTTGCCCTTGTTTGAACCCACGAGTCCGCAGGCGCTTTATGATTGCTGCCGAGACGGGTTTGCGCTTTCAGAAGAACTGGGTTTACCCATTCTGATTTTCGTGACGGGCTTGATTTGTCATCAAAGTACGCGGGTACAAACGCAGGACATTACGCCAGTGAAACGCGCGTATTATTTTGAAAAAGACCGCGATCGCTATATCAATGTGGGCCAACGCGCTGTTCAAAATCACCGCTTGTTGCTCGAAAAAATGGCGGTTTATGCCCAAACTCACGCTTTTTTGAAAGTAGACGGACCTTCAAACGCCCCTTTGGCCGTCATCACAAGAGGCAATACGACACTGCACTTTGCTGAAATTCAGACCTACATTCCGCAATTAGCCAATTGTACCCGGATCCAACTCAACGGGGTGTATCCGCTACCAACTGCTGCTTTATTGCCCTTGCTCCAAGACAAAACGGAGATCATTGTGATGGAAGACCAAGATGGGTTTGTGGAGTACTTGCTCAAAATGGAAATGTACAATGTACTCAGCGCAAAAATTCAGGGTAAAAATTTATTTCCTGCTTATGGAGAATTGCGCATCAATGAACTGCTAGAAATTTTGTGTGCCTACTTTGGCGTAGCTTATCCGTTTGCAGGCTTGCCGAGCTTGCCTATTCCGGAGCGCTTGGGAACATTTTGTGAAGGCTGTCCACACACCGGAAGCTATTTTGCCATCGAACAAGCGCTGCCCGAACAAGAACGCATCATTGGCGGCGATATCGGCTGCTCTTCTTTGCCTCCCTTTCGGGCAGATTGGTTGTTGTGCATGAATGCCGGTATTGGCCTCGCGCAGGGCATGGCGCCGTTTGTGAGTGGTCAAAAATTAGTATCCACGGGTGGTGACGGCAGCTTTTTTCATGGAGGTTTACTTGCGGTGCTCAATGCCGTTCAAAATAAAGTCAATTTAGTGCATTTAGTCTTTGACAACAAAAGCGTCGCCATGACCGGCCATCAAGCCTCTGCTTCGACCCAAGTAGCTTATGCAAATTTGCTGCGTTCGTTGGGCGTTGCTTCTTTTGCCGAGGCCAGTGCTTTTCATCCCAAAGAATTAGAAGCTTTGGTCAGAGAAAAGGAACAACTCGAAGGGGTACACGTCATTTGGGTTAGTGGTGCTTGTGCGCAAATTCCAGATGCCCGTTCCAAGTTTAGACGTGCCAATTACGCGCCGCAAATCGATGCCAGCAAATGCGGCTTGTGCACGCTCTGTTATGAGGCCTTGGCCTGCCCCGCAATTGATCAAAATGATTTAGGTCAGTTTCAGATCGATTTGTCTCGTTGTATGCGCTGCGGGGTTTGTCATGAAATTTGTCCGAACGACGCCATCGATTTAGGCGCTAAAAAACCGCAAGCATGAAGCAAGAATTGCGCATACTCATCGCCGGAGTCGGCGGGCAGGGCATTCACGGTTTTGTGCGCGTGCTGCAACAAGCGATGACCGAACAGGGTTATGAATTCATAAGTGCGCGTTACAAAGGCGGCGCTCAAAGCTTGGGCAGTGTGCATGCAGAATGTAAAATCTTTTTGAGCGCAGCCCAAGCAAATGCACAGCAAAGTAGCCAGTTGATTCCGGGCACACTCGATGTTTTGCTCGGACTTGAACGCTGGGAAACACTGCGTTTTTTACCTTTTTGCCATTCCAATACACTCATAGTGGCCGACACCTTCACCGAATTTCCGCCCGGCACCAAGCGCAGTAAAGATCTTCCAAGTATTGACACCTATTTTGTCAATTTGACCAACCCGCTGATCAGTAGGGATTTCATCCAACTTGCACAAGAGAAAGGCTGGTCAAAAACGGCTGTTCCTATTTTACTTTTTAACGAGGCCATTCGTTCGCTTGGCCTGACACAATATATTCAACCGCTTAAACCTTTATAACATGAATTGGAAAGAAAACGCTAGAGTAGCCATGCACTGGCACACCAACGAACAAGGCAATAAAATTGTCTGTGACCTTTGCCCAAGACATTGTCAGACCCAAGCTGGCCAAATGGGATTTTGTAAAGTCAGGGGCAACGTCGATGGTACTTTTCACACCTTCAATTTCGGTAAATCCGTGACGGCAACCCAGGAGTGTATAGAAACCGAGGCGGTCAATCATTTTATGCCGGGAGCGCGCATATTGAGTTTGGGCAATATCGGCTGCATGATGGCGTGTTCGTATTGTCAGAACTGGCAAACTTCTCAAATCAAGCACCTCAACGATGCCAATGTGTTCGAGTATACGCCCGATCAAGTGATTGAACTTGCCGTTTCCAACGATATCAAAGTTATTTCCTGGACTTACAATGACCCAGTGGTATGGCATGAATTTGTGTTGGAGACTTCCAAACTGGCCAAGGCGGCAGGGCTTACGACCTTATATAAATCGGCGCTTTACATCGAGCTCGAACCACTGCGCGAACTGATCGAAGTCATCGATATCTTTTCGATCTCGCTCAAATGTATGGACGACGCCATTTACCGCAAAGAGAACAAAGGCAAACTCCAACCTGTGCTCGATGCCATCGAACTTATTGCAGCCTCCGACCGTCATTTAGAAATTTCGCAATTAGTGGTGACCGGGCTCAATGACGACGGTACAGATGCCATCAAAACAGCGCGCTGGATGCGCGAAAAACTCAAGCCAGAAGTGCCACTACATTTGGTGGCGTATCATCCGAGTTTCAAATACAAAAAACCGCGCACTGAATTGGCAACGCTGCTCAAACTGCGCGAGCTCGTCCTCAACGAAGGGCTGGAATACGTGTATTTAGGTAACGTATATGCCGACGACATGAGCAATACGTATTGCAAATCTTGTTCTCATTTGCTAGTAGAAAGATTTGGACTTTCGGTTCAGGTGCCAGGTCTAGATGCGCATGGGAACTGTAAAAATTGTCAAACGCCTTCCGTTATTCGAGATGCATTAGGCGGACAACCATCCGAAAAACTGGTCCTTGCACCATTTGTTACCGAACAAACGTATGCTTTTGAATGGAACGAAGAAATTAGATCGGTTCATATTTTCTTGGAGCGTCCGCAAAAAGATACCGTACGCATCCAATTGAAGCGGATGCCAGCTAATACGGTACATTATCTTGAACTCAATGAAGGGCTTGAACGCATCATTTTATCCAAAAGTAGTGCAGAAGAAACACAGCTGATCATTGAAACGGCTTGCCAAACGCCACTGCATATTTTGCCAGTACTTGACCGTGCACACTTCCCAGTTATTGATGAAACCAAAGCATCAAGTTATGCATAAACTGACCCAAATCTTAAAACAACGCGTAGATACGACCAACGCAGCGCCTGTTGTCACGCCGATTTATCAAAACAGCGCCTTCGAGTCACATTCTCCTTTTTTTTATACCCGCAAGAACAATCCAAATGTAGAAGAGTTGGAACAGGTTTTTTGCGCATTAGAGGAGTCTGCACATGCAGTTTGTTGCTCGACCGGCATGGCGGCCATTTCAAATACGCTGCTTTTGTTGAAACCAGGTGATCATTTGGTCATCAATCAGCTCATTTATGGTTGTTCTTATGTCTTGTTTGAACGGTTTTGCGAACAATATCAAATTGCACTGACTGTACTTGATCTAAGTACCCAAGAGGGAATTTTAGCCATTCCTCAACAGGTTACTATGGTACTATTTGAGACACCTACCAATCCATTTGTGCGCAGTATCGACATAGCAGTCGTTGCCCAACAGGCTAAAAAGCAAAATCCGTCTTGTTTGATTGTTGTAGACAACACGTGGGCAACGCCATTATTCCAACAACCACTTTTGCACGGCGCTGACCTTGCGCTGTATTCAGCAACCAAATACTTTTCTGGTCATAGCGACGTCATGGGCGGCGTACTCACCACCAACGATGCCAATCTTGCCCAAAGATTGCGAGAGGCGCGCTTTTATCATGGCGCAGTCATGGATCCGAACAGTGCTTGGTTATTGCGCCGAAGCATGCAGACCTTCACCATCAGGATGCGTGCACATGGCCAAGCAACCATTCGAATTCGGGATTGGTTGGCCTCCCAAAGTGGGGTAGAGGAAGTTTTTTATCCGGATGTCGATGGCCAACAATTAACAGGCTATGCCACTTTGTTGTTTTTTACACTCGATGCCAAGTTGAGCGAACGCTACGATGAATTTGTGGGCGCCCTCCAACTTTTTGACACCGGCACCGGAATGGCCTGCGTTACCTCAATGGTTGCCCGACCTTTTACAGGAAGCCATGCCTCTATGAACGAGCAGCAAAAACAGCAAATGGGCCTCACGCGTCAGTTGGTTCGCTTGAGTATTGGCCTAGAAGAAGTCGAGGACCTCATCGCCGACCTTCAACAAGCATTTGACCATATTGGCGCCCATGATGAATGACACGCTTGATCGGCAAAATTCATTTTTGCGTGCATGTGCCATGCTCTCGCTCTTGTACTTGCACCTTGCACTCAGTTTTACCTGGATACCAAATTTATATGGTATTTGGCCTATTGCGGTAACTGAGCCGAGCATCAACCTCACGGGCTTCGCTTCGTTGTTAAATTTATTTGGACTCCTCTTGTTTTTTATTCTTTCCGGGTATTCCATAAGAATAAATACGTTGGCCAATGAGCGCTATTTGTTTCAAAAAGTACAGCAAAACAGCTACAGATTTTTAAAGTACTACGTTATGCTGTCGCTAGTCTTTTACTTGTTGTTGTCTATTTCAAAGTCGCGCTTTTTGGCTTTCGATGAGTGCACATTTTTAGCCTCATTTTACCATTTATGGTTTTTAGTAGCCCTTGCGGTTTTCCAGTTGCTCCTCGCATTTGCGCGTCAATTTTATAAATCACGGCTTGAAAACCTGCGCATACCTCTTGTCATTCCTCTTGCAATTCACTCCCTTGGTTTATTTCTACAAGGGGGTGTTTTTTTGAAAACGCCGACACAACTCGATTCGTCAACCCTATTAAGCATCGGTGTCTACTTATTTTGGTTTACATATGGCTTCACCCTGAGCCAGGGCCCTTTTCGTTTGTCTAAACCGTTTTCGCTAGTTAGATTATTTTTAGGAGTAGCATTAGTTGGCATCTATTTTTTAACAAAGACAGCCCTTATTTTTTCTTGGCATTTTGGCTTTTTTTGGAAGCTACTCGGATCCGTACTTGACCCCCTAACATTTCTAGTTGCCCTTCAATTTTGCTTTTGGCTCTTTGAAAAATTTGCCAAACGCCAACAACCAAGGCCTGCCAATCAACTACAGACTTTCATGCAGCGTTATCAACTGCCTATTTACGTGTTCCAGATTCCGCTGATATTCGTTTTGATCTCCATATTTGAGCAATTTGGAGCACCGTTTTTTACAACTGATCAATGGTTGAATACGACTCCTAACTGGGAAGAATCGCTGTATACTTGGGGTTTGTTTCACCTGCTCTTGTTTGTGTTTTCAGTAGGTCTTGTTCTATTGTGGCGTTATCACCAACAAAAAACCCCTCATTCCAAGGAATAAGGGGTTTAGATGAGGTCTCAAGCAGATTCGAACTGCTGTAGACGGTTTTGCAGACCGGTGCCTAACCGCTCGGCCATGAGACCATCAGGATTGCAAAGATATGTAATTTTACACTTTCAAAAAAGTATCGGTCAGAACTTGATGATTTTTTTTGTCAATAGCTGCCCATTCACTCTTCCCGAAACAAAGTAAACACCCTTTGGAAGGGCCATCCATTGGTCGTTTTCTTGGCCTATTTGGATTTGAGTAGTGCCTGCTTCTGCTACCAGTTTCATTTTGACTTGGCCACTGGCATCATAGATATAAATGAGGTCTGAAGGTTTTAGGCTTAATGGAAAAGATAAAGTGAGGGCATCTTGTGTTGGATTAGGATAGACCACAATTGAACTGTTGTCGTTGAGAGGGTAGTCAGTCAAGGATGCACTGATCAGCGCTTCTAAATCATAGGTTTCGTCGCCAGGTTGATACGGCAGGTAGTGAAAGTAGGTCAAGAACATTTCATCTGTGGTGTTGAAACCACTGTATACGGTCTGTGGTGGTGTGTGTGGGTTGTTGGGATTGTTCGCCGTGTTGTCATACGTACCCTCACTTTTGAGCTTGTAGCCTTGCGGTACTTTTTGGATGTACTTGAAAAAATAGAAATCTTGCCACATGAAATTCCATTTGGGAATATTGACAAACTTGATCGTGTCTGCACCTGGTTTGTAAGCGTAGGCCTTGATGGTAGTTCCGAGTAAGTGCATATGCGGGAACACAGATAGCACAGAAAAGTTGGACGGAATGGTTCCGCTTCCAGGCGGGTAAGAGGAGTTGAGATTTGTTATTTGGTTGGCCGGAAGGCTGAAATTGTAGTCTGCCAATAAAGGCCCAGCGCTAATTTGCCGCACATTGGTGCTGCCTTCTGGATAAAAGTGTAAAATGACTTTTGTGGAGTCGTAAAGTCCGAAAGAGCCCATTGGGTAATGCATGGCAAAATAAATGGAGGAGCCAGGGCCAATGTCTAAGCCTAATTTGAGCGGATCAGTAGATGGCAAAATCATGGGTGTGGCCCCGGGTGTATAGCCAGTGATCAATTTGGTGGAGCCGTTACTAGGGCTGGCACAATTGCCCCCGATGGTGTCGGTAGCTTCTATGCTTGAGGGGTCGAGGTAAACCAAACAATGATGCACGATTTCCCGGTTGCCAGGCACTACTTCTACTGCTTTGATAATGCGGTTTTGCGTCAGGTTAGTAGGTATACTAAAGCAAACGTAATCGTCTTGAGATGTGGCTTTGGACATGTAAGTAGGGATCTGTACTTGCAAATCGCCGTTGCCCAAAAAGGTATTGGAGGTGTAGACGGGAGGTGGTGGCGTTTGATTGGCAGTTCCTTCTTGTGCGCCGTTATTGAGCCAGCTGATAATGGTGGTTTTTTCGATGTTGGAAAGCGCTCGGTTGTGCTGATATTGTTGGTAGTTGTTGTCGGGTGGCCACGGCGGCATTTCACCCGTATTGACGCATTGATATACCGCAGCAGCTAGTGGGCTCACTTCGGCGTAGGTCATGAGCGAAAAGGGAGCGGCTCCACCGGGATGGTGACACTGGGTGCATTTGTTGTAAAATATTTGCGCGACATCGCTGCTCCAGGTTTGGGCATGGCTGCTGCTAACGATGAAAAGAGAAAGAAAAAATCCTAGTTGTTTCATAGAAGTGCTTAATGAAGTATTTGAATTTTAGTTCGAGTGACTTGGTGATTTTGTACTTCTATTTCTAGGATAAAAATTCCGTTTTGTAGGTTTTGTAGGTCGATTTCATTATTGAACGCCTGATCAATAGCAAAAGTTTCTAAGATTTTCCCATCTAAACTATAAATGCGCATCAGTTGAATTGGATAATTTGAATGGATACTCACCACGCCCTCACTCGGATTTGGATAGACCAACACTTCCATTGCTGCAGTCGGTTCGAATAAATTATTGACCCCACAAATTTCATTACTTGGGTTGCCATTACAATAGCTTGTAGGGTAGAGCAGCGCTTGTTCTTGCATGGCATTTGCTTCAAGTAAAGGAGTTTGATTACAACCCATCACGCCAACGAGAAAGTCGCGCACAAAGCGCTCGGTGCTGTCCATGTAGGCGGCATTACTGATGAATGGGACGTGCTGGGCGTTGATGAAAGTATAAATTTGATTGCTGACACCAATTGCACAGGCGCGTTCGTGGAGCATCCGACTGCCGTCCAGATACATGAGAGGTGTGCCCGGATTCACCAAGCCTCGGTTGTAGTTCACGATACCGTCGTTGGTGCCATGCACAGAGCAAAGTGGCACATCTCCGGCTTCTAGCCAGTTGTATTTAGCGAGCGCACCGCAGCAGTTAATTACAGCCTGAACCTTTGTTGAATATCCAGGATTTCCTGAATTGCCTTCCAAGCCACCTAAATTTGCCAAAGCGCTTTCGCTCATGTACGTGCTGAATTCACAGGCATCGTTGAGGTAGGCTACATGCAGTGCGGTAATGGCACCTGCAGAACTGCCTCCAATAAAAATATGGTTGGTATCGATCTTAAATTGATTGGTGGTTTGGGCGTCCTTGTAGAAATAACGAATGGCTGCTTTCAAATCTTGAACAGCGCGCAAAACAGCTTTTATGGCGTTACTTGAGTCAACAGGAAAAAAGCCTAAGCGGTATTCTATACTCGCACATGCATATCCCTTTAGGGCGAAGCGTTCTGACAGCGCCTTGACATCTGGGTCAATTTTGCTACCGCCAATGAAACTGCCGCCATGTACCCAAATAATAAGTGGTCGGGCAGCTAAGGTGTCATTGGCTGGTTCATAAAAATCGAGTTTAAGTGTGGTGTTGCTATTGGCCCAATTGCTGTTTTGCCCGTAGGTGAGGTTGCTCGTGATGTTGAACTGAGAAAAAACGGCTTCGGCATAGCGTCCGCTTGAACAAGGGTCTTGTGCTTGCGCTTGTATTTGAAGTCCAAAAAGTAGTGTGAAGAAGGCGAGTAGTTGTTTGGTCATGGGCTAGAATTTGTTTCTAAATTATGAAAATTTCAGATTTAAGACTTGAAAATCACTTACTTTGCCAAAAACAACCACATGCTAAGGTGCTTTTTCATCCTCCTCGTCTTTGGATTCCAATATTTAAGGGCTCAAGATTTGCCGGCCTACAAAATCTATAATGCAAAAGGAAAAGAAGTCTCTTTCAAGTCCATGGTGAAGTCAGCGAATGGAGCAACAACGGTGTTATTTGGTGAATTTCACGACAATCCTATTGCACATTGGTTGCAATTAGAATTAACGCAACAAATGTTTGCCTCACGCGGCACCAATTTACAACTAGGTTTTGAGATGTTCGAGCAGGACCAACAAGCTATTTTGAGTGCCTATTTGGCTGGGAACATTCCTTCGGAGAAGTTGAAGGATACAATAAGACTCTGGCCAAACTATGAAACAGACTATGCACCATTAGTCGAATTTGCAAAGGAAAAAGGCTTGTCTTGCGTGGCTTCCAATATCCAAAGAAAATACGCAAGTTTGTTGTTCAAAAAAGGTAGGACTGCGCTTGATACTTTGCCTGAGCAAATTAAACAACAGATGGCGCCATTGAATTTTGCTTTCGACACCACGTTATCTCAGTACCAAGACATGAAGCAAATGGGCGCACATATGGGCCCTGGCATGGGGTGGCGCATGGTAGAAGCGCAAGCCATCAAAGATGCGACCATGGCTCATTTTATCTTGAATAATCCATGGCGTAATCCAAGAACAGTCCATTTACACTTTAATGGTGCGTATCATTCCGATTTTTATCAAGGTATAATGTGGTATTTGAAAAATGAAGGAGCTACTGGCATTTTGACCATCAGTACGGTGAGTCAAGACAACGTGCAAAAATTAGACAATGAGCATTTGGGACGCGCAGATTTTATCATCTGTGTGCCCTCTAATATGACCTCGACGCATTAAGTTTTTACTTGAGTGGAATACCTCTGGAGCTTACCGGGCCGGTGGCTTTGCTTTTTTGCAAACTAAACGTAAAAGTGGTTCCGATGCCCACCGTACTACTCACCTGGATTTGCTGTCCGTGCGACTCAATAATGTGCTTGACAATCGCCAGCCCCAAGCCCGAACCGCCTTCATGTCGGTTCCTGCTTTTTTCGACGCGGTAAAATCGCTCAAATAGCCTTGGTAGGTGCTGTGGTTCTATTCCAGCGCCGTCATCTGTAAATTGAATATTATAAGTGTTGTCAATTTGGACTACACTCACACAGAGCTTGCCGCTGTCCTTACCATAAGCGATTGCATTGCTTGTTAGGTTTACCAATACTTGAGAGAGTTTATTGCGGTCTGCATTGACATAACAATAGGGGTCGGTAGCGTCTATGGTGAGCCTGAAGTTTTTTTCTTTGGCAATGAGTTCCAATGCCTCGTAGGATTCTTTAATCAATTCTAGGAAGTCAAAACTGCGGACGTCTAGCGGAATGCGCTCGAGTTCGAGTTTGGTGAGCTGATCGAGGTCTTCGAGAATGTGGGTCATGCGCTCAGTAGATTTAGAGGCGCGCTCTAAAAACGTCTTGAGGATGCTAGGGTCTTCCATGCCGCCATCGAGCAAAGAATCAATATAACCTTGAATGGAAAACACAGGTGTCTTCAGTTCATGTGCTAAATTGCCCAGAAACTCTTTTCTAAAGGCCGCTTGTTCTTTCAGTTTTTCAATTTCTTGGTTGCGTTTTTGCTTCCATTCTTTGACATCTTGTTCTCCTTGTGCAACGAGCTCATCAATCGATTGGTCTTTGCGCTGCTCGCTTTCTAAAGTCTGTATACTCCGGTAGATCAGGCTCATGCGGTATTGCAGAAAGCGCTTGATGATATAGTAAAAGATGGTATATGCAAAAATCCCGGACACGAGCGGGATTAAAAAGAGCAATGTATTGCTCAGGGTAACGAGTTGTAAATGGACAAACAGCGTGAAAAGAAAGGTCAGTACATAAAACAAAATACTGCCACTCAGGATCAGGAAACTTGGTCTAGCTTTTCTCACTTGTCATTGAAGGTATATCCGACGCCTTTTATGGTACGAATATACGCATCTCCAAGCTTTTCGCGCAATTTTCTGATATGAACATCGATAGTGCGTTCCCCAACAATGGTGTCGTTGCCCCACACAACTGCAAGTATTTGGTCGCGGTTGAATACTTTCCCTGGTCTGCTTGCAAGTAGTTCGAGTAATTCAAATTCTTTTTTTGGCAATTGCAATTCTTTTCCTGAGAGCTCCACAACATAACGGTCGCGGTCGATAAGGATGCTTTTTGCGCCCTCTGCACCTTCTTTGTTTTTGAGTCGGCGTAAAAGCGATTCAATTTTACTGATCAATAAACGCGGTCTAATCGGTTTATTGATGTAGTCGTCTGCGCCAGCTTCAAAACCGGCTATTTGTGCGTAATCCTCGGTACGAGCCGTTAAAAAAGCAATAACGGGCTGAACCATATTCAAGTCCTTTCTGATGACCTGACATGTCTCAATACCGTCCATTTTTGGCATCATGACATCGAGTAAAATGAGCGATGGATTGATTTGTTGTACCAGGCGTAGTGCTTCTATGCCATTACTTGCGGTAAAAACCTTGTAGCCTTCTTTGCGCACGTTGTACGATAAAAACTCTAAGATATCTGGTTCGTCGTCGACGATCAGTATGGTATGTCCTTTTGTGTTTTCCATCGTTCGATTTTTTAAAAAAGAGGGGGCTTTCAAAGCCCCCTCTTGATTTGTTTTACAATTATTTGCGAATCATGAGGTGTTTTGTACCTACTTGATTGTCGTTGATCAGTTGTACTGTGTAGCTTCCCGATGCGAGTAGGCTTACATTTACAGGATGTAGTACAGCACCAACTTCAGTGATTTGCGCTGCATAAACCAAGCGTCCGGTTGCATCTGTGATGTTTAAGGTACCCGTTGAATTGTTTTCAAAAGCAACCATCACTTGCTCAGTGGCAGGGTTAGGGTATAGTATGAAGTTTAAGGCTGTAGCTTCGTTCATTCCGACCTCGATGGAGATTTCGAATGAGGTAGTTTGAGTACAGTTACCATTGATGGCAGTGAGCACTACTGTATACGTTCCGTTTGCAGCGTAAGCATGTGTAGGAGCCGGAGCTGAAGAGTTGGTGAAATCACCGAAATCCCAAGAGTAAGCTGACGCACCTGTTGATGTGTTTGTGAATGTGACCACGTTGCCAGCAGTAGTGAATGAACCAGCAGCAGTTGGGGTTGCGGTAAAGGTAATGTTGGTAGTTGCAGACTGTCCTACGCCGTTACATGCATCAGCATTCGTAACCGTTACGTAAACAACGGCCGTTGCACTTACTTGGATACTTTGTGTGGTTTCACCTGTTGACCACAAATAAGAATCAGCTGCAGATGAGGTAACCGTTACCACATCACCAGAACACGCTTGTGTACTAGTTGCGCTGATAGTTGGAGTTGGAGCGTTGGAAACGTTCACAGAAATAGGTGTAGAAATATTTGTACAACCGTTTGCGTCAGTTACAGCTACTGAATAGTTACCTGAAGCAGATACGGTGATCGTTGAAGTTGTGGCGTTGGTAGACCAAACGTTGCCTGCACTTGCACTTGAAGTGAGGTCAACGGATCCACCTGTACAGAATGTAGTTGAGCCACTTGCTGTAATTATTGGTGTCGCTGGAAGTGCATTTACAATAACGGTAATAGCTGCACGCATACTTTCGTCGTTGTCAATATTCGCTTGAGAAACATAATACGTGTAAGTTCCGGCGGTTGTTGTACTTGGTATTGGCGCTGTTGTGGTGTATGCTCCTCCAATTGCTTGGGTATACCAACGAAGGGTGTTGCCAGTAAGCGGTGTGGCAGCCAACGCAATAGCTGTTGCACCTTCGCAGTAAGTAAGGTTATTTGTCGCAACTACGGGTGCTGCAATGGAATAGAATTTGGCATTCATGAAATCACCGTTAGTAGCTGCTGCTGAACCAGCTGCTAAACGGGCGTCTGGTGTAACACCTAGAGCCGTAAATAAATTTACCCAATTGATTTGAGCAAGTGTTGCTGTCGTGTCGTTTCCATTCGGACCCATAAAAGAAAGGTAGAATGCCGCTGTAGATGCTGCACCTCCTGCGGTGCCCGCATTAAAAATCGTATTCATATTCGTATTGTAGTTGCTCAACGTGTTGTAACCAAATACAAGGGTATCACCGTTTACATTGTTTACAACTGCTGTACCTTCTATTGATAAGCCTTTTTCCCAGCCTGTCGAAAGTGTATTGAAAACGGAAGTTGCTGTATTTCTTCTTAAACGGAATGTTTTTTCAAATTTCTCACCTACAGGAAGTGCAATTGTGCCGTTTCCTTTCGGACCAACCAGCGTAGCATTAGAGAAAATTGGAGCAGTTTTAGGTTGTGCTAAAGAACCCGCTGCATCATTGTCAGATTCAAAAGAGTTAGAGTCTCCAGCAGCATCAAACATATCTTTATCGCGAATAGCAAGGAGGAACTGAACTTTCCCTCTATAGCCAAAATCTGTATCGAAATCGTCATCTAGACCGCGGTAAGCGATGATGTGCTTACAGTTGACTGTTCCGCCAAACCACTCATAAGAATCGTCTCCTGAAAAAGAAACTTGAGTGTAGTCTACAATGGTTTGATTTCCAACGGAACCAAATGTGATACCATTGATTTCTTTGTTTGGCTCCAGTGCAATACCGGCAAATTCTACCCGAACGTAACGAAGAATACCTGAGTTATCGTTATCGTAGTTACCACCAAATTGTGTATCAGTTGTGGGTACAATTCCTTCGATATTGGCTACGCCACCAGGTTGGTTATTTCTGGCCAAACCTAAAAGCACCAAACCTCCCCAGTCACCTTCACTTCTCGCACCAACTGCTTCGTTAGAGGTGAAAATAATTGGGTCTGCAGCTGTACCGTCAGCAATAATTTTAGCTCCACGCGTAATAATTAAAGAACCTTGGGTTAATTTGTCTCCGCGGATAATTGTTCCTGGAGCAATTGTTAATGTCGCATTGTTTTTCACATACACTTTGTTCATGAGCTTCACCACACCACTCCATGTAGTGTTTGATGTGATATCAGCTGAAACCGTTGTGCTCGTCGCAGGATAAACAGTATTTTCTGGATCAAAATTTGTCCAGCCTGCAGTCCAATCTGTGGCAGGTGTGTTGTCTGTCACTGGAAACGCACCACGGTAAGTAGTAGGCGTCCAGAAAGCATCCTGTGCCATGGCAATAGAACCAAGGCAAAGGGCAGTCAATAGTGTATAAACTTTTTTCATCTTTTTTTTATTTTTATTTGAGGCAAAGTTCTTTCGTAATCAGTTGTGTCAAGTTACAGTGCTCTTAATTTTGCTTTAAATGTGTGTTAAGCATTCGGAACAATTCCTTAACATTGACTTATTAGAACTTGTATTTAAAGCTCAGTGTAATTGTTTGGCCAAATGTGATTTCTTGCCATGCGCTATCCACACCTTTGTCGTAGCGTTTGTTTTTATTGATATCTTGGAAGAAAACCAAGTCTTGTGCAAGCAAGTCTGAACAGTTCAGCTTGAGCTCATATTTCTCTTTCCAGGTCTTGCCAATTTGGAAGTCGAGTACGTGGCGGCCATTTTCCCAAACGCTTGGCTCTTGGATGCTGCCCGCAATTGCAATACGCTGCCCTACATAATTGTAAGAGAAATTCATTACAAATTCTTTTTCACTTTCGTAGAAGAGACCTATATTTAAGATGTATGGAGACTGACCTTGAAGCGGTCTTGTTGAGCCAGGATATTCCTCCAGCCCTGCAAAAGCGCTGAGGTCAGCAGCTGAGCGGATCAAAGAGGCATTTGTGTAGAAAGTTGTTCGGGAAAATACCGAGTTTGTATCTGTACGGTTCATCCAACCTAAATTCATTCGGTACTCGAGTTCTGCACCGTAGCTTGTTGCCTTCGAAATGTTGTTGAAATATAATTCAGGTGTTCCGGACGTTCCGGTTCTGAGCAATAATTCAATTGGATTCTCAAAAGTTTTGTAGAATCCAGACACACTGATTACCTGACCCTTCCCAGGGAAATACTCCAAGCGCGTATCATAATTGTTGATAGTGGCACGCTTCAATTGTGGGTTTCCAGATGCCAAGTTGTCATTGAGGAAGTTATAAAAAGAAAATGGTGCTAATTCTCGGAATTCTGGACGGCTAACGGTGCGAGCTGCACTCGCTCTCCATTGAAAGCGCGAAGTAAATTTGTAGGTTAAATTAAGCGATGGCAATAGATCGATGACGGTGGTATCCAAGTATTTATCTTCATTGGAACCAAACTCAATGTAATGAAACTTTTGTTGGTAAGCCTCTGCACGCATACCACCAACCACACGCAATTTGCTGAAAACTTTTGTGTCAATCATGGCGTAAACGGCATTGAGTAACGAAGATGCATCGTAGCTGTCATCTACATTTGTACCTTCTTCTAATTTGAAACCACCACTGCCATTGGACATTAAACCAAGGTTTTCTGAGGCAAATATTTGGTCTTCAGGCAAGAGTAACAAGTTAGAGTTGAATGAAGATGAACCTGCGGGGTCGTATTTTGAAAAGCCGAGGTTTCTGGCAGTAAAATCACGTCCTCTGTATTGATGGAAGCCACCGAACTTGAGGTAGTTTTTGGAGTCGTCTCCACCAACTTGCTTGCTAAGGTCATAGCGTGCACTGGCAATATTTTCCGACATAGTTGACCAAAACATATTTCCGGCACCGAGTGTAGAAATATCGTTGTTCTGAATAACTGCAAAATAAGGTAACGTAGTATCAACTTGCTGGTATACCATGCGACGTAAAAATGGAATGTCGCGTTTCACGTTACTGTATCCAATTGTCCAGTTGAATTTCCAGTCGTCTTTGAAATCATGCTTTCCGAGTAACTGTGTGGTGAGTAAGTTGTTTTGGGTATACCAGATATTTGTAGAACGCTCGTTGTACATCGATTCGATGTCCATGTCGCGTTTTCCTTGACGGGTATTTACTTTGTCGTCTGAAGAAACGGTATATAATGTCTTAAGTTGTAACTCAGTTTTTTTGCCTAAGTCGAATTTCAAATTGAGCAACCCGGTATTTAGAATAGATTTGGTATAGGCTGAATCTTTGAGTTCATTTTTTGTAACAACACCGGTAGCTTGTTCTTCAAACTCACGGCGTGTCACGAGGCTGAAATTGTTGGCATTAGAATAAGAATAGGCAAATACATAAGACATGCTTTTTTTATCCTGTAGTTTGACTTTATTGCCCACACTGTATTGAAGACTACCGTTAGGTAAAGCGGTTGCACGTGAAGTAGACCAATTGGAAGGTATCAATTTGGCAAGGTCGGCTTTTTGTAGTGTTGTTAATGAGGCAAAATCAGCAGTATTTGGCAAGCCATCGGGAATGCTCCTTGCATTGGTGCCAAAGCCTGTGATATCAGTACCTCCTCCGTTATAGGTTTTACAATCCTTAAGGGTGCTGATTGTATTGTAGCCCATACCAATTTGGAAATTCTGGAATTTTTCGGATCGAGGCTCAACAGTTTTGATATCGATGACTCCACCGGCAAATTCACCCGGTAATTCAGGAGTTGCACTTTTCATGATGAAAAGATTCTCGAGCATATTGGAGGGGAAAATATCGAAAGAAAAAGCTTTGCGGTCACTTTCAGTACTTGGTAGTGGTGCGCCATTGATGAGCGCAAAATTGTAACGATCTGAGAGTCCGCGAACTACCACAAATTTGTTGTCTTGTACACTTGCGCCACTGACGCGTTTGAACACCTGCGATACGCGTGTGTCAGGGGTTTTGATGAACGTATTTTTATTGATGCCGTCTACAACGCCTGCTTGGTTGATTTGCATTTTTGTTACCTCCATGTCGCCTTTATTCTTATCCGATTTGCGCTCCACACGGACATCTCCCGTGGTTTGAGACTTCGTTTTAAGAATTGCTTGCGTATGAACAGTCTGACCTTCCGAGACAATAATCCCCTCTGACTTAAAAGTTTCAAAACCTGGCGCCTTTATTTCGATCGTATAGGTTCCAGCAGCCAATGCACTGAAAAGAAATGTGCCTTTTTCAAAATCAACGGTCGCTTTATTGGCAACGTTCAATCGAACAGTAAATTCTTTAATTGGGTTGTTGTTGTCGTCTTGAACAGTGCCAGCAATGGCACCTGTTTGTGCAATAGTATTGCTTGAAATAAGACCAATGATAAAAAAGGTAAGGGCAAGTGTAAAATACTTCATTTGTTAGCTTTAAATATTAGTGCAAAGGTCAAGTTGTATCTTGACGATTATATTAATCAAAGATTAATAAAGCATTAATAAGCTGTTCACTTTAGGTAACATAAGCTTAACATTAGAGCCAAGTACCCTGAAAAATAAAAGGGAAGCTGTTGGGCTTCCCTTTCTCTATTTTGGCATCTAATTGTTTATTCAAAAACGATTTTCATCTCGACGCGTCGATTTTTCTGACGGCCTTCGGGCGTATCGTTGGTTGCAATTGGTTTGGTTTCACCGAAGTAGAGTGTAAGCAGTCGTGCTTCATCAACTCCTTGACTCATCAGATACGCTTTGAGCGCCTCGGCTCGTTTTTTGGAAAGCACTAAGTTGCCGTTGTCGTCGCCGACGTTATCGGTATGACCTGCAATTTCGAGTTTCCAAGATGTTTTCTTTTTGAGCACTTCTGCAAGTTCGTTGAGCGAAGGTTTAGAGCTTTCAAAGATGACGTCTTTAGCAGATTCAAACTCGAGGTTATCAAAGGCTGTTTTGAGCACTTCAATTACAGCTTGTTCAATAACAGGACAGCCCTTGTTGGTTTTCGGACCAGGCGTGTTCGGACAGTCGTCGTCTTTATCCAATAAGCCATCGGCATCGGAGTCTTTGTAAGGGCAGCCTTTGTTTGCTTTTGGCCCCGATAGGTTCGGACAGTCGTCGTCTTTGTCTAGCAAGCCGTCGGCATCGGTGTCTGGCCAAGGGCAGCCTTGGTTTTCTCTCGGCCCTGCTATCGTAGGACAGTTGTCTACATAATCAAACAAGCCGTCGTTGTCTTGGTCTGGGCAGCCTTGATTTTCTTTCGGACCAGCGTTTTCTGGGCAAATATCTTCGGCATCAGTAACGCCATCGGCATCTTGATCCGGACAACCTTTCAAGGCTGCAACACCGGCCAAAGTTGGGCAGGCATCTTCAGAATCGATAATTTTGTCACCGTCGGTGTCTGGGCAACCTTTGAATTCTAAGAGGCCAGCCACAGTTGGGCAAGTATCTTCAGAATCGATGATTTTGTCTCCATCCGTATCTGGGCAACCTTTGAATTCTTTGAGGCCCGCAACCGTAACGCAAGCATCTTCTGAATCTGGAATGCCATCGCCGTCGGTGTCTGGACAGCCCAAGAAAGCCCAGGCACCCGGAACAGTTTTACACTCGTCCATTTTATCGGAGACTTTGTCTTTATCTTTGTCTTTGACGCGATGATACAAAATCGGCAAGCGCAATCCGGCGTAAAAATCGATACCACTGATTGCTCCTTTTGCACGCAATAAATGCATGTCGTTCATTCCTAAAATTAATGGGCCGATGCGCGTTGCCAAGCCGGTGCGTAAGCCACTGTATTTGTTGTAGGCGATAGGGAAGTAAAGGCCGAAATAAGGGCTATCAAAGCTTGGTGTCAGGGAGATTTGACTAGCTACGTTCACTTTGGTGTCTTTGTTTTTTGGAATCATGTTCAACATAGCTGATGCGTTCACATAGAAGTAGTTCCAGATGTGGTAGTCAAGTTGCAAACTCATGGCAGTGGGTGTACGCATGAGATATGTTTGTGCAGGGTCTTGTAGTGAAACCCATTCACTAGTGCCTGAAGCAGTTGATTCCTTTATCAAAGAATCGATGACCATATCAAAGGTCTCGAGGTCGGTGGAACTCTCAAAGCGATGTAGATTAAAAAGAGAGCTAGAATTCACGACAAAGTTACGGCTCAAGCCCCCTTTTGTAAATTTTATACCGCCCATATCTAGCAGTGAAAAACCCACGCGCGCCTTGTATTTGTTTTCATTGCGCATCCAGAGGTCGGTTTTGCCGTCCATGTCGTACTTGAATTTGGCGTAATTTGGTCGCCATTCGTATACTGCACCTAAATCGAGTCCGAAGCCAAATGATCCCGGTTTGAGATAGTTTGCAAAATTATTTTGATCGATTTGACCATTCACACCAGCCGTTATGAAATTGCCAACTTCTTTAGAATATCCATAGTCAAATGTACCGGCAAGGTACTGTGAGGTGTCTTCATTGATGAGGTTGTAACTAAAATCTTTGGTGTGTACATAAGCGCTCGCAAATCCGATTAAAATTTTTGGAGTGATGCCAATTTTTAAGAAGTGTTCTTTGTTGTCGATGAGCACTTGGCTGTAATTGAAGCCAATTTCACTCCAGGTCATGTGGTTCACATTGACGAGTTCTTCGTTGAGCTGCATGTTCCATAGGGCCGGAAATTCCAAGCCTTCTTCAGACAAAACGGCCAATTTAGGATCCATGTTATCGACGTTGGTGATCGAGCGCAAATTGGCATAAATACCCAATGATCGTTTTTCACCGATATGGAATGCCAAGTTAAATAAGTCGAGTCTGAAGTTAATGTTGGCCCCTAAAACGCCATTTGAGCCAGCGTTGTAATTGTGTACAATGAGGCGATCGATAAAAGTTGACGACGGATAAGCCCACGCATTAACGACAGAGCTATCAAGCAAAGATTTAGCCCACCAATAGCCGCCGTTTCCTTGTTCTGCGCGCATGGCGTCTGCAGAGAAGTAACCAAAATTTTGGTAGGTAAATAGGTTCAAAGCAGGTAGGGCTAGGTCCATTTTATAGCGTCCGTCTACAAAAGATGCCGGATTAACAATATTGCCCATTGCGCCAGCATAGTTACTAGAACTCATGCCCAAATAAGCTTGTGCCTGTACTTGTAAGCTGCTGATTAGCAATAAAAACGACCAGGTTAATTTTCTCATTGTTTGTTGTATTGAATGATATACGTCCCTAAAAATGTGGTAATCGAATAAGCGTTATTACCAAAAGAACTCAGCTGTACTTCTTGTTGGCCATGACGCTTTTCTGTATCTAGGTCTCGACCTAAGTCGTCGAGAAGGTAGATTTGGTTGCCTACTGCATCAATTGCGCACAATATGCTTTGTTTATTGGGGCCATAGAAGCTCGAAACTTGCGTGATTTCTGCCGCATCTAGCGTTTTTTCCCAAACCTGCTGCCCTTTTGCGTTGTAGGCAAAAAGACTGTGGTTGCGTTTAAAGACAATTATTTGGTTTGCTGCTTGCATATATGATCCGACACATTCAACGCGACTCGGCACCTCAAATTGTTTTTGTCCATTTAAAGAAAGCACAGTTGCTGTGCTTTTCTCGATTTTTACGGCAAACGCAGCACTTGTATTTCCGGCCAAAACGTAGGTTGTGTCTGTATTTTGCTTCATGGCAACTTTGCGTTTTGCCAAATCAATTATTTGATGTTGATTGTCCGTTAAAATACTGACATACACTTTCCCATTTTGCTTATAACTATGCAGCTGCCGCACCTTGCCGCCCAAATTAAATTGCTTGATCAAGCTTCCGGTTTCGGTATATAACTGCACACTATTTGAACTGCTCGCGCACATGATTTCTTTTTTACCTTTGTTTTCGAGCAACTGTAGGTGCGTGCCTGTGTCGTGTGTGAGCCGATACACAACGCGCCCAGTTTTATCGAATAATTGGGCTTCGTGTTCGAATTGCACACAAACGAGTTGTGCGGATCCACTGATTTGGTAGAGTTCAAGGACATCCTGACTCAAGTCCTTTTCCCATTTGCGCAAACCGTTGATGTAGCCAACCAATTGGTGGTTTTCTGTCAAGGCGATCACGTTGCCGCGTTCGGCAACGGCCGCAAATTGTAAGACCCGAAAACCAGGATTCATGACAAAGTAGTCTCTGATTTTGTCTTGATGCTCAAGTGTTTGCGCATTGAGTTTTTGGTAACTGGTTTCAATAATTTGCCTACCCAGAAGCGTTACCGTTTTCTTTTGGTCGGTATCTACCCAACGTGCACTGACTTTACTTGGCATATTGGCAAAGAAGCGATTGGCCAGGGTTTCGTCCTGTGAAAGTGTTTGACCTAGGGTAGCGGAAGCAAGTGCCTGATCTAAGAGCGTTTTACTGGGACTCGCGAAACCATACTGACCAAAGGTTGCTAAATACCAAGTAGTTTTTGTGTCGCTGATGATACTCGAAAATTGCAAGTTGTTGTACGTTGCACTTTCGGTGTTGAGTTCTTCTTTTCTGAAAAATTCGTTGAGTGTAAGAATCGGGTTCGAATTTTCTTGAAAATCAAAGATAACTAAACTAGCGCTGTCTTGCTTGAGGTGCACAAAGCCGTGATCTACACATTTGAACCAAGGGCTTTTGGCAAAGGCGGGGTCTAGTTGTTGGGCATATGATTTTTCATAGAAGTAATAACGCCTGAAAAAATCTGGAATGACAGCAGCAAAAAGCGCTTGATCGTCTTGTTTGCGCAGTGTTGGGTTCGGATTTCTATATTTGACATAGCGGTACTTGGCGTCTTTTTTACAATAGGTTTCTGTTAGGCGGATTTGTTTTTCCTTATTCCACTTAAGCCAGGCATAACTTGCCTTTGCACTGACATCGAACTGGAGCTGTTTGGCTGTGGGGAGTTCACCCGCAAATAGGAGTAATTGGTTACGGTTGTATTTGCCGTGGAGCTGGCCAAATTCAAATTGCTTAAGCTTGCCAAGTTGCAGTGGGAATAACCCATTTTCAAACAAGTGTTTGATGTCTTTTTGTGTCCAGTTACCTTTCTTTTCGATGAGAATTTTAGTGGATTTCGCACTAAAGAAAAGCGTGATGGGCTCATTCGCTTTCTTGACGACGGTATAATACAAACTCTCATTGAGTTCGGTCGTGACCATTCTTTCGTTTTCCCAGTCTAGTGCTTGAGGATCTTGTACAATATAGACCGTTTGATCCTTTGGATTGAAGTAGGTTCTGAAATCAACGAGGTTTTCGTTGGAGAGGAGATCGTAGGAGCTAAAAACAACCCAACCTAGGGCCAAAATACCGAGAAGGAGTAGTGCTAAACGTTGACGCATGCGTTTTTTCTCAAAGTTAGTCAAAAAGGCCAAGTTGTTGGTCTTGAGCTAATAATTGAAAAGTCATTCTATGATGGGGTGAAGGTCCAAATTCGGCAATTGCTTTGCGATGAGCAATTGTAGGGTAGCCTTGATTTTGTGCCCAGGCATATTGTGGATATGCCTGATGTAATTTAGTCATGAGTTCGTCTCTATGCGTTTTGGCGAGGATGCTGGCTGCTGCAATACTCGAAAAACGGGCATCGCCTTTGATCATACAGGCAAATGGTGTTTGCCCGTAAGCCTTGAAACGGTTGCCGTCGACCAAAATAAAGGCGGGTTGAGTTTGTAGCTGCGCTAGTGCTTTGTGCATGGCCAAGATACTCGCGTTTAATATGTTGATTTGGTCAATTTCGATATGATCCACAACACCAATTCCGTAACAAAGAGCTTTTTCCAAGATTTCTTCGCGCAGCAGAGTGCGTTTTTTGGCACTCAGTTGTTTGGAATCATTGAGTGCGGCGATTGGATTTGCAGGGTCGAGTATAACAGCAGCTGCAACAACAGGTCCTGCTAAGCAGCCCCTTCCGGCCTCATCACAACCAGCTTCTGGAACCAGCGCTTGGTATTGTAAGATTAAATCTACCACAGCGCCAAATTATTGAAATATTTTGTAGTTTTATACTAATCTAAATTATCCCCATGAAAAAACTAACTCTTCTCGTATTGGCATTAGGGCTCAATTTGCTTGTTTTTGGTCAAAAAACGCTCAGTGCAACAGCTTCAAATTTGGCTGAACTAAAAGGAGGAATCGCTTCAGGCCATATCCAACTGACATTACCTGCTGAGGTAAGCGAAGAAAATGTCATCATGTACGCAAAGTATTATACAAATATGTTTACCGTTGATTTCAATGCTAAATCACACGTTGCTACTTTCCATATGCTTACCAATGATGCCAATTCAAGACGCGTTATTTTACGTTTCTTAGGTGCCAATCAAATCGCTAGCGTTCAAGTTGCCGATCGCGTTTATGACCTAGGGGCATTCTTTGACAACTTCCTCCAATAATTTAATTCACTCCTTCTTCAGTCATGAGAATATTTTTCGTTGCAGTTGCTGCATTTGGCTTTGTTTTGTCTAGTTGTAAAAACACACAAATTGCATACAAGCACTATGGCCCTGTTACCGTAGACTCAACTCAAGCCCTTTCCCTAGACCAAATGCTTGTCGCTTTAAAGGCCAATCCAACAAATGATATTTTTACGTTTGCCGCACCATTAGTAGGTGTCTGTCAGAGTGCTGGATGTTGGGTCAATGTGCAGTCAAGCAATGGAGACCTCATTCGTGTGCGCTTCAAAGATCATTTTCAAGTACCACCCAGCACCGAAATCAGTTCAGTGGCCTATTTTCACGGTAGAGCATATTATGATACACTTTCGATTGAACTCCAAAAACACTTTTTAGAAGATGCCAAAGCGCCTCAATCAAAAATTGATCAGATTACTGCACCTAAGATAGAATTGAATTTTGAGGCCGATGGGGTTTGGGTCAAGAAGTCTTCTTCAAAACCAAATAAGTAAACGCTACAGAACTCCCTATAATAGCACTCTTTACCCACCATAAATAGGAAGGTATTAAAAAAAGCGCAACTAAATTTACTGGAATCAATAAGATAGCCAGTAAATGAAATTTCCCTTGGTTTTTATTTTCTGAAATCATAAATTCCTCCTGGGGTAAAACAGAGGTGCAACGGCATGTCGTTGGGATGCAAATCTGCGATGGATACAAACTCATCAAATAGGTGGAGGCCTATGAAAAGGCAATCCGGTTTACACTGTTTGAGTAGGCGGTCATAAAATCCTTTTCCATACCCAACGCGCTGTCCCTCGGAATTGATGCCGAGTAAAGGCACAAAAACGTAATCTAGTTTGTTAGCGAGTAGGGTACGACCGTGTTTGGGCTCAGGTATACCATAAGAACTGATTTCGAGTTGACTCGGGTGCTCGTAGTGATAAAGCGCAAGGCTGTGATCGCTAAAATTGGCTTTAGACAAGACAGGGTGTCCGCCTTTCAAAATGATGTCTTCTAGTAAACCGTAGGTAGAAATTTCTTTTTGCCTTTCGATGGGTAAAAATATACTTACGTATTTAGAGTAGAATGGTAAAGAATCTAGCACAAGTGCTTGCACTTGTGCTGAGATTTTAGTGATATCAAAAGGGCTTAGCTGAGCTCGCTTGGCTTTATAAAGCTGGCGAATTTCGGCTTTAGTCATGTTATAAACGTACGCCGAGTTCAGAGAGCTTACGGTTGTCTACAACTCCTGCTTTTTTGCGCAAACCACCCATTGCTTGACCTTCCACTTGGTTAGCCAAACCTTGCATGAGTTGGTCTTTTTCTGCTTGGAAATTGGTTGTAGCCGGTGCTTTAGTACTCGACTTGATTTGAATCACGTAGACGCCTGTTTCCCCTTTGAGTGGAAGCGTTCGCTGACCTTTTTTCAGTGCTCCTGAGAACAAATTACCGATGATTGTAGGCTCGTAGCCAGCATTGGAGATTTGTGGATTACCAAAGGTAACTTCAGCATCGATAACCGGTGTGTTGAATCTTTTTGAGATGGCTTGTAAAGACTTTCCAGCCATTTGATTCATGAATCGTTTTGCTTTTTTCTCTTGGATGAGCTCTCTTTCCATTTGAGCACGGACGTTTTCAAAAAGTGGCTCACCTTCAGGACGAATGGCGCTGATCATGGCGATGACATATTTTTCTTTGTCTCGAATTGGAGAAAGTGTCATGGTACCAACTGTCGCATCTTCGGCATAAGCCATTTCTAAAACGCGGTCACGGGCCATTGTAGTAGTGAAGCCATATACTTTAGGCGCTTTGTCTTCAATTTGGATGACGCGTGGCGCATAGTTAGCACGGGTTACGATGGTATCGAAAAGCGCTGCTTTCTTAAATGCATCTTCTTCTTTAGAAATTTTACGGTCAAGTTTCATGAGGATACCATTGACTTCGCTTTCCATGTTGGCTACAGTTTCATCAGATGGTTTGAAAGTAACGCTAATTGACGCGAGTAATGGGAATTTGCTTGTGCCGCGCTCGAGTACTTCGATGATGTGGAAACCGAAATCTGTTTTTACTACGCCTACTTTTCCAATAGGTGCTGTAGCACAATAGCCACCAAATTCTTTAACCATGTCGCCTTCGAGGAAGTCTTCGTAAAGACCACCTTTGTCTTTTGATCCTGGATCTTCTGAATATTTTTTGGCCATTGCATCCCAATTCGTTTTGTTCAAAACTTTAGCGATGCTGTCTGCTGTTTTCTTTTTGGCGGCGATTACTTTTTCGTCTTTGCTGTTGTTCGTAGAAATCAGGATGTGGCGTGCTTTAAGACTAGATGGTGTAAAGCCAATAACTTTAGATAAAACCATTTTTTCTTTAGAAACATATGGACCAACTAATTGACCTAATGCAGCTGTTTTAAAGATGGTATCTAAGCTCATGGGATAAGTTTGGTAACGATCAGCTTTTGGATGACCTTCTGGTACGGATGTAGCTCGTTTGTCGCTGAAGTAAACTGGTGTTTCACTGTTTTTGGCAACGAAAGCAGAATCGTTGGTGCTTGCTGAGAAGCCTGCGCGAAGTGTATTCATTTTGTTCGTGAAAACAGTAGAGTCAGCTTTTGAAGGGCGGATATTGACATCGAACATTTTAACATCGCGGCTAGCGTTGCGCACTAAGTATTTTTTGTCGCTTTTGTGCGCATCGTAGTATGCTTTGACCTCAGATTCTGAAACTTTGACGTCAGCATCAGAAATTTCGGTGTAACGACGCACTGTAAAAGAAATTGTTTTCTTTTCGTTGTTAGCGTAGTATTGATCTTCGGCTTCTAGGTCCGTGACGTAAACACCTTGCTTAAGCAGACCAAAGTACTTCTCAGTTTTGCGGCGATCGGTGTGGTAGGATTTGAAACCATTCCATTGCTCAACTGCTTGCGCTTCTTTAGATTTTTTAAGGTTATCTAAGGTTGCTTTTAGTTTGACACGTCCATTTTCAATGGATTGTGGCGTTTGGATGCCAGTGAGTGAATCAGTAAAAAATTGAGCGAGGTCTTGTAAAACATTGAAACCGTCTTTTGCAAACCAATAAGCATCTAATTCACGGTCGGTAACACCGATTCCGAGTTTTTCGTATTCTTTGCTGAGGATGGTAGAATCTACCATGAAGTTCCAAGCTTTATCGCTAGAAGCCTCCATGTCAGTTTCGGTAAATTCTTTGTTGTTTTGTGCTGCCTGATTGCGCTCTTGTTCTTGGAACTTAGCACTTGCAATACTATAAGATGCAGGATCTACCTTGTCTCCAAAAACAAGGCCAATGCCGTATTCACCTTCGCCAATGCCAAATAAACTTTGGTAATCATTGAGGATAAATGCCAACAAGGCGATGCCTATCATTGCTACTAGTAAGCCAGATTTTGCGCGTATTTTACCAATTAATGCCATTTGAATTGAATTTTAAGATTGCGAATATATGAAGATTTGAGCAGAGCCCCAAGTATTTGAACACAAAAAAGGAGGTCTAACGACCTCCTCCTTTAGTGTTTGTATTTTCATTGTTTGGTTTTGGTTTAGGAGTCGCCTCTGGAGCACTTGGTTTAGGAGTCTCTGGCTTGGTTGGTGTTGCTGCCGGAGTTGGTTTTGGAGCAGTTGCCGGAGGCGTTGGTTTAGGCGCAACAGATTTTGGAGTCACGGGAGCAGGTGTTGGTTTCGGTGCAACTGGCCTTGGAGTAGCAGGAGTTTGTTTGTTGCCACTAGGGTTGGTTATGATGCCTTCGCCACCCGATCCATCGTAAGTCACCAAATATGTGTCGGTCAAGGTGCCACAATCATTAGTAACGGTGATGGTGAGGTTATTCAGGCCTGGATTAAGACTGATTTCTGCCAAAATATTGCCGAGGTTATTGCTAAACCCGGTGAGCAGCTCGCCATTCATTGAAAGTGTGACGGTCATGTTGCTGGAGTAATCCAAGATTTGGGCATTGTAAGTAAAGATGGATTGGTTGGTGGTGTGTCCGTTCGCATCCATGTTGTAAATCACTTGTGGAATAGAGCAGGGTTGGTAGTTGATAACTGTTGTTTTGGTATCTGTACCACAAGAATTCGTAGCGCTGAGGCTGACATTATTGCTGCCTACCGTTAAAACCAAAGGCATACTGAATTGATTGCCGAATAGTGTTCCGCTTGTTTGTGTAATACCATTATTGCTTACTTGAATCGCCGATACTTCAGCAATTTGAGTGACACTTGCAGTTACGATCAAGTTCGGGTTCGTAACAGTTAATATGCTGGCTCCGGGGCTTGTTATTTGAAGTGTAGGCTGTACGCACGGAGCGCTGTAAGAGTAATTGATGTTTTGAGAAGCGACGCCACAGGTATTTTGTGCGGCGAGCGTCACTACATTGGTTCCGTTGCTGAGCTGTAAGGAGGCAGTGATGTTTCCGTTTTGATAACTGAATGCCTGAACGGTATTATTGAGCATGAGGTTAATGTTCTGCGCGCTACTCACGCCACTTACAATAGCACTGAATTGAAAGGTTGGGTTAGTAAGTGAACCTGCAGCTTGTCCAAATTGAATTTGAGGGGCGTCGCAAGGAACGTAATTGATGCTAATGGTTTGGCTCGTGCGCCCACAATCATTTTTTCCTTGAATCACGATGGTGTTCGGGCCAGGTTGTAAATTTAGTGCAGCACTTAAACTTTGATTTTGAAGCGTGAAGGGTTGTCCACTCTGTCCGTTCAAAGAAAGGGTGATTTGATCGCTATTGAGTGCAGTTACTTGAGCTGTCAAGGTTAGCGCAGCAGTAGCTACTGTACTGCCATTAAGGCCAGAATTGCTTACAGCAATTTGAGGTTGTACACACGGAGTATAGTTGAGATTCCAGGTGTGTATATCCGTACCACAATTGTTAGTTGTGCTCATAGCAATGACATTTGTGCCATTGTTTAATTGCACCGCAGCAGTCAGTATGCCATTTTGAAAATCAAAGGCGGTTGGCACACCGTTGAGCAATAAACTGATTTGATTCGCAGTGCTGATTTGTGCAGTTTGGGCACTAATTGTGATGTTGGAACTTGTGGTCTGAAGACTTGCAGCTGGGCTTGGGTTGCTAATTTGAGGCGCCGTACAAGGCTCGTATACAACTGTCCAATTTTCGATGTCGCTGCCACAAGTGTTTGTAGCAACTAAATTGATCAAATTGGAGCCTTGTTGGAGGCTTAAAGTTGCGGTGAGGTTGTTGTTTAAGAATTGGTAATTCTGGGCTTGGCCATTCAAAGTCAGTTGAATTTGATTGGCAAATGTGTTGCTTACTGTTGCGTTATATACAAGTGTTCCGTTGCTGGTGCTTGCTCCATTCGGAATCGGGACATTCGTTATTATTTGCGGTGCCTCGCATTGCGCATAATTGATTTGAATGGTTTCGGAATCGTTTCCACAGGCGTTGCTGACTTGAATGTTTATTTGATTGCTCCCCGTTATTAAACTAAGCGTACTGCTGATTTGGTTATTGATAAAAGTGAAAGGAACAGCAATACCGTTTAGCTTGACTTGGATGGCTTGGCTGTTGCTGACATTGCTCGCGTTGGCCAATAAATTCAGGGTTTGTACGTTAGTGGTGGTTCCGTTTGCGTTAGGTTGCAATAGGGTAATGAGCGGAGCCACACAGTTGTCGTAGCGCACAAAAATCGTTTTGCTGGTTTGCCCGCAGCTGCGCGCGGCAGTCAATACTATTTGATTGAGTCCGGGTTGCAAACTCACAACTGAATTAAGGTTGCCAAAAATTGCGTTGGAATTTCCGTTGGCATACGTGAAAGCGATAGGAGATCCGTTATTGGCAAGGCTCAAACCGTTCGAGGAGGGCATGTTTTGAATCGTGGCCGCCAAAACAATACTGTTATTACTCACAACCAACGGATTGCTACTCGTGGTGTTGTTCATATTTCCTAGAACATTTAGAACAGGTATTTGGCAATCATCAAAAGTGTAGGTGAAAGTCTCGACATCAGCGCCGCAGTCGTTGCTAGCGGTAATCGTAATGGTGTTGAGGCCCACTAATAATTGTGCGCTCAGATCGAGTTGGCCGGTTGCCGTATTGTAAGTAAATGCCGTTTGTTCAATGCCATTGAAAATGACTTTGATATTGTTGCGGTTTGCAATATTGCTTACGGAGGCACGCATGCGCAGTGCAGCAGAATTCAATGTGCTGTTAATGGTTGGGCTCGTAATGGCAATCACTGGTGGCGTGCAATTTTGATAATTGATGGAAGTCGTGATCAGGTCGGTTCCGCAAGCATTGGTATAGCGGACCTGAATATTGTTCAGGCCAGGTGTGAGGGTGATGTTGGCAGAGATGTTTGAGCCATTGAGCTGCGCATTGTTCACCGCAATATTGTTATGTAAAACGAGCAATTGGCCATTTTGTGTTGTGCCGTTGAGTTTAGCGCTGAGCGAAAGGGTGCCTATATTGGTGGTAGTGCCTGGTGCGTTGGGTTGCAACCAGCTGAGTTGTGGTTTGCGGCAGTCATCGTAATTGATGCTGATTTGATCAAAAGCGCTACCGCAATCGTTGCTTGCATTGATGCGAATTACGTTCGTACCAGGCGCCAGGTTGATGCTGCGCTGTAACAAGCCATTGTTCGTATTGAAATTGAAGCCACTCACCGACATGCCGTTGTGTAAAATCTGAATTTGATTGTTGTTCAAATGACCACTCAGCGTCGCGTTGAGCGCATAAGTGGCTTGTTGAACCGTACTGGCATTGGCACTTGGGTTCATGATCTGAACAGTGGGTAGTTGGCAAGCCACCTGTTCAATTTGGATAACTTGTGTTTTTGTACCGCAAGAAGTTGTGGCGGTTAAAGTAAAAGTATTGATGCCGGACACCAAGTTTACTTGTGCTTCTAGACGCTTAGTTTGGGCATTGAAAGTGAAAGGCAGCGATTGATTCAAGGCATTAGTTAATTGGATTTCTTGTACATTGTTTACATTGGCAATATCAAAGCGCAATAAAAAACTTGTTACTGAAACACTTGTTTGAGGCTGTCCGACCACGCTAATCACCGGCTGCGGACAGTTTTGCGTAAAATTGTTGATGTTTGTCACAGCTTGGTTGTCGTTTCGGATAGGCGCTGGTTTCGATTCTCTTCCTTTGAAATGGAGCTGAAAAAAGCCCGATGTATAATGATACCAATCGTTTCTCAGGCGTGGATCACTTTGGGGAAGGCCATCAAATGAATCGGCCATTGTGAAGGTGGTCTTGTGCTCAATACCAATACTGAACCTACCTTTGTGATAAGCCAAGCCAAAACCAAGACTCGGCATCCAGTTCACCGCCCACTCGTTGCCTTGAAGACCATCTAGTCTGGTTTCATAAATTTGATCGGTAAATCCGAGTAATTGTTGTTTTGCTGGCATGGTTAAATCCAGGCCATTGTAATTGTAAATGCCATTGGTATCTAATACATCGGACCATGTTTGCTGCCAGGTAAGGCCAACGCCCCCAAAAATATAAGGATCAAAACCGGTGCGCTCACGCAAACGTCCGGCGTGTAAAACGAGCTCTAAATCAAGTTCTCTGATATCCGAACGAAAGTTGTGTACATATTGATTCGCGCCAGTTAAGTAGGGGTTTAGAACAGGATTGAAACTTATATCTTGTGCGTCTAAAGTTGAAAATACATCAGACTGTCCGTACCATTGCCCAGCCAGGAAGCGCCCTCTAAGATCAAAAGACAAGCCGCGTCCGTAGTCGTAGTTGTATGAACGCCCTAGGGTAAGCCCCCAGCCATTGTAGCGTTCGTTGTCTAGGTCTGTGCTATGCCAAGTGCCGCCGTAATTGAGGCCCCAAAACCATTTAGAAGAGTTGTAATTGACGTTTTGTGCTGAAATACTCGTTAGCGTAATAGCAAAGAGAAGAAGTGCGTAAAGTTTTCTCATGTATTTTGTTTTGTGGGTCGCGCCTAAATTTTATGCCAAAGTTCTTAAAAATTAGGATTTTAAGAAAAAAATAACAGGCTTATTTATGGTTTTGGGTAGTAAGTATAGTTCGTAAAGCGCACAATACTCAGTTGTTCTGAGTTCATATCTTTTTTGATTAGCGAGCCCAAGAACCCCGTTTTATAGTCGTATATAATTTGATAATCAGTTAAGAATTTACCGTTTTCATAGTGGTGCATCTCGATTAAATTGCCCCATTGGTCGTAGCGGTAGTGCCATTCGTCATTTGCTACGGGCAAAGTATCTGTAAAAGAAGCTTTATTGGCTAACAAACCGGTTTGATTGTAGCTGAACTTTGTGCTTTCGGTACTTTGAGAAATGCGGTAATAGGTTGTGCTACTGCGCAGGTAGTTTTCTTCATCAAAGATTTTGCTCACCTCAAGATAAGGTTTTTGGTAGTTGTTGTAGCGCGTGTAGTTTTCAGGTTTGTCGCTGTGGTAGCGAAGGGTTTCTGTGCGCATCTTGAACGATGACAACAAGGAATCTTTGCGGTGGTCATAGACATCTCGATAAAGTGCCACGCTGATTAGCCTCGAAAGGGAGTCATAGGTGTAGTGTTCTGAGATGGCCCCACCATAAGCAGCATATCGATGCAAGCGTAATTCACCACTTTCGAAATAGGCATAATGATTGAAAATACTGTCTTTGGAAGCTCCTTTTTGCAGGATTTCCATGCTGGCAATGAGTTGACCTTTTTGATTAAAAGTGTATTTAAAGCTGTCTTGACTTGGTTTAAAGGCTTCGTTCCCTTTTTTGTAGGTATAAAAACCATCGATTGTTCTGATATGTTGGGCAGCGATGAGGCTGTCATTGAAAAAAGGTTTGCTGCTAAAGGCTTGTCCTTCTTGATTCAAGATGAACTGAGCTTGTAGCCCTACAGCACAACAACTCCATAATACAAGCAACAATACCTTCACTAGCGCAGGCCCAATAATACGCTCTTCCAGCTCGCTTTTTTAGCAATGACGCCTTCGAGTTCAGCAATGCTGATTCGGTCTTGGGTCATGGTATCGCGGTCGCGGATGGTAACGGTGTTGTCTTCGAGGGTCTGGTGATCAACCGTGATCGAGTAAGGTGTGCCAATGGCATCTTGGCGGCGATAGCGCTTGCCAATTGAATCTTTTTCGTCGTAGAGCATGCTGTATTCAAGCTGTAATTGCGACATGATTTCGCGCGCTTTTTCTGGCAAGCCATCTTTTTTGATGAGCGGTAAAATAGCAGCTTTATAGGGTGCCAACACCGCTGGGATTTTGAGTACAACGCGTTCAGATCCGTCTTCGAGTGTTTCTTCTTGATATGCTGCGCTCAAGACAGCCAAGAACATGCGGTCTAGCCCAACAGATGTTTCAACCACGTAAGGCACATAACTTTGGTTGAGTTCTGGGTCAAAAAATTGTAGTTTTTTGCCAGAGTATTGCTCGTGTTGTTTGAGGTCGAAATCGGTACGGGAGTGGATGCCTTCGAGTTCTTTGAAGCCCATTGGGAAGTTATATTCGATATCGCAGGCTGCATTGGCATAGTGCGCTAACTTGAGGTGATCGTGGAAGCGGTAGCGTTCGTTGCCCAAGCCTAAGTTTTGGTGCCATTTAGTGCGCAGGGTTTTCCAATAGTCGTACCATTTCATTTCTTCGCCGGGGCGCACAAAAAATTGCATTTCCATTTGTTCAAACTCGCGCATTCGGAAAATAAATTGACGCGCCACAATTTCATTGCGGAAGGCCTTTCCAATTTGGGCAATACCGAATGGAATTTTCATGCGGCCAGATTTCTGTACATTCAAGAAATTGACGAAAATTCCTTGAGCGGTTTCTGGGCGCAGGTAAATGGTGCTGGCGTCTCCGGCAACTGAGCCGAGTTCGGTAGAGAACATAAGGTTAAACTGGCGCACTTCTGTCCAGTTTTTAGAGCCTGAAATCGGGCAAACAATTTCGAGGTCGATGATAAGCTGACGCACGCCTTCTAAATCATTTGCTTCGAGCGCAGTTTTCATGCGCGTCTCAATTTGTTCGATTTTTTCTTGGTTGCGCAGCACATTTGGGTTGGTTGCTCTGAATTGTACGGCATCAAAGGTGTCGCCAAATCGCTTTTGTCCTTTTTCTACTTCTTTTTCTATTTTTTGACGAATTTTTTCGATGTGGTCTTCGAGCAGGACATCCGCGCGGTAGCGTTTTTTGGAATCTTTGTTGTCAATTAAGGGGTCGTTAAAAGCATCTACGTGGCCTGAAGCCTTCCAGGTTGTGGGGTGCATGAAAATGGCAGAGTCTAAGCCTACAATATTTTCATGAAGCTGTACCATGGCCTTCCACCAATAGGTTTTGATGTTATTTTTGAGTTCTGCACCCAACTGACCGTAGTCGTAGGTGGCAGCGAGCCCGTCGTAAATTTCTGAAGACGGAAATACAAATCCGTATTCTTTGGCGTGAGAAATGAGGTCTTTAAGGCGGTCTTTTTGTGCTTCCATAGTTGCAAAGATACGAAAAGCACTATTTTTACTTCATGATTTTTTACCTCGACCCACAGCATTTTATTGACACTAGTACTCCCATAGATCTTTCAATGGGTTTAAGTGCTACTTCAGACAACCCCAGAGCTTGGTACGTAGACGCGCCTCGCATGGAGCCAGTGCGTGCAAATGGTTTTGTCGGGAGCGTGGCAGAAGGTGGTGCGGTTAATTTTCGGGATGTGTTTTTTAATCCGCATGGGCATGGCACCCATACAGAATCTTATGGCCACATCAGCGAAGATATTTATCCGGTGAGTGCGGCGCTACAGCAATTTTTTTTCAAGGCGACCTTACTCAGTGTTGTACCGCGAATATTGGACAATGGCGACCGCGTGGTTTTTGCAGATCAACTCGAAAACTTATTGAAGAGTCAGCATACCGAGGCCATTTTGATCAGAACTTTGCCCAATATCGACGAAAAGTTATCCCTGAATTATTCGGGTACCAACCCTTGCTATTTTGATGTAGGCGTGGTTCAGTTATTAGACCAGCTCGAAGTGAAGCATTTTTTAGTAGATACCCCTTCCGTAGATCGAGAAGAAGATGCCGGCGTATTGGCTTTCCATCATGCCTTTTGGAAGGTTCCCGAGGCGCCTATTGCAGACCGCACCATAACAGAATTGATTTTTGTTCCCAATGAGGTGGCAGACGGCACGTATATTTTAGAGTTGCAAGTAGCGCATTTTGTCAATGATGCGGCCCCGAGCAGGCCTTTGCTGTATGGGATAAACGAAAAAAAGGACTGACGAATCAGCCCTTTTCCTAGTAGTAGACAAAACTGTCTGAGTGGTACGATGTTGGTAATAAGGACAGGAACTTCTTATGCACATTCCTTTCGGACGTTGACAAAAACTATTAAACTCTTATCAAACTAGAAAATGAAACTGCCTCTCCAAGCAGCTTGTCAACTGCTATGCACAAGAAGTAACCTGTTTCTCTCCTTATTTCGAAATAAACTTACAGCGAATTCAGAGAACTATTTGTATCAAATGAACATCATCTCGTAACGACTGAACATTAGACCATTTATTGTGAATATCGCCTTTGCTTTTAGCTTACTTATTCAATAATTAAGGTTTTTACTTGCGGATCACCTTCCATTTGTATCAAATACAAGCCCTGATAAAGCGTATCGATTTCAAAGTAGACAATCGTACTTCCTTGTGCTAGTATTTTTTGTGCAACCAATCGTCCTTGTTGGTCATAAAGCGCCACTTTTCTAGATTGAGTTGTGAGCCCATTGACCTGAACCATTGCTAAATCATGACTAGGATTAGGCCACACTTGCCAATCAGCAGCAGCAAGTTCTTGCAGTCCAGCACCCGAAGTGTAAGAGGTTACGGCTTCCGTGATACTGCTCACTTTTGCGCCCGTAACTACTCCATGAAATTTGGGGCCTACGACGTATGGATACGCTGAATTCCAATTTTCATCTACAGTTGCAAAATAGCAATAAGTGCCATTCGGATACTCCGGAGTGATGCAAAATCGGCCATTACTTGCATCGAGGTATTCACCTTGTCCGGGATGACTCACAAATTCGTAATCTTCACGAAAATAACCTAAAGGATAGGTGCTTGATACTGCAGGCCCATCAGCAACATCTGTTCCATCGGCCCAATGAGTGCGCACGCTGATATTGCGCAATTGGTACCCGGACTGTATGCGTGTGATACCTCCTGTACCATCCGTATTCTTGAATCCATATGCACCGTAAATTGGATAGCCGTCATACGCGAATCCGATAAGAGGCGAATGTTGGGTGGCATCTATAGCATACAAGCCATCGGCATCGTAAATATCGCAAATAGTGGAGATGACCTGTAAGTCTAATTTGAATGCACTCGGATTTTGATGGTGGTGGTAATTGCCCATGGCCGGATGTCCTTTGGAGCAATCAAATCCATCTTTTTCAGCAGGAATGGCGTCTCGGTTCCAGGGCATGTTGGCATTGGGGCCTCCTGGGCAAGGCGGGTTGCCCGGGCCGCCGCAAAGCGCGTTGGTTTGTGCGTTCCACGCCACGCCGTCGCGGTAATCAAATAATGCCACCCCATTGATGAAGATACCGATGTTGCCACCTGTGGTTGAAGTGAGTGCTCCCGAATTGGCACTTGGGTTCAGAGAAAGTTTAAAAATGGCGTTTTGGTTGGTCGCCAATGACGGATTTCCATCCAAAAACGGACCTGTTACATATGCCGGAATACCTTTGGTACTCACGTATACAAAATTGCTGGAATACTGAACGGTTTGCACATTGGCCGCCACGTTGTCTGCAATTGGCGTGCTGTTGCCTTGCACGTAGTGTGAGCCGTTGATCCCGGTGGTATTGATCAACCAATTGGTGATGGCCGGATTGATCTGCGCTTGCACTACACTCGTGCAAAATAAAGTAATTGAAATTAAGCTTTTTTTCATGTTTATGGTGTTAAGGTATGGTATTGAAATCTGGGATTGGTTAAAAATGTACTGTCTGTCAGGGTTTTGAGAAAGGAAATGAGGTCCTTTTGTTGAGTGTCGTCGAGTTGTAGTTCTTGGCCGTAATGGCGCAGCACTTCTCTAAGACTTTTGAAGCGTCCATCGTGCATGTATGGAAAACTGTGGCTTATGTTTCTTAATGTGGGTACTCTAAATTTATCTCGATCTGCTTCTAAACTTGTGATTTCGAATCTTCCGAGATCCGAGGAATCACGAGCCAAACCATTTTTTTCAAAACGATTACTGTAAAAAAGTGGAGCGGTGTGGCAACGGTTGCAATGTTGTTCAAAAAGTGCAAACCCCTTTGCTTGTTGTGTGGAGAAGCTTGCTTTTCTCAGGATGACTTTATCGTAGTAGCTTTCCGAAGAAACAAGTGCAATAGTAAATTGCTGCAGTGCATCTAGCAGCATCCAGGTTTCGATCTGCTGTTGCTTGTAAATGCGCTCAAAAAAGCGAGCATAATTGGGATGCCGATTCAATTTCAGCAATATGTTTTGGAGGGTTTCGCCCATCTCATCCGGATGCGTGAGCGGGTTGACCGCCTGACCTGTTAGGCTTGTTACGCCGCCATCCCAATGATAATTTTGCCGCCAGGCCAAATTGAATAATCCTGGGGCATTGCGCTTGCCAATCCGATCTGAAATACCATGGCTAGTCGGGTGATCTACGTGTGTGAACGCTGTGTAAGATAAGTGACAAGAAGCACAAGAAACAGTGCTGTCAGCCGATAAAATGGGGTCGTAAAAAAGTGCTCTTCCCAATTCAAAACTGGCCTCAGAAGAAAAAGCGGTTTTCTTTTGAACCGGTGCAGGCCATTTGAGATCCGTTTTTATCTTATCTAAGGTATGTGAAAAGAGCAGGCCGCTCAATAAAATAAGTAAGAGTACTTTATTGGTCATAGCGCAAAGAAGCTGTAAAAAGTTCAAAAATCGCTAGGCCAGAATGACCAGGTTGCATGATGAGCCAATCTTTGTTATCTAAATGCAAGATGGCGTTAAACCACCATGCAAGATCGCAATTTAAGCGCGTACCGCTACCAGGAATGGCCTTTATACAGGCGAAAGGCACTTGATAACCACCTAAATGGTATTCAAATTTTTGCTGCGTTCCATTTTTCACATGAATTACTTCGCCCACACACTTCACGCTGATAAAGCCTGTATTCCAAGCCCAATACATGCCGTTGATGGGGTCTAGATCTCCAAGGAAAACGCCTGAAGTTTGAATCGCTGCCTGAATTCCTACTTGCATTGGGGTAATTGGGCTAGTCCAGTGCCAAGTTTCCTGCTCAGCGGCGTCAATCAAATGGATATCGTTGGGTTTGTTATTGTTTGTAGCTTGCACATAAAATTTGAATTGATCAAAGCGTACGGCAATTGTGTCATTCAGATCGAATTGCTTTTCAAGTTCAAATGGTATTTTATCCCAATGGAGCACAACGTGCTGTTGGGCAAAAGTCATATGCGCAAGTATAAAAGTGAAGATAAGGAATAATGGCATTAGCTTTTGAAATGTTGGGGTTGTAAAAGTCGCTTTCTAAATTGGTGAAAACGCTTTTTCTGTGGAGCTTTACACAAAGCATCAACGCGGTCAAAATGGGCAATGGTGGTGGAATCAATTATCCTTTGACATTTTGCAATTTGGTCTAATAAGTTCTTGCGAATTTGTTCGTCTTGCGGTTTGGAGTGCACTAACTTGTGACGCAGCAAATATTGCTTTAGTTTCCATTTTATAATTGCGCGGTGGTGGCGGTGCATTTCTTTGTCCAGCGTCTGAGCTTGTACACCTTCTGCTCTCACGACCTGACTCAATTTGGGCGGATGCTTCGGCTTCCAATATTGTTTGAACATCAAAAAGAGGTTGGCGCAAACCAAAAGTAAAATGACCATGCGCAGAATCCGGATACTTTTCATGGATATAGATAAGAAGGGGTGAGGTAATCATAGGAGGCCAGGGTAGCTTCTTCTTGCTGCTTTTCAAACTGAATGTACAATCCTAAATTGAGTAGCAAAAAGAAACAAGCGGTCAAGAGCCAAAAAGAACGTTCTTTTTTTTGTTTGTTCACAATTTTTGGGGCCTTCAAGAGTTGCTGTCTGAGGCCTAGAGGAATTGTGGGCTGTTGAGCATAAAATTTTTCTTGTTCCATAGATTGTTAGTTGCCTTTTTAATTTAAAACTTGCGTTTACTTGTTGTCCCACTCTGCTAATGCTTCGGCGAGCTTGCGTCTGGCTCTAAATAGCAGCGATTCCACTGCGCTTAAACTCGTCTGCAGGGCCTCAGCGATTTCTTGATAACTCATGTCTTCGACGTTGTATAGCGTATAAGCAATTTGTTGTTGAAGGGGTAGTTTGTCCACTGCTTTCCAGAAATAAAGTGATTTTTCTGCAGCGAGTGCGCTCTCTTCGGGATTCTGTTGTTGCGAAGCGATTGTTTGAGAGAAAAAATGATCGATTTGGACATGAATACCAAATCTTTTCTTTCTTTTTTTGCGCCTGAGGTACTCGTAACATTTATTGGTACTGATGCGGTAGACCCAGGTGTTGAGGCTAGACTCCTGCTTGAAGTTAGGTAAGGCTTGAAAAATAGCAATGAAAATATCTTGGGTGCAATCTTGCGCGTCGGATCGGTTTTTGAGCAAATACCAACAAAGTTTGTAGACCTTTGCATCATAGGCGCTTACAATTTCTTCAAAAATAGGTGTCGAAGTGTTGGTATTCACACCATAAAGATGCCAACTTCTTGGAAAACTTGCAGTTTATTCAAAAAAAAGTCGACCGTTGATCCATTCCGGATCGAGTGTGGCATGATTGCGCCTATAGAAATTGAGGGCAGTATGGTTCCAATCTAAGACTTGCCAGTCCATGCGTTTGACGCCCATTTGTTTGGCGGTGCTGACTACTTCATCAAATAAAGCCTGCCCATAACCTTGCTTGCGGTCGGTTTCTTGGACATAAAAGTCTTCTAAATACAGGCAGCGCCCCTTCCAAGTAGAGTAGGAAATATAGTACAAAGCAAAGCCCACCACGATATTGTCTGGATTAGTAGCCACGATTGCAGAACAAATTTGGTCGTCAAAAAGGTCGATTTCCAATTGTGCTGGCGTATTGACCACCTGCTCGGGCGCTCTTTCAAAGGAAGCTAATTCTTCAATTAATTGAAAAATGGAAGTGACGTCTTGTCTGGTGGCGGTGCGGATCATTATTTGAGTCCGTTAAGGTCAAAGCGCAAGGTGATTCCTGTTTTGAGGTTACCTGTTGGGTAGCTCAGGGATACTTTTGGCGTATTGATGAATTGCTCGTAATAGAAAATGGCGCTCAGGTACTCGTTGAGTTTGTAGTTAGCGTCTAGCTTGAAGCTTACGGTGGTTTGCCCTGCGGTGGCCACATTTGTATTCTCTACTACTTTTCTGATGACTGTAGCGTTGTCTCTGAAAGAGAAATTGACATTGATAAGGAGGTCACTGGCATCTACACTGCGCACTAACTTGAGCTTAGGGATGTTCACCACCGTACCCACCACGATTTCCTGACCGAGGGTTTCTGTCACTTGGTTGTTGTTGAGTGAAAGCGTTGCTTGACGGTCTTTTTTGTACTCGAAGTTGGTCGTGATGTTTTTACCCATGATGTTCCAAGTGGCGAGCATACCGATGAGCGGAGAAAAACGCTCTGTTATGGTGATATTCTGCACTTGCATTTGCGAAATAAAGTTGTTATTGAGGTCAAGTGCGGTAGGTGATCCGTTGGCATCTAGAGTGGCGTTGAGGTTGGTTTGCATGCCATTGACTGATACTGAAGAAGAATATCCGTGGTTGAGTTTGAAAGACTTTACTATGTCTTTAGCGAAGTCAAACTTGCTGAGCCCAGCGTAGTTGATGGTCCAGTTGGGTAAAGGCAGGTTGCTGCGCGGGTTGATCGTTTTGCTGTCAATTGGCGAGTTGGTGTACGCCGTTAGGAAGGAGCCAATGACAACTTCTTGCTGTGTTGCCGAATAGCCATCGTAGTAGCCATTAGGCAAAGAACTCGAGTTGGCGTTACCACTACCGAGCAGTTGAGAAATTTGTTGGCTATTGGCAATCATTTGCTGGAAGATCGGCGAGCGGAAGGAAGTATCCATTTTAGCAAATGCGGTTCCCCATGAAATGGTGGTGTAGGTGAGTGTGCTGCTTTCAAAACGACTTTGTGATTCAAAAGCCCCTGCACTCGGGTTCCAGCGATAAAACTCTCCTGCTTGGGTGCTGAAGTTGCGCGAAGCATTGAGGTTGATGTTGAGGTCTTTGAATGGTTCTAGTGTGGCTTTGAGTTGGAGGTTGGCCGTGTGGTTGACCATAAACTGCTTGTTGATATTTTCGTTTTGCACCAACCAATTGTTGTCGCGGGCGAAGTTACCGACGTGGTAGCCGGTTTCTCTACCGAAAATATCATAGCCTTGCTTTCCAAAAACAAATGGTGCAAGGCCAAAAGTATTGGCGTTCATCCCGAGTACGCTAGATTCTTGGCTGTAACCTGGCAACATGGTACCGTCAGAGAGGGAGTAGGTTCCCGAAATATTGCGGACAGTCATGAGTAAGCGCGCTAAAGTACCAAGAACTGGATTAATTGGTTCGCTTTCTTTGGCTTTGAGTTCCTCTTCACGCGCTTGCTTGCGTTCGAATTTAGCAAGCTGGCGGTCGTACTCTTTGCGTTCTTTTTCAGTCATTTCTTCAAGCGGTTTTTTAGGCTTGAATTCGGCTTTTTTCGGAGGACCACCTTTGCCAGGTTGCGCACCACCTGCCCCAGTCTTAGGGGAGTTGGTCTTGGCACCTTTTCCATCAGAGAGTACGCGCTTGAAGAACGGGATTTGGTTGTAAAGTGTGACTAAGTTTCCTTGGGCAGTCATGTTGATAGAGCGCGAATTTTGGATGGTGTTGCCAAACTCAGCTTGCCCTAGTGGTGCCCGTTGCCAGTTGTAGGTTCCGGCGTATTTCACGTTAGAAGACAGCCAGTTCGTGACAGGTAGTTTATCAAATGGTAAGGTATAGTTGATGGAATAGTTGTGGGTGTAGTCCATGGTGCGGCCAAAGGTGCTCATTTGCGAGCGGATGGTATCCATGAATTCTTGGTATCCCTCAGGGTTGGTGCGGCGGTCCACTCCATGGTTGCCTTCTACAAAGATAGAGCGGTTGTTCGCAGTAAATGTAGTCTTGAGTGCTTTAGTCACGTCGTAACCCAATTGGTAGTTGCGGTTCCAATCAAAGCGCTTGAGGTAAATAGGATCAAAATCGTATTCCGGTACAATGATGTTGCGCACTTGTCTTTCGTTGTAGATACGAGAGTAATCATTGGTAAAGGCAATATTTTTAGGCAAATAATACAGATTGAAATCTTTGAGCGGTTTGAGCCACGGATTTTTCTGTGCCGGCTGCCATTTTTTGAAAGGCTCCCAAGGCTTGCCCGCAAAGGTGTAATTATAATTGAGTGCGCCAGTCCAGGTGCGCGTCATGTCGGACTTAATGTTGAAGTCGCGCTTGATGTTTTCAGCAAAGGCATAAGTTGCCGACCAGTTGGAGACACTCCAGAATTGCGGTTTGGTGCCCGCTTTGGCTTCTTTGCGAACGTTGGTGAAGTTGTAAGAGCGGCGCTCCGTGAAGTCTTGACCAAGTCGCAAACGCTCTCTGCGGGTGGCGAGGTCGTAGTTGGAAAGTTTGATGTCTGGGTTAAATGGATCGTATTCTGGGTTGATAACTCCAATAGAATAACCGTAATAGAACGGAAGCGAAACGCGCGCTTGTTTTCCAAAGAACTGGCCAAGTTGCATGGTGGTGCTGATGTCTGCACCCATGCGTTGGTTGCGCTGGCGATCTTGTACACGGCTGTCTACGGCACCCCAATTGATACCAGAATAATTGCCCGCAGCTTGGACCGTAGCGAAATCGGCAAGCTGCAATTGCATTTGACCAACGGCTGCAGAGCCGCCGTCACTTACGAAATCAGTGAGGCGCATTTCGTTGACCCAAACGTTCACGCATTCAGCATCGCCGTTGTCTGGCCCCCAAGTGTTGTCTGGATCTGTTTTCGAAGGGTTTCTTACTCCTATCATGATCGTTTTGATGCCTTGTAAGTTGGGGCTTCCCTTAACTTTAATGTGGTTATTCGGATTATTGGGGTCTACTTTTTCATATTCTACAATGCTAGAAACACCGGGAACACCCTCTTCAAGTTTGGTGTTGCGCTCCAATTTGAGCGCCAATAAGCGGTCGAATTCGATCTCAATATTGTTGGCAGCAGGCCAAATGAGGTCAGGGTTGGTGGTATTCCAATCAGTAACTTTCATAGGAAGTTCATATTCGTAGTAGTTGTCTACGAAATCTGTACCCAAGCGCACAAATACAGTAAGTTCGTTGTCTTTAAGCTCGTTTTGTACAACCGATTCAGCGTGCACAAACATTTTAAGTTTTTTGTAGGTGCGCACATCGAACTGCACATTGCGGTAGGCAGCGCGCGCGTCGCCATCTTGTAAATTGCAAACTTCAAGAACCAAAGATTGTTCGTTCATTTGTCGCTGATACACCTGTGAAGGGTCAATTTCTCTGACGATACCTGGAGGCACAACGTAGTTGATGGGTTGGCGCTGCGCATTTTCTTCGATGTTGAGTGCCGCAATGTTAAAGGAAGTGAGGTTGGGGTCGGTCTGGATACTCAAGCCTGGTTGGCTAAGGTTTTGGAAATAGCGTCTCCACTCACCGCGTACAAATTCTAGGCGGGCAAAACGCAGCACAACTGGCTCGTCAAAACCTTTCATGTAAACGCGCATGAATCGAATGGAGCGGAAATCTTGAATGCCATTGACGCGTTTTTCGAATTCGCGAATTGGCACTTTGAATTGGTACCATGTCTCTGTTTTGGCGCCGTTTTGATAAACTTGTTTGTTGGTGATGAAGTTGCTACCCACATTTTGAAGGTCGTTCGGGCGCAGACTCACGCGGTATTGGAAATAGGCTTCTGACTCAGAAAGGTTGTTGTCTTGGTTGATGTCTTCGATATCAGGGAAGTTGGAGGCAATAGTTGGGTAGCCTAAAGCATTGGCTGTATCTGACATCTCTGTGGTGGGTGAGTTCCCCTGCATGCCGTTGTAGCGTTTGTAACGCTCTAAGATATTGAGTTGAGCTATGTCGTAGACGTCGTCTAGGTAATAGTTGTAATCGTCGGTTGATGGGTCGGCAATCATGCGGGCCTTGGCGGCTGCACTGAGGGTATTGTTGTTTTGCACCCAGCTGACAAATGCTGAGTAGCTTTGGCTTTCGCTGGTGTTGTCCCAACCGTCGAGGCCAACATCTTGCCTGATGCGGGCAGCAGGTTCATTGGCAAAAGCATTCACGATGACCTGTTGAGTAGAAATACGAGACCAAAGTGTAGTATCTATATTGTCTAGTAGTACGGGGTCCGCGTTGGCAGGTAGTCCGTGCTCGAAACTCTTGCGGGAATCAGGTAAAATATCTTCGGAAATATTTCCGAGGTTGAAATAGAGGTCGCCACCAGACATTGGTGCATTCGGGTTTTCATTTTCGGCATCTTGATTGAAGGGATCCAAGAGCCAGAATTGGATGAATTCGATATTAGCCAATTCGAAGTCGTTGGTGGTGAGTCCGCGCATGATGCCGCCCCATCTTTCGTCTGGGTTGGTAAAGTGCCCAAGTGAATCTATTGTTGCTGTCGTGTCAAAATTATACATCCCGCGCTCTGCAGGGTAGTAGGCTAAATCGAGGACGTTAATGTTGGAAATTGAGCCGTATTGCAACTGCAAATTCGGGAAGATATCCGTCATTTGAATGAGGCGCATGCGGCTATCGTAAAGCATAGAAGGATCTTGCTTGATGTGCGTAGGGGTCAGCTGGTTGCTTTGGTAGAAAACGGGGTCAATAGTGTACCAAGAGAGCTTGGCGCGCTTGTAGCCTGCACTCAAATCTTTTTTGGATGCTTCTGGGAATAAGTCTGGCTGCCCTTGAGGCACAGAGGCCAAACGCCAAGCAGCGATGCTTTTGAGGTCAATAGCGCTCTGAGAAGCCTCAAAGTCGTCGATGTACGAGGTGCCTTCTTTGTTAATGGCGCGCGGTTGGCCCGGACGCAAGGTGGCTACTTCTCCAGACATCGAGAGTGTCGACATGGTATTGGTAGAAATAACGGGCAATAAATCGACCAATTTGGTGAGCATGGGAACGTTGGTGCGAAAGGCAAAGTCGGCTCCAAGTACATTATTTTTAAATGGTTCGCTACCGAAATCTACTTTTTGGGTAACGGGGCGCTCCATCATGCGCAGCCAAGTGGCGCCTACTTTGAAGTTTTCGTTGATACGGTATTGGTAGCGGCCGCCAATCATGGAGCGCGCCTGAAAACCAAACACGGAGTTCGACTCAATTGAGATTTTGATTGGGGTATTGGATTCTAGAATACCCGTGTTCAAGATTTTTACGCGACTAAATGCATAATCTACAGTGTAGTCTACACCTTCTACTAGGCGCATACCGCCAGCTGTTACTACCACAGCACCTTGTGGAATGTTCATGACATTCAAAGGTATTTCAGAAGAAATAGAAGACTGGAACTCGCCTTTGAACACAAAGCGATTTTTACTAGGAATTTGTTGGGCTGCAGTTTTGGTGGAGTCGTAGAGCTCTGTATAAGACAACTGATTGACATACAAGGCAGGAACCCCTGCAGCAGTGAGTTTTTCAGCAAGTGTTTTGCCAAAAGGTTCTACTGTGGTAAAGAAAATGCGGCCATTTTTACGGTTGATAGTTCCGCCGTTGTCTATTTTGTTGCCAACAATGTTGAATGGCGCAAAGTCAAAAACACCATCCGAAAAAGGCTGATTGTTTTGATTGATTTTGTCCATTTCCAGTAGGGTGACAATTTGTTTTTTGTCGATGCCGTCAAAAGGTAAGAAAGGTTGTAAAACAGAAGTTTCGCGGTTGTTGTAGTATATATCAATCTTGAATCCGAGTTGGTCTACTTGGTAAGCGCCGATGGAATAAACGTTTTTCATCATGAGGTCCCAAATTTTGTTTTTGGGATTGGTGATAGTAGGCTTGATGAGTTTCAAAATAAGTGCTTCTTGCCCATTGGTACCATCTGTAGAGAATTCACCCACTTGGTAGGTGTCTCCACGGTAGGTGTATTCATAGGCTACGGCTAATACTTCGTCGTTGTTGAGCGCCGTATTGAGGGATACATAGCCGAGCAACGCATTGTAGGTGAACTCGTTTTCATTGAGTTTGCGCGCGTTTTCTACTTTTTCGTAATCAACGGCCTGTTTAAATGGCCCAGGTGAGTTGACCTGAGCACTCAGGGCGAGAACGGCATTTGAAAAACTGCGAATGAGCGGCTGTACAGCAGCCCAATCATACAGGCCATTGGCTTGATTGTCAGGTAATTCTTGCGCTGAATATGCACCCGGATTTCCTTGGCAGTTGCTAGCCTTGGCTTCTCCTAGGTCAGAAAAAGCGACGATATTGCGCGTATTATCTGTAATGCTGCTTCGATTGGTGACCCACACTTCGATACGCGTAATGTATGTAGTAGAATTGACCACTGGTAATGTAGCCATTGCGGTGTCGTAGTGCTGTTGGTGGTAGAGGTTGAGAAAGTAATGGCGGTTAGCTTCGTAGTTGTCTGCGGTAATCTCAAATTTTTGCACTTGTGCCTTGCCAGACACGTTGATTTCCGTGCGCTTTCCTTTGGATTGAGCGATGATGAAATCTACGGTAGAACGACCAAATTTGAGTTGTGTTTTGAAACCAAAAAGTGTTTGAGAGCTTGGAATGAGGGTGGTGGGCAACTCAAGGCTGACCTGCCCGAGGGCAATTTTTTGTAGAATGTCGTCTTCTTTACCTGTACGCTCTAGTTTGGAGATGTTTTCAAAATCGAAGTTGGCGCGGGTGTTGTATTTCATGTTCACTTTCATCATGGTTCCAATTTGGCCCGTGATGTCCATGTTGATGTTCTGATTGAAGTCAAAGCGCGTGATGTTGCGTTGGCGCATGGGTAGAATTGGGTTGTCTACGCGCGAGTGATTGGCACCCAATGAAATTTCGAGGTTACCTCCAGGAGTAATGGTGATCTGATCAGAGCCAAAAAAGCTTTCAAAAGCCTTTGATCCAATTTTAATAGGTAATTCAAAAGTGCGGTTTTCCGCGCTTTCTTCAGCGACAATTTCTTTCCAGTCTAAAGAGAAACTCTTCTTTTCTTCATATTGTAAGTATTCTTCAAGTGTCATCGCTTGAGGAGCACGAAAGTAGGTGTCTTTGCCCATGACATCTTTGAAAACAAAAGTGCCGGATTCCGGGTCGTAGACGATAGTTTGGTTCAGTTTAGTAGGGTCGCCGAGGTCAAAACTCTGAGGTAGGTTTTGAAAAGGGTTGAGCGGGTTGAAAATTGGGAAAGGAAGCGTTGGTTCTTGGGCTGAGACTTTCCCAAAGTTGAAAAACACCATCCAAATGAGGGTGCCAATTGCAAGATATTTTTTCCAGTAGTTCTGTTGCACGGTTATAGTAGTCTAAGCGCTTCTTTGATCAGTTGTTCTACGGTTTGGGTTCCGGCATCGATTTTATCCAATACTTTTTCAGCTGATTTTTTATCAAAACCGAGCGAAACCAATGCAATTAACGCATCAAATCGATTTCTATTGTTTGAAGAGAAAATATTCTCAGTGCCGAGTTCCATTTTGGAGACTTTGCTTTTGAGATCAATGATAACGCGCTGGGCAGTTTTGGTTCCAATACCTTTGATTTTTTGAATGCTAATGACGTCTTCAGAAAGAATAGCGTTGGCGATTTCGTCTGGAATCATGGAGGAGAGCATGATCAGGGCGGTGTTGGGGCCTATACCCGAAACACTGATGAGGTGTCCAAACATTTCGCGCTCTTCTTTGGTAGCAAAACCATAGAGAATGTGCGCGTCTTCTCTAACAATGAGTTTGGTGTGCAGCACTATGGACTCAGAATCTGGGAGCACAGAAAAGGTGTTGAGTGAGATTTTGACCTCATACCCAACGCCCGCACACTCGATGAGCAGGTTGGTCGGGTTCTTTTCTATCAGGCGGCCATTGAGTCTTGAAATCATTTGTCTTGGCTTTGTGCGTCGATGACGGCAATTTTGATCATGCTGAGGATTTCGCGAACACTTGCACCGAGTTGCAATACGTGCAAAGACTTGCGCATGCCTAATAAAATCGGGCCAATGGCGTCGAGTTCGTTGGTCTGTTGCAAGAGTTTGTAGGCGATATTACCCGCAGATAAGTTCGGGAAAATGAGCGTATTGACTTCCTTGTTAGCCAAGAAGGAGAACGGAAATTTCTCGTTCATGAGCTCAGGGTTGAGGGCAAAATTGGCTTGCATTTCGCCGTCTACAACCAAATTGGGTTGTGTCTCGTGCAAGATGCTGACTGCTTTTGCCATTTTTTCTGGGTCGTCGCCTGGCGAGGAACCAAAGTTGGAGTAGCTTAGCAGGGCTATACGCGGTTGAACTTTTAAACGGCGAATGAACTTGGCTACATTGACCGTGATTTCAGCAATTTGCTCGGCTGTTGGATTGAGGTTGACGGTGGTATCGGCCAAGAAAAGTGGACCTTTTTTGGTATTAAGGATGTACATTCCGGCAATGGTCTTGATATCCTTTTGCAAGCCGATGGTGCTGATCGCCGGACGCAATACAGAACGGTAACTGCGCGTGAGGCCGGTAACCATGGCATCGGCTTCGCCCATATTGAGCATCATGGCGCCAAAGTAATTGCGCTCGCGCATGAGTGAAATAGCTTCATATTCCGTAATGCCTTTTCGCTTGCGTTTTTCGAAGAATTGTGTGCCGTATTGGATGCGACGCGCTTCTTCTTCGTCGGATTTACAATCAATGATCTGGACATCTGGAATTTCGATGGCGTACTCGTCCATGAGGTCTTGGATGCGCTGTTTTTTACCGAGTAAGATTGGAAAGGCCACCCCTTCATCGTAGGCTTGTTGGGCTGCTTTAAGGATTTTGATGTTGTCGCCCTCTGGGAATACAACGGTTTTTGGTGCTCCTTGCGCTTTGGAGGTGATGTTGCGGTGCAGTTTATTGTCTAGGCCGAGACGGCTCTTGAGTTGGATTTCGTATTCTTCCCAATTTTCAATGGGTTCTTGCGCCACACCTGATTCCATAGCTGCACGCGCCACGGCTGGTGCAACATAATAAATGAGGCGTGGATCGAGTGGCTTGGGAATGATTTGTTCGTGGCCAAAGGAAATATTCTTTCCACCGTAGGCTTCAATCACTTCTTCCGGGATGGATTCTTTGGCCAATGCGGCAATAGCCTTGACCGCCGCCAATTTCATTTCTTCATTGATGGTGGTGGCGCGCACATCGAGGGCACCGCGAAAGATATAAGGGAAGCCGAGTACGTTATTGACCTGATTGGGATGGTCTGAACGACCGGTTGCCATAATGATGTCTTTACGCACAGATGTAGCTTCTTTATATGAAATTTCTGGCTCTGGGTTGGCTAAGGCGAATACAATTGGGTCTTTGGCCATGGAGGCGATCATGTCTTTACTGACAAGACCAGCTTTGGAAAGCCCTAAAAAGACGTCTGCACCTTTAAAAGCTTTTTCAAAATCTTCGTCTTTTGGGTGTGCTGCAAAGGTTTTTTTCATGTCGTCGAGGTCGGTGCGCCCGGCGTGAATGAGGCCTTTTGAGTCATACATAAAGACGTTCTCAGGCTTGACGCCCAAGCGATGGTAGAGCTTGATGCAAGATACTGCTGCAGCGCCCGCCCCAGAAACAACAATTTTGACCTTGTTTATTTTCTTATTGGAGAGCTCGAGCGCGTTGAGAAGCGCCGCAGCGCTGATGATGGCGGTTCCGTGTTGGTCGTCGTGCATGATGGGGATATCGAGCTCTTCTTTGAGTCGACGCTCGATTTCAAAGGCTTCTGGCGCTTTGATGTCCTCGAGGTTGATGCCGCCAAATGTAGGGGCAATTGCTTTCACGGTTTGGATGAAAAGCTCTGGGTCTTTAGCATCTACTTCGATGTCAAAAACATCGATATCAGCGAAAATTTTGAAAAGTAAGCCTTTACCTTCCATCACCGGTTTAGAGGCTTCTGGACCGATATCGCCCAAGCCAAGTACGGCAGTTCCGTTTGAAATAACAGCAACCAAATTGCGTTTGGCGGTGTATTTGTAGACGTCGGCTTTGTTCTCGGCAATGCGCAAGCAAGGCTCGGCTACACCGGGAGAGTAGGCCAAGGAGAGGTCTCGTTGTGAGGCATATGGTTTTGTAGGAACTACTTCTATTTTTCCTGGTCGGCCCGAGGAATGGTAATCTAGAGCGTCTTGCTTCCTGATTTTTGACATTATTGCTACAATTTTTTGAACAGCAAATATACGAAAAGCAATCTAAAGCTCCGAAGCAAAAAAAGCGCTCCGAAGAACGCTTTTTACGAGAGATTTTGAAGCTTTTTTAGAGGCCGAGCAAGATTTGCATAGGGTCTTTTGAGCCAAAGAGCATGCGTTCCGGATTTTCGAGCATTTCTTTGACTTTCACCAAGAAACCAACAGATTCCTTGCCGTCGATGATGCGGTGGTCATATGAAAGCGCCACATACATAATTGGTCGGATTTCTACTTTGCCGTTGATCGCAACAGGGCGTTCCACTACGTTGTGCATGCCGAGAATGGCCGATTGCGGTGGATTGATGATCGGTGTAGATAGCATGGAGCCAAAGACTCCGCCGTTGGTTATTGTGAAAGTACCGCCACTCATGTCTTCTGGCGTCATTTTGCCGTCGCGTGCCTTGATAGCCAAACGCTTGATTTCGCGCTCGATGTCCGCAAGACTCATTTGCTCGGCGTTGCGCACTACTGGCACCATGAGGCCTTTTGGAGAAGAAACGGCAATACCGATATCGGCGTAGTCGTGGAAGATCATTTCGTTGCCGTCTATTTGCGCATTGACCGCTGGATACAATTTGAGGGCTTCAGTAACCGCTTTGGTAAAGAAGGACATAAAGCCGAGGTTGACTTCGTGGTGCTTGGAAAAGGCGTCTTTGTATTTGGCGCGGATGTCCATAATTGGTTTCATGTCCACTTCGTTGAAAGTAGTGAGCATGGCCGTTTCGTTTTTCACGGCAACCAAGCGCTCTGCGATTTTGCGGCGCAGCATCGACATCTTTTCGCGGCTTTGCTCCCGCGTACCACCCCAGCCTTGCGTGGCCTCGGTAGCGAAGCCTGCAGACATCGCTGCAATGACATCTTGTTTGGTGATGCGTCCGTCTTTACCGCTCGCTTTGATGGCTGCTGTATTGATGTTGTTTTCTTTGATCATTTTAGCCGCTGCAGGAGAGGCAGAGCCGCTAGCATAGCTCGCTGACTTTACTGGATCTGGGTTGGGGGCCGCTGCCGCAGGCGCGGCCGTTGGTGCCGTTGGCGCCTCAGGTTGGGGGGCAGCACTTTGGGCTGGCGCCGCTGCAGGTGCGCCCGCAGGGCGCGCTGCACTCGTGTCGATGAGGCAAACAACTTGCCCCACTTTGACCACATCGCCTTCCGCAGCTTTGAGGGTAATAATGCCGCTTTCTTCGGCCGGCAATTCAAGCGTCGCTTTGTCTGAATCTACTTCGGCAATGGCTTGATCTTTTTCGACGTAGTCGCCGTCGGCAACGAGCCAAGTGGCAATTTCTACTTCTGAGATCGATTCTCCCGGACTCGGGACTTTCATTTCTAATTGTGACATAAGTTTCTATTTTAGGCTTTCTTTGCGTAAGCAAAGAGGTCGTTGAACAATTGTTTGAGGCGAATTTCGTGTAATTTTTTCGATCCTTCGGCACTTGCGGCGCTTGCTGGTCTGCAGATGCCTACTAGTGGAATATGGCGCAAATTCATGGCCATATGGGTCCAGGCGCCCATGTTGGCTGGTTCTTCCTGGGCCCAAAGGATGTTTTTGGCTTTATATTTCGCTACTATAGCATCAATTTGTACCGTTGGAAGCGGGTAGAGTTGCTCCACGCGCACAAAAGCCATATTTTCGACGCCAAGTTCTGCCGCCTTGACTTTCATTTCGTAGTAAAACTTTCCACTGCAGAGCACAACGGTGTCTACTTTTTTGGCAACTGCCGTGCTGTCGTCGATCACCTCTTGGAAGGCACCTTTGGCCATTTCGTCCAAACTTGAAGTGGCGTCTGGGTAGCGCAACAACATTTTTGGAGAGAAGACCACGAGTGGTTTTCTGAAATCTCGCTTGATTTGACGACGCAACAAATGGAAATGATTGGCAGGAGTTGAAGTATTGACGATTTGCATATTGATGTCTGCGCATTGTTGCAAGAAGCGCTCCATGCGTCCGCTGGAGTGTTCAGCACCTTGACCTTCGTAGCCGTGTGGTAACAACATGACCAAACCACTTTGGGTAGCCCATTTGTCTTCGCCTGCAGAAATGAATTGGTCCACCATAATTTGGGCGCCATTGAAGAAGTCGCCAAATTGAGCCTCCCAAATTGTGAGCCCAGATGGGTTAGCTAGAGAGTAACCATATTCAAAACCAAGTACGCCGTATTCAGACAATAACGAGTTGTAGATGCTAAAAACACCTTGTTTGTCTTGAAGGGCATTGAGCGTCAGTACTTCTTCTTCGGTGTCTTCGGTCTTCACCACCGCATGTCGGTGCGAAAACGTACCTCGTTCTACATCTTGTCCTGAAATGCGAACTCCATGACCTTCAGCGAGGAGTGTGGCATAAGCCAACATTTCGGCAGAGCCCCAATCTAGTTTATCACTTTCAATGGCGTTGAGGCGGTCTTCGAAAATTTTTGCAATTTTTCTAAAGTACTTCTTGCCTTCTGGAAGGGTCGCTAACTTGCGTCCGAGCGTCAATAACTCTTTTTTAGCGATACCTGTTTGCGGCGATTGCTCAAAATCTTTAGCCGTACCGTGGCGGTAGTCTTTCCAAGTGAGGCTCAAGAAGTCGTAAACCAAGGCTTTGTCGCGGCTTCTCGATGCTTCGTATTCGGCTTCTAAAAACTGCTGGTAAACTTGCTCAATTTGCTTGGCGTCTTCGGCACTCATTAAGGCCTCGCGCTGGAGTTGCTCCAAGTAGATCTCTCTTGGGTTCGGGTGCTTGGCTATGATGTTGTACAACTTTGGCTGCGTAAATTTTGGTTCGTCACCTTCGTTGTGTCCGTATTTGCGGTAACATAATAAATCGATAAAGATGTCGCGGTGAAAGGCCTGGCGGTATTCCATGGCAATTTCGATGGTGGTCACTACAGCCTCGATGTCGTCGCCATTGACGTGGAAAACGGGACAAAGTGTCGTTTTGGCAACATCTGTACAATAGGTTGAGGTGCGGCCGTCGAGGTAGTTGGTGGTAAAGCCCACTTGGTTGTTCACCACAATATGAATGGTGCCGCCGGTTCTGTAACCGTCTAGTCCTGCCATCTGAATGGTTTCGTAAACGATGCCTTGACCTGCAATTGCGGCGTCGCCGTGAATCAGTACAGGGCAAACTTTGTCTTCGGTTTGATAGACGTGGTCAATTTTAGCTCTTGCAATTCCTTCTACAACTGTATTTACAGCCTCTAGGTGGGAGGGGTTGGGGGCAAGGGTAAGGCCAATTTGCTGACCGCCCTCTAGTTTGATATGTGATGTGAAACCTTGATGATACTTGACGTCGCCGTCAAATGTAGTTTCAAAATCAAATTCTTTACCTTCAAATTCCCTGAAAATATCGCGTGGGCGTTTTTCAAAGATATTGGCGAGCGTATTGAGTCGTCCGCGGTGCGCCATACCCATTACAAAATACTCAACTCCTAGCGCTGCACCTTTTTGTACGAGTGTGTCTAAAGCCGGAATCAGGCCTTCGCCACCTTCGATTGAAAAGCGTTTTTGCCCAACGAACTTTTTACCTAAGAAAGCCTCAAAGCCTGTGGCCTGGTTGAGTTTTTCGTAAATTTTCTTCTTACGCTTTGGATCAAATACCGGTCGGTTGCTGAGTTCTATTTTATTGCGGAACCAATCGATGCGTTCGGGGTCGCGCATGTACATGTACTCGATACCGATAGATTGGCAATACGTGAGCTCGAGGTGTGCGATGATATCGGATAGCTTTGCTGCTCCAATGCCAATCTGCTCGCCCGCCTGAAAAACCTCATTGAGGTCGACTTCATTGAGGCCAAAATGTGCGATATCGAGGGTTGGTGTGTGCTTGCGGCGCTCTCGCACGGGGTTGGTGTGTGTAAAGAGGTGTCCACGGGTACGATAGCCATTGATAAGGTTAATAACCTTAAATTCTTTCACGAAATTTTCTGGAATCGTGCCGCTTTTGTCAAAACTCGTTTGTGCAAATTCAAATCCTTCGAAGAATTTGGCCCAACCGAGATCCACACTTGTGGGGTCTTGGCAGTATTGCTGGTAGAGGTGTTCAATGGCATTCACATCTGCGTTGCCAACATAAGAAACTTTATCCATGATTGCTTTTAAATACAAGACAAAATTACGGAGAGTTTGCTGGCTATGTAAAGAAATTGTGAACTCAAAAAGAACGGCGAGCGCGGCGGTCAAACAAAGTTGTTATTGGGGTGTTAGGTGTGTATGTCTACCTCTGTTTGTTTGGTTTTTCCGCAGCAGCTTTTCGAGCAGCACCCTGCGTTTGCGCACGCCAAAGAATTTTGGCTCATCGAGGACGAACTCTTCTTTACCAAAGTACCTTTTCACCAGAAAAAACTGGCTCTGCACCGCGCTTCTATGATTTACTACGCAGAATATTTGCGGAGTAAAGATAAAAATGTACGTTACTTTGATACAGATGAAGCTAACTTAGAAAGTCTTTTTCAAGAATTAGGCCGATGCACAAAGCAAATTGTTGTCGTAGACCCCACTGATTTTTTGCTCGAAAAAAGAATACGTCGCTTTGTTGCCCGCTATCATTTAGGACTCATTTGGCTTACCAACCCTTCGTTTATCAATACGCCAACAGACAATCAAACGCTTTTTGGCCAACGCGAACAACGCTTCTTTATGGCTGACTTCTACAAAAAGCAGCGCGAACGCCTCGGCATCCTCTTGGAAGACAATGGGCAGCCAGTCGGTGGCCGCTGGAGTTTCGATACAGACAACCGCAAGGCTCTACCTAAAGGCATTAAGCCGCCAAATTTTCCAATTTATAGGAGCAATTGGGCGCAAGAAGCCCAGCGTTTTGTTTCAACAAAATTCTCATCTCATCCGGGTGAGCCAGATCTGAGCGTTTATCCGGTCACGCACCAAGAGGCAAAGGCAGCGCTAGATTTCTTCATCGATACCAACCTTACACTTTTTGGTCCGTATCAAGATGCGTTTAGTGCTGACTCTACTTTTGTATTTCATTCCAATTTATCAGCTGCACTCAACATTGGTCTTTTGCTTCCGGGGGAGGTCGTGGAACGGGTACTGGCCGCTTTTCACAAGGGCAAGGTCTCGATAGAAAGTACAGAAGGTTTCATCCGGCAGGTCATTGGCTGGCGCGAGTTTATCAGAGCGGTTTATGAAAAAGTAGGGGTTGTTCAGCGCACTAAAAATGCCATGCAACATCACCGTACTTTGAACTGGCAGCATCTTTCAGCGTTGTCTTTGTTTGTAAATGTGAACAAGAAACTGCAGCAACACGCCTATGCGCATCACATCGAAAGGCTTATGCTCTTGGGTAATTTTTTCTTTTTGTCAGAGACACATCCCGATGAAGTGTATCGTTTTTTCATGAGCTACTTCATCGATGCCTACGATTGGGTGATGGTGCCCAATGTATACGGCATGAGTCAGTACGCAGACGGCGGTCTCATGACAACCAAACCTTATTTTTCGGGCTCCAATTACCTCAAAAAGCAAGGATTCAAAGCAGATACTGAAGGCGCTGCATTATTTGATGCACTTTTCTGGCATTTTGTCGACAAGCACCAAGACCGCTTGCGCAAAAACATGCGCACCGTGCAAATAGTAGCCAATTGGAACCGCATGTTGCCCGAAAAAAAAGCGGCCCACTTAGAGCGGGCCGCCTTGTATTTTGAAACCGTACAAGAATTTGTTTAATTCTTGATTAATCTTTGGGTGATTTGTTGACCATTTGCGCTCATGCGTACATGATACAAACCATTTGCTAGATGGGCAATGTCAACTGTATTGATTTGTCCGGCAAGGCCCGACGTTTGAGACAAAATTTTACCATTGATATCCAAAATCTCAATTAATCCATTTTCACTGAGGTTTTTCAAATCGATATATACAAGATCTTGGGCGGGGTTAGGATACATTTGTACCAATCCAAGTGGATTGTCATTGAGGCCCGCACCAGAAGTGATATTGATGGTATAGTCTTCGGTTTCGCCGTAGCTCGCTGCTCCACAAGGCGTGATAGCGCCATCTGGTTGATAAGAGATGCGCACGCGCATGCGCACTGCACCTGTATAAGATGCTAAAGGAATAGTGACATTAAAGGTGTTGGTCCAGCCGGTGGCCACCAATACATACGCTACTTGCTCGCCGGCATCATTGAAGTCGAAGTCGTTATTGAAGTCAATCCAGGCTGCAATTTCGTCGTTGGTGTAGGCAGTAGATTGGGTGTTGTTTACAATGGCAGGTGTTATAGTGAGCGTGTAGGCCGTGCCTTGCGCCAATGATGTACTCGTGCCTGTAAAGTCAGTGTAGCCGTTATTACCGCAAGTAGAGGTGCTATTGATGGTATTGAAACTTACTGTTGCGATGTATTCGTCGCATACAGCGCTAGCTGTGCAAGGACCTGTAACCTGTGCCACCACTATATAATTATTCTTTATTTCTGCGTCTGAACCTTGCGCGTTTGTTGCCGTAAGGCTTACTGTATATTGCCCAACAGTGTTGAAAACAATTTGAGGATTTTGCGTACTGGCACTGCTGCCTGCTGCATAACTCCAACCAGTTGTTGGGCTTACAGTCCAGGCCCAAGATGTTGGAATACCCGTCGATAAATCTGTAAAGTTAACGGTTGTGCCGGGAGTTACGTTCGTTGCGTCTGCTGCAAAGTTGGCAACTGGTGCCACTGGTGTGGTTTGCGTGCAAGGATCAGCAGAGCCTCCAAAAACCAAAACATTCAAGTTTGCTGGATCTAGCCAAGGCTTCAATTGCAGAATGGCCGTAGTGCCGTTGTTGGTCCAATGGTATGCCATTTTACCATATTGGTCAGGAGCTGTTTGGGAAGTGCAATAAGAACCGCCGCCAGTAAGGGTCCCGATAATATTTCCGGTGTTGTCAAAAAGTGGTGAGCCTGAGGAGCCTCCTTCAGTAACACCGTAGCCATTAGAATTTGCTGTCCAAGTTACACGCCAGTGCGACCCGGAAGCCGTCCCCCATTGTGTAGAAACTGTATTGCCAGAGAAAGTAGAGATTTTTTTGATGTCACCGGCTGGGTGATGAATACCCACACCGCCTGTAGTTGGGCTCGTACTTGCATTCCAACCGTTCCAGTAGGCATTTAGGTTTGCTGATTTCAAGTTGGTAATCACCGTGCTCTCGTTGTTGGCATTTCCTAGTTTGAGCAATAAGAAGTCAGAGCCCGAGTTGCCGCCACCATCTGCTGCGTCTGCAATGCGCAAGCAACCTGTTACGAAATAACTAGCTAACGATCCAACTGTAGTTGGGTTGGTGCAGGCCGCCGCTTCGTAACGAAAATAGAATTTCCATTGGTTCATGTTGGCTGCTGTGGCACTTACACCACAGTGAAGGGCCGTAAGGAAGTAAGGTTTGCAATCTTGTGCAGTATTGTTGATCAAAGACCCTGAGCACCATCCAGCTTGATTGCCTTCAATTACGTAAACACGTGCAACGCCGCGTTTTTCATCTTGCCATGCATCACCAACAGGGGAGCAGTTAATATTGACTTCGCACGTAGCGGATTCATTGATTTTTTCTTCCACATCAAATCCGGTTGAGCGGTAGTTGTACATGACGCGGTCGATGTATATTTCTGATGGTGTGGTGTAAGCAGGCTCAGTTAGAGTGAGGATGTGTTTTGAGCCGCCACAAAGTGCTGCATTTTGCATTTGATGTACCTCTACATCTGCACTTGTAAGTAGAGGATGTACATCTTGCCCACCGAGATTCTGGATGCGCAAGGTGCTACCACCGTGCAAAACAAATTTTTCAAAAAGATAGCTTAATGCTTCAGCACCTGGAGCTGAAACTACAATTTGCCAAGTGCGGCTGCCATCGGGGTTAGTCGACCAAAAACCTGAATTTTGGGGAGTGAGGTGTGCAGGAAGGGCTACACCGATGCGGTAAAGTACGCCTTGTTTGTCGCGGAGAATATCTTCTGCGGCTAGGGTGTTGAGATCAGGTGTTTGCAGGGCAAGGGTTGGCACTTCTTTGGAGAGTTCTAGTTTGCTCGTGTGAGCGAGAGATTGCTGTGCAAAAACCCCTACTTGAAGGCCCAGAATGAGTAGGCCAAAGCGTAGAATTTTGTTCATAGTTTGAAGAGTTTATATTAATTTCAACCAAAAATACAATTTTCTAGCAAAAAAAGCACATGTACCGTATCTGTTTAGTTGAAGACGAGCAAAGCCTGCGCGACACCATTTCCTTGAATCTTGAATTGGAAGGGTACGCCGTTGAGGCTTGTGCAGACGGCGCAATTGCCCAAAGGCTTTTTTCGGGTCCAATACATTTCGATTTAGTCATCTTGGATGTCATGCTTCCGAATGTGACAGGTTTTGATTTATGCAAAGAAATCCGCAAGCATTCAGCTGTTCCTGTCTTGTTCTTGTCGGCAAAAGGTACCACCCCTGACCGTGTTGCTGGGCTCAAGCTAGGGGCTAATGACTACCTCGTGAAGCCTTTTGATTTAGAAGAACTACTGCTAAAAATACAGATACTTATCAATGGGTCTGTTCAGATAGAATCGCCCGCAAAAAACAACATTGGGGATAAACAAATCGATTTCAATTCCTTTGAAGTCCGCGACGCAGCCGATATATTGCTGCATACTTTTACCAAAAGGGAGGTGCAGTTACTCGAGCTTTTTGTCGAAAAAGAAGGCAAGGTGATATCGCGCAATGAAATCCTTGATCGCTTGTGGGGCTCTGAACAAATCCCGACCTCCAGAACCATAGACAACTACATCCTAAATTTTAGAAAGTTATTCGAAACCGACCCCAAAAACCCAAGGTATTTCCATTCCATCAGGGGGGTAGGCTATAAATTTACTAGAGATTAGGCCGCGCGTTTCTCCTTGAATAAAAGCAGAAATAAAATCGCCACCATGAGCGAATAGCCTGCAAAGAGCAACCACGCACCATGCCAATCGGTTTCTGTCGCTGATATTTTAAAATAGTTATCGATGATTTGACTACTGGCTACCGTTCCGATGTACGCGCCAATGCCGTTGGTCATCATGATAAACAATCCTTGTGCACTCGAGCGAATGTTGCTGTCAGTATTGGCTTCTACGAACATAGAGCCCGAAATCAGGAAGAAATCAAATGCCATTCCGTAGACAATACAGCTCATGACAATTAAAAAAACGCCAAAATCCGTGCTTCCATAGGCGAAGAAGCCGTAGCGAAGTACCCAGGCAAGCAGGGCAAATAGCATCACGTTTTTGATCCCGAAGCGCTTCAAAAAGAAGGGAATTGTCAGGATAAAAATGGTTTCAGAGACCTGAGAAATCGAGTAAATGATGGTGGAGTACTTCTCTACGAGCGTGCCTTTCGGAAAACTACTGAGGTAAGCATCGCCGTACATATTGGAGAGTTGAAGCGCGGCACCGAGCAAGATAGAAAAAATAAAAAACAAGGCCATTCGGTATTCACCAAAAAGTTTAAAGGCGTCTAGGCCGAGTTGTTGGGCCACTGATTTCTTTTCATTTGTTTTTCCTTGCGGATGACAGGCTGGTAAGGAGAAGGCATATAGTCCGAGTAAGATGGCACCGACTCCTGCAATGTAAAATTGATTGGCTGAAGCCTTGCTGCCACTGAGGTTGGTGAGCCACATCGCGGCAATAAAACCGATGGTCCCCCAAACGCGAATTTTTGGAAAATCTGTCTGAACATTGAGCTTGTTCATTTTCAAGATGCGGTAAGAAACCGAGTTGGATAGCGAAATTGAGGGCATATAGGCGAGCATGCCTCCAAAAACAACCCAATAAAGGAGTTCGTAATCCGCAAAATTGCGCAAGGCAGGGAAAGCGCCTTGTAACGCGTCAATTTGTGGAATGAGCAGCATGAATACACCGTAGGTGAGATGCAGAATGCCATACAAGCGCTCTGCACGCAGCCATTTATCGGCAATGATACCGATGATAGAAGGCATCAGGATAGAGGAGAGTGCAAGTGTCGAAAAGATGGCGCCAAATTGTGGAAAGCTCCAACCCTTTCCTTCGGTGCAGTAGGTGCCAATTGTGGTGAGCCAAGCTCCCCAAACAAAAAATTGAAAAAAACTGAGGAGGGTAAGTCTAGTTTTGATGGCGGCGGTTGAGTTCATCGCGGATTTTTGAGGCTAGTTCGTAATCTTCGTTATCGAGTGCCTCTGATAATTGTTGCTCTAGCTCTTCTGTAGCATAGATATCCCATTCATTTGGCGCTTTCTCGTCGTGTTCAAAGATATCATTTTCGTCGTCAAAATCATAGTGTTCTGAAAGAGCGCTGGGCGAAATACCGCTGACTTCGTCGAGTATACTACTGAGCGTGTAGATAGGCGCCTTGAAACGCACGCCAATAGCAATGGCATCAGAAGTGCGGGAATCAAGCTCTGTAGGGACGCCATCTTGCTCGCAAATGAGTTTGGCAAAAAAGACACCGTCTTTGAATTTGTAGATGAGTATCTCTTTGACATCTACGCTAAAAGCTTGGCAAAATGCACGGAAGAGGTCGTGGGTGAGGGGCCGAGAAGGCACCATATTCTCGAGCTCCACAGCAATGGCTTGAGCTTCAAATCCACCAATAACAATTGGAAGTTTGCGCAAGCCTCCACGCTCTTCGAGCGTCAGGACATAAGAGCCAGATTGTGTTTGGCTATAAGCGATACCCGCTATATCAAGGATGATTTTTTGCATTAGTGTTGAGCGGCACGGAAACGTTTAAGCGCTTCGGTAAAGCGTGGCAACACTTCAAACGCATCGCCTACGATACCGTAGTCTGCTGCCTTAAAGAATGGTGCTTCGGCATCGGTGTTGATCACGACAATTACTTTAGAACCGTTGACGCCCGCTAGGTGCTGAATGGCACCAGAGATACCTGCTGCGATGTAGAGATTTGGACGGATGGCCACCCCAGTTTGCCCGACGTGCTCGTGGTGCGGACGCCATCCGATGTCGGCCACAGGCCGCGAACAAGCGGTGGCTGCGCCAAGGGCAGCAGCAAGGTCTTCGACCATGCCCCAGTTCTCAGGTCCTTTGAGCCCACGGCCGGCAGAAACCACAAGTTCGGCTTCTGGCAACGGAATAGCTCCTTCGGGTTTTTTGGTCGCTTTAATGGTTATGGCACTGCTTCCGGCTTGGCTGTCAAAGGCCTCGGTACTGCAGTTGCCACCCGTTTGCTCGGGCTGTATACTATTAGGCAATAAAGAAATGATGCGAACTGCACTATTTACCTTGACAAAACCAAAGGCCTTGCCAGAAAAAACATTGACTTTAGTGGTGCCATCGGCTTCCGGAAGGGCAACTGCACCTGCTACAAGGCCAGCTTTCAGGCGTACAGATAAGCGTGGCGCAACTGCTTTTCCGATGAGGTCATGAGAAAAGATGATGGTGCTGGCGCCCACTTTGGCAGCAGCAGCGGCAACGAGCTTCACGAGCTGGCTAGGGTCTTGGCCGTCGATGTTGGCATCTTGCAAAACGGTGGTGGCACCATAAGCGCCAAGCGCAGCCAATTGCTCAGCTGAAGCGTTTCCGTTGGTGACAACAGCGACGTCTGCGCCTAATTTTTTAGCATAAGTGACGGTCTCCAAAGCTGCTTTGGACAAACCATTTGCTGAATTGATGTATACGAGATTCATGGGTGTAAAGCTTAGATGACTTTGGCTTCGTTGTGCAAAAGCGCAACGAGTTCGTCGAGGTTGTTTGGATCGATGAGTTTCACTGAAGACTTGGCAGCTGGCATGCTGTAAGTGCTGTAGGTGGTGAGGGCGTTGAGCGCTACCGGCGCCACTACATTAAGTGGTTTGGTACGCGCTGCCATAATGCCACGCATGTTCGGGATGCGTTGCTCAGCCATTCCTTTTGCACAGCTGATCACAGCCGGCGCCTGTACTTCGACTTCTTGCATACCGCCTACAATTTCGCGCTCGCAGCTAATGGTGCTGCCCGCAACCTCGAGTTTGGTAGCGATGGCGATATAGGGAAGCTCTAATGCTTCGGCCAACATACCGGCAACTTGCGAACCGTTGTAGTCGATGGTTTCTTTGCCAGTCAGAATGAGGTCAAAACCTTTGCCTTTCGCATACTCGGCAATTTGCATCGCGACAAAATAAGCGTCTGTTGCAGGGGCGTCTATGCGAACGGCGTCGTCGGCACCAATTGCCAGAGCCTTGCGGATAACGGCGTCGTCTGCGGTAGTACCAACGGTAATGATGGTGACATTGCCACCTTGCGCTTCTTTGAGCTCAAGGGCACGCACGAGCGCGTACCATTCGTCGTAGGGGTTGACAATATATTGAACGCCGTTTTCATCGAACTGCGTATTACCATTGGTAAAAGCAATTTTGGATGTGGTGTCTGGCGCTTTGGAAATACAAACAAGGATGTTCATGTGTGTCGATTTAATGCGGGGCAAAGTTAAGTAAAATTGCAAAAAGCAAGCCCGAAAAGAAGGTCAATAACGCGACTTTTTTGAGTTCAGGATCGAGCTCAGCCGGTATCTGCGTTTCCAGCACTTTTTTCAGGTGCAAAACGAAGCCTAACGATGGCATAAGCGCGATAAATAAATAATAGTTGTAGGCACTCACGGCCAGTAAATAAATCGTAAAAAACCATGTCGCCAAACCTGTAGCCACCAAGAAAACATGATAAATTTTTCCTTTGTCAAAACCGAGTTTCACCACCATGGTGCGTTTGTGCATCTGCGCATCGTTCTGCACATCTCTCAAGTTGTTGAGGTTCAATACAGCCGTGCTCCAAGCCCCTATACTGATCGCTGGAAACAAAACCAACCACTCAAAACTTTCGCCATACAAGCCAAAAACTCCAATGACGCTCACCAAACCAAAAAACAAAAACACCATAACATCGCCGAGTCCGCGGTATCCGTAAGCGTTTTTACCGACGGTATAGGTGATGGCCGCCGCAATACAAAGAACAGCGAGAAATACGTAGGTATATAGAGCCGTTGTCGATAAATTCAGGATGCTCACCTTGATCAAAGTAAGGGCGCTCACTAAGGAAAGTAAACCCACAACCCACATGCCTTTTTTCATCTGCGCCGCACTCAACTGCCCGCTCTGAATTGCTCGCGTCGGCCCAACTCTTTGCGCGTTATCAGTTCCTTTCTGGCTGTCGCCAAGGTCATTCGCAAAGTTGGAAAGCACCTGAAAACAGATGGTCGTTAGGAGTGCCAAACTAAAAATGAGCCCGTCGAAAGCACCCAAAAGCGCCGCCAGCCCAGTACCCACAATAATTCCTGAAACAGAAAGCGGTAGCGTTCGCAAGCGCGCCGCGTGTAGCCATGGTTTGATCATATTCTATTAACAATAAGATCCAAAGATAGTTGATTAATTTCCATCATCTGTCCGTAAATTTCTTTGTTCTTCGCATTTCAAATTGTTAACTTTATCTAAATTCTTCTGTATGTCCAAAGTCAGCTCCATATCCCTCACCCCGCATTGCACCTCTATCCTTAATCGTGCGCTTACCAATGGCCGTTACAAAAGTGCCGAAGAAGTTTTGACAGCCGCCCTTCAACTCTTGGACTATGAAGAAATTAAAATTGCAGCACTAAATAACGCGATTGAAGTAGGAATGGCCAGCGGTTGGGTTTCGGATTTCGATCCGGAAGGGTATTTGAGAAAGATAAAAGAACAAAAATAGTGCAGCTCGTTTTTTCTCAAAAGGCATTATTAGACCTAGCAGAAATACATCAATATTCAGTCTCTCAATGGTCTGAGCATCAGGCTGACAAATACTATTTTGAAATTGTGCAAGGTTGTCATCACCTAATCAACTTCCCAAAACTAGGCAAGAAGTACGCTAAACTTTGGTCTAAGCCTTTCGGAATGAAGGTCATAAAACACATAATTTTCTATAAATCTGATTAGCAAAACATATACATTATTCGTGTATTGCACGAATCAATGGATTTAAAAAAAGCGTTTTAACCTTTTTTAAATATCGGCACCGTACTACACGGCTCTCCATACATTATTGATTTGACATTTGGCTGCAATAAACGCACTAGATAAGACATCGCGAACGCAGGGTCCGCAATATCTGCACAACCTTTAATAATGACCCGCTGATCTTTTATTTCATCGATATCAATCGAGCAAATGGCTTCTTGAATGAGTGCTTTGGCCAGCTCGTTTTCAGACCCAACCTGACTATACACATTTTCTTTTTCCAAGGCAGACGTTACGAGCATAAACGCCCAAGTTGGAATAATGGCGTCGGTGCTGCAAAAAATAAAGACTGCTTTGCCTTGGTATTGGGTCCAATTGTGGTTTTTGATCCAGTCGCGGAAATCCTTTTCTTTGAGGACTAACCCTTGCCAGAGTTGTGCCGAGAGGTCAATGCCAACCAATTGCACAGTCGGTTTGTAGTCGGCGAGGTCCAGCTGAACCAAACCACTTTCCTTGACTTTATTTCTAATTTCTTCCACAGCCTAAAATTAGTTGTTCTTTTTGTAATCGTAAACAACAATTGTGGGGCTTTGTTGGGTCGTCAGCTCAGCTTGATCATCGGCTAAGGACATCGCTTCTAATGCGGCGAGCCTTTCTGCTTCAAGGGCGCGTTTTAAATCTCCTTCAAAATCAGGTGGTTCAATCCCTAATTCTTTCTCGATTTCATACTGATATTTTGGTCGCTGCGGCCCCTGCTTGCGATAGATAAACGCCAAAATAACTCCCACAATTAGCCCCGAGAGGTGCCCTTGCCATGAAACACGCGGTTGCGTCGGAAATACGCCCCAAATCATAGATCCATAGAGAAAAACAATGAAAAGAGACAGCGCCTGCAGCGGCAAATAGCCTCGTAAAACACCAGAGATAAAAAGAAATCCAGCGAGCGCGTAAATAACACCGCTCATTCCGATGTGCACCGCACCGTTTGAACCGCCAATGAGCCAAAGTAAGACGCCAGTCAGAACCCAAGATAACAAAAATACCCGCCAGGCCACGGTTTTATAAAAATAGAATAATAGGCCGAGCAATAAAAAGGTAGGCAAACTGTTGTTGAGAATGTGTTTGATATCGCTGTGCGCATGAATCCAAGGCATCAAGAAAATACCGCGCAACCCTTGGCGATCTTGGGCAATAAGCCCATAACGCTGAAAATCAGTAGGGAAAATAAAATCAGCCCAATACACCAACCACATCAAAATCAGCACCACAAATGCGGGCCCAAACGATGGAAGTAGGCGGGATTCAAAATAGGGATTTTGACGCATGCTGCTTTCAAGTCAAGATTTATGCCATGAGAAATGTTGCTGCCATAGTGACATGATTTGCTAACCCACCCGAAAACTCCCCACAATCACACCCGTCTCTTTCGAAATCAATGCACTGCTTTCAAAAGGAAACTCAAGACTAACATATCCACAGGTTTTGAGTAATAGGATATCTCCACTCAACTCACTAGCTAAATCGCTAATGCCTTCATTATGGCCAATGATTAAAAGGTCAGCTGTACTTTGACTTTTATTGATGATTTGAAGTATTTCGCCAAATGAAGCAAGGTAGAGTTCGTCTTGAAATGTAATAGGAATATTGGGAAACAACGCTTTGATTTCGTCAAAAGTTTGTCGGGTACGCTCCGCACTTGAGCACAAAATACTGCCTACCTGAAATGGATGTGCAGCATAATATTCCTTGAATTCTTGAAGCTGTTCGAAACCTCTTGGCAGTAACTTGCGATCAAAATCTTTTCCAGTTGGTGAAATTTGGTTGGTTTTGGCATGACGGAGGAGGTGGAGTTGCATATTGTATTAAATACTAAATAGCTCAACTAACTTCAAACTTATTCCTTCCGAATATAAATTCGCTCCTTCACATGTCATGTGTTTTGTGTCATAGAAACATCTTTGGTTCTGGAAATTTGGAGAAGTGATGACTTTGAAACCATCGTAAACAGGGTCTAAGCGAAAGCTTTTGCCGAGTTCCGGATTGATATTCAGAATCAGTTGTGTACCATTTGCTTTGCAAAGTGCAGCGATGTCGTGTAGGGTTTGGAAATCGGGAACTTTTTGCACGTGGTGCGCGGTTTTGAAATTTTTAAGACCATGTTGGTTCGAACAGACGAAACCTTTTCCGGTATAGGTGCCGTTGGTGGGGTCGTAGCTGATGTGGGCTTGGGAGGGAATGATGCGTTTGGTGTAGAAATAGAGGTAGCGCAGCAGGAGTTTGGTATTGGGGTAGCGGACTACCAATTGGGTTTTGAGCCAAGGGTGAAGACGGGAATTATAGATGAGGTCATGGGCAGACTCTAAGCCTTCTAGTGCAATGACATCTGGGTAGATGTCGAGCATGACGTAGTCTAACTTGGTTTTTTTGAAGGCGTCTTGAAGCAGGAAGTAACTGATTTTGGGCGGCTGACCGCTACTACCGTAATTGAACCAATCTATGTTTGTTCGGTCTTGAAGTATGTGCGGGTTGATATTGCGGTAGGCCGTAGAGCTACCTATAATCAGGCCTCGGGCTTTGATGGGTTTTTGCTTGACCCAGTTTTCGAATTCGTCTATGCGCGCAAAACTACTTCCCCAATTGGTCATGTGGCCAAAGCTTTTTTGCTCTAACTTGAGCGTGAAGTTGGAGGAAAGCGCAATAAGGATCAGCCCAGCCAAAATGAACAGGTCAAATGCAAGTAGTGTTTTGAGAACTTTACGGACAAACTGGCGCATCAGAACTGAAAATAGATAAATGATTGTTGGCCACCAAGGCGCAATAAAATAGCGATGGCCATGACAAAATAAATGCCAAGCCTAACGGCACTTTTTTTGGGCACGCGCGGTTGGCGTTCGTTATGTCGCAAATACCAATCGATACCAATTAGAAGGGCGCCAAGTGCAAGAATGCTCTTACCGGTAATGCTGCCAAGAGCAGACCAATTTCTGAAGGTTGCTTTGATGAATCCGAGCGCGTCGGGAAGGGTGTCTGCGCGGAAAAATATCCAAGCGAAAGTCACAAATCCAAATGTCAAGAGCATTTGCCGCAATTCCCTGCCGTTTGGGAACTTTCGGTTTTGGGCTATTATGTCGGTATGCACCCGGTTGCGCTTGGTAATCAATAGCGGTAAAAATCCGCAGGCATGAATGCCGCCCCAAATAATAAAATTCCAGCTAGCACCATGCCAAAAACCACTAACTAAAAAGATGATGAAGGTATTGCGAACCGCTTTTACAAGGCCGACTTTTGACCCCCCCAGGGGAATATATAAGTAATCTCTAAACCAAGATGATAGTGAGATATGCCAGCGTCGCCAAAACTCAGCGAGGTCACGAGAGAAATAAGGAAAACGAAAATTACTTAGTAGCTCAAAGCCGAAGAGTTTGGCGGTGCCAAGGGCAATATCAGAATAGCCCGAAAAATCGCCATAGATTTGAAAAGTAAAGCCAATGGCTGCCAAAATGAGCGTCGGGCTGTTGTATGTATCATAAGACGCAAAAATTGGATCAATGACTTCCGCAATGGCATCGGCAATCACCACTTTTTTAAATAGACCCCACAGGATGAGCCTGCATCCTTCTAGAGCTTGTGCATACTTGAAAAATCGTGGTTTTTGAACCTGCGGCAATAGGTGATTTGCTCTTTCAATAGGCCCCGCCACCAATAATGGAAAGAAACTCACAAAAACAGCGTAGTCGATAAAGCTTCTGACGGGTTTTTGCAGCCCGCGGTAGATGTCAAAAACATAAGACATGCCGTGGAAGGTATAGAAGGAAATCCCCACTGGAAGTGCTACATGCAACAGCGTCACGTTAAAATGCAAACCGAGCGATTCAAAGCCCTGCTGAAACTGTGTTGCAAAAAAGTTGTAGTACTTGAAAACCGCCAATATTCCAAGGTTGTTGAGGACGCTCAACCATAAAAAGAGCTTGGCCTTTTTTCGATTAGGCGAAGCTACCCAAAAACCATATGCGTAGTCTAGCGCGGTGCTGAGCATAAGTAGCCCCATGAATTTGTAGCTCCACCAACCGTAAAAAAAATAGCTAGCCCCAAGCAACAATGCGTTCTGCCACTTTAATGATTTGTTCAAAACAAACCAATAGAGCACAAAGACTATAGGTAAAAAGAGTAAGAATTCGAAGGAATTGAATAGCATCTTTTAGTTGATGTGCTTGATGATTTGCTTAATATTGATTTGTTTGATCTGTTTTGCAGGAATACCACCAATCATCCAATTTTCTTCAAGAAAGCTACTAGAAACAGCTGCATTTGCAGCTATTGCAATGTTATTTCCAAGTTGGATATCCCCATAAATTTTAGCTCCTGGCCCGATATAAACGTTGTCCCCAATTTGAGGGGCGTTGATTGATCCGCCTGACGCGCCAATATTAGTGCTTGTTTGAATTCTACAGTTTGCACCCACCCTTGCATTTCCGTTCACCACAATAGTTCCATAATGCGGAATGGCTAAGCCTGGTCCAAAAACATTTAATGGAATAGAAAAGCCTAATTCTCTCGATACTTTTCTATATTTCAAAAAGAATAATACATATCTGACTTTGTTTTTGCGATTTTTATGAAACTCGGCAATTCTCATGAGCCATAAAAAAAATAAAATGCGGTTCTTAAAAAACAAAATCGGTAATTGTAAAATTGAATATCTAACTCCGTTTGCTCTAAAATCTTGTAACAAGTATTGCCTTAAGTCTTTTTTGTGCTGAATTGGCATATCAAGAAATTAATGATTGGTTTTTTAAGTTTAGTTTCTCAATCGCCCTAAAGATGGGTTTGTCTAAGATTTGCTCAATGATGAGCAAATGCTCGATACGATGGCAGTCGGTACCTAGAAAATCCACCAAGCCTTTCTCAATGAGTTCTTCTGCCATTTTCTTGACCCCTGGCCCATAGCGCCCGGTTAGGGAGAGGAGATTGACCTGAATAAGGATACCTCGATCGCGCAATTGCCCCACCTTCTCAAAATTACCATGGTAATATGGATAGCGCTCAAAATGCGCAACTACAGGAGAATATCCCGCCACTTGCAATTCAAAAAGCGCCTGTGCTTCATATTGACTCGGACTCAGCATGCTGTATTCCATCAAGACCAGATTGTTGCCAAAACTCAAAAGCTCTTTGGCCTTTATTTTGGGCAGAAGAGTTTCGTCGCAGTAATATTCTGCCGCAGCTTCTATTTCAATAGGGATTGCTAGTCTTTTGATTTCGGCCTGTACTTCGGCAAGCCCTTTTAAAATAATCTCTGGTGTATTCGGATGCACTTCACCAAGGATATGAGGTGTGGTGATCACTTTTCGGTAACCCAGTTGCGAAAATTTGTTCAACATGGCAATGCTGTGGTCCATGGTAGGTGCGCCATCGTCAATGCCAGGTATAAGGTGTGAGTGCATGTCAGCACCCAACGCACTGAGGTCGTAGGGTTGTTGGCGTTTTTTGGGTTTAAAGAGGGATTCGAGGAAAGACATTTAACGATCTTGATACATGTGCTGATAATAATCCTGATACGCCCCACTCGTTACTTTCTCCACCCAATCCTGATTGGCTAAATACCAATCAACGGTGCGCTCCAATCCTTCTTCAAAGGTAAGTGAGGGTTTCCAACCGAGTTCGGTTTCAAGTTTAGTGGCGTCAATAGCGTAGCGCTTGTCGTGGCCTGCACGGTCAGTAACGTAGGTAATCAGTTGTTCGGAGACACCATTGTTACGCCCTAATTTTTGATCCATGAGGCGGCAGAGGTAGTGCACCAGCTCTAGGTTGGTCCACTCATTGAGGCCGCCCACGTTGTAAGATTCGCCGACGCGGCCATTATGAAAAATAGTGTCAATAGCGCTAGCGTGGTCTTCTACCCAGAGCCAATCTCTGACATTGTCCCCTTTACCGTAAATTGGCAAGGGTTTTTTATTGATAATATTGTGTATCATCAATGGAATGAGTTTTTCTGGAAAATGATGCGAACCGTAATTATTAGAGCAATTACTCATTTTGATAGGCAAGCCATATGTGTGGTAATAAGCCATTACAAAATGATCCGATGCCGCTTTGGAGGCCGAATACGGACTGCGCGGGTCATAAGCAGTTTGTTCTGTAAACAAGCCCTCTGTACCTAGACTGCCATAAACCTCATCGGTAGACACATGATGAAACACATGCCTAGCTTTCCCTTTCCATGCTGAACGCGCTACTTCCAATAAATTTACAGTGCCTACCACGTTGGTGAGCACAAAATCCATAGGCCCTTCAATGGAACGATCTACATGGCTTTCTGCTGCCAAATGGATCACGTCAGTGATGCCATACTTTTCAAAAACCTCCTGCACAGCAGTTTTATCTTGGATGTCCACTTTTTCAAATGCGTAGTTGGTAGCGGATGCTATGTCCTTGAGGTTCTCTAGATTGCCAGCGTAGGTAAGCTTATCTAAATTAACGATTTGATAATCCGGGTAGGAATTCACAAACCAGCGAGCAACGTGTGAGCCTATGAAGCCTGCACCTCCAGTGATAAGTATGTTTTTATGGACGCTCACGGTTTAAAATAATTATCAAAGATAAGCTTGTTAGTTCAGAATTTCAAACTGATTTTCATACATGTGGTGCCTTTTTGGTACTTTTGCCCAATGAATATAGCTGTAGTAGGTACGGGATATGTTGGCCTAGTCACCGGCACCTGCTTTGCCGAGATGGGGAACTTTGTGACGTGCATAGACATAAATGCAGCAAAGATTTCTCGTTTGCAAAGAGGTGAAGTAACTATCTATGAGCCTGAGCTCGACGTGCTCTTTGATCGCAACATCAAAGCAGGGCGTTTGCAATTCACAACCGATCTCGAAAAAGGTACAGACACCGCAGAAGTAGTCTTTTTAGCTTTACCAACGCCTCCTGGAGAAGATGGCTCGGCCGACCTCTCCTATATTTTGGGTGTCGCCAAAGAATTAGGCAAAATCATTCGTTCTTACAAAGTACTTGTTGATAAAAGTACGGTGCCGGTGGGCACTGCCGAACTCGTGAACGCTGCAGTGTCTGAGCACGCAAGGGTACCTTTTGCCGTGGTTTCTAACCCAGAGTTTTTGCGCGAAGGCTTCGCTGTCTCTGACTTCATGAAGCCAGACCGTGTAGTGATTGGTTGTTCTGATGACAAAGCAGCTAAAATCATGGAAAGCCTTTACAAGCCTTTTGTAAGGCAGGGCAATCCTATATATTTTATGGATGAAAAGTCTGCGGAGCTCACTAAATACGCAGCAAATGCTTTTTTGGCTACCAAAATAACCTTCATGAATGAAATGGCCAATTTCTGTGAGGCAGTGGGTGCTGACGTTGATAAAGTGCGCATTGGAATAGGCGCTGACCACCGTATTGGCAAGCATTTCTTATTCCCTGGCATTGGCTACGGGGGGTCGTGCTTCCCAAAGGATGTTCAAGCCCTTCACAAATCAGGTCAAGATCAGCAATACAATTTCCGTATTTTAGATGCTGTTATGCAAGTTAATGAAGACCAAAAGATGATTTTACTGCCGCGCATCAAGAATTTTTTCAGAGGAAATTTGAAAGGCAAAAAAATTGCCGTTTGGGGTTTGGCTTTTAAGCCCGATACCGACGACATCCGTGAAGCCCCGGCTATGTATTTGATACGAGCCCTATTGGAAGAAGGCGCTGAGGTTCATGCCTATGACCCAGAGGCTTTGGAAAATGTAAAGGCTGTGTTTGGTGAGCAAATTAGCTATGGCAAAGATGAATACACCGTTCTGCAAAATACAGATGCTTTGCTAATTTGTACAGAATGGGGCATCTTCCGCAACCCAAATTTTACTGCAATCAAAGACCTTATGGCTGATCCCGTTATTTTTGACGGACGCAATTTATATGAGCTAGAAGAGATGAATAATTTGGGAATTTACTATTCAAGTATAGGTCGTCAGACAATTTTAAGAGGTCTATGAAACGCATACTTATTACAGGCGCAGCTGGTTTCCTAGGTTCTCACTTATGTGACCGATTTATCAAAGACGGCTATCATGTTATTGGCATGGACAACCTGATTACCGGCCGCTTAAAAAACATCGAGCATCTTTTTGCTTTGCCTCATTTTGAATTTTATCACCACGACGTCAGTAAATTTATTCATGTACCAGGGCGGCTAGACTACATATTGCACTTCGCTTCACCCGCAAGTCCTATAGATTACCTCAAAATTCCGATCCAAACCCTCAAAGTAGGTTCGCTCGGCATTCACAACTGCTTGGGCTTGGCAAAAGCTAAAGGCGCGCGCCTCATGATTGCTTCCACTTCTGAGGTATATGGCGATCCAAATGTGCACCCACAACCAGAATCTTATTGGGGCAATGTCAATCCTGTTGGTCCAAGGGGAGTGTACGACGAAGCCAAGCGCTTTCAAGAGGCTATTACCATGGCTTATCATACTTTTCATGGCTTAGAAACGCGCATCGTGCGCATTTTCAATACCTACGGTCCGCGCATGCGCTTAAACGATGGTCGTGTATTGCCTGCTTTTATTGGTCAAGCACTTAGAGGTGAAGACCTAACTGTTTTTGGCGACGGATCCCAGACCCGTAGCTTTTGTTACGTAGATGACCTCGTCGAAGGCATTATTCGCCTTTTGCATTCCGATTGCGCCGAGCCTATAAATATCGGCAACCCTGCCGAAATCACCATAAGTCAATTTGCAGAAGAAATCATTGCCCTTACAGGCACTGAACAAAAGGTCATTTACAAAGACCTCCCCATAGATGATCCTAAGCAGCGTCAGCCCGATATCACCAAAGCCCGCAGTCTACTAGGTTGGGAGCCTCAAATTGATCGAAGAGAAGGCCTTCAACGCACCTATGCGTATTTCAAAAGCTTGAGTACAGAAGAGCTTTTTGAAACCAAACATTATAATTTTGACCATTACATCACCAAATAATATGCATTATTTTGCCCACCCCACTGCCGTTGTAGACGAAGGCTGCCAAATTGGATCAGATACCAAAATTTGGCATTTTTCACACCTTATGAGCGGTTGTGTGTTAGGTGAGCGTTGTAATATAGGCCAAAACGTGGTGGTGAGCCCCGGCGTGGTGCTTGGCAATAACGTAAAGGTTCAAAACAACGTGAGTATTTATACTGGTGTAAGCTGTGCAGACGACGTTTTTTTGGGTCCATCTTGTGTATTTACTAATGTGCTCAACCCGCGCAGTGCTGTCAATAGACGCGATAGCTACCTTCAGACCCACGTTGGTTTAGGTGCGAGCATTGGTGCCAATGCCACAATCGTTTGTGGTCATAACATTGGTGCTTTTGCTTTTATTGGTGCTGGCGCGGTGGTTACAAAGCATGTACCTGCTTATGCATTAGTGGTTGGCAACCCCGCCCGCCAAATTGGCTGGATGTCTGAATTTGGTCAGCGCTTGGTATTCAATGCAGATGGCTTGGCAATTTGTTCTGAGAGTCAAGAGAAATATCAGCTGAGTGCCAATATTGTTTCTAAAATAGTAAAATGAGGAAAATCAAATTTGCCGTTGTTGGCGCCGGGCACATAGGCAAGCGCCACGCCGAAATGATACGCCGCAATAATGAGGGCGAGCTCGTAGCGCTTGTAGACCCTAGAGGTGCAAAAGATTGTGAGGTTGAGGATTTTGAAGTGCCATTTTTTAGCACCATAGACGAGCTTTTGGCGAGCAATCTTGATTTTGACGTTTTGAATATTTGCACACCCAATGGGCTGCATGCCGAACAAGCTTTGAAAGCGCTCCAGGCTAAAAAGCACGTGGTATGTGAAAAACCCATGGGCCTGAGCAAAGATAGCTGCGAGCAGGTCATTTACAGCGCACTTCAGGTCTCTAAGCAGGTATTTTGTGTCATGCAAAATCGCTATTCCCCGCCAAGCGTATGGATCAAGGATTTGATCGCAAGTAAGGTACTAGGTGATATTTATATGGTACAACTCAATTGTTACTGGAACAGAGATGCTCGCTATTACAAAGCTGGAGGCTGGAAAGGCACCAAAGATTTGGATGGGGGAACGCTATTTACGCAGTTCAGTCATTTTATTGATATCATGTATTGGTTGTTTGGAGACATCCACAATATCCAAGGCAAATTTGCAGATTTCAATCACAAAGATTTCACAGATTTTGAAGATTCAGGCTTTGTGAGCTTCGATTTCATCAATGGAGGCATGGGTAGCTTGAATTATTCTACAAGTGTAGCTAACCAGAATTTAGAATCGAGTATGACCATCATAGGTGAGAGGGGTTCTGTAAAGATTGGAGGCCAATATATGAATGAAGTAGAGGTGTGCAACATTGAAGGCTATACCATGCCTGAGCTAGCACCCACCAACCCCGGCAACGACTACGGCGCCTATAAAGGATCAGCCGCCAATCATAATTTTGTCATTAGCAACGTAATCGACACACTCAATGGCCGCACTGCCCCCACTACTAACGCACTGGAAGGCATGAAGGTAGTAGAAATCATTGAACGCATATACGAGGTCAGAAATTCCGCCAGAAAATAGGAGAAAATAGGAGAAAGTATCGTACTTTTGACTTAAATTTCGGTAGTGCAACAGTTAGAGCAGAAAGCAGAGTGGTTTGTCGTGTATACCAAATCCAACGCCGAAAAACGTGTGCAAGAACGCTTGCAGGCTGCAGATTTTGAGGTGTATTTGCCACTATACGAAAGCTTGCGTCAGTGGTCTGATCGCAAGAAAAAGATCAAAATCCCTTTGATAAGATCTGTGGTTTTCGTACGCTGTTTGCGCACTGTCCTTAATGGGGTATATGCCGTTAATGGTGTACAGGGCGTGCTTAAGTATCTTGGCCAACCTGCCGTGGTACGGCAAGCCGAAATACAAAACCTGCAACTGCTTTTGCAAGAAAGCAGTGTAGTCAGTATTATTTCTGAGCGAATCATGCCCGGAAGCGAAGTGTTGGTAATTGCTGGCCCACTAAAGGGCATGCATGCCACCGCTACAGAAGAACTCAATGCCTTCAGGCTACAGATTAGCCTAGAAGCATTAGGTGTCGCTTATGCCATAAGCGTCCCAAAACAATATGTACAGCGCTTATAGCTGTCAATATAGATAGATCGCCAGTTGCTCTTTGTGAGCGACATCGGCGAAGCCGTAAATTTAAATTCCTATTATGAATAAAATTGCAGTTATTGGATTAGGTTATGTTGGCCTTCCCCTTGCTAGGCTCTTTGCCACAAAACACCATGTAATTGGTTTTGATATCCACCAAAAAAGAGTAGACGAAATCAATTCCGGTAAAGACAGTACTAATGAACTCACATCTGAAGTCCTGAGCGCTGTCATTCAAACAACAAACGAATTTGAAAAAGGTTTGTTTTGTACAACTTCTTTGGATGAGCTAAAACACTGCAATTATTTTATTATCACTGTACCCACTCCTGTCGATAAGCACAATCGTCCGGACCTCACACCCCTTTATAAATCAAGTGAGTCTGTTGGTCGTGTGCTTAAAAAAGGAGATATTGTGGTTTATGAATCTACTGTATATCCCGGAGTAACAGAAGACGAGTGTGTGCCCGTACTCGAAAGGGTGAGTGGTTTAAGGTTTAATGAAGAATTTTTTGTGGGGTATTCTCCAGAAAGAATTAACCCAGGTGACAAAGAACATACCGTTGAAAAGATTCTGAAAGTAACATCAGGCTCTACACCTGAAATAGGTGAAAAAGTTGATGCGCTTTATAAATCAGTCATTATTGCAGGGACGCATCAAGCACCAACAATAAAAGTTGCCGAGGCAGCGAAGGTGATTGAGAATTCGCAGCGCGACATCAACATCGCTTTCGTCAATGAACTATCAAAAATTTTCAACCTGATGGGTATCGATACGCAAGCAGTATTGGAAGCAGCAGGTACCAAATGGAATTTCTTACCTTTCAAACCAGGGCTTGTTGGAGGGCATTGCATAGGTGTAGACCCATACTACTTAGCCCAAAAAGCCCAAGAATTGGGCTACCATCCCGAAATCATTTTAGCTGGCCGCCGCATGAACGATGGCATGGGCCCCTACGTAGCCAAAGAGGTCGTAAAGCACATGATTCATAAAGGTATTGCGCTAAAAGAAGCACGCGTGCTCATGTTGGGTATTACCTTTAAAGAAAACTGCCCGGACGTACGCAACACGAAAATTGTAGATGTAGTTGCAGCCCTTAAAGACTATGGATTGATAGTTGATATTCATGATCCGTGGGCGAATCCATTAGAGGTAAAACATGAATACAATCTAGAATTGATCCAAGCTCCAAGTACTGTCGCTTACGATGCAGTTGTTCTTGGCGTGGCCCACGAAGAATTTAAAAATTTGGATTTCAATCAATTCAAAAAAGAAGTTTCCGTTGTTTATGACGTAAAAGGCGTCTTGGACACTCAATTAATTGATGCAAGGTTATAGTATGTTCAACCAAGATCTATATAATACGCCATATCACCAAACTGACCTTTCTGACTACAGTTTTCTAGTTACTGGAGGTGCAGGTTTTATAGGTTCCAATTTAGTAGAATACCTCCTTAGATTTAATGCCAAAAAAGTCAGAGTACTAGATAATTTGTCAAACGGCTATTTCGAAAATATCTCTGAATTTATGGCTTTGCCAAATTTTGAGTATATGGAAGGTGATATTCGTAATCTAGAAACTTGTAAACAAGCTGTTGAGGGTATTGATTTTATTAGTCATCAGGCTGCGCTTGGTTCTGTACCTAGGTCAATAGCAGATCCAATTACATCTAACGAGGTGAATATCAGTGGTTTTTTAAATATGCTAGTTGCTGCTAAAGATTCTATAACATGTAAGCGTTTTGTGTATGCGGCCTCTTCCAGTACTTATGGGGATAGCCCTGAACTCCCTAAAATAGAAGGCCGAGAAGGCAAACCACTTAGCCCGTATGCCGTCACCAAAGCAGTTAATGAAATGTATGCCGATGTATTTAGTAAGGTCTACGGCTTTCATGCTATAGGGCTTCGTTACTTCAATGTATTCGGACCTAAACAAAATCCAAACAATCCTTACGCTGCAGTAATTCCAATTTTTTGTAAGCATTTCATGGAAGGAACCCGCCCAACCATTAACGGCGATGGCGAAACCTCCAGAGATTTTACTTTTGTTGAAAATGCCGTCCAAGCAAACATCAAAACGCTACTAAGAGAAATTGATTTCCCAGAAGAAGATAAATTAACGCAGCACGAGGTGTTTAACGTTGCCTATGGTGATCAAATCACGCTGAATCGAATGATTCTTTTGCTCAAAGAACTTACGGGCAAAAAAATTGAACCTATATATGGCCCCGAGAGGGCTGGAGATGTAAAGCACTCAAAGGCAAGCTTGGAAAAAATTCAAACTCGTTTTGATTTTTTACCAACTTTTTCATTTGAAAAGGGACTAAAAACACTTTTTGTAAATTATTTTGACAACAAATAATAGCATTCAGGCCGCTTGGGTAGCAGTTGCAAATTTTATTTCTGTTGTTTTTGTTACAGTCATTGGAATTGTATTAGCTCGCGTCCTTTCAAGGGCTGAATACGGTACATATCGACAAGTACTATATTTATATAATACCATGTTGATATTTTTAACCCTAGGATTGCCAAAAGCATATGTTTATTTTATCCCTAGAATAGAGCCAGCTCATACATTGGCATTTATTAGGAAAATGAATAAAATTATGTTTTTCTTGGGTCTGATTTTCGCCACTATTTTTCTTTTTGGAGCACAGCTTTTTGCCAAACTGCTAAATAACGCAGATTTGTCAAAAGAATTAGTTGTCTTTTCAGTAATTCCTATATTGCTATTCCCCACTTTAGGTACTGAAAGTATCTTCTCTTCATTTAAAAAAACGAGTTTAATTACGATTTATGCCCTGATTACAAATGGCTCTAAACTCGTATTTGTTGTATTAGCAGTTTTTGTTTTTAAAGAAACTACTAGTTACGCAATATTTGGATTAATAATCGCAGCATTAATAAGCTTTTTATCGTCACAAATTTTAGTCACCCGTTTAATAAAAAACAACATACCTGAACTTGATAATCGAACAAAAATAGAGACTACCTACAAAGAAATAATTTCTTACACAACACCGATACTAATTGCTAGCATCTTTGGAATTATATCAACCTCGATTGATCAAATTGTAATAAGCCGATATTTTGGAACTGAGGTGTTCGCAGACTTTGCAAATGGTTCAACCGAAATACCCTTAATCTCCATGGTAGTTAGCGCAGGTTCAGTGGTTCTTGCTCCATTATTTTCTAGACAAGCGATAAGTAAAAATCCAATTTCCGAACTTTTTCCACTTTGGATTTCGTCACTTAGAAAAACGATCCTAATTACATATCCGATTATTATTTTTTGTTTTGTAAATGCAACAGAAATAATGATTTTGCTTTTTGGAAAAAAATATGCGGGTGCAGGAAACTATTTTTCCGTAATTATCATTTTGTCCTTTTTCCGAATCGTAATGTTTGCACCGCTATTACTAGCGGTAGGAAAACAACGCGTCTATTCAAATGCACATTTGATCCAAGCCTTGTTGATTATAATTCTTGAAGGGATAGCCGTTAAAACTTTTCACAATCCGCTTTTAATCATCTGGATATCAACGCTCGTGAAAATAGGCGTTTTGATCTATTTTGGTAAAGTGGTAGCGGATTATTTTGAAACAAAGATTATGGAGATTATTCCCGTTCGCGACATGATCCTCGTGCTCTTGATTTCGTTTGCATGCGCTTTACTTGTTAAATTGCTTTGTGTTGAGATACAAATGCAAAATCATTTCTTTAGAACAATAATAAACCTTTGTTTTTTTGGTCTCAGTTTTTTTGGCGCTGCATACATATTTAAACTAGATTATATGTCGATTTTAAAACCTTTTTTGATTAAATCAACTAAAAAATGAAAATTACAATAATCGCTGGTGCTCGTCCAAATTTCATGAAAATAGCACCAATCATTCATGAGCTTCAAGGCAATAAAGGTATAGCGTTCAATTTAGTTCATACCGGTCAACATTACGATGCCAAAATGTCAGAAACTTTTTTCGAAGAGTTAGGCATTCCTGCACCAGACACTAATTTGGAGTGTGGTGGCGGAACACAAGCCGAGCAAACGGCTGCAATCATGATAGCATTTGAAAAATATTTATTGCAACACCCAACAAATTTGATCCTAGTTGTAGGAGATGTAACAAGCACAATGGCATGCAGTATTGTCGCCAAAAAAATGAATATAAAAGTTGCGCATGTAGAGGCAGGTATTCGCTCTGGAGATATATCAATGCCTGAGGAGGTGAATAGGATAGTCACTGATAGTTTAAGTGATTATTTTTTTACCACCACTACAGCGGCGGGAGAAAATCTAAAGAAAAATGGCATTCAAGACGAAAAGATTTTTTTTGTTGGCAATGTAATGATCGATACACTTTTGGCACAAATGCCTAAATTAAAAGCTCCATTAATTTGGTCAGAATTAAATTTATCAGACAAGGGATATTTTGTGCTTACTTTGCATCGACCTGCTAACGTTGATGCCCAAGCACATCTTAAAGATGTTTTAGTGCAAATCGCAATCGGAAGCCAAGGGCTGCCAATTATTTTCCCTATGCACCCAAGAACTGCCAAGATTTTTGATGAATTAAACCTTCAGATTGAAAACCTTCATATCGTTGAACCATTGGGATACAGAGAGTTCAATTATTTAGTAAAACATTCAAAAGCGGTTATCACAGATTCAGGAGGAATAACAGAAGAGACAACAGTGTTGGGTGTCCCATGTATTACGCTTAGAAATAACACAGAAAGACCTGAAACCGTAGAAATCGGTACGAATGAATTAATTGGAACTGACCCGAACGCTATACTACCAGCTTTTCAAAAACTTTGGTCTGGAAACTGGAAAAAGGGGAGTATCCCTAATTTATGGGATGGAAAGGCCGCAGTGAGAATTGTTAAGCAAATTGCTAATTTATATGACATCTAAGAAAATTTTGATCATTACACAAGGGTTTTTCCCAGATCAAAGTCCTAGAGGATTCAGGGCTACAGAATTAGTTAAAGAATTTTGTCGACAAGGCCATCGCGTAACTTTAATGTCACCCGACAAAATAGGCATCTCGACGTTGATTGATGAATATAAATTTGAATTTGTTTCAATTGGAAAATTGAAGTGGAAAATTTTTAACTTCAATTCATTAGGAATTTTTGGCAATGCTTACAACAAGGCGGTTAATAGATTGCTGCCATTAATTTTTGAATTCCCAAGAATTGAATTGTTTTTCAAGACAAAAAAGGCGTTAAAAAAAGATAAATCGAAATATGACCTTTTAATATCCATTGCTGTTCCATATACCATTCATTGGGGTGTAGCTGCTGTTTGGAAAACGAAATCTAAAGATATCAATACCTGGATTGCCGATTGTGGAGACCCATATTTTTTGCAAGAAAACGATACTTTTCGACCACCATTTTACTTTAAATACGTTGAAAAGTGGTTTATGAATAAACCCCAATTCGTATCTGTACCAACACCGAATTCCATTAAAGGTTATTTCCCAGATTTTCATCATAAGATAAAAGTGATTCCTCAAGGATTCCGATTCGAGGATGTGAAAATAAAAGAGCAGATCAATGATGGCATCATCAGATTTGGCTATGGCGGGGGATTTATTCAAGGCAGAAGAGATCCAAGAAAGTTTTTAGAATTTTTAATTCGCCAACCTGGGTCTGTCAGATTCGAATTTCATGTATATACAAGGCAATCTGAATTTATATTACCATATCAATCTAAGGACCCGAGGATATTTATTCATAAACCTGTTCCAAGAATAGAGCTATTGGAGGCATTTTCATCTTTTGATTTTGTTGTGAACTTTACGAATATTGGAACCACTCAGACACCAAGTAAATTAATTGATTATACAATTATTAATAAGCCAATTCTACAAGTTAATTGCCATGATATAGACTACGAAATTGTATTGGAATTTCTTAAGGCGAATTATACTAACAAATTTTCGGTTCAGGACCCAGATCAATATAGAATTGAAGAAGTGACTAAAAAATTTCTAACGTTAATTCATCAATAGTGAAGAAAAGATTTGAGCAAAAATATTTTTTAGCTTTATGGCTTTTCAATCCATTTTTAAGTTGCTTTTATTTATTCAATAGGTTTAGAATAACAAAAAACATTCTGCCATTTCTATTCGTTTCTTTTTTTATCGGAACAACTTTCATCATACAAGTGGAATCAAATAATGATTCAGTTAGATACGTAAAAGAATTCGAGCGATATTTCGACGAACAGGAAAGTTTATCAATTGTATTGTCGCGCGCTTACAATATCGGTGGGAAAACCCTTGATTTGTATCAGCCGTTGGTTACGTGGATAGTAAGCAGATTCACTGATAACTACAAAATTCTGTATGGAATATTTGGTTTGGTTTTCGGTTATTTTTGGTTTTCAACTTTGAAGTTAGTGAGTGAATTCATGCCCCCCAAAAAAACGAGGCTAATTATTGTTCTTTTTGTTTTTTTGGCATTAATAAACCCCATTTGGAATATAAACGGTGTACGCATGTGGACCGCTGTCCAGGTTTTCATATTTGGATTATTAAGCTATTACCTAAAGCAAAATAACAAAGGTTTAATTTTTGTTTTTTCCTCACTTTTTTTTCATTTTTCCTTAGCCTTACCTGTTTTCATTTGGTTCACTTTTACGCTACTTCTCCACTTTTTACCCAAAATTTTTTCACTTCAAGTGGCCTTTTTCATTTATGTCGCATGTTTCTTTTTTGGTCAAATTAGTGCCGCAGAACTCAATGATTTATTTGGTTATTTGCCAGAATTTCTTCAACAGAAAAAAAGTTATTTAAATGAGGACTATGTCGAAAAAGTTTCAAAATCTAAGACGAATTTTAACTGGTATATCAGATGGAGTCAAGATATGAAAGTATTTCTCATTGTTTTTTTCAATTTTTTACTTTTTAATAAAATGCGCGCCAAAGACTTAATGAATAATGAAAAAACGAAAATTGTCACGCTGGTTCTACTTATTAGTGCATTTTTTGTGCTCATCAAAGAAGTGCCCTCAGGTAGGCGATTTTTGGTGATCTCTGATTCATTAACGGTTTCGATGTTGATTTCATATGGATTATATACAGTTAGGAATTCAACTTTTTTAATTGCATTATTACTTTTTGTAATAGCAATAACTATAAGATCAGGGTTGGATTTCTTTGGATTTTCGTTATTTATCGGTAATCCGATTACTAGTTTTCTTTTTATTAACGAAGCTCCAGTGATTGATTTCATTAAAAAACTCTTATAGTGCTAATGGTTTAGATTTTTTTTCAATGTCTACATTACCTTCATATTTAAAGAATATACCCGGAAAACGATTAGAAGGTAAGTACCTTGTAATTGAATCAGATGACTGGGGAGCGGTCAGAATGACGAATCTAGATACCTATAATTCCTTACTCTCTAAAGGAATTAGCGTTGATAAATGTATTTATAATCATTACGACCAACTTGAAAATGTAGAAGATTTAAGCGCAATTGCTGATGCCATTAGTGGAATAAAAGACATTAATGGTAACCCAGTTGTTATTACTGCTAATTACTTAATGGCAAATCCAAATTTTGATAAAATAAAAGAAACCTGTTTTCAAGAATATTACTTTGAATCTTTTCAGGATAGCTATTTAAGGTATTATCCTAATCAGCGTGTTTTTGAGCTGACTTCAGAATTAATCTCGAAGAAATTATTTATGCCTCAATTGCATTCAAGGGAACATCTTAACCCAGAAATATGGTTGTCTATGCTCAGGAATGGCAATAAACACTTATTAGAGGCATTTCAACATCATATTTTTGGCTTAAGTTTTGTCACGTCCGGATTGATAAACAAACCTTATCTCGCTTCTTTATTTTATGAGAATGAGGAACAGAGAACAACAGCGATACATGCATTGAAAGATTCTGCTCGTATGTTTAAAGAGAGTTTTGGATTTGATTCAAAGTCCTTTATTGCTCCGTTATATCGATGGAATACCAGTATAGAAGAGGTTATGCATCAAATCGGAATCATCTACATTCAGGGCGCAGACCGACAAGTTAGTTTTAACACTTCTAAAACCAAACGTAAATTCCATCCTTTTGGAAGTAGAAATAACTATGGTCAGTATTATTTAAACCGGAATGTTAATTTCGAATTGACAGGTCAAAATAAATCTGATGTGTTAAACAACGCATTTAAGCAAATTGAAATTGCATTCTCTTTAAGAAAACCTGCTGTGCTATGTACCCACAGGATCAATTTTATGGGAGGATTACATGAAAAAAATAGATCTGAAAATTTGTTTTATCTCGAATCGCTTTTAGCAAGAGTTTTGAAAAAGTGGCCCGACGTTCAGTTTATAAGTTCTGCAGATTTGGGTGAATTATTAAAGAATAAGTATGATACTATCGAAAATTAATCACTACGTAACACTTTTGAATACAATCTTTGTCAAATTAACAAAAAGAGGTCTTAAAGTAGATGAAAATGTGCGCATTGACAGGAAAACCGTAATATCGAATAAAGGAACTATTTCTATTTCAAAGAATGTCTATTTGAGGAGTAATTCACGGGGATACCACGCTGGCATGCCCTTTTCGACATGTTTGCTTGTTGATATTCCAAATGCTCAACTATCAATAGGTGAAAACACACGTATCAACGGTGCTTATTTACACGCTCAAAAGTCGATATCCATTGGAAAAAATTGTCTTATTGCTGCCGGCGTAAATATTTTAGATTCAGATGGGCATCAGTTATATTCTAGAAACCGAGTAAAAAGTAGAGATATTCCAAAAGAAATTATTATTGGAAGTAACGTTTGGATCGGAGTTAATGCCGTTATTTTGAAAGGGTCAGTAATCGGCGATAATTCAGTAGTAAGTGCTGGGTCTGTCGTTAAAGGAATTTTCGGCGCAAATTCTCTGATTGTAGGAAATCCTGCAGAGGCGGTAAATATAATAAAAATAAATGATGATAGCCATTCATAATAGTCAATTTGGCTTCCATCCAAGATGGGTAAAATACTGCCAATCTAACAACATCCCTTTTAAAATAGTGGATTGCCATGCCAATGATATCATCGATCAACTTAAAGATTGCGATGCCTTGATGTGGCAATTTCATCATTTTAATCCGAAGGATAATTTGATTGCCAAACAAATTCTATTTGCCTTAGAACAGGCAGGAATAAAAGTCTTTCCTGATTTTAGAACTTCTTGGCATTTTGATGATAAAATTGGTCAGAAATATCTTTTGGAAGCTATTGGAGCTCCATTGGTACCATCCCATCTCTTTTTTGATAAAGCATCTGCTTTGAATTGGGTCAAACTAACAACCTATCCAAAAGTTTTTAAACTTAGGGGTGGTGCAGGATCGGTCAATGTCAAACTTATAAAATCCGAATTCGAAGCCAAGCAAATAATTAGAAAAGCGTTTGGCAAAGGATTTCCGAAGTATGATTCTTGGGGCAGTTTAAAAGAGAGAATTTATAAATATCGAAAAGGAAAAGTTGGTATAAATGAGTTGTTAAAAGGAATAGCAAGGGTTTTTTACAAACCAGAATATGCTCGAAAATCTTCAAATGAGGTGGGTTATGCCTATTTTCAAGAGTTTATTCCAAATAATGATTCAGACATTCGAATTATTGTAATTAATGGCAAAGCTATTGGTTTAAAGCGCTATGTTCGAGATAATGATTTTAGAGCCTCTGGGAGTGGTAATTTTGCTTGGGCGCGTGAATTATTTGATGTACGCTGTGTAGAGATATCCTTCAACATTTCTAAAAAATTAAAACTTCAGGTTGGAGCATTTGATTTCGTTTTTGATGAAAATAATAATCCATTAATCGTTGAAGTTAGTTATGGGTTTGGTTCTGAAGTTTATGATTCCTGTCCGGGTTATTGGGATGACTCTTTAAATTGGCATGAAGGGTTGACCACAAAAGAGGATTGGATGGTTGATTTAATTCTTCAAACTAAAGCAATTAAAAACTAAATATTCTGGCTTCAACTAATTACCATAAGTTAATTCAATCAAATCAAGATCTTGAATCCGACTTCGAGGCGCTAAGGTCAATTGTTAAAGATTCAACTGTTGGTCATTTTGTTTGGGTTACGACGTTTCGTGACTTGCGTCCTGACGACCTGGTTGGCTTGCAACTCGATTACTTTAATAAGGTCTCACATACCAAAACTTCGTTCAAAGAAAGAGTTAAAAATTTCATGGCGCCGTTGAAAATCATTCCTTATTTCTACAAAGGTGTTTTTCAAAAAGAAACGAACAATTTTAAAGGGAAAGCCTGGCTTTCTGCGCCTATTGAACTAAAAAAACACCGCTATAGGCAAATCCATTCTTTACTAACAAATACATTTTCAGTCGCTTATTTTCATCCCACTCATTATTTGGACATAAAATCTAACGACCCAGGGGAAAATTTGAACTTTTGTGCTTATGCTAGATTTGGTGACCTAACCAATGCAATCAATATAGCGATTAAAGCGAAAATTCTAGCAAGGAAAATACCTAAGTCAAACTTATTAAACTGCGTTATCTGCAATACGCCAATAACACATTACCTCAATATGGGTTTACGTCAAATTTGGGTGGAAAGGGCAATAAAAAATGCGAGACCAAAAGCAATATTTTTTACAACAGCAAACACTTATCCTCCCGCCAGGTTAATGTCGAGATTGGCAAAAAAATATAATGTTCCTTTTGTTCAGGTGGCTTGTAGGCCAATGTATACAAATACAAGAATGGAGGAAAGGTCTATTGCTATGGATCATGATGAGATAAATGACGCGCGGATTGCAGATTACTGGGTGGTTTGGGATAAGTTTTCTTGTGACACTTTGTTAAATCAAAAAATCAACCGAAATCAAATTTTTACGGTAGGAAGTAAAATGATAGACGCCAAAAAAACGCGATTAAATAGCGATGTCATTTTGTTACTGACCCATTCAGAAGCGCTAAACGCTAGTTTTTTAGAATGTTGGATGGATTATATGCAATCAAATCCCGTAAAATTTGCAATTAGAGAACATCCAATTAATAGATTGACCTCCCATCAATTATTATCTTTACAGAAGTTAGAATTTGAAAACATCACCTCCATAGCTCTAGATGATTTGGATTTAACCAACAAAATCGTCATCTCTATTAACTCTACTGCGCCAATTGAATTTATTTCCAGGGGAAGCGGTGTGATTTGGCTGAATTTTTTGAGCAATAATGAAGAGATTTTTCAAGAGATTACCAGCAAAATAGGCACAGTTTTTAATACGAAAGAAAAGTTCTTTTTAAATGCGCCAACAATTCTTAATTCAGGTATTGATCGTAATATAATTGCTGAAAGATGTAATCAAGCATATCAACAGTATTTTCGATGTGAAAATGAAATAGCTTTGCTTATAAACAAAATAGAAAACCATGCAAATACTTGACTGCACCCTCAGAGATGGTGGCTACTATACAAATTGGGATTTCAATAGGAATTTAGTTGATACCTATTTAAATTCAATGAATGACTTGCCAATTAATTATTTAGAAGTTGGTTATCGATCAATTCCTCTTGAAGGATATTTTGGTGAATATTTTTATTTACCACAATATGTAATGGAGCGCATAAGATTGATTTCTAATAAAAAATTGGTTATCATATTAAATGAAAAAGATATCAGACCAATACATTTAGAGAAAGTCCTGGGGCCATGTGTTGGATTAATCGATATGGTAAGAATTGCCATAGACCCAAAGGAGTTTCAGCGCGCATTAATACTTGCAGAAGCGGTTAAAAAAATGGGTTTTGAGGTAGGCTTCAACGTGATGTATATGTCAAAATGGAAAGCTGAAAAAGCCTTTTTAAACCTGCTTCCTGAGGTCAAAGATATTTCAGATTATTTTTACATGGTAGACTCTTATGGTGGTGTTTATCCAACAGATGTAATAGAAACAATTGATATTGTTAGAGAGAAGGCTGGAGATATCCCTTTAGGTTTTCATGGTCACAATAATTTGGAATTAGCGCTTATCAATACTTTAACTGCTATAGATCATGGGTGTGCAATGGTAGATGCCACTATTACCGGAATGGGAAGAGGTGCGGGTAATGTGAAAACAGAACTCCTATTAACGGCTTTAAATGCAAAGTCGAACCTAGATTTCGAATTTAATCCGTTATCCAAGGTTGTAGATGGCTTTACAGAGCTCCAAAAGGAATATGAATGGGGCACCAATCTTCCTTATATGGTTTCTGGCGCCCACTCACTTCCTCAAAAAGATGTGATGGACTGGGTCGGGAAACGGTTTTATTCTTTTAATTCAATTATTCGTGCTTTACAGAATCAGGCAAACGGTTTAAAGGATAATTTACAGTTGAATACGTTTGATGCACACAATTTATTACAGCGACCTGTTCTTTTTATTGGGGGCGGAGATTCAGTTAAGGAACATTACCAGGCAATCGAAAATTTTTTGTTGAGAAATCCTGATATTATATTGATACACTCTAGTTCTAAAAATGCAGGGTTATTCAAAGCGGTTAAAAACCTGCAGATCTTTTGTTTGTCAGGAAATGAGGGTTACCGCATGGAAAAAGAACTGGGAAGCGAACTCCCTGTGCAACTCATGGTCGTTTTACCCCCGTATCCAAGGAAAATGGGGACTTACGTTCCAGAACAGCTCATCCCTTATGCTTTCGAGTTGAGTCAAAATCGATTTGGTAAAGAATTTGTCGAGAATATTACATCTTCAGTTTTGGAACTCTCATTGCAAATACAACCAGAGAATTTATATTCGGTAGGTTACGATGGTTATAATGGTCAAATGAGTCAAATCCAGGCAGAGTTGTTTCACGAAAATAATTTATTATTTAAATCGATAGCAGCGGTTGAAATCGTGTCTTTAACTCCTACGCTTTATGACGGGCTTCAACACACATCGATCTATAAAATTTTATCATGATAAGTGTATTTTTACCAACTAGAAAAGGAAGTGAAAGGGTTATCAACAAGAACACTAGGGACTTCAATAATATTTCTGGAGGCTTGCTATTCTTGAAAATAAGTGAGTTGTTAAAAGCGGAGTTAATTGATGAAATTATACTGTCAACCAATGATTCTCTATCTATAGAAATCGCTTCGAGATTTAATTCCTCCAAAATTATTATCGATGAAAGACCTGAAGAATTAGCTCAAAGTAATACGAGTCTTCTCGATTTAGTAGCGTATGTCCCCACTGTTTGTAAATATCCAAATATCCTTTGGACTCATGTCACCTCACCATTTATTGAGGCATCTGATTACGATAAAATGATTGAAACTTATTTTAATCAATTACAATTAGGCTATGATTCATTAATGACGGTGAAAGCAATTAAGAATTTCGTCTGGGATGAAACGCTCAAAGACATTGTCAATCGTGTAAATGACGAAAAATGGCCGCGCACACAGGATTTAAAAGTACTATTTGAAATAGATAGCGCAGCATTTATTAATTCAAAGGAAATTTACTTAAGCGATAAAAATCGAATTGGTCAGAACCCTTATTTATATGAATTATCCGGTATTAAAGGTTTTGATATAGACTGGCAAGATGACTTTAATCTTGCCGAAAAGTTACACAACGTACTATCCTTGAAGTCATGAATAATCCAAAAGTAATTTTTTGGGATTTCGATGGGGTTATTTTAGATTCAAATCCAATCCGTGACTACGGATTTTTAAAATGTTTAGAGGAATATCCAAAAGAAGAAGTTGATAAGTTAATGGCATATCATCAAGCAAATGGAGGTTTCTCGCGATACGTAAAATTTAGGTATTTTTTTGAGGAAATTAGAGGCGAACAAATTACCGAAAAAGAAGTTGACGATTGGGCACAACGATTTTCAAAAATTGTCTTAAATGAGTTAGTCAATCCACAATTACTGATTCAAGAGAACTTATGCTACATAAAAGAAAATTACCAATCAATTCAAATGCATTTGGTATCTGGTTCTGATCAAAATGAGTTAAAATATGTGTGTTCGCAACTTGGCATAGATCATTATTTTCAATCAATTCATGGATCACCTAAGCCTAAGAAGCTTTGGGTTAAAGAGATAATGGAGTTGAATGAATATGAACCGAATGAATGTTTGTTAGTGGGTGATAGTGTGAATGATAAAGAGGCGGCGGAGTTTGCTAAAATAAAATTTAAGTTTTTTTCTCATGCGTGATTATTTGAAAAATATTTTAGGTTGGTCCACCACAAGAAAAATTGTAGTAATTGAGTCCGATGACTGGGGTAGCACGCGGGTCGAAAGCAATGATTTGATGCAAAAACTAAGTCAAAAAGGATTCAAAGTTTTTAATTGTCATATGAGTTCAATGGATGCGATTGAAAACAAGCATGATTTAGATAATCTCTTTGATTTAATTCAATCATTTAATTCTAGGCCAAAGCTCACTTTTCTTTTCAATCCTGCTAACCCAAACTATGAGAAAATCAAGGAGAACAATTTTGAAAAGTATGAATATATTCCGTTCGATGAATATTTAAAGCAAACAGACAACGGATTCGTAGTTGAGACATATTTGAATGCAATTCACGAGAATTTGGTTGACATTGAATACCATGGGAGAGAACATCTTTACGTTGAAAAATGGCTGCGTTATTTAAAGGCTGGGCATCCTAATTCAATATGGGGTTTTGAGAATAATTTTTCTGGGTTTTCTAGGAAATACGATTACGGAGATATTGTAACTTTTCGCAGTAAATTTGATTTAGAAAATCCACAAGATATCAGCTCACAGGAAAAAAGCTTATTAGATGGTAAATTATTAATAGAGTCAATTTTTGGTAAGTCGCCAAAATATTTTTTGGCACCTGACGGACCATTTTCAGTTTCATTAGTGAGAGAATTAGAAAAAATTAACATTCCGTACGTAGGTTTACCTAAAAATCACTTTGATCCTGAGTTGCAAAAGAAAAGTCTGTTTTGGATAGGTAAAAAAATAAATAAAACGCAGCGAGTAATTACCAGAAACGTGATGTTTGAACCATACAGATCCAACGCCGACTGGGTCGATCATTCACTAAACCAAATAAAAACTGCTTTTAATATGTTTAAACCTGCTGTAATCAGCACGCATCGTGTTAACTACATCTCAACTCACTCTGATAAGAACGCTAGTCATAGTTTAGCTGAACTCAAAAGACTGCTACAAGCAATAATAAAAAGATGGCCAGATGTTGAATTTATGAGTTCAAGTCAGTTGGGCGATTTAATTTCTAAAAAGTCAATTGGTTAGTGTGTCACCAATAAAGGTTGTGTTTGTTATTCCTTCGCTTGATTCCGGGGGCATTGAAAATTACCTATTGCGTTTTTTGCAATTTGCAAAAATTGAAGTTACCCCAATTGTGGTGGTAAGAAATTACAATAAAGGCGTATTATACGACGCTTACTTAGAGCTATGTAGTGAGGTTTATTTTGCTCCAATTGGTGTTTTGAATCCAAAAAAGAAGCGCCAATTCTACAAACTGCTTTGTTCATTTGAAGCAACACACGTGGTAGATTTCAATGCTAATTTCGCTGGATGGACAATGCTTTTGGCCAGATTAGCCAAATACAAACACAGAATTACTTTTTACAGACAGGGAAAAGACCATTTCAAAAAGTCTATTTTCAAGACTTTCTACAACGCCTTTTTGAACCAATTGGTATATACTTTTTCCACACAAATTTTAAGTAATTCAAATTCAGCACTATTATTCTTTTTCCCGAATCGGTTCAAAGAAGCAAAGTTCCGCGTAATTTATAACGGGATAGATTTCAAAAAATTTCGACAGGAACCCGATAAGGTTGCTGTTCGCAATCAATTGAATTTACCATTAAATAACTTTATTATCGGCCACTCAGGCAGATTAGATCCGATGAAAAATCATGAATTGATTATAAAGTTGGCATCGGCTTGCCAGACTGTTCATCCAGAAGTCCTATTTGTTTTAGTTGGAGAGGGTACAGAAAAGATTCAATGTTTGTCTGAAAACATCATATCATTAGGCTATAAGAATAATGTCGATCAATATTTAAGTGCATTTGATGCATTTATTTTCCCATCTTTTTCTGAAGGTCAGCCTAATGCCATGATCGAAGCTATGGCATCGGGGCTGCCTATTTTAGCATCTAATATTCCAAGTATCAAAGAATGTATTCCTGATGAACAACATGATTTGCTACTTGATCCATCCGACTTGGACGCTTTTAACAATAGTTTAAAGAAATTAATAAGCAACCCCACTATCTATAAAATAGATTCACAGTATGTTGCTCATCATTTTGATGGAGCTGTGAATTTTGGAAATTTCTTAAATACGCTACATTGACATTTCAAAAAGTATTATTTGTGCATGATGGTCCCATGCTACAAAATGAAGATAAAACTATTAGCTACGGAGTTCATTATACCGACGAATTAGTAAATAGATATCATTTTATTGGCCAGGAAGTGACTTTTTTAATGCGTGCTAAACAAGTTAATGCTGAACAAGCCGGTAGTTATTCCAAAATAACCCATCCGGCATTCCGCTTTGTGGAGGTTCCAAACTATAAATCAATCAGGGCTAGATTGAAAAAGAACGAGGCGATTCAAATTATTAGAAACGAGGTTAAAAATGCCGACGCACTCATTTTAAGAATGCCTAGCGCAAATGCAGTTATAGCCTATCGTTTTGCAAAGGAGCTCAATAAGCCATTCTTGGTAGAAATGGTTGCTTGTGTTTTTGATGCACTTTGGAATTATGATTGGCGTGGAAAGCTGCTGGCCTACCCAAAATACTGGAGTTATCAGAAAATAATCAAAGAATGTCCCTATGTTCTTTATGTAACTACACAGTTTCTACAAAATCGCTACCCAACCAATGGGCAAGGAATCGCTTGTTCAGATGTGATGTTAAAACAAACGGACAATACCATTCTAGATAAAAGACTAGAGTTGATTAAGTCTGCAAAGAAGCCGCTTAAAATTGTTACTGTTGCGGCTATTGATGTGCCGTACAAAGGGCAAGCAGATGTAATCAAAATACTGAATCAGCTCCCTTCTGATGATTTTGAATATTGGATAGTTGGGCAGGGTAATCCTGATAGATTACAAAATGCAATTCAACAAAGCAAACGCAAGAATATCAAAATCTTGGGGTCAATAAAACACAATGAGGTATTTGACTTACTACAAAAAGCTGATTTGTACATTCAGCCGTCAAGGCAAGAAGGGCTGCCTCGAGCAGTAATCGAAGCCATGAGCGTTGGTTTACCCGCATTGGGAACAAATATTGCCGGAATTCCAGAGTTACTACCTCAAGAATGTGTTTATGATCCAAACAATTTAGAAGCTTTGAAGTATTTACTTACTCATCTCTCAAAGGAAAATTTAGAAAAATGGGCTTTGCTAAATTTTGAAAAGTCGAAAGAGTTTGATGCTGGTCATTTAGATAAAAGACGTAAAATGTTTTATAATCAGTTTTTAAATGAAAGCAGGAAGTAAAATACTATTTGTAGCAAGTACCTTCAAACACATTAGGGCATTTCATCGACCCTATATTTCGATGTTAAAAAATCAAGGTCATCTTGTGGATGCGGCTGCAAACGACATTCATATAGAAGTTACAGAAACAGATCAAAACTTCGACCTTCCGATTAATAGAAGCCCATTTTCCAAATCAAATATTAATGCGATTCTTGAACTAAGAAAGCTCATCAGACAAAACGCCTATGACCTAATACATTGTCATACTGCTATGGGGTCTGTTGTTGCAAGAATTGCCACATTGACTCTGAAGAACAGACCAAAGGTAATTTATACTGCACATGGTTTTCATTTTTTTAAAGGTGGGCCAATTAGAAATTGGTTACTTTACTTCCCGATGGAATGGCTTCTTTCGTTTTCAACTAATACATTGGTTGTTATCAATCAAGAAGATTTTTCACTGGCAAAACGATGGTTTCATTCGAAAAGGATTTTCAAAATAAATGGCATTGGTGTTGAATCCAGTAAATTTATTGCAGTTGATATTCAAGAAAAGTCCAGATTGAGAAATTTGAATAATATTCCAGAAAATGCTTTCGTTCTCATTTATGCTGCTGAGTATATTCCTAGGAAAAACCATAATTTTATTATTAATGCTGCACTTGAATTGAAAAACCATATCCCTGAGTTGCTCATACTATTTGCCGGTAGGGGATCTTTATTTGAAGAAACGCAGCTGCAGATAAATAATTTAAAATTGGAAAAAACTATATGTCAATTGGGGTTTGTTCAAAATATTGAGAATTACTATGCCTTAGCTGACCTAGGAATCTCAGCGAGTAGACAAGAAGGCCTTGGATTAAATTTAATTGAGGAGATGTTTTGTGGCCTCCCTGTTGTGGCCTCCCAAGACAGAGGACACAAAGAAATTGTTGTAAATGACCATAATGGTTACTTATACGAACAGAATAATTTGAAGGACTTTATTTCAAAGGTGCTTTTCCTATATCAAAATCCAAAAAAGGTTACCGAATTTTCACAGAATGCCTTAGCTTCAGTAGAAAAGTTTAATATTACTTCAAGTTTATTGGAGATGAATAAAATTTATCAAACGACACAAAAGAAATCTATATGACCAAAGCCATCCTCATCGGTGCAGGCGGTAATGCCGCAGAAGTCAGAGAATATATCCGTTTTCACAACCGGGTGAAGCCAGAAGAACATATCGAAGTACTGGGCTATCTCGATGTAGATGATGTCAATTACAAGCGATATCAATATGAAGAACCGTATTTAGGTACGGCAGAAGATCACGAAGTTATTTTGGATGCTGCATATATGTTTTGTTTTGGCAACTTAACTTACAAAAAGCAGTTAGCAGCTTCTTATAAAGCAAAAGGAGCAGTATTTTTTACATTTATTCATCCGACTGCATTGATTGCAAGTACGGCTAAAATAGGAGAAGGTGTGCTGATTTCGCACAATGCTTCTGTTGGTCCATTTGCGGAGGTTGGAGACTTCAATATCATCAATTCGAGAGCGACAATTGCACACGATACCAAATTAGGGGCTTTTAATTTCATAAGCCCACAGGTGGCATTGTCTGGCAATACAACCCTCGGGAATGGAAACATGATGGGTGTAAATAGCGCTACCATACCAGGTATAACTATTGGCAATGGGAATACGATTGGTGCGGGATCGGTCATCACTAAGAATATTGAAAATGGTCAATTGGTTGTTGGCGTGCCTGGCAAAAGCATCAAAGAGTTGAGTAATGTTTTTACAGCCGAAGAGTGAATTATAAAATTTTAAAACGGTTTTTTGACCTGATCATTGCCGCAGTGGGGTTGATGGTTTTGTCACCTATTCTGATACCAGTATGTCTACTTTTACTACTAACCGACGAACACCAAATCTTCTACCGTCAAGAGCGAATTGGTAAGCACGGAAAAATATTTGGTATCCTGAAGTTTGCTACCATGTTAAAAGACAGTCCAACCTTAGGTAATGGAATGCTCACGGTACGCAATGATCCTCGGATTACGAAAGTTGGCAAATGGTTGAGGCTCACTAAAATCAATGAACTGCCGCAACTTTGGAATGTATTTGTAGGGCAAATGTCTTTTGTAGGGCCAAGGCCACTCACAGCTGTAGGGATTTCTCGCTATGATCAGGCAGTGAGCCAAACAATCCTTCAGTTACGACCCGGAATTACAGGCATCGGGTCCTTGGTATTTAGAGATGAAGAAAAATTAGTGAGTCTATGTAAAGAAAATGGGGGCGATCCAAAGGCATATTACCGCGAGCATATTTTCCCTTACAAAGGCAAGGTAGAATGTTGGTATGCCTCCAAACAATCTTTTCGCATTGATGTACTCTTGCTCATCGCTACTTTGTACAGTGTGGTTTTTAATGACCGCAATATAGCTTCCAAAATCTTCAAAAATTTACCTGAGTTACCCAAAGAACTCACGTTAACTCATTTTAGTCAGAAAAATTAATTAGTATACTACATGATCCCCCTCTCCATACCCCACCTTGGAGGCAACGAATGGCAATATGTCAAAGAATGCCTAGACACTGGTTGGATTTCTTCTGCTGGTGAATACGTCAATCGTTTTGAGCAAGATGTAGCCCGGTTTGCAGGTGCACAATTTGGTGTGGCTTGCATGAACGGAACCGCAGGTTTGCATATCGCACAAGTGTTGTTGGGAATAGGTGCCGGCGACCATGTTTTGGCGCCAAATATTACATTTATAGCAACTCTCAATGCGATTGCTTATTCAGGTGCAGAGCCTATTTTAGTGGACGTCGAGTCAGGGTCATGGCAAATGGACCTTAACCTATTAGAATCATGGTTGGAGGAAAATACAACTGCGAGCGAAATTGAAGGAAAAATCTTTTGTGTTTCTAAACTCACCAACAAACCCATCAAGGCCATTATGCCAGTACATGTATTGGGTAATATGGGCAATATTGACCAACTTTTATCGATTGCTGACAAATACCATTTAGCTATCATTGAAGACAGCACAGAAGCTCTAGGATCTTATTATAAAGGTAAACATGCGGGTTCTTTTGGGCATATCGGCGTATTTAGTTTTAATGGCAATAAAATCATCTCAACAGGTGGTGGAGGCGTTATCGTGACCAACGACGAAGCACTTGCCAAACGCGCCAAGCACCTGACCACTCAAGCGAAGGTTTCTGCAATGGAATACATTCATGATGAGATTGGTTACAATTACCGTTTGGTGAATGTACTCGCAGCGATTGGTGTGGCTCAGATGGAGCAATTCCCCGACTTGTTGGAGCGTAAAAGAAATATGGATGCTTATTACCGCGAAAAATTAGCAGGGGTAGGGGATATCCAATTTCAAGAAGTATCAGAAGACGTCGAAGCCAATTGTTGGTTGTTTACTTTTAAAACAAGTAGAATGCGGGCGCTATTGACTTATCTCAATGACAATGGTATTCAATCCCGACCATTCTGGATGCCCATGAATCAGTTGGATATGTTCAAGGATAAGCTTTACATTCAAAACAATGACCAGAGCGCCGAGATTTACAACACTTGCATTAGCATTCCAAGTTCTGCGGGTATTACCAGAGAAGAACAAGACCAAGTAATCTCGGCCATTCAAGAATTTTACAATGCATAGACTACCTAATTTATTTGTTCTAAGACTGGTATTGTCCTTGATGGTTTTAATTTATCATCTTCCAATTACAGCTCAAAATCTAGGATTGAAATTTGATAATGATTTAGAAATATCAAAAAAAGGTGTTTTGGCCGTATATTATTTTTTTTCGCTTTCTGGATTTCTAATTATTCGCGGTCTGATTAATGAAATTAAAAACAAACAAAGCATAGATATTTTCGGTTTTTACGTTCGCAGAATGTTAAGAATTTGGCCAGTCTATTTTTTAGTTATTGGAATAGGTTGTTTGCTGTATTGGGTTATCTTGCCAATCATCGGAATACCGTTTGAAACCTCCTACAATAAGTTTTATTTCTTTATTTCATATTTGTTTTTTGTGCCAAATATCTTTAACGAAATCTACAAAGTAGGTGGAATACTCAATGTGACTTGGTCAATTGGAATAGAGGAACAATTTTATTTGTTCTTTCCAATGTTATTGATGCTTTTCAGGTTAAACTACAAGTATTTGCTTGGGTTGTTATTTGTAATTCTACTTTTTGTCCTCTTGGCCTTCCCTCAATTTTATTATTTCAAAAATTATTATTTCTATTTTATAGGTGGTGGCATTTTGGCGGCCATGGAAGAAAAATTATGCCAAAAAAATCTTTGGATTAAACTTTTACTTCTTGTATTATTTACATTGGATTTTTGTACCAATTGGCTGATATTCAACAACAAATTTACATTTCACTTAACGCATATTTTGATTACCGCAGGAGTAATTTATGCTGTAGCCTTTAATCCAATTTTCGAGATTAAAAATAAACTTCTCAATTATTTAGGAAAGATTTCATTCGGAATATACATGTATCATATGATCATCATTACCCCATTACTTATGGCGATCAAGATGATAAATTTAGAAAATCATTTTCCTGTTTTTTGGCTGCATTCCTTGATTTATTTAACTGCAGTTACCTTAACATTTCTGCTCGCTCATCTATCCTATAAATATTTCGAATCAAAATTTCATAAGTTGTAAACATGAATTTCATAGACATTCCTCATTTCATTTCAACGCATGTGACCAAGCGAGAGCAGAGCATGTTTGAGGTGGACATCCAACGCAATAAAACAGAATTAGCAGCTAAAATCAAAGACAAAGCGGTTTTGGTCATTGGTGGCGCAGGTACTATTGGTTCGTCTTATATCAAAGCTATTTTGCGTTTTGAGCCCCAAAAATTGGTGGTTGTGGACACCAATGAAAATGGCCTTACCGAACTTACCCGAGATTTGCGCAGTACGCCAGGGCAATACGTTCCTGCTGAATATATAACTTACCCAATGAACTTTGGGGAGCCGGTTTTCAAAAAAATGTTTTTGGAGCAGGGCCCCTTTGAGATTGTGGCCAACTTTGCAGCACACAAGCACGTGCGCAGTGAAAAAGACCATTATTCCATTGAGGCTATGTTGGACAACAATGTCTTCAAGGCCCAAGAATTCCTCGATTTCTTGTGTGAGCATAAACCAGAGCACTTCTTTTGTGTCTCTACAGACAAAGCCGCCAACCCCGTAAACGTAATGGGGGGTTCTAAAAAGTTAATGGAAGAAGTAATAATGGCTTATAGCAAAGAGCTGCACATTACCACCGCACGTTTTGCCAATGTAGCTTTCTCTAACGGTTCACTTTTGGACGGCTATATCCAGCGTTTATTCAAGCGCCAGGCAATTTCTTGCCCAGCAGATGTCAAGCGCTTTTTTGTGTCGCCAGAAGAGAGTGGCCAGATTTGTATGCTCGCCTGTATGCTTGGGCAAAGTGGAGAAATTTACTTCCCGAAATTAGCCGAAGACGAACAAGTGTTTTTCAAGCAAATTACCTTAGATTTTTTTGCGGCAGCTGGCCGCCAAATCTTGCTTTGCAACTCTGACGATGAAGCACGCATTGCTACAACAAATTTAGACGACAACGCGCCGTATCCGGTTTATTTTTTCAATTCCGACACCTCAGGTGAAAAACTCTACGAAGAGTTCTACACGGAGCAAGACGCGCTCGATATGCAGCGTCACGAAAGTTTAGGAGTCATTACCAATGCGCGCTGTTTGCCAAAGTCAGAATTGCAAGTCGCAATTGACGAACTCAAATCTTTATTGGCACAAGACCGTTACGACAAAGAACAAATAGTGGCGGTCATGAAGCGCCATATTCCAGATTTTGAGCATATCGAAACGGGGAAAAATTTAGATCAAAAAATGTAATATGTATCCAATTATCAAAAGGTTTTTTGACCTCTTATTGAGCACTATTTGCCTGCTGGTTTTGAGCCCTATTTTAGTTCCGGTATTGATCGGGCTCAAGTTCTCCGGAGAGGGCTATATTTTTTATAAACAGGAACGCGTCGGCTTTAAAAACAAGCATTTTCATATCCTGAAGTTTGCAACTATGCTCAAAGACAGCCCCAACATGGCGGGTGGCATATTTACCTCCAAAAAGGACCCTCGCTTTACCCCGATGGGCCCATTTTTACGAAAAAGCAAAATCAATGAATTGCCGCAGCTCATGAATATTTGGTTGGGCCACATGAGTTTTGTGGGACCTAGGCCAGTGATGCCCATTAGTTTTGCGGCGTACCCTGAGGCTGTTCAGCAAGTGATATATAATGTCAAACCGGGACTTACGGGCATTGGATCTGTTGTATTCCGCGACGAAGAAGAACTCATTGCAAAGAAGAAAGAAAACGGCGAAGACGCCTGGGCCTTTTATGAAAACGAGTTGTATCCTTTTAAAGGTAAACTCGAAGAATGGTACCAGTCTAAACAATCCTTCATCTTGGACCTCAAATTGTTAATTGCCACTGCACTAGTGGTGTTGTTACCTCAAATTGATGTGGTGGGTCTCTTTTTTAGAGGCGTGCCGAAACGTGATTTTTAAAATTCCCATGAAAACACCCAACGAACTTCTTCAATCCTTCACCATCATCTCCTCCGACCTCACCCGTCCTTGGGGAGGTTTTTACGTCATTGACGAAACGCAGGCCCAGGCTTTTGCCGATACCTTTTTTGATGGCCTTGACGTCCAAACCCTTAACATAGGGGGCAAGCTGAGCCCTAAGCTACTGATTGTGTCGCCACAACAGCGCTTGTCTTGGCAGTACCATAACCGTCGCGCCGAGATTTGGAAGGTGGTGCAGGGTACTGTTGGGGTAGTGCGCTCAGACAACGACCAAGAAGGGGAGTTACACACTTATAATGTGGGCCAGACCATTCGCTTGGCCCAGGGTGAACGCCACCGCTTGGTGGGCCTAGATGCACAGGCTATTATTGCTGAAATTTGGCAGCATACTGATGTGAGCCATCCTTCTGATGAGGATGATATCGTAAGGGTGCAAGATGATTTTGGCCGTTGATTTATAATTAGTATTCCTTATGCCTTTACAAACCATAAACCCTACCCAAACAGCCGCTTGGCAAAAATTACAGCTGCATTTCGATCAAATGAAAGACGTGCGCATGCAAGATCTTTTCGCGGCTGATACGCAAAGAGCAGAAAAGTTTCACTTGCAGGTGGAAGACTTCTTATTGGACTACTCCAAGAACCGCATCAATACCGAGTCCATCGCGCTTTTGCAGGAGCTTGCCGTTGAGGTCCAGTTAGCTGATGCCATTGAGAAGTATTTCAGAGGGGACTTGATCAACCAGACGGAGAACCGGGCGGTGTTGCATACAGCGCTGCGTTCGAAAGAAACAAGCCCTTTGTTGGTTGGTGGCGTGGATATCCGAAAGGAAATAGCGGCAGTGAAGCAAAAAATGAAGCTGTTTTCACAGGAAGTGATCTCGGGTAGCAGAAAAGGATTTTCTGGGGAAGCTTTTACCGATGTGGTGAATATCGGAATTGGCGGTTCAGATTTGGGTCCAGCTATGGTGGTAGAAGCCTTGAAATTTTACCAAAACCACTTGAAAATTCATTTCGTATCAAATGTTGACGGCGATCATGTACAGGAGGTGCTGAAGGGCTTGAACCCAGAAACTACCCTTTTTGTCATTGTTTCCAAAACGTTTACCACACAAGAAACCTTAACAAATGCGCAAACAATTCGTTCTTGGTTCTTGAAAGTAGGAAAGGAGGAGGATATCGCGGCGCATTTTGTGGCGGTTTCGACCAACTTGCAGAAGGTAAGAGAATTTGGCATTACCGCCGAGAATATTTTCCCGATGTGGGACTGGGTAGGCGGCCGTTTTTCTTTGTGGAGTGCGGTGGGCTTGTCTGTGAGTTTGGCCGTTGGCTATGTGCATTTTGAGGGCTTACTCAAGGGTGCGCAGCAGATGGATCAGCATTTTAGAACAGCGCCTTTTGAGCAAAATATGCCTGTGATTATGGCACTATTGAGTGTTTGGTACAACAATTTTTATGGGGCTCAGAGCGAGGCGCTCATTTCGTATACACAGTATTTGCAGAAGCTAGCCCCGTATTTACAGCAGGGTATCATGGAGAGCAATGGCAAGAGCGTTGGCCGCGACGGCAAAGTGGTGAACTACCAGACTGGAACCATTATATGGGGAGAGCCAGGTACCAACTCGCAGCATGCATTTTTTCAGCTCATCCATCAGGGCACCAAACTGATCCCGACAGATTTCATTGGTTTCAAGACCTCTTTGCACGGCAACTCAGACCACCACGACAAACTGATGTCCAATTTCTTTGCTCAGACTGAGGCTTTGCTCGTTGGAAAATCTGACAATATCCCTTTCAAGCATTTTGAAGGCAACAAACCCACCAATACGCTGCTCATCGAAAAACTGACCCCGGAGAGCTTAGGTGCGCTTGTTGCGCTCTACGAACACAAACTTTTCGTACAGGGCATAATATGGAATATTTATAGTTACGACCAATGGGGCGTGGAGCTCGGCAAGGTTTTGGCCAGTAGCATTCTCGCTGAAATTGAACAAAAGCAGGTCGCTCAACACGATGCATCTACCAGTTTTTTGCTGCAGCGATACCTCAAGAAATAGGTAATCATACTTCAAGATTTCATAAAATTAGTGCATGAATATTCATTTACTAGCCGCTTTCTTCTTTAGTTTTATTGCAAATGCCTTTTTTTCAGCGCCAACTGTTCCCGAGAGTTCGCTCATGGCATATAACCGCTATGCAAATAGTTATGTGGTGCTCGCTGATACTAGCACCTACTATACCTATCGGCTCAAAGCGCAAAAATGGGAAAAGCATCATTATGAGCTAGACGCGGAGCTGTCTTTTGAGGAACTCACCAAAGAGTATTTCATGCTACCTGTGAGCAAAGCACGTGTTTATTTGATTCATAGAGGCTGCGGAATAGTGCTGCAGCTCCACAAAGGTCATCTCCAGCGAATCGATAAATGTTTTGCGCACCGCAATCAGTTTGGTGCGGTAGCCTATGCATTTAAAGGCAATCCATATATGTTTGGAGGCTACGGTTTTTTTGAAACTAAGAATGTCCATACGAGTTTTCTACCAACTATTGGCGAATGGCTTGAGGTCGATGAATATGGTAAACAAAGGCCTAGTCCGAGACAGGGTTCATTTATTGTACGCGAAAAAAACCGGATCTACCTCATTGGTGGCCACTCTGAAAATCACCCTCAGAAACTCAATTTTATTCCAGAAATTTGGCGTTACAACATCTGTCAAAAAAGTTGGGTATTCATGGGCAGCCTAACCCCTACATGGCATGAAGCACTTGCCAACACGGACCAAACTACGCCAATTGGCTCTTATATGATTAATAGTGGCGATGAGGTTTGGGAACTCGATGCAAAACAGAACCGCGTTCGGCGCTATAAGCAACCTTTTTATTTCTCAGTGAGAAAGTGGCTCGTAAGCAAAGACCGCAAATGGGTTATGATGGCCATAGACCGCAGCTACAACGAGGGCTTCGAGCTTAGGGTCAAGCGCAAAGCAAAAGTATTGGGCAGGCCTATTCAGTTCGATAAAATGTATATCAAAGCCTCTTGGTACAAATCACTCTCCTACCGGGACCTTTTTTATACATCCTTACTTTTTCCACTCTTTATTATAGGTCTTTGGTTCTATTCCAATCGATCCTGGAAACCTTTCCGCTTTCTTCAGCACAGCAATAAACTTCAAGAAAAAGATTTCGAAACAACCGAATGGCATTTTCTACAAGAACTCCAAAAACAAGGTCAGCTAGAGCTCTCTGCTGTACACATCTACATGAACGAAGAAGGCCTCTCTTATGACGCCCTCAAAAAACGCCGTGAAACCTTTCTTAAAAACCTCCGCATCAAAATCGCCCTGCTGGCCCACCTTCAAATAGACGCAGTGCTATTGGAAGTCCGCCACCCGCAAGACCGCCGAGTGAAAATAGTAGTATGGAACGATGAGTTGGAGCTGATTTAGTATTTAGTATTCTGAAATACAATAGTATAGGTTTGAAAATAAAATAGGAGAAAATAGGAGAAAGTGCAGTTTTGTAAAGTTATTTTACACACGAAGCAACCAATTTGTTAATTAGCCGTATTTTTGCTAACTATAATTGCATGCAGACAGAACACATTTTTCAAAGTTTTTTCTTTTTTGCCTTTGGATTGGCAATCACTTATGCATTGACACCCTCTGTTATTAATGTCGTCAAGGTACGGAGGCTTTTTGAAAAACGCAACGACAGAAGTTCCCACCAACAACCAACCCCGAGCTTTGGCGGTGTGGCTATTTACATTTCACTTTTGTTGAGCATGAGCTATGCGGAGCACCTTTTTGACGGTGACCTATCGATTTACCTTATTACTGGACTGACTGTTTTGTTTTTTGTAGGTCTCAAAGACGACCTAACTGGAATCAGCCCCTTAAATAAATTATTGGCCCAGTGGCTTGCCGCATCATTTATCTTTTTATCGCCCCAATTTCAAATCCATGATTTTCATGGTTTTTTAGGTATACATACAATTGCACCCTGGCTTTATCTACCCTTGGCTTATTTGGTGGTAGCTTTTTTTGTCAATGCTTACAACCTAATTGACGGCATTGATGGTTTGTCCGGGCTTCTAGGAATTCTTTTTTCACTTGGATTTGCTGCTTTCTTTTTGTTCTTTAGTGAATGGGTTCTGTTTTTTACCTGTCTATCTCTGGCTGGTTCGTTAACGGCCTTTTTGCGTTACAATCTTTCAAATGAAAAGAAAATATTTCTTGGTGATACGGGCAGTCTGATGCTTGGTTTTTTCTTTGTGCTGTGCGTAATCGGTTTGCTTTCACAAGACCTACCCAAGCCATATGCCATCCCTATGCAGAGTTTCCCTTATGTTCTAATTGCTTTGCTTTTTATACCTGTCCTCGATTCCCTGCGTGTTTTTGTGGTCAGGATCAAAGAGGGTCGCAGCCCCTTTTCTGCGGACAGAAATCACATCCATCATGTCATGATGGATTATTTTGAGTGGTCACATTTGAAAACATCTTCTGTTATCGTCTTACTTAATCTGATGGTGTTCGCGTCCTTTTTTTGTCTTTCCAAGCTGCTCAGTCAATTGTATCTGGCACTGTTATTTTTAGTACTCGTTGTTTCGTGTTCCATATGGCTGACCACCTTAAGACGAAAGCGCGACGCCCAAATTCAACAAACAAATGCATAAATTTTCACTACCTGTATTACTCCTTTTACTCATAACAATGCAGAGTTGTCACCTGCGTGAAAAGATGGTGTATTTGCAAGAAAATCAATCGATAGATAGCCTTGACCGGAACAAATTCAACTACAATACTGCTTCATACGCCCCTACACTCCGCCCCGACGACCTACTTCAAATTCAGGTGGGTGGCCAAGATGCAGAGGCTTTGGCCGCCTTTCAATTTTATGTAAATGAAAATACAAACGGACTTCAAGGCATGCAAGCCCTTCAAAGTATTTTTTATTTAGTTGATCCTAATGGCAATATTAACTTCCCTGTACTAGGATTCGTTAGTGTAGCAGGTTTGACGCGTTTAGAAGCTATTGTCAAACTACAAGATTTATTGAGCGTCTATGTACAAGACCCCGTTATAAATATACAAATACGTAATTTTAAAGTGACGGTTCTTGGTCAGGTCAGCAGGCCTGGAACTTTTACATTGCCCTCTGACCGTGTTACGGTACTCGAGGCAATCGGTATGGCAGGTGATTTACAATTGAGCGCCGTACGAAATAATGTTTTGGTGGTTAGAGAAGCCAATGGCAAGCGCGAGGAGTACCGTTTAGACCTCAGTCAGAAAGATATTTATAATTCGCCAGCTTATTATTTGCGCCAAAATGATATCATTTACGTTGAGCCTAACAAAGGGGCTCGTTTTCAAGGTCAAAACTTGGGTGTGTTTACACAAGTCATTACTCCTGTATTAACGATGTTGTTATCCATGTATACTTTATTTGTGATTAACTAATGAATCAAGACCAAATTTCAGATATTACACAAGAAGCACCAGAAAAGCAAGGGCTCAATATCAAAGCACTTTTATTTGGTTACTTGAAATTATGGCCATTTGTATTGGTCCTCATCGGATTTGGTCTGTCCATAGCTTATGTTTATTTGCGTTACCAGCCAAGAGTATTCGAGGTTAAGTCTAAAATTTTATTCACAAATCAAGAAAAAAATGCCATAGAGGAACTCTCAGTTTTTAGTGAGCTTGGTTTTGCCAACAAAATGGGTTCCAAATTGGCTAATGAAATTGCCCAAATGAAAACGCCAGGAGTCTTGCGCTCTATTTCAACTGAATTAGGTTTGCGCCAAAGCGTCATCATTTTAGGAAGGAAAACAGGTTTTTCCAAGAGGGAACTGTACCCATTCGCCCCCTTTAAAATTCTTCCAGTAGGACAACCTGATTCTATTTGGCAAAAGGCTGCTGCTCAATTTACCCTTATTGCTAAATCTCAAAACCGCTTTGAACTATTACAGTCGGATAAAAACCTAGGTAGTTTTCAGTACAACACACCAATATCAACTTCGATCGGCCTAATCAAAATATCCAAACGGCCTGAATCCAAACTTGTTTTAAATGATGAATACATTTTAAGTCTATCGGATTTAGAAACTTCGATTCGGTCCTTAGATGCTTCCATTGCATTAGCAGCAGAAAACGACCAAGAGAACCCTTCAGATTTAGTTACCATTAGTTTACAGGGGCCAATAGTTAAAAAGATGGAGGCCATTATTTGGTCTTTGATCGAGAACCACCGTAAAGAAAAAATCGCCGATCAAAATCAAATTGCGCGCAACACCTCCGATTTTATCAATGAGCGCATGCAAATCATTGAGAGGGAGCTCAACTTAGTAGAAGGCGCTGCTGAAGGATTTAAAGAGCAACATGAGTTAGTCAATATTTTATCGGACGGACAGGCTTTTGCCCAAAATCGAAACGAACTAGAGAAGCAAATAATCACACAGTCGGTGCAACTTAGTTTGATAGAATACCTCATAGATTATTTGAAATCCAAAAATGATCTTACAGAGTTGTTGCCAGCTAACTTGGGGTTTGAAGACGCAAGCATCACTTTAATCACGCAACAATATAATAAACTTGTATTGGATCGCATTCGATTAAGTAAAAATACAAGCTCTAAAAACCCAACCATTCAGAAAATAGACGACCAACTTGTGGGTTTGCGGTATAGCCTAGAAGAGAGTTTGAAGTCCAATGAATCTAAAATTCGTATTGGGTTACGAGCCCTCAAAAATCAAGATTCACGTTACCAAGGCCAAATCAGGTCCCTTCCTGGCTACGAGCGCCAATTTCGAGACATCGAGCGCGAGCAAAAAATCAAGGAAACGCTTTATGTGTTTTTGTTACAAAAACGCGAAGAAAACGAAATTAAAACGGCAGCAGCAGTTGGCAATACAAAAGTAATAATGGAGCCGGTGGTAACTGGGCCTATTTCCCCTAAATCAAGTATCGTATACTTGCTAGGCTTCTCATTGGGATTAGTCTTGCCGCTTGCATACCTCTACCTCAAACAACTACTAGATAACAAAGTCCATGGTCTCCAAGATGCGGCCCCAACACGCATCCCAGCACTTGGGGAAATTCCATTAGCCCAAGACCTAGAACGCAATATCGTTGTTACTAAAAATGCTCGGACGCACATAGCTGAAGCATTCCGAATGGTCCGAAGCAACCTGAGTTTTTTGTTAGGTGAAGAAGGCCAATCCTCTAAAACAATTTTGGTTACATCCAGTATTGCAAAAGAGGGTAAAACGTTTGTGAGTATCAATTTAGCACATGTTTTAGCACAAGGAAATGCAAAAGTTATTCTGATTGGAATGGACTTACGCGCACCAAAAATTGGGAGGTATGTGAATCTCGACAAAACAATTGGTGTTACCAATTATGTAGTGAATAACGATCTTACTTTTGATGATTTGCTTATCGATGACATGAGTGTCCCCAATCTTCATTATATTATTTCAGGTGATGTCCCACCAAATCCTTCTGAATTATTGTTGCGAGATAGACTTAAAGACCTAATCGAGGAAGCTAAGAAAAGATATGATTATGTGATTTTAGATACAGCTCCAATTGGTTTGGTCTCGGATTCACTCCATATCCAGCATTTTGCCGATTTAGTTGTTTTTGTGGTGCGTGCTGAGCTCATTAAAAAAGAAATGTTAGCACTTCCAGCAAGCCTTTATCACGATAAGAAGTTGCCTAATATGTGCATGTTAATCAACGGAGTAGACGTTAAAAAAGCGGCTTATGGTTACGGCTACGGCTACGGATCAGGTTACGGCTATGGGTATGGTTATGGCTATGGCTATGGATACGGCTATGGCTATGGGTACGGTTATGGCGCAAGTTATGGATCAGATTATGTAGATGCCCCTGCTGAACCAAAAAGCAGGTTTAGCCGCGTTTTAAATTTTTTCAGTTCTCGCTTTTTTAAGAAAAAAACAAAATAAATAGTCGTATATTTGAACTTTATTAATTATATCATGAAATTACTAGCTTTATTTTTAAGTGTCGCTTTTTGTTATCAGTCCTTCGCACAAACCAAAACTTCAGCACCTACAAATGTTAAATCATTGCCTTACAACCAATGGTCTGTTGGTGTGAATATTGGAGGTCACTACGGCATGCACTGGACTAATTCTTTCACGAAAGCATATCAAATAGGTTATTTTAATGGTCACGTGCGCTACATGCAAAACAACCTAATTGGCTGGAAACTAGACGCTGCCTATGACAACTTTAATTTCACAAACGGCGCAAGTAACACCCAAAAATTGCGTTTTTCTATTGAGTCTGTAGTCAACTTAACTGATGTCATGCACATCAATGATTATTCAGATCGTGTTGGCTTGCTTGGGCATGCAGGATTGGGGTATACCGCCATGTGGAATGTACCGTACACATCTACCGCACCGGCAGGATTGTTTAAAATTGGCGACGGATCTGTCGATGAAATGGGTCATTTTATTCTTGGGCTTACACCACAATACAAAATAAATGATCAGCTGAGTTTGAATGCTGATTTAGCTTTCTTATTACATGTTCGTCAAAATCGCAAATTCGACTTTGCTAATCCGAGTCCTATGAATAGTGGGTTTACTGGCTATATGTGGAATTGGTCTGTTGGCGCTACATACTACATAGGTAAAAAGAGAAACCACGCTGATTGGGATCACACACCGCGCATTCCTAGAAACTAAAGCACTAGTTAAAACCTCGGTATTTTCTTGGCATAAAAAGATTCTATCGTTGATTAAAATACCAAAATAAAATCCATAAGGCGGTCATTGATCGCCTTTTTTTTTGAAGCATGAGAAAAATACAAATGGTCGATCTCCATCGACAATACGAGAAAATTAAGCCTTCCATCGACGAGGCTATCCAATCAGTCATAGACGCTACTCAATTTATCGGCGGTCCGCAGGTAAGTAACTTTGCGAAAGACCTCGCTGCCTTTCAAGGAGTAGGGGAGGTCATTCCATGCGCCAACGGTACCGACGCCCTTCAGATTGCCCTCATGGCCCTTGATCTTCATCCTGGAGACGAAGTCATTACGCCAAGTTTTACCTACATTGCCACTACAGAAGTAATTGCACTTTTGGGCCTTACACCTGTTTTTGTAGAAGTGAATCCACAAACGTTTTGTATTGATGCTACAGCAATTGAAGCGGCCATCACTCCACGCACTAAGGCCATAGTGCCTGTTCATCTCTACGGGCAAGCTGCCGACATGAACGCCATAATGGAAATAGCTGCCAAGTACCAACTTTTTGTAGTAGAAGACAATGCACAAGCTATTGGCGCAGACTACCATCTTGCCGATGGCCGCAAAGTAAAAACTGGCAGTATTGGTCATATAGGCTGCACAAGTTTTTTTCCATCTAAAAATCTCGGGTGCTTCGGCGATGGTGGCGCACTCATGACCAACGATAAAACCTTAGCTGAGCGCATCAAAATGATCGCTAACCATGGTCAAAAACAGAAATATATTCATGAAACAGTTGGCTGTAACTCTCGCCTAGACTCAATTCAGGCCGCCATACTCCAGGTAAAACTCCGCCATCTAGACACCTACATAGATGCGCGCAGGGCAGTAGCCGAAGCATACGATGCTGTCTTTGCAAGCATTCCCGGAGTGCGCATTCCATTCCGTAGCGCCGACTCCCGCCACGTCTTCCATCAATACACGCTCATCCTTGAGTCAGCCGATCGCAACGCTTTACAAGCGCATTTGGCAGCTGCGGACATACCGAGTATGATTTATTATCCCATCCCTGCTCACAAACAACAAATGTTTGCTACTTTCAATCTTCAAGACCTGCAACTCCCTCAAACTGAGTGGCTTTGCAATCATGTGATCTCCCTCCCAATCCATACCGAAATGGACGACGAACAACTCGAATATATCATCGACAATGTGAAGAAATTTTTTGCATAATTGATTTTATTTTTTGTACTTTTGCCTTTGAATAGATTGTCATTTGGCGATCTTTACCGTTATTACTAGAATTATTATGACAAAACGCACATCCTCAATTCAACTTCTGTGTACGCTAACCTTGGTTAGCTTGTCCATTTTTATGCAGAATCATGTCTTTGCGCAAGCGGGATCTGTGCCTACATCAATTACAACTTCTACAGCTGCTAATACCTCAAGTAATCGTTTAAATAAACCGACAGTTACAGGTACTTTGTCCGAAACAAATTATACAGTTTCGTTATCAATGCCTAACAACTCAGGCAATGGCACTAGCTTTACTGTGAACACTCAAGGAGTTACCGGAGCAGGTCTTACACAGTTTAATGCCAATTATAATAATACTACAATCAGTTCAACAGCATTGAAAGGATATTATATTACAAGTTCATCGACTCAGCCTTTCTTAACAGGTAACAATACTTCAGCTAATAGGCTTAAAATTACAGGGACCTCTGCCCCTTCTTCAGGAATAATTAATAGTCAATGGTTATTTAACGATATCGCCACGACGCCTGCGGCATCCGTTGCTTCCCCTTTGCAACAACAAGGGGTTGGGGGTACGTCAATGACTAATCAGTCCGTACAAGTTACGTTTTTTAATCCAGGGGTCTATTATGTTTGGGCTTATGTCACAAATACAAACTTTTTTTACTTCAGTGAAAATCCTTTAGTTTTAACAGTTTACCCAATTAATTTTTCTACTAATCCCGATGGTTCCGAGAAAACTTATTGTAATCTAAACAACCCTACTTTTAGTAGTATCCCTTATGATAGAAAGACGGCACAAGGATTCCCTTATTCTTACAGATATTTTTACAAAGATCCAAGCGGTCAATTAGTAGAAGCACAGGGAAGTAGCCCTCTCTCAGTAGTTTATGATGCTAATGGAATTCCTTTTGATAATTATTTTTATGTTGCTCGAGGATATACCCCAGTAACAAATGGTCCTACATATTGGCAAAACATTGATTTAAATGACGCATCAACACTTACACCCATACCTTGGACTGAAGTACCAGCTTTGGTGATAGATACTGTCACGCCGTCAAGTTTGTTGTTTAATTCAGAAGAATCGCCAGTTTCGCAAGTAAGCTGGACATTAAATGGAGACGGGTCTTATTTATATGCATTTGTAGTAAATGGTACGGTTTTCTCCGCGACTTCGGTAAACAGTTACACTTCCCCTACATCCCCAGCAACGCCTGATTATTCTTTTGACCCTGTTCTACAAGTTCCAACAACTCACACTTTAGGTACCGAAACCAGTCTTGATCCAGGGAATGTTCTTCCGCTAATAGATTTGGTGCCAACTGGTGAATCACGTAATTTGTATTATGTTGGTTACGCAGGTTGTTATGCTACAGACAATACTCAATTTGTGACGAGTACGATTCCTATGCACAATTATGCCAATCCTCCGGTAGCAACTAGTCCAGCAAGCTGGTGTATTAATACTGGGGATTCCAAAACGGTTGAAGATTTATATAACAAATTGTCTGCAACGCTTACTTTTGATACGCAATATGATTTAGTTTGGTTTGACGAAACGAATGACCCTTCTCATAGTACTGAATTGTTACTTACTGATGCGCTGACAGATGGTAATACATATCGTGTGTATTACCGTTTGCCTTTGGAAACAATTAAATCATCAAGTTATACAGAGGTAGTAGTTCATTTGAATGAAAATCCTACTGTAACAGCTCCGGCAGATCAGGCGGTTTGTATTGGTTCTCCTGTCACCCTTTCTGGTGAAGGCGCCACTTCATACGTATGGAACCATTCAGTTAGCAATGGGGTAGCATTTACGGTGAGTGCAACTCAAACTTACACTGTTACAGGGACAGATGCTAATGGTTGCACCAATACTGCAACCACTACCGTAACAGCTAATGCACTTCCAACCGTTACTGCTCCTGCAAATCAAACAGTTTGTACAGGTTCAATGGTAACACTCTCTGGTGGTGGAGCAACTTCATACGAATGGAATAACGGAATTGAGAACGGTGTAGAATTTGCCGCAAACGCAACACAAACTTATACTGTAACTGGTACCGACGATAATGGTTGTTCGAACACAGCAAGTACCACTGTAACAACATCTAGCAACTACTTTACCGGTGGAGCAGGTGCGCTCCCTGGTATTGGATACGATTTAAGTGATGCCGCTAACTGGTTATGTGGCGTACCATCTACCCCTACAATTCCTCCAGGTTACACTGTTTACATTGATGGTTCATATGATTTCGAAAATCTGATTATTGAATGTGGCGGATCTGTTGTCATTCGCGAAACAGGCCGCGTAAATATTACCAATCAATTGACAAATGGTGGTTTAGTTAAGGTTATGAATGGGGGGACAATTAAATATGGAACACAGGTAACTGGTACTTGTGCAACTCCTCCAAATAATCAATATGTACAAAATCTTGCATCCCACAGGTATTGGTATATTGGCGCTGCAACAAATAATGCAGAGAGATCTAACTTCGGTGAATTAGCCACAGTTGGTGTATCAAATACAGGTACGCAAATGTGGTCTTGGAAAGAAAATTTAAACGCACCTAGTGCTCAAGGTGGTTATACTACCCCAGAATATAAATCACTAAATGGTCATCAGTATCTAAAACCAGGTATGGGTTACGTACTTTACAACTATTCAAATTACAACCCTTCAACGCCACAAAATATTGTGACTAACGGACTTTTCAATGACTCCACTTTTACTATTTCTGGTTTAACTAGAACTGCTGCAGGTGTAGGGGTGAACTTATATGGTTATCATTTATTGGCAAATCCTTACCCGAGTTTCCTTGATGCTGAGAAATTCTTTGATGCTTCATCTAACTTGGTTCCAACCTTATGGTACAGAACAACAGCTCAATCTTCGCCTGTTTCAGCCATGACGTTTAATACTTACAACGTTGCCGCTGGTGTTTCGGTTGATGGTACGGGTGGCAATACTTCTCCTTGGTATAGCGCAACTGTAAATGCTGTAACGAGTAATTCAGATAGCGTTGCGAGATTTATTCCTCCAATGCAAGGTTTCTGGGTGCGCGTGGCCAGTACGGCAGGTGGCTCAGCTACCTTTAAATCTTCGGAAATGTCTGTTTACAACCCAGAGAATTATGGTACTTTGAGAAGCGGTTCAAATGGTCTTTCTTCACTTGTGAAATTGAGTGTGCAATTTGGAGATCAACGCGATCAAATAGCGGTTGGGTTAGGTGCTAGCGCCCAAAATGCTTTTGATAATTACGATTCTGAAAAAATGTTCACAAGTGGATATGTTCAAATGTATACAGTAAGTTCTAATAAAAAGCTTGCGATTAATTCATTAAAAAACAACAAATCTAAAACTTCGGTTCCGCTCACGATTGAATGTCCTTCTAATGGATGGTATGCAATAAATGCAGATCAAGTAGCTATGGAAAATGGTACTGTTTTACTAGAGGATAAGTTAAATACTACGTTTTATGACTTAACCCTCGTGCCGTCTGTCTCGTTCTTTGCAAACAGCGGTGTTCTTTCAAATAGATTTGTACTCCATTTTGTAAAACCTATTCAAATTGCTAATCCAGTAGGCCCGAGTTCTATCGATGACTTAGTAGGTGAGACTATTCAGAGTGAAATTATTGTCAATGCTACTTCTACAGGTAAAGTTGTAGTTAATTTGAACAACGTAGATGACAATACTTCTAGTACGGTTAGAGTGATTGATTTGAACGGAAGAGTAATTGATTCATTTGTGTCCGGCGGTGTTGAATTTAATTTTCAACTAAATTGTGGTCAAGGATCATACATCATTGAGGTAACGAACGGTTTAACATCAGAAAAGAAAAAAGTATTCATTCAATAAGGTCAAGAAAATGAAAAAATATATACGTCCGAACCTCGTCAAGGTTAATGTAGATAAGGAATTATGTTTGGTTATGCTTTCAGCTCCACCGACTGACCCGAATGGATCACAACCTAACTCACCTTTACCGGGTATTGTTGGTAAGGCTATTCGCATCCTCATTCGCTAATGCTCACAGAGCATGTAGTTTCAGGATACAGCATGTTTCCAACGCTTAAGCCAGGAGACCGTGTTTTGTTGAATCCACAACATAAGAATATTAAAAAAGGCGACATTGTCGCCTTTTTTGTTGGGCATCAAAAAGCTGTTTTACATCGGGTTCATATCGTACAAGATGAGAAGTTGTTTTGTAAGGGAGATGCCAATACTTTTTGGGATGTGCCTGTGTCAGCGGAGCAGATACTTGGAGTTTTAGAAATGGTTCGCAAGTCAGATGACAATTGGAGGCAGGCCAGTTCATACCAAAAGAAACTGTACTTGACGCGTTACTATGGCTTTTATGCGCGTATGGTCAGGCGCGCATATCTTCTGCTTGCCAATTTCAAAGTGCGTATAAACCAAAGTTTCAAATAACTATTACTTTTTCGGCCGTTAGCGTGCCATTGATTCAAATAGTTTTTGGTCGGAAAGACTTGAAAAAATCCAAGCGCCAACCATTCAAATATAGTTAACGATACAAGGTTTTTTAGGTTTTTCGCAGCTTGCTCCTTTTCAATCCAATTCAAAATATTATTTTCAATTTGGGGTTGCTTTTGTTTAATGTCAAAGGGAAGCGTTATTTCAATCTGATAGAAATAGTGAAGTAACGCAGCGCAATTCACAAGCCATGCGCCGCCATTTATTTCAGTTGCCAATTTCCAGGCTTGTTGTTTTTCAGTTTCAATGATTAGCTCCATAAGACTGGCCATTTCATGCAATTGACTTAATTTAAAACCGTAGCCATACACATGTATATTGAGGTGGTAGCAGTGATAAATAAGTGCAAAAGCGGGATTCATGACATAATGTTGCTGCTTAGGTTCAATGTGCTGCCAAACGGCTTCATTGAGTTGCATCTTTTCTTTGCCTAATCGGATATGAAGGTCAATGGCTACGCCGTCTTTTTGACACTGTAGTGGGGCATGAATAGATCCATAACGTTTTTCGTGAAAACGAGATTGCCTGATATTTTCGATACAATTGTAGCCTAAAGATTCGAGCAGTGTGCGTGCGCGTGTGATATCTTTCTCTTGTATGAGTAAATCAATATCTGATAAAAAGCGTTGATCTATGCTGGAATAAATACGATCTATATAATCGATACCCTTAAACGCTACCATCTGAATCTGTGCTTGTGCAAATGCCTTACTGATTTGCTCAAAAGCACCAAGCATAAATAGGTTTCTTGCTGCTATTTTTCCTGAATATCCTGTAAATGCTAATATCACTTGCTGTGGTAAACACAGGTGTGGATAGTTGAGCATGCGAGCGTGAATCAGTCCACTAATATGTTGGCGATGACAAAGTGCAATGAATTGTTGCCAATTGATATTTTGCTTGCAAAGAATATTGGCTTGCTCTATTTGTATGCCAGATGGATGGCTGAGTACTAAGGCAAGTTGAAGTTCTAAACTAAATTGATCAAACATGCGCTTTGATGTGCGTTACAATGTCTTGGGTTGGTAGAAAAGGCAAACAATAAACTGGTATGTTTTGGCACAGCTTTTCTACGATAGTTAGGCGGACTTCAATCTCATTGGTGTCGTAGCCGTGTTGGATACAATTGGGTAAGATAGCTTGCAGGGCGTCGAAATGGCTTTGAGGGATCATTTCATTCTCTTGGCCGTGGCTAATTGCAAAAATAGCGTTCAAGGGTGCGGCTTTGGCATCATCCGGGTAGGGCATGGGGGTATTGTAAACCCACCATTGACTTTCTTTAAAGCGCAATATGAGTCGGTCGTCGTTTATGCACGTGTGCCCGGCAGCTCGCCATAAACCGGCCATAGTAGACTTTCCACGTCCGCTGAAACCAGTAAAAACAAGTGCTTTACCCTCGTGGATAACCGCAGAACCATGGAGCATGAAGGCTTCATGGCCTTGTATGGCGATGTGCCACAAAAGTGGTGCTACCGGATAAGCTAAGGGCTCTAATATGTGTTGTAGCTCATCTACTGCATCGCTATAAATAGCTATTTGTTTATCGGTTTGGTTGTAAAAAACCAAATGACTTTCTTTCAAGGGGTTTTGGTCTGCGCGTTTACAGCGCAAGAGTTTGTGTCCTGAGGGGTTTTCTTCGATTTGCCAAAGTGTTTGACCGTCGGCTTGTATGGCTTGGTAAACTGGGGTGTAGTGTTGTGTATCAGGGATGTTAGTGCTCGGATGTGCAAAGATCTGAAACGCATTTGGAGCTGCTGATTCAGTTACAAAACCACTCATGCCGTTATCTAGTAAAACCTTGTAAGGGGCTGCAGCATGGATGCTGAAGTCTAGACCTGCTACTTGAAGGTGGAATTTAAGCTTCATGACGGTTTGCTTCCTGCATGAATGCACGTAACTCGTTTAAAAATGCGGCACAATCTGAGTAAAGTTCTTCTTGTGTGCAATTGTAGCTTTCTAATATTTCGCTGAGAACGGCCTGCGGTTCTGAAGCTGCAACGATAAGTTCTAACCAAAGTTTGAGGCCAAGTTCATTTAGCGTGACGTATTGTGAAAGTGCGGCAACATTTGAAACCACAGGATAAAGCAGCGCTTGCTCCCCAATTCGCCTCAAAATAAATTGATGTTGGAGTGGGCGCAAAGTGGCTAATGTTTCAGTAAAATCTATGGTAGCCATAACGGATGGTATTATCGTGCAAAGATGCTGACTTTTCTGAATATAGCGTAACTTTATGGCCATAAACTGTCTATATGAGGATACTCCTTTTCTGTTGCATATTCTTTTTTCCCGGTTTTGCATTCTTACAAACAACTTGTGCGACGGCCACCAATCTAACAACCCCTGGTACTTTTACAAGTGGCACGCTCACGGGTACAGGTGCTTCGCAACTTGGCGCTACTGCTGCACGTTGGTATAAATATACGCCGAGCACAAGTGGCATGCTTCAAATTAGTTCTTGCTCGGGTGGTGCTGATACGCGCTTATGGATTTGGTCAGGTACATGCGGCAACCGTCAGGCCGTGGCCAATAACGACGACTTCGCTGGCTGTATCTCTTCGGGATCAAGTGAATATGCTTCTCGCATTCAAAACCTAATATTATTAGCAGGCGTGACCTATTATTTTGAATGGGACAACTATTGGGAAAACACCAGTTTCTCCTGGAATTTTTCATATTCTACCTTGCCTAACAACAACGATGTAGGTGTTTTGAGCGTGCTCAATCCGTATACGCGCATTCCAATTACACAGGCCTCAAGTGGCATTCAACTAGGGGCAAGACTTAAAAACTATTCGGCTGCGGCCCTTACATCTATTGCACTTTTGGTAGAAATCTATGAATTACCCAACACAAGTGCGCCTATCGCAACCTTCACGAGCAATCCTCAGACTTTAACGGTGGGTGCCGAGTTGGATTTTATTGCAGGGACTTGGTCTCCGGTCTTGAGTCTCAGTAAAACGTATCAAATCAAATATACCAAAACCCAACCCCAACTCGACGCAGTAGGTGGCAACGACCAGCAAGTCCAGACGCTTGTTTTGGATTATAACTATTTAGCCCGAGACAACGGCACCTACAATGTTGCCTTCAACTGGAGCACCACAACCGATTACGTACAAGCCACACGCTTTGCTATCAACGGCCCAGACAACCTCACGGGCCTTAGCTATTATTTACAAAGCCCTTCCACAACACAGTACTACCATGTCCAGCTTTATAATGTACAGAATGGCCAAATTGGCACAAGCCCGTTTTGGGAATCTCCTGCTATTTTAGCGAGTGGAGCAGGTTGGCATACCTATAACTTGCCAAATTCCATTGCACTGGCTCCGGGCACATATGCCATGGGGATTTACAAGAGTGGCACCACACCCTTCCCAGTAGGCTGTGCAACAGGTCTGTTTCGCAACCAAGCAAGTTATATAAAAGTAGGTGCTGGAGCTTGGAACCCGATGGAAGCCTATGGCTTCAACTATGTATTCATGCTCAGGCCAAAATTTGGGCCGGACCCAGGGGTGGATATCGCCATTGTCGATCACCAAAATCCTGGTGGGGTTTATACCACTGTTTCTACGCGTCAGCATCCGAATGGAACCGCGCTCAATTTTAGTTTGCGCGCTCAAAACAATGGCGTTACCACCACGAATGCTGTACAATTGAAGGTTACAGTAAAAAATGCGTCCCAACAAGTTATTTACACGGCCACGAGCCAAGCCTACACCCTGACCGCAAACCAAATAGATACGCTGGAGGTCCCATCTTATTTGATCGCTCAAGTGGGCACTTATACAATTGATTACGAAGTGCTATGCCCAAGCGATGTACAACCAATCAATAATTTTATCAGTACTACATTTGAGCGCAGTTTGCTGCGATTGGCTGAACATGTTGGCGTTGAAGGAGGTGTCGGGATCGGCAATAACCTTACAAGTGCCTACGACAACGGTATTATTGGACAAAATTTTACTTTGCCCTTTGCAGATATCTTAGATTCTGTTCGCTTTGTATTGCAGCCTGGTACGCCGGCCAACCAACCAGTCCGAGTAGAGATATATGCTTGCAGTGCCCAAGGTTTACCAATTGGCCCTCTGTTGGCTCAAAGTGCTAATTTTACAACTACCACCGCACATAACACTAATGGTGTAACGCTAAGCTTGCCCTTGACAACGGGTTCATTGAGCCTGAGCCCCGGCACTTATTTTATCGGAATCACAGAGCAAGCAGGTAATTTGCAGTTGGGTAGCAGTTCGTTTTATTACCAGCCCAACAATACATTTAGGCGCTGGGATCAGAATCCTTATGGTGCTTCAACTTGGTCGCCACTCGAACAATTCAATCAATTTGTTGCTTTGGCTATTATACCAGTTTTCAAGAACTGTTTGCCTTTGGCGCTCAACGAACAAATTCAGCAAGCAACGTGCGGGCAAAATAATGGAAGCATTCTGTTTGCGCCAACCGGATTTTCTGGTCAAATTAATTATGCCTGGACACCAAATATTGGTAATTCATATATTTTGAATAACCTATCCCCAGGGATATATAACTGTTTGCTACAAGATGAAAACAATTGCCAATTCAATTTTTCAACAACACTGAATTTACAAAGTACAGCTCCGGTCTTGAACATAGACAGCCTTTGGAATGTTGCTTGTTTTGGCAGTAACACAGGCGGTATCATTTGCAGTGCAAACGCTGGTTTAGCGCCTTATCAGTTCCATCTTCCAGCGCTTTCGCTCCAAGGCCCAAGTTTTTCAAATTTACCAGCGGGGAGTTATTTGGTGCAGCTCACAGACGCCAATAACTGCACAGCTCAACAAACAGTAGCGCTCACACAACCTCAGGTTCTTCAGCTTAATGCTCAAATTACGCAGACTAATCTTTGTTTTGGAGATAGCGCTGCGAGTATACAGCTCGCCTTCACGGGAGGTGTGGGCCCATATGCGATTTCATGGCCAAGTTTACTCGAAGATTCTTTGTTGCAAACAAGTTTGCCTGCTGGTTCTTATTTAACCAACTTAACAGATGCCAACAATTGCACTGCGAGTATTTCAACCACCATTACCCAACCGCCAGCTTTAGTTTTAAATGTGCTCGCACAGAGTAATAGCACTTGTACTGGGGCCAACAACGGCTCAATAAGCGTTTTGGCGAGCGGTGGAACCGGGACCTACAGTTACTTTTGGCCTGCACTAGGGCAAAGCAATCAACAAATAACAAACTTAGCGCCTGGCAACTACCTTGTTCAGGTTCAAGATCAAAATTCCTGCCTTCAGACGCTTAATATCAATCTCACAGAACCAACTGCTTTGCAAGCACAGCTTGTCAGTGCTCAAAATCCGACATGTTATGGAGCGGCCAATGGGCAAATTGCAGTGGCAGCCATTGGAGGCACTTCTCCTTATGCGTTTCAATGGCAAATGCTACAGTCCAATCAAACGCAACTTCAGGCTTTGGTTGCGGGTTCTTATTCCTGTCTGCTCACCGACGCCAATGGTTGTCAGGCCCAGTTGAACCACACGCTTCAAAATCCGCCGATATTACAAATGAGTTTGCTAAATAGCGAGCCGGCATTTTGTGGGCAAGCTAACGGTAGCCTTTCCGTTGTGTTTTCAGGTGGTACAGGCCCTTTACAAGCGGTCTGGAGCAATAACCAATTAGGTTCAACTATCTCAAATGTGCTTGCTGGATCATATCAACTCGTCCTCACAGACAGCTTGGGCTGTAGCCTGACTCAAAGTTTTTCTGTACCTAATGTCAATGGACCAACTTTAAACTCGGGCTCATCGGTAAGTCCATCTTGCCACGATACACAAGACGGCCAATTGAGTGCAAATGTTCTAGATCTGCCAGCGCTCCAAAGCATCAGCTGGACACCTGCTCCACCAGTTGGTCAAGGAACTTTACAAATCGCTAATATTGGTGTGGGGAACTACGTTTGTACGGTTGTAGATACCAATGCTTGTGTGGCAAGTCTTGTATTGAACTTAAGCGCGCCTGCACCTTTGAACTTAACGCTTCAAGCAATTTCAAACGTGAGTTGTTCGGGAGGAACAAACGGCAGTATTCAACTCATGGCCACGGGTGGAACAACACCGTACAATTACGTTTGGCCAAGTCTTTCGGGGTCAACTAATGTACAAACCGGTCTCGGCGCAGGATCGCAACTATGCATTGTTACCGATTCAAATAATTGTACAGATAGTTTATTGACAATAATTACTGAGCCAACTCCTCTGCTTGCACAAGTTCAAGTGCTGCAGGCACCAACTTGCAGCTATTCGCAAGATGGGGTTCTGCAGGCTGTCGGACAGGGGGGAACCTCACCCTATACTTTTTTGTGGCAGTACAATCAACAAACGGCTCCAACGCTAATAGGCATTGGCACCTCACCTCAGACACTTATTGTGCATGATGCGTATAATTGCATTGATTCTATTGATTTTATGCCCTACAGCCTTTCAAATATCAGTGTACAGGCCCTAAGTTCTCCCGTAACTTGCGCAGGCTATTCAGACGGACAGCTTGAGCTAATATTAACTGGTGGCCAAGCACCCTATTTGATTTCATGGTCCAACGGTCAGACAGGAACCCAACTCCAAAACTTACAGTCCGGAAACTACTCAGCGTCTATTTTAGATAATTTAGGTTGTCAGGACACTACTCAAGTCAATCTTACAACCCTTTCTCTGCTCACTGCTTCGGTAAGCGGAACACCAGTTATTTGCGCCGGCACCAATACCGGTGAATTGTCTGTTGCAGCAGCGCAAGGAATTCAGCCATATGAATTGTATCTGAACGGACAGCTTCAAACAAGCTTAACACCAACCAATCTTTTGGCAAGTTCATATGAAATCATTGTCATTGATAGTTTGGGTTGTTCAGACAGTCTGACTTATCAAATCGATTCCAACACACTAAATGTATCAGCTCTTGCTTTACCGACGTTATGCAATGGGGTTCTGTCGGGAAGTGTTTATTTAACGGCAACAAACGGGATGCAACCCTATTTTTACAGCTGGCCTGGATTTATAGAAAATGAAGATAGTTTAACTGGTTTACCATCGGGTTTTATTCATTTTCAGGTAAGCGATGCGATGAATTGCAGTATTGTTGACAGTATTTTTGTTGGTGTTCAACAAAGTATCCAATTGAGTGCGGTACTCAGCCCCGAATTATTTGGCCAAGATGGCGCCATCGACCTTACACCAAGTGGCACCTCAATGCCTTACTATTATCAATGGTCAAATGGAAATGATACCCAAGATTTATCAGGCCTGTTACCTGGCTGGTATGCGGTGGCGGTTAATGATCAGAATGGCTGTTTTGTAGAAGATTCTTTCTTTGTCGACACAGAACTTGGGCTGGAGTCTGCAGATATTAAGTCTGTTCTGATCGCCCCCAATCCTTTTTGCGAAAGTATAACCGTCATTGGCTCGGGTCTTAGTGAACTATCAATATATGATCTACGAGGTGTGCTTGTTTGGCAAAGTTCCCTAAGTTCAAGTCAAATCAAGCATAATTTAGATTTATCAAATCTACCGAGCGGAAGTTATATAATACACGTTATTCAAGATGGTACTAGTAAAAAACAACATATTTTGCGCTTATAACCCCAAAAACGGGGTATTTCGTGGTTTTAACGCAGCTTAAGACAAATAATAAACAAACTAATGAAAAAAGTAACAGCGCTATTTTTATACTTTCTTTGGGCCGCGCCACTTTTGGCACAAGTATCTGGCTCCGAGGCACTTTCCCTACCAGTGGTGGGCATTCACTATGGCGGTGCGTTCTCAGGCGCCGACCTCGCCGAGCGCTACGGCTATTTCAACCGCGTTGGCTTTACCGCAGGTTATAAATTCAAGAGCAACTGGAGCGTTGGTGTAGAATCCGACTTTTGGTTCTCAGACAACGTGAAGCTCACTGGCCTTTTTGATCACCTCTTAGACAATGCCGGCAACATCACCAATGACCTCGGTATGCCAGGTTCTGTGCTCGTGTATCCGCGCGGTGTGCATGCCAATGCGTATGTCGGTAGGTTGTTTCCACTCAATCAAACCAACCAAAACAGCGGTATTCTCGTGCAGCTCAGCGGCGGCTATATGCTACACCACCTGCGTATCGAGACAAACGACAACGTAGTGCCGCAAATTGAGCTCAACTACAAAAAAGGTTATGACCGCCTCACCACCGGTTTCAATGCCCAGCAATTTATTGGCTATTCCTTTCTCAACAACCGCGGCTCGGCAAGCTTTTATGCAGGTTTTTATTTCCAACAAGGTTTTACCTATAACCGCCGCACCATCAATTTTGACGAGCCCGATGTGCCGGTCTCTACCGCCCGTCGGCTAGACCTTCAAACGGGATTCCGCGTTGGTTGGTATATCCCTTTTTACTCTGCGGAGCCGAGGGAGTATTATTATAATTAATAGATGTTGTATTCGTTTTAATATGGTGTAGATATTTTTCTCACAATATTAGAAACTTATAAGTTACATTTATTATTTTTGCATGAAGATAAGGGAGGTAGTGGCCTATCAGTCTTTTTTTAAGGAATTTCTAGAGCTGCAACCAACAAAGGTTCAGAATAAGATATTCAAGGTAATTGAGGCAGTTGAATGTTTAGAGCGCGTGCCAGAAAATTACCTGAAGTCAATTAAAGGCCAAAAAGGTTTATATGAAATCAGGATCCAATTGGGTTCAAATATTTGGAGGGTTTTTTGTTTCTTTGACGAAGATCGACTCGTAATTTTACTGAATGGGTTTGTAAAAAAAACGCAAAAAACACCTCGTCGGGAGCTAGACTTAGCAAGTAAATTAATGATGGAATATTATGAAAACAAATAACATGACTTCCTGGAAGCAAATTAAAGATGAAGTTTACGGGGAGAAAGGTACGCCAAGGCGCGATGAACTTGATCGAGATTTTGATACATTTAAAATAGGTTTATTGCTTAAAAAAGCCAGAGAGGAGAAGAAACTCACACAAGAGCAGCTTGCTTCGCTAATTGACAAAAAAAGACCATTTATTTCAAGATTGGAGAACAACGGTAGCAATATGACCTTAAAAACTTTGCACGAAATAGTGGAGCTAGGTTTGGGCGGCAAAGTTCAAATTTCCATCCAATTCGATTAATTTCGTGCATTCATGGGTTTGTGCTACTCCTTTCTGATTGCAATCTACAACTTACTTCTAAAGTTTGCAGCACTTTGGCACCCAAAAGCCAAGGCTTTGGTTTCAGGCCGGAAAGAAACCTTGGCACTTCTTCAAAAATTACCAAAAACGGGCTCCAAACGCTATTGGTTCCACTGCGCTTCTCTCGGTGAGTACGATATGGCATTGCCTTTGATTCAAGCTTGCCTTGCAGCGAATCCAGCACTTGAGATTGTGGTGAGTTTCTACTCGCCCTCGGGCATGCAGCACTACCACAAACGCGGCTTTGAACCTCATGCCGTTTTTTATTTGCCAGCCGATACCCCTCGGCACATGCAGCGCCTCATTAAAGCTGTGAAAGCCGACCGCTTATTTTTACTCAAATATGAATTTTGGCCCAATTTATTGCAAAAAGCGCAAGTGGCAGGTTTGAAAGTCTTTGGAGTATCGACCATTTTGCGTCCTTCGCAAGTATATTTCAAGTGGTACGGTGGGTTTTTTAGACGGGCTTTGAAGCGTGTCGCGCATTTTGCCGTTCAGAATGAGGCTACACAAAAACGTTTGCTTGCCCTTGGTATTTCAAGTCATAAAATTGAACTATTAGGTGATTTGCGCTTCAATCGGGTATTAGAGGCCAAAGCTAGCGCCCTACCCAACCCAATCATTGCCCAATTTGTAGGCAATTCGCCACTTTTAATTTTAGGTAGCAGTTGGCCACAAGAGGAAAAAATCTTGTTTGATTTTTTGGATAGCCACAACGAAATCATGAATGCGCTCAACTTGAAAGTGCTGATTGCGCCGCATGATCTTTCTGCGCGCCATCTTACCCAATTGGGGATGACCTTCCCTCAAGCAGTTTTTTATTCTAAAATGAAGGAAGCTTCTTTCTCTGAAGCATCATTGATGATTTTAGACACCATCGGTCATCTCAGTGCGGCGTATCAGTATGGGTCGGTAGCTTTTGTCGGCGGTGGCTTTAGCGGCAGTTTGCACAATATTTTGGAGCCCTTGGCCTATGGATTACCGGTTATGTTTGGCCCTAAGCATGAGAAGTTTCCGGAGGCGCAGCAATTTATTGATTTGGGTTTTGCGCAGGTTGTATCCGATGAGCAAGATTTTGAAACGTTGCTCGAGACTTCGCTACAGATAGCAAAAAACACCAAATCAGTTATTGAAACACAAGTTTTCAATTTACAAGGAAAAATAAGCGCGCTACTTATTGGTTAATAAGCCCGCTCATTGCGTTTCTCCATCCAATTGATGAAGGCGCGGTTCACAACTTTGTTTCCGCCAGGGGTGGGGTAGTTACCGGTAAAGTACCAGTCGCCGGTATGACCTGGGCAGGCGATGTGTAAATTCTCGACAGTTTGATATATGATTTCAACCTCTGCTTGCATGCCGACTGGCGTGAGCATTTTGGCAATTTGAGCGGAGATTTCTATGTCTGAGAAAGGGGCGTAAATGCGCTGAACCACATTTTTGACTTGTTCTTTGGGCAGTTGTACTTGTTCTAGTGCTGCTTTGTAGACTTCGTCGATGAGGTTAGATTGGCCGCGTTCGCGCAAGAGGGCAATGGCTGCTTCGAAAGCGATGAAGTCGCCCATTTTGGCCATGTCGATGCCGTAGCAATCTGGGTAGCGAATCTGGGGTGCAGAAGAAACGACAACAATTTTCTTGGGGCCAAGACGGTCTAAGATACGCAAGATACTTTGGCGCAAAGTAGTACCGCGTACGATGCTGTCGTCAATGACGATGAGGTTGTCGGTGCCGCGGCGGACAGAACCATAGGTAATGTCGTAGACGTGGGCTACGAGGTCGTCTCTGGAGTCGTCTTGTGTAATAAAGGTGCGCAGCTTGGCATCTTTGATGGCTATTTTTTCGATGCGTGCACGGCGATTGATGATTTCGGATAGTAATTCTGGGCTGGCATTCGTGCCGAGTGCATGAACTTGTGCTAGTTTGTGTTGATTGAGCGCTTCTTCCAAGCCTTTGATGAGGCCATAAAAAGAAACTTCTGCGGTATTCGGGATAAATGAAAAGACGCTGTTGTCGTAATCGTGACCAACGCTGTCTAGTACGTCTTTGACGATAAGGCGACCGAGTGCCTTGCGTTCTTTGTAGATGTCGGCGTCGGAGCCTCTAGAGAAATAGATGCGCTCAAATGAACACTGCTTTAGCTCACGCGGCGCATTGATTTGGAGTTCTTTGACCTGACCTCTCTTCTCGATGATGAGCGCATGGCCTGGCTTGAGTTCTTGGATGTCTTCTTCTTTGAGATTGAAAGCTGTTTGAATTACTGGGCGCTCAGAAGCCACCACGCAAATTTCGTCGTCTTCGTACCAAAATGCTGGGCGAATGCCGTTCGGGTCTCTGAGTACAAACGCGCTGCCGTGGCCTAAGAGCCCTGCCATTGCGTAACCGCCGTCCCAGCGTTCAGATGCTTTTTTCAGGATCTTATCGATTTTGATTTCGTCCTGGATGCGCGCATAAATGTCGGTTTTGCCGTAACCCAACGCTTTGTAGTGCGCGTAAAGTTCGTCGTTCTCTACGTCTAGGAAATGCCCGATTTTCTCCATGACCGTAACGGTGTCGGATTTTTCTTTCGGATGCTGCCCGAGCTCTACCAAGACCTCAAAAAGTTCGTCGACATTGGTGAGGTTGAAGTTGCCGGCCACAACCAAGTTTCGGGTCATCCAGTTGGACTGACGCAAAAACGGGTGGCAGCTCTCTATTGAATTGCGTCCGTAGGTTCCATAGCGCAAATGCCCTAAAAAGACTTCTCCTGTAAAGCCCGCATTTTGCTTCAAAAACGCAACATCCTTGAGCTTTTCGGGGTTTTCATCGTATATGGCCTTGAACTTGGCGTTGATCTGATCGAAGATATCTTGTGTCGGATTTTTATGAACCGAACGGCTGCGTGAAATATACCGCTCGCCGGGCTGCATATCGAGCTTGATGTTGGCAATTCCCGCACCATCTTGGCCGCGGTTGTGTTGCTTTTCCATCAAAAGATGCATTTTGTTGAGCCCCCAGAGGACAGATCCGTATTTCTCGAGGTAGTATTCAAGTGGTTGTTTGAGCCTCAAAAGGGCAATGCCACACTCGTGTTTAATCGGATCACTCATGGTCTAGGAAATTGAGTGGCAAAGGTACTGAATTTAACTTATTCTTGCTGAATAATTTCTAAACAAGAAGTATTTTGCTCCATTAAAAATGTCTTGATGTGCTCCTGGAAACTGTTCAGCAGTTCTGCGATAAAATGGGTAGTTTGGTTCTGACTTCTAATTAAGATGATCTTGGGAGGATGCCCCCAAACAATTGAGAAGTCGTAAAAGTCAACGTCAAATGTTACAATGGCTAAGTTTTTTAATTTTGCAATTTCCCATATTTCTTTATCTGTTTTAATCTCCTTCCCTAAATCTGAGATGTGTATGGAATCGGGGAATTGATCAGAAATATTTTTCTTGATTCGAAATGAAATATTTTGATCAAAAAGCAACAAACTTATGAGGCAAAACTGATTTGCTGTTCGCGTGTAGAAGCATAAAGCAAACATGCTGATACATGATTTGCTGTCAATTCTGGGTAATCATGAATGATATCATAAGTGCTTAGACCATTCGCCAACCAATTGAGCACGTCGGCAACAGAAATCCTTGTTCCTTTTAGGATGGGCTTACCAAAGCGCATTTGCGTATCTATTTCGATGTAATCTGCAATTTTCATAACTCTAAGTTCGCAATAATCTCCTAAAAATCAAATATGTTGTAAATAAAACAATACATGTAAATTTGTATCGTGAAAAGTATATTCGCTGTCTTTCTCATTGTTCTGCAACTTGCACTCCAAGTAGGCATCCCCATTCACAAGCATTTTTGTGACCAAGATGGCGCGTTTGCATCTGTTTTACTGAAGATTGACCACGCTTGTAAAGCACCACATGAAAAGCTACCACCTTGCTGTCAAAAACAGAAAGAAGCGGCTTGTGCTGCTAATTTGCAAGAAAAAGACTGCTGTTCGGATGAGTTGCAGGTGGTGAAAACCAATATTGACCAGGCGTATACTTCCTTTGAAATTGAATTCTTTCCAATTTACATTTGGCAAAAATCAGTTTTTGATTTTTCCTTTTTCTCTTCATGCGAAGAAAATCAAAAATACGAAATTGGTTCCGCATACCGACCCCCTCCGCTATATGCAAGTGGTCGTGATTTACAGGTCAAACAACAAGTTTGGAGAATTTGATGTGCTTTCTATTTGAATAGAAGGTCTCATCAAATTTTACATAAATGAAAATCAAATTATTTATTGCTGCACTTTTTTGGAGTGCATTGGCTTTGGGCCAAATTCGGGGCGTGGTGCAGGGTGCAGATTCTGTGCAGACTAAGCCGCTAAAAAATGTCAAGATTACCTTGTTGGGGGCGGGTACTACAGTGTATTCCAACGAAGACGGTACCTTCGAAATCTTATTGGGTAAGCAGCAGCCCGATACCTTGCTTTTTGTGGCAAAAGGCTACCGCTCAGATCGATTGGTAGTGACGCGCTCGGACCGTTTTTTGGCGCTGAATGTCGTGCTAGTTTCGGGGCAATTGGTGCAGGAAATTGTCGTGAGCAAGCAAAAAGATGCCCACGGGATTTCGAAATTGAAAACCTTGCACGTGGAGGAGCTTACCAGTGCTGAATTCAGAAAGGCAGCTTGTTGCAACCTCTCAGAGTCTTTTGAAACAAATGCGACAGTAGACGTCAGTATGTCGGATGCTATTTCAGGGGCGAAGAAGATACAGCTTTTGGGTTTGGATGCCGTTTACACGCAGTTGCAATTTGAAAACATTCCGTTTTTAAGGGGTTTGGAAAGCGCGTTTGGGATGAGTGTGATTCCTGGCACATGGCTGGAGTCCATACAAATTACCAAGGGGACTGGTTCTGTGGTGAATGGCTATGAGTCGATGGCAGGTTTGGTCAATTTTGAATTTAAAAAACCCAAAGAAATGCCTCGTTTGGGGCTGAATCTGTATCAAAATCGGTTTGGGCGCACCGAGCTCAATTTGCAGGGCGGCCAGCAGCTCTCCGAGCGCTGGCACATGGGCCTTTTCGCTTCAGGCGCTGCGGTTTACGGTAACTTTGACGACAACAACGACGGCTTTAGAGATCAAGCGCTCTCCAATACCTTCAATTTACTGCAGCGCTTTAGCTACCAAGGCCCGCGCATGGAGGCCCAACTGGGCGTGCAGGCTTACGCAGACCAAAAAATCGGGGGGCAAAGTTCCTACACCAAAGCCAGCCCGGTGGGCTATGGCATGCAATTGGCCAGCGAACACCTCTCTGTTTTTTCGAAAACTGGATTTTTTGGTAAGAAGCCTGCACAAAGTTTGGGCGTCATTGCCCAGTTCAAATATCAAAACATGAGCGGCCTGTATGGTTTGCGCAACTTCAGTGGCCGTGAAAAACGAGGGTACCTGAACCTCATCTACGACGACATCATCTATACGGCCGATCATAAAATCAAGGCAGGCGCAAGTTTTCAGGCCCTGAGCCTAAGTCAGTGGGCTGGGCAACCTTTTGGGGCTGAGGTAGTAGGTGCCGACCGCACGGAGTGGGTGCCGGGTTTGTTTGCCGAATACGCCTATGCGGGCAACAGACTCTCAGCCGTGGTAGGCGCGCGCTACGACCAACACAACCTAGCCGGTGGGCAGTTCTCGCCGCGTGCGCATTTTAAATATGCACTCACGCCTCAGCTGGACGCGCGCCTCACTGCAGGCCGTGCTTGGCGCTTGCCCAATTTTGTGGTAGACAACCTCTCGCTGTTGGCGAGTTCCAAGACTTGGCTTGCGCCACAAGCCTTGCAGCCTGAGGTTTCTTGGAATGTAGGCGCCTCGTTGGTGCAGGGCTTTACTTTCAAAAAACGCAAGGGCAGCCTCAGTCTAGATGCTTATTATACGCGTTTTTCGCAACAACTCGTTGCCGATCGCGATTCGCTCAGTGGGGCAGTGGTCTTCAAGAATCTCATTGACAATTCTTTGGCAACTGTTTTACAGGCAGAATTCAGTTACGCCATTTTGCGCGGCCTCGATTTGCGCTTGGCTTATAAATTTCAAGACGTGAGGGCGTTGTTCAACGGCGAGTTCCAAACGCAAGTGCTCTTGCCGCGCCAGCGTATTTTTACCAATCTCGGCTACCAAACCCGCAATAAGCGCTGGTCTTATGACTTGACATATTCGCGTTACAGCGCCGTGCGTTTGCCGCAAGGCGGGCAGGGTAGCCCATGGGGGTTGCTCAATGCGCAAGTGACGCGAAACTGGAAACAACTCGAACTCTATGCCGGCGGAGAAAACCTATTGAACGTAATGCAATACCATCCCATCATTGGCGCGCAGGATCCTTTCGGGGAGGCTTTCGATGCTACTGAACTTTGGTCGCCGATTATGGGTTGGAATGTGTATTTTGGTTTGCGCTATACGATTAAATAAATCAATCAAAATCAATCAAAATCAATCAAAATCAATCAAAATCAATCAAAATCAATCAAAATCAATCAAAATCAATCAAAAATTAATAAATATGAAAACAATTCTCATTTCTTTTTTACTCCTTTTCGGGACGCCACTTTTTGCCCAAAAAACAATGGTGCTCCAAATTCAGACCTCCGCCCAATGTGGCGATTGCAAGGAGCGCATCGAAACAGCTTTGAATCAGGCCAAAGGGGTGGTTTATGCAGAACTCAACCTCGAAACAAAAGTGGTGGATGTGAAGTTCAAGCCAGCTAAGACCAATAAAGAAGCGCTGCAAATGGTGTTGGTGAATATTGGTTATCAGGCCGACGACAAAAAGGCGAATCCGGATGCTTTAAAAGCCCTACCGTTGTGCTGTCAGCCCGGTGGGCATTGAGTAGGTTGCTTATTCGCTGAGGTTGCGATGTCCAAATGAATAACCCAAACCAATGCCTGCATTTGGGTAAAAGCCGTAACCCGCGGTAAAGCGCGTTTGAAAGTGAACGTTGGCGTGTAGACCAAATGGTGCGTAATAAGTCAGTTTGGCACCTGCTGTAGCGTCGTATTTGACCTGGCCTGCCGCGCTCAGATTGTTGCTGAAAATATAGGCCAGCCCCAATGGATTCACGTAGCCCGAAAGGTCGTAGCGGTAGGCTAAAGGAAAATGATAGGCCACGCCTTCGGGGATGAGTGCTGTAAGTGCGCCCAAAGCTAGAGCGCCCAAGAAATCGCTAAAAGTAAAGGAATTTTGAGCTAAAAAACGGGTTACGGGCCCGACTGCAAATAAACTCATGGGTGCGTGCGCGTAACCAGTATAGTTTTTAAAGGAACCGATCGAGTAATTGTAAAGTAAGCTCCATCTAGGGTTGAGGTTTAGTTCACCTTGAAGGTTCCACTCGGGTCCAAATTGCTTTTGATAAAGGTTGGTGTTGAGTTGTAGATTGAGGTCGAACTTTGAATAGTCAGATTGCGCGTTTACTGGGCCCATAAAAAGGAGCAGTGCACAGAAAAGAAGTTGCTTCATTAACTTTCGATTTTGTAAGATAAACCTATACCAATGACCGATTTAAATTGGGTTCTAGGGCCAATATTGCCATTGATATCCGTGATTTTGATGTCGTTGTCATAGATCAGGTTCCATTGGGCAGAGGCCGACACCAGCGAGTTGACGCGAAAGAGCAGCAAGAGCTCTCCATTGACGTCGATGTTTTCGGGGTTATTGAGGTAATTACTAAATAATTCTAGTTTGGATTTCATCTCGATGTTTTTGGCTAAGGGGCGATTGAGTTTCATTTTGAGATAGGCGCCATACTCTTGGCGGTAGCGCATGCCGGGTTCTACCCCGAAAGAACCTGTTGCACTGAGGGAGTCGTCTAGTACAAATGTTGATTTGATGGCTATCGAGGAGAAGAAGATGTTGAAGTTGTCGGATTTACGGAAGTCAGCGCCAATTGCGAGGTTCATGTAGCCGGGTGCCATGAAGCGCGAAACCGGAATGGAGTCGTTGGGGTAGGCGTAGCCGTTGATGCTTTGGGTACGGAAACTCGAGGCGAAAGTAAGGAAGAAGCCTTTGGACAACTGCAGCCCGAAGGTGCTGGCGAGGTCGAGGCGGTCGTCTGTTTTTTGGGCACCAATGCCCTTGTTGTCAAAATACTTAATGCCACCCAGTGCAAAAGAGGCATCGTTGGTCCATTTGACGGTTTCGCGGGTATAGTAAGCTGAGGCACTTGCTGAGCCGATGATCGAGATGTTGTTGCGCCCTCCGGCATTCCAATTGACAAATGACGTTTGGGTGCCACTCAAGGAATACAGCGACTTGAATTTCCAATACACGATAGAATCTTGCGCACATGCGCTTTTTGCGGCCATGAGGAAAAACAATAGGCAAAAAAATGTGTTTCTTTGGTATCCAGACATTTCGACTACAAAAATAATGCGTTTTCTAACTCTTCTCTTCGTGTATCTCCCAATTCTTTCAACAGGACTCTATGCACAAAACCCTATAGACTACGGGTTGGCTCAAAATTGGGCCGCACGCCCGGGCGCTTATCCTGCAGGCCTTGCCGCTCATATAAAAGACACCAGTTTGCACGCCAAAGCAGACGTTTTTTATGTGTACCCAACACTCAACACTAAAAAAAGTGACAAACGCTGGAATGTTCCCATCAGCGATACCGAACAACAAACCAAAGTGCTCCAAACAGCACTTGCGTTTCAGGGCAGTGCCTTTGCTGAAGCGGGTCGCTTCTTTGCCCCTTACTACCGTTCTGCTCACCTGCGCTCTTATTATGTGGAGGGCCCTGAAGGCAAGGCTGCATTGGAGTTGGCTTACGCAGATGTACGCGCCGCTTTTTTGTATTACCTCGAGCACTACAACAACGGTAGGCCCATTATTTTGGCGGGTCACAGCCAAGGCAGCACCCACTGCGGTTTATTGCTCCAAGAATTTTTCGACGGTAAAGCGCTGCAAAGTCAACTCGTTGCAGCTTATTTGCCCGGTATCGGGATTGCTGCTTCCGACCTCAAGCAAATCCCTTTGCTTACCAACCCAGATGCCACTGGTGGTTATGTATCTTGGAATACCTTCAAAAAAAGAATAGAGCAGTCGAGTTACGAGAAATGGTACAAAGGAAAAGCAGTCGTAAATCCGGTCTCTTGGACGCTTGAAAGCACGACACAAAAGACTGCCCACAAAGGCTTTTTGTATTTCGACAACCAAGTTTATCCGCAACTTTTCGACACCCACCTCATCGATGGCGCCATCTGGATTGAGCGCCCACGCGGCAAGTTCTTTTTCTTGAGCCTCACCATGCGCAATTACCACATCGGCGACATCAATCTTTTTTGGCAAGATGTGCACGATAATGCCTGCCTTCGGGTTCAGCAATTCACGGAAAAATAAGTACTTTTGTAGACCCAAAATCGACACAATACATGACACCATTTGAAAGACGCCACATTGGCCCCGGAGCTTCCGAACAACAAGACATGTTAGCAGCCATTGGCGTAGATGCGCTCTCGATGCTCATCGACCGCACCATCCCTGCTCAAATTCGCCTCAACCGTGAACTCCGCATCGATCCTGCGCTCACCGAGCAAGCTTACCTCAATCACATCAATGCGCTGGGCGCCAAAAACAAAATCAATAAATCTTTTATTGGTTTGGGTTACCACGAAACCATTGTGCCGTCAGTTATTTTGAGAAATGTACTCGAGAATCCAGGATGGTATACCGCATATACGCCGTATCAAGCAGAAATTGCACAGGGTCGTTTGGAGGCACTGCTTAATTTCCAAACGATGGTCATTGAACTCACTGGCATGACCATCGCCAATGCTTCTTTACTAGACGAAGCTACAGCTGCCGCTGAGGCCCTCATTATGTTCTACAATTCGCGCAGCCGTGCGGACATCCAAGCAGGACGCAACAAATTTTTTGTCGATCAAAACGCTCTGCCACAAAGCATCGACGTCATGAAAGGCCGCGCGCTCAACCTCGGCATCGAATTCATCGTTGGCGACGCCCAAACCTTAACTCCAGACACTACATACTTCGGAATTTTTGTTCAGTATCCGAACGCTCAAGGACACATCCAAGACTGGTCAGCCGCTATCGCCAGCTGGAAAGCTGCCGGAATTCAAGTTGCCGTTGGCGCAGACCTCCTTTCTTTGGTCTTGCTCAAGTCGCCAGGCAGCATGGGTGCTGATGTCGTTACCGGCTCTGCGCAGCGCTTTGGCGTTCCGATGGGCTACGGTGGCCCACATGCCGCTTTCTTTGCCACTAAAGAAGACTACAAGCGCAATTTGCCAGGTCGCATCATTGGTGTATCCAAAGACGCCGACGACAACCAAGCACTTCGCATGGCTTTACAAACCCGCGAACAACACATCAAAAGAGACAAAGCCACTTCAAATATTTGTACAGCTCAAGCGTTGTTGGCCGTCATGGCCTCCATGTATGCAGTTTACCATGGCCCAGACGGCATCAAACAAATTGCACAACACGTCCATGATTTAGCCACAACCACCGCGAACTCACTCAAAAACGCAGGCCTTTCCATCGGATCCGCACATTTCTTTGATACCATTCATGTTGCGGGTGTCAATTGTGCCGAAATCCGCAGCAAAGCTGAGGCGGCCGGCCTCAATTTCCACTATATTTCAGATTCAGAACTCAGTATCTCTTTTGGCGAGCCACACCTGATGTCAGATGTAACCGCTATTCTGGACGTTTTTGGCGCCCAGTTAGCAAGTGCCTCTAGCGCTATTCCAGCAAGCTTGGTACGCACTGAAGCAGTGCTCTCTCATCCGGTGTTCAATTCTTACCATTCGGAGTCGCGCATGATGCGTTACCTCAAGCGTCTAGAGAACAAAGACCTTTCTTTGGTACACTCCATGATAGCCCTCGGTTCTTGTACCATGAAACTCAATGCAGCCTCCGAAATGATGGCTGTTACCAACCCGCAATTTGCCAACATGCACCCATTTGCGCCTTTAGATCAGGCGGTGGGTTACCACGAAATGTTTGCACAATTGGCGCAAGACCTCTGTGAAGCCACTGGTTTTGCTGCTCTTTCTTTGCAACCCAACTCGGGTGCGCAGGGCGAATACGCTGGCCTCATGGTCATCAAAGCCTACCACGAATCTCGCGGCGATTTCCAACGCAAAAAAATGATCATTCCTTCTTCTGCGCACGGCACCAACCCTGCCTCTGCGGTTATGGCAGGTTTTGAAGTAGTGGTTACGGGCTGCGATGAAAACGGCAACATTGACATCGAAGAATTGCGCACAGTAGCCATCGAGCTCAAAGACGTCTTGGCGGGCATCATGGTGACCTACCCATCTACACACGGCGTTTACGAAGAAGGCATCATTGAAATCACGAGCATCATCCACGACAACGGTGGACAGGTCTATATGGATGGCGCCAACATGAACGCCCAAGTTGGTCTCACCAACCCAGGTAACATCGGGGCAGACGTCTGTCACCTCAACCTTCACAAAACATTCGCCATTCCACACGGTGGAGGTGGCCCTGGAATGGGTCCAATTGGTGTGGCTGCGCACCTCGCTCCATTCTTGCCGAGCAACCCGCTCATCAAAACAGGAGGTGAGTCACCAATCCATGCTATTTCTGCAGCGCCTTATGGTTCTGCACTCATCTTGACCATTTCTTATGCCTACATCAAAATGTTGGGTGCCGAAGGCTTGCGTCGTTCAACTGAAATGGCGATACTCAATGCCAACTACATTGCCGCGCGCCTCAAAGGCCATTACGACATCCTTTATACCGGTGCAAACGGTACGGTAGCACACGAAATGATCCTCGACTGCCGCGATTTCAAGAAAACCGCCGACGTAGAAGTTGCCGATATGGCCAAGCGCCTCATCGACTTCGGTTTCCACGCGCCAACAGTTTCTTTCCCGGTTGCTGGTACGCTCATGATTGAGCCTACTGAGTCCGAAGACAAAGAAGAGCTCGACCGCTTCTGTGACGCCATGATCAAAATTCGCGAAGAAATCCGTGAAATCGAAAATGGTCATGCAGACAAAGCCAATAACTTGCTCAAAAACGCGCCGCACACCGCAGATTGCATCATCAACAAGAACTGGACTTACCCGTATGCACCACAAGAGGCTGCTTACCCGCTTCCTTACTTGCTTGATGCTAAATATTGGGCCCCAGTACGTCGTGTAGACAACGCCTACGGCGACCGCAATTTGGTTTGCAGCTGCCCAAGTGTGGAGAGCTATGCCCACATTCAATAATTCATGAAACTAGATATCCTTGCATTTGGTGCCCACCCAGACGACGTAGAACTCTCTGCGGCGGGCACACTAATGCATTACGCGGCCCAAGGCAAGACCATTGGAATTGTCGACCTCACAGAAGGTGAGCTCGGCACGCGTGGCACTGTAGAAAGCAGGTATGAAGAAGCGGCCGCAGCGGCAACCATTTTAGGTGTCCAGCACCGCTGCAATTTGCGCCTTGCCGACGGTTTCTTCGAAAACAACCATGCCGCAAAGCTTCAAATTATTGAGCAAATCCGTTTGCATCAACCCCAGATTGTGCTGGCCAATGCGCTCTCAGACCGCCACCCAGACCACGCCAGAGCTGGCCACATGGTGGCCGAGGCTTGCTTCTTAGCAGGCCTGCGCAAAATTCATACGTCGCACCACGGCACCCCACAAACGGCGCATCGTCCTCAATTGGTATTGCACTACATCCAAGATTACTTGCAAACACCTTCGTTTGTACACGATGTTTCGCCTTATCTCGATCAAAAGATTGCCGCTATCAAAGCCTACCGCACCCAGTTTTTTGACCCGAATTCAGCCGAACCCAATACACCCATTTCAGGAGAACTTTTCTTTGATTTCTTGAAAGGGCGCATGCTTGAAATGGGCCGCCCTGCTGGCTATAATTACGCCGAGGGTTTTGTCCTCAACCGTTGGTTCGGTATCGACGATATCTTCTCCATAAAGTAAAACAAGTCAGGCCAATACCTACGCCCATACAGTTGGCCAGTAAGTCATAGGCAGAAACTTCTCTGCCCGGCACAAATCCTTGTAAAATTTCCATCAAAAGGCCGTAGCCGACTAATGTCAGGACGAGCCATAGAATGTGTTTCTTTTGTTGAAATTGAAAAAAGGCCAAGGCATGTAGACTCAGTACCGCATAGGCGATGAAATGTCCAATTTTATCATTGATCCGAATGGCGCTTGAATGGCTCGCGCTTTTCAAGGACAAATAAGTGATGGCAATCCACACCATAAGCAAGGAGAGCAAGGTGAAGCGTTGGTAAAACTTACTCATAGCTTAGTGTTTTTCCTTTTTGTCTGGCCGGAATACCTGTGGTCATCCAGGTTGGCGCGGGTGCATTCATGAGGTAGTGGTCAAAGAACTGGCGCATACGGATCGAGAGGTCGTATTTGTTGGCGAGTTTGGTGAGGTTGTGGTCGTCTTCGTTGTAATTGAGCATCCAGCAAGGCTTGTTCAGGCGACGCAAACCGTTGTAGAGTTCTATGCCTTGGTACCATGGTACAGCGCCGTCTTTGTCATTGGCCATGATCAAAAGTGGTGTTTGCACCTTTGGCAAATGGAACAATGGCGAGTTTTCTGTGTATAAGTCCGGTTTTTGCCAGATGGTGGCTCCAATCCGACTCTGGGTACTTTCGTACTGAAATTGGCGGTTGAGCCCGCTACCCCAGCGAATACCGCCGTAAGCTGAAATCATATTGCTCACCGGCGCGCCGGCCATGGCTGCGGCAAAACGCGTGGTCATGGTAATGAGTATTGCGCTTTGGTAGCCGCCCCAACTTTGGCCTTGCAAGCCCATGCGCTTGTCGTCGATGGGGTAGTTCTTGAGTAGGTAATCTGCCGCACTCATGATGCTATTATAGGCGCCTTGAGCAGGCTTTCCCGCTTGGTAGCGAATGTCTGGCACAAACACCAAATAACCACCGCTGGCGTATTCCGTAGGGTTGATGATACTCGCTGAAGGTTTTGGAGCTTGGTAGTTGTGTAGGTTGTCTGAATTGAGTTCGTAGTAATAAAACAACAACGGATATTTTTGATTGGGGTTGTAGTTTTCGGGTTTGTAGAGCAGCCCTTCGAGCATTTGCCCGTCGTAGGCTTTCCACTTGACGCTTTCCACTGTGGCCCAATTGTACTGACTTTGCTGCGGATTGGCTACTGAAATTTGTGCGCCGTTAGTGAAGTCTGCATCAAACAACCAAACATCTGGGTAGGTCTGCACGTCCATTTTACGCAAGAGGAATTGGTTTTGGTTTTCCGCTGTTTGAAGCCCGGCGATGCGCTGCGCCACTTCCATTTTTTGTTGGATTTGTCCTTTGTCAAAGAAATAGAGCAACTCATTTTTATTGGATTTGCGTAAGCCAATGAAGTAGCCCTCCTGGAAATTGAGCCAGGCAGAATCTTGGTTGTAACGCGTAAAGCGCAGTTCAATTTGGTCTTTTGTGGCCGCTTCATTGGAAATACTCTGCAGTGTTTTGGTAGCGACGTCATAAGTCCAGATGTCGAATTCAGACTGCATACAAACCGTTTTGGCGTCTTTGGTATAGCCTACAAAACCAACAGGCCCTGCCGCCATGGGTTGGCCATTCAGGTCTTCGGTCCAAACGAGGTCTTTGCGGCTGCAATTCATGCAAGTGCGGCTCTCTTTTTCGATGTCTAGGAGCATCCATTGCTCTTTGTCGGAGATGAAATAGCTAAAAAAGCGACCGTCGGCAGAGAGTTCGCCAGTGTAGCTCAAGCCTTTACCTAACAAGACTTTTTGCCCCGTCTCTAATGAAATTCTGTAGTAATCTGCTTTGGATGGCGCTTCCCATTGAGCTTGTATCGCGTACGGATCGGAATTGGTCGCTACTAAATACGGTGCAGTCATGTGGAGGTCGAGCGAAACATTAAGGGTGTCGTTTTCAAGTGGGGTCAGTCGGTCATTTTGCAGGTCGTAAACATAGAGTAAACCTCTTTTCAAGGCTTGGTCTTTTAGCAGGAGTTGCTGTGGCTGGATCTGAAGGTCTTGGTAGTGCCAGATGTCGAGGTTCACTTTTTCGCGCTCGAGCAGGGTGTCTTTCTGGAAAATTTGACACTCGCGTATGCCAAAATAAAGGTAGCGGCTGTCGTCGCTGAATTGCGGTTTGCGGCCGTTTGCTACAGCCTGATACTCACCATTTGCGCTTTTGTCGAAATCGGTAGAGTCTCCGAAATCTTGTTGCTGCAATGTTTTCAAATCGAATAAGGTCAGGTGGAAATTTTTAACAGCGGCTGTGTCGGGGCTGTAAAGATAAGTTAGCACTTGGCTATTGGGGCTCCAGGTGAGCTCAGTTGCACTTGGTTGGGCCTCAAATTCTTTGAGTAAGAGCAGGTCTTTGGTGGCGTAAATACGCACTTGCATTGAGTCTAGCTTTACTTTGCGCTGCTTAATGACAGCCACTTTTGAACCGTCAGGGCTCAGGGCAAAGGAAGTGATGCTGTCCAAAAAGGGAAAGGCGCTTTGCCCCGATGTGTAAACCACTAAACGTTGACCATCTGTCTTAAAAGGATACACTTTTGGCGTGGGTGCAGGTTTTTTCCAGAACAAGTATTTTTCATATTTCTTAACGGCGACGGGCTCCACTTTTTTAGGGTTGACTTCATGTAAAAACGCCAGTACAGGAGCATTTTCGGCTTGTTGTACCTGCTTGAGTTTAGCGAATTTGTAAATGGTATCTTGAGCGAAATGCTGGACAAAGAGCGAGTCTTTGTCCCACTTTTTTTTATCGAGTTTAGCGAGTTCTTGCGCACGAAGCGAGTCGTAGTCTGGGCTCATTTTCCAGGCAATGTAGGATTCATCCAATGCAATGAGTGCATTGTTTGCTCTCGTAATGGAATCGTGTTTTTGGGTCTGCTGATTGAAAATATGTAGGATCGGATTCGCCCTCAAAAAGGTCAATTCGTAAGTGATGAGGTTTCCGTTTTTGGATATTTGTTCCTTTTCGAGGCGTTTCCACGTATCGTAGGCCTTGAAGTCAAGGGCTGGTTTTTGGGCAAAAAGCAAGTGGGTACAAGCGAGCAAGAAAAGAAGAGATGTGATTTTCATTTTTGGGCTTTGTAGAAAGAAACTAAATAAACACCCGTAAAAATAAACAACATATACAACAATCGTTCGGCTGTAATGGTGTGGGTGTAGTCTGCTGCCCAACCGAGCGCCGAAAATAAGACCGCAAAGCCCATGACCATGACCGGTTGCGTGTAAATATAAGCCGCAGAAACCGTTGCGCTCACATATTTAAGTCCAAAAATGGTGAGTAAGTAGGTCAGGAAGGTCACACCGATAATCACGTAAGTAATTTTGTACCAAGCGCTCGCCGGAATTTGTTTGAAATCGACATTAGATAGGTTGGACCAAGTAGGCGGAAAGAGTAAAAGTAATATCAGGCCAATGGTAAACACATAGGTGATTACTTGGATGGGGCTGTATTTATGTAAGAGCGGTTTGGAGAGCACTAAATATAATGCGTAGCTGAGGGCATTGATTAATAAGAACAGGTCGCCCAATGAAGATGCGCCGGGTAGCTTGCCCGAACTCAAGGTGAGTAAAATGGCGCCAACCGCTCCAGTGGCGATACCGGTGTATTTTGGAACAGTAAATTTTTCTCTTGTAACAAACGCGGCAAGTACCACAACCATTATGGGGTTGAGCGCCATAATGATACCCGCATTGAGCGCCGAAGACAAATTAAGTCCGTGAAAGAAAAAGAGCTGATTGATGGCCACGCCAAACAAACCCGCTGCAAGAAAACGCCAGTAGTCTGAGCGGTCTACGGGCTTTCTTTTTTGAGACAATAGCAAGATCCAGAACAGTAAAACTGCTCCGCTCACGCGCAATAAAATGAAGGTGTTAGGGTCGAGGTACTGTGGCATCACGCCCTTTGCCAAAACGTGGTTGGCTCCATAAAGGAGATTCACCACAAGCAACGCCAAATGCGCTCGGATTATTTGGGATCGCGTCATGAGGCAAAGGTAGTTATTCCGTATCTTTGTTACATGCACCTTTCGCACTTGCATCTGGTCAATTACAAGAACTACCCCGATCTCGAACTCGACTTCGTGCCGGGCATCAACGGCATTGTTGGCCCCAATGGCGCCGGCAAGACCAACATCCTAGATGCAGTCTACTACTTGAGCATGTGCAAAAGCTACCTCAACGTCAATGACCGCCACAATTTGCGCTTCGACCAAGCCTTTTTTGCCATTTCCAGCCAATGGGAGCTCGATCAGAAAGCTTGCGAGGTGCAAATTGCCTACAAGACAGGTGTCAAAAAACAAGTGAAGTGGAACAAAAAAGCCTACGAAAAGCTCACGGCTCACATTGGCAAATTGCCAGTAGTTTTCATTTCCCCCTATGATGGCGACCTTATTGCCGAAGGTTCTGAGCTGCGCCGCAAATGGATGGACGGCATTTTAGCCCAACTCGACAAAACCTATTTAGAAGAAATCCAGCGCTACGCGCGCTTGTTGGAGCAGCGCCATGCGGTCCTGCGCAACATGCACGAGCACCGCTTGTTTGATCCCGACGCCATTGAGGTATGGGACGCTCAGCTCATTCCGAGTGCCAATTATATCCACGCGCAGCGCGAGGCCTTCTTAGCAGAGTTTATCCCGGTTTTCAAGCGCTTTTACCAAGAAATTGGCCAAAACGCAGAAGAAGTCGACATCGCCTACCGCTCTCAACTGTCAGAAGGCTCGTTTGCCGATTTACTGCAGGCTTCGGCCAAAAAAGATGCGCTTACGCAATACACCAATGTGGGTATCCACAAAGACGACTTACTCTTCAGTATCAAAGGCCACCCCGTTAAAAAATTTGGCTCACAAGGCCAGCAAAAATCCTTTATTATTGCACTGCGCCTTTCGCAATTCGACTGGCTCAAGCAGCACAAAGGCCAAAAACCTGTGCTCCTTCTCGACGACATCTTCGATAAACTGGACAACGAACGCGTGGCACGCCTCATTGCGCTCGTGAGTGCCGACTACTTCGGTCAGGTGCTCATCACCGACACCGACCCCGCGCGCATGCAGGCACTTTTTGCCCAATTGCCTGGCGAAACCAAACTTTTCCAAATCAAAGACCAACAAGCCCTCGCTCTATGAATCCCGACAACAAACGCGAACAAGAAGAAAAGCCGCTCTCGACACTGGTGAGCCGGATCATGAAAGCCTATGGCTTACAAGACAAAATGAAGGCCTATGACCTCATCGCGGCCTGGCCCGAACTCATGGGGCCAGCAGTAGCCAACCGCACTACCGATATCCGCATTGAAAACAACACCCTCTACCTCAAAATTGATTCGAGCGTTATGCGCGACGAGCTTTTTCATGGCAAGCAAATCATTATAGGGCGCTGCAATCAGTTTATTGGCGAAGAGCTCATCCGCGACATCTGGTTCAGTTAAGATGCTGACCTGTCTTACCTACTTGCACGCCAAGATTTTGTAAATTTGTTCCACTAATTCATCATTCATATGTCAAACGCATTTTTTAAGGTCCCGGTGGCCGTCAACGAACCCGTTAAATCTTATGCGCCCGGCTCTCCGGAGCGCGCTTCTTTAATGGCCAAATACCAAGAATTCAAGGACCGCAGTCCAATAGATGTGCCGATGTATATTGGCGCCAATAAAGTCACTACAGCCAACAAGAAAGCACTCACCATGCCCCACGACCACCAGCAGGTGTTGGGTTATTTCAACCAGGGCGATGCATCGCACGTCGCTGCCGCCATCGACGCAGCTTTGGCAGCGAAGTCCGCTTGGGCGGCGCTCCCATGGCAAGACCGCGCAGCTGTCTTCTTGCGTGCAGCAGACCTCTTGGCAGGCCCTTTTCGCGACCGCATCAATGCAGCTACTATGCTCGCGCAGTCCAAAAATGTATTCCAAGCCGAAATCGATGCAGCCTGTGAGCTCATCGACTTTTTCCGTTTCAATGTCCAGTACCTGACACAGATTTACAGCGAGCAGCCAGATTCGCAACCCGGTATGTGGAATCGCTTGGAATACCGCCCATTAGAAGGCTTTATTTTCGCCCTCACGCCTTTCAACTTTACCTCAATTGCGGCCAATCTCTGTGCGGCGCCTGCCATGATGGGCAATGTAGTGGTCTGGAAGCCAGCGGACAGCCAAATTTATTCTGCACAAGTCATCATGGAGCTTTTTGAAGCAGCTGGCTTACCAGCAGGTGTGGTCAATATGGTGACCGTAGATGGCCCAGAAGCGGGCGAAGTTATCTTTGCGCACAAAGCCTTTGCAGGCCTTCATTTTACGGGTTCTACAGGCGTATTCCGTCAGCTCTGGAAAAACATTGCGGGCAACATCGAAAACTACCGCTCTTACCCACGCATCGTTGGTGAAACCGGAGGCAAAGACTTCGTCATGGTTCACAACAGCGCCAATGCAGCGGAAGTAGCCACAGCACTTTCTCGCGGTGCCTTTGAATTCCAAGGTCAAAAATGTTCGGCAGCTTCTAGAGCATATGTACCGGAAAGCCTCTGGCCAGCTGTCAAAGACATTTTGGTAACGCAAGTCAATTCCTTCAAGCAAGGTAGCCCAGAAGACCCATCCAATTTTGTCAACGCGGTAATAGACGAGCGTGCCTTTGATAAAATTGCTGCCTACATCGATTACGTGAAAACGCAGCAAGACGCCGAAATCATCACAGGCGGTACCTACGACAAATCTGTGGGTTATTTTATTGCACCAACAACTGTTGTGACCACCAATCCTCAATTCCGCACCATGGTTGAAGAAATCTTTGGCCCTGTGCTCACTATTTACGTGTATCCAGATGCGCACTTCTCCGAAACACTTGATCTCGTCGATCAAACTTCGGAATACGCACTAACGGGTTCAATTATTGCCACTGACCGCTATGCAATCCAATTGGCCAATGAAAAACTCATGAATGCAGCAGGTAATTTCTACATCAACGATAAACCAACAGGTGCAGTGGTAGGCCAACAACCTTTTGGTGGTGCGCGCGGATCGGGCACCAACGACAAAGCCGGTGCAGCCATGAACCTCATGCGCTGGACTTCAGCCCGTACCATCAAAGAAACCTTTGTGCCGCCGGCCGATTACCGTTATCCATTTTTAGGTTAAGACATGCGTGCGCTAGTCTCGTTTTGTCTTTTTACAATCCTTGCCTTTAGTACCAGCGCCCAATGGCGTTGGTATCTTCAGGCAGAAGTTGGCGCCAATAAGCAAGAAATTCAGTCGGTAAGCCAATTAGTTGCCAAACCTTTTGACCCTATTTCCTTTTGGCGCGGCACTGCCGGTGGCGAAGTTCAGTTTGGGTATACTGCCCTGAAAGTCCTGACCCTTTACAGCGGCTTAGGGTATGCACATCAAAATCAAGCATATCAAAGCACCGAATGGGCAACTGATTTGTCTGGAACATCCTTTTTGTTGCAATGTAATAAAACCGTCACAGGCGAACTGCTCACCCTTCCGCTCGGACTTGATCTCAAAATCCTGAGCTTGCATGTAGGTGGCGGTATGCAGTACCGCTATCGCCTCCAAGGACAAATGCAAAAAGAATTTTACGCATATTATCCGAATGCAGTTGGTACCGAGCTCTTGTCAACAGAAGTTGGCGCAAACACACAAGCCAAGTTAGACATGGGTTATTTTGCTTTTCTACAATGGAATGCAACTAAAAGAATTGGCATCAGGGCTAGTGCTTACCGCGGTTTTCGTGATCTCAGCAACGGTTTAGAGGTTGGTGCCTACAACGAATGGAAACAGTTGTTCAACACCGAATCCTTTAGCCTTAAGAACTTGCAATTCAATTTAGGGTTGAATATCCGCCTCTCTGAATAAATAGCGCCCATGACTAAATTATTATTGCCTATTTCTCTCGGATTGCTTTTCTTTCTGACATCTTTCAATCCAATGATAGAAACAAATTTGCCTGCTGCGACTTATGATTTGCGCATCGAGGTGTCCAATATTGCCAATAATAAAGGCCTCATTGAATTTGCACTCTACAAAAATCCGGATGTGTTTACACAGGCGGGTAAAACCCATCGTTTATATCGCTTAGATGCCCAAAAAGGCACGGTTAGCCACACATTTAAAGATCTAGAGGCTGGTAAATATGCTATTGTAGTGTACCACGACGAAAACCACAACAAAATCTGCGATAAAAACTTTTTTGGTATTCCAACCGAGGCTTATGCTTTTTCAAATAACCTGCGCCCCAAACTAAGTGCGCCTAGCTTTGAAGAATGTGCCGTCAAACTGCAGCAGAACCGCAGTATAGACATTAAGTTGGTGTACTAAAAACCGTCAGTAATTTTTCAATTTGTAGCAATAATGGCCTGCCGTCGTTGATAATATAATGTGGCGTGAGTTCCATTTTTTTCACGTCTGTCCATTGATTGGCAATGCGCTTGAGCACTTCTTCTCGAGAAATCCGGTCTCTTTTCTGTACCCGTTCAATTCTTATTTCAAGGGGAGCCATAACCAAAACGGTGGCATCAAATAATAAATAAGCACCGGTCTCGAATAGAATAGCCGCTTCATTGAAGACTAAATCGGACGATTGTTGTTGGGCCCAACTTTCAAATACACTTCTCACAATAGGATGCACGAGCGCCGAAACTTGCGCTTTCAATTCAGCATTCGAAAAGAGTTGTTCTGCTAAAAATTGCTTGTTTACTTGACCATTCAGATAAACTTCTGGACCCAATAAATCCACCAAATGCTTTTGGAGCACGGGGTGTTCATCGTAAAGTCTTTTTGCCACTTGATCCGAGTAGAAAACAGGATAGCCCATTTTTTCGAGTACCTTAGCAATAGTGCTTTTTCCTGATCCTATACCGCCGCTCAGCCCAATCTGTAACATGTCCCGAAATTAGGAAAAGAAAGTTGTAAATTTGCAGCATGCCACAAAAAGAATGGTTCGCCACTTGGTTTGACTCCCCGTATTATCATTTGTTGTATCAGCACCGCGACGACAACGAAGCAAAGCTCTTTTTAGATCATTTAGTCCAAAAACTAGATTTGCCAAGTAGCGCGCGTGTCCTTGATCTTGCCTGTGGTAAAGGCAGACATTCGCTTACGCTTGCCCAAATGGGTTTTAAGGTAGTAGGTGCCGACTTAGCGCCCAACAGCATTGCCGCTGCCCAAGAACAAGCTGAAAAGTTTGGCGTCAAAAATGTAGCCTTTAGTGTGCACGACATGCGTCAAGTGATGGAAACCCCGCCTTTTGATGCGATATTCAATTTGTTTACGAGTTTTGGTTATTTTGATACCTTAGCCGAGAACCAAGCGGTTTGCAAAGCACTTTCAACGATGCTGACTCCCAATGGCTTGCTAGTGATCGATTTTTTAAATGCTACAAAGGTTTGCGCCAATCTCAAGCCTGCCGAGACCATCGAAAGTGAAGGCGTGGTCTTTGACATCAAGCGTTGGCACAACAACACCCATATTTACAAGCAAATCGAAGTCCTTGCTGCACAAGATCAAATGCAAATTGGTGTTTTTACTGAACGCGTTCAGGCGCTGTCTAAAAACGATTTTGAGTCCTTGTTAGCTGCAGATTTTGACATAATAGAAACCTTTGGGTCTTACCACTTGACACCTTTTGATGAAAACACAAGTGAGCGCCTGATCCTGATTGCAAAAAAGAAAGCATGAATTTTTACACTGTAGAGCTCCTTTTGATAGGTTCGGTTATTTTGGGTGGCGCCATTGTGAGCTATCTGAATGCGACCAACAAAAATCAATACATCAAACTGGCATTGGCTTTCAGCGGTGGTTTTTTACTGGCAGTCATTTTCCAACACTTATTGCCTGAGTTATACGGCGCGCATCAAGGGCATGTGCACCATGCACACGAAGCCTTACCTGTTTTTCAGGTAGGTGTTTTCATATTATTGGGCTTTTTAGTTCAGTTGGTTTTGGAATATTTTTCTGGAGGTATCGAGCATGGGCATGTGCACGTGCACAAAGGGCAGGCGATGCCTTGGACTTTATTTATTTCACTGTCAGTTCACTCGGTCATTGAAGGGATTCCACTCGGAAATATGTTGCAAATTGGGATTGACCCTGATAGCCAAGTACCGTTTAATGGTAGTTTCTTGTGGGGAATTATTTTTCATCAGGTGCCAGTAGCTATTGCACTCATGACACTTTTATTAGCCACCAAACTCAAGCGTAGCGCGGCTTGGTTGATTTTATTGGCATTCGGCTTCATGACGCCTATTGGGGTTTTGTTAGGGCTTTCGATTACCACTGAACAGTTGGGCATGAACGTGCAATTGATTTTGGCGGTAGTGGTTGGCATGTTCTTACACATCTCAACCACTATTATATTTGAAACCACCGAAAATCACAAATTCAATTTGCTCAAGCTACTGAGTATTTTACTCGGAAGCGGCTTGGCTTTAGGTATATTTTAGCAAGCTGCTTAGAATGGAAGGTCGTCTTCTTCTTCAGCAGCAGCGTTTGAACTTGTGCCTGGAAGCGGCTCAGAACCCATGTTCATGGCAGAAGGCCCGTTGCTAGGCATTCCCATTGGTTGGCTTTGCCCTTGTTTCTCGATGCGCCATGCTTCGATGGTGTTAAAATACTTGACCTCACCTTGGGGGCTGGTCCATTCGCGGCCACGCAAATTAAAAGAAACTTCTACGTTGTCGTTGACTTGAAACTGATCGAGCAAGCTACATTTGTCTTGGGTAGTTTGAAAAATGATGTCTTGCGGATACATGGACGTGGTGTCGGTAACAACGAATTCGCGTTTTTGGAATTTTTCAGAAATGCGTTGTGTTTCTTGTATGACCTTAACGGTGCCGGTGAATTTAAACATGGACTTGTGGTTAGTTATTAAAAGATAAAAGTGTGAGCCACGCTTCTTCTAACTTATTTTGAGCGAGGAGTTCGTGTGCGCTTTGATGCAAGGCGGCTTCTAAGGCGCTGGCGTCGTGCTCAAGTTCGAGAAAAAGGGTGGAAAGTTCGAGTAATTTGTATTCGTTGACATCGGTTTCATTAGGCAGTTCTTCGATGCCTGCCAATTGGCCGAGGTCGTTGGCGCTCAGCACCTGACTGCTCTTGATATCTTCGGGCAGCGCGTCGTAGCCTATACCACAAGTGGTAATGGGCTTTTTGATTTCAAACATAGATGCCGAATTGGCTCTGCAATACCAATCGCCGCCCATGCGCGCAACCAAATCGATTTTGTGTTGGTCAATGAGGCCGTTTTCGTTGAGGAGTTCTTCTAGGATATGAAGTTGCACCACTTCGCAAATGATAAGGTTACCAGCGCCTCCTTCTTGACCGAGTTCAATGATTTGATTGACTTTGCATTCAAACTGAACAGGCGCTTGAGCTACCCTAAATGGCGCAACTTTCTCAGAAGCCAAAGGCGTAAAGCCGGCTTTTATGAATTCGTCTATACCTGGTGCGTAAGGTGAGCTTGTCAAGCTCATTTGATGAACCATGTCGTAGTTCACGACGTTGATAACCACCTCTGGAACAGCTTTGGCATTGTTGAAGGTGTCCTTGCTTTGACCTGTGCGCCCAGAGCGTGCTGGTGAAAATACCAAAATGGGTGGGTTGGCACTAAAGACATTGAAAAAACTAAATGGCGCCAAGTTGGCGTTGCCGTCAGCGTCTAGGGTAGAGGCAAACGCAATAGGGCGCGGGCCAATTGCACCTAATAAAAGTTGGTGCAAACGCTGGACAGTGAGTTCTTTGGGGTCTAGGCTTAGCATATAAGTTCAAAGTTAGCCAAAATTCGTAAATTGGCGTTGTGAAATTACGTACATCTCTATGTTGTTTTTTACTTATTTGCAGCGCTACATTATTGGCGCAAAATAAACGCAATGTCAATGGGGAGCGCCATGGTAAATGGACTTTTACGGGTAAGGATTATCCGAACAAGAACATCCCCAAAACCCAAAAAGTCGAGGAGGGCAACTATGTCAATGGCCGCAAAGAAGGCACCTGGACCAAATTTTTTCCGGATGGCGGCGTTCAGCTCAAAGGATCCTATAACAACAACCGTCCGCAAGGAAGCTACACGCGCTATTATCCGAATGGTCAAATTGCCGAGCAAGGTGATTTCCAAGCAAACGGATACAAAGGACTACTCTTGCGCTATCACGAAAACGGTCAGTTGGCCTACCGCGCCAATTTCAATAACCAAGGGCAGGAGAGTGGGAGGGTGAGCTACTACCATCCGAATGGCAAGTTGGCCCTTAGTTATACAGTCAAGAACGGACAAGTTCAAGGGCAAGTAGCGCGCTACAATACGAGTGGGCAGCTGCAAAATTCTTTTGTAGTGGGTCCGGAAGGAAAAATTGGCGCCCTTCAAAAAACCAGCACAGCACAAAGCACAGTAGCGCCAAAAACTACTACTGCGTCGACTTCTATTGTATATCCACCGCGCTTGTCTAATCCCAAAACCAAGGGCTTACGCTTTGTGCCAAACGGCTATAACAAAGTCTACAACGACAACGATGAAATCTGGATGGACGGCGAATTTAAAAATGGCCAATTTTACGACGGAAAGGTCTATGACTACGACCAAGACGGCATCCTACAGAAGGTGCGGGTTTATAAATTAGGCAAGTATCATTCGGATGGTCAGCTTTAATCCTGAGGTTTTACGTAATTTTACTCCCAAATTAACGACATGAAAGCATATGTTTTTCCGGGCCAAGGCGCCCAATTCTCTGGAATGGGTAAAGACCTTTACGAGCAGTCAGAACTGGCACGTTCCTTATTTGCAAAAGCCAATGAAATCCTTGGTTTTGATATCCAAAGCATCATGTTTGAAGGCTCAGACGAGGCCCTCAAGCAAACGAATGTAACCCAGCCTGCTATCTTCTTACATAGTACAATTTTAGCTGCTTGCCTTGGCCAGAGCTTTGCACCAGATATGGTTGCGGGTCACTCTCTAGGCGAGTTTTCTGCTTTAGTTGCCAATAAAACACTCACTTTTGAAGACGGTTTGCGCCTTGTTGCCAAGCGCGCTGTCGCTATGCAAAAAGCATGCGAACTGGCCCCAAGTACTATGGCGGCCATTCTCGGTCTCGAAGACGAGGTTGTGGAGCGCATTTGCGAAGGTATAGATGGTATTGTGGTTCCGGCGAACTACAATTGTCCGGGTCAGCTCGTGATTTCAGGCAGCCTTGCGGCCATAGAAGAAGCATGTACACAACTGAGTGCTGCGGGCGCTAAACGCGCGTTGGTCTTGCAGGTAGGTGGTGCGTTTCACTCCCCACTCATGGAGCCTGCACGCGAAGAACTCGCTGCCGCCATTGAAGCCACTCACTTTGCGCAGCCAATCTGCCCAGTTTATCAAAATGTCAATGCACAAGCGGTCACAGACCCAGCTCAAATCAAGGCCAATTTAGTTACACAACTTACTGGTGCTGTTCGCTGGACGCAAATCATGCAAAACATGCTTGCCGATGGTTGCTCCGAGGTCGTTGAAGTAGGGCCAGGGAAAGTTTTGCAAGGTCTTTTCAAGAAAGTAGACCGCGAAATCGCGACGAGCAGCGCAACTTTATAAATTTTTATGGAATCTGAAAGTTCTGGGCATCTTGCAAGAAAACATGCTTATGAAGAACTTTATGATGGTGTGGATGCTCTTGGTAGCAGCAAGCACAGTAGCGCAGTCCGGAACTGGTGATGTCATCGGAACCTTTATGAATTTCAGTACCCAGCAACCTGTTGTAGGTGCCAAAGCCCTGATCCGTGAAAACGGTCACATTTATTTAGCGCTTTCCAATGAAGAGGGGCGTTTTCGCATCGTTGGTGTTCCTGCCGGAACCTATCAATTAATCGGTTGTTTTCAAAAAGATACCACTGCTAAAGTTACTGTAGAAGTTCCGATAGAAGCTTATGGCAATGCGGGTACGGTGTATTTTCAAAGCAAAACCCAAGATGTCAAAGCGGTTCGCGTTGGTGGTGGCCGTTACGAACAAGCACGCATTCGCGTTGGCGAAACGCCCGTGACCACTTTAACTGCCAAAGAAATCAAGAACCGCCCTGACAAATTCAGCGTCATCGATATGGTAGCCAACTCCAATTCTGATGTCAAAAAAGACGACGACGGCGGCCTCATGTTTCGCGGAGCTCGCAAAGGCGACATGATTTACGTACTTGACGGCATCAAGTCCAATGAAGTATTCAATGTGCCGAGTTGTGCTATTGGCCGTGTAACGGTATACACAGGCGGCTTGCCAGCTAAATTCGGCGATACACTTGGCGGAGCCGTTATCCTAGAAACGAAAAGTTATTTTGACCTTTACCGCGAATGGGAAATCAATCAGCCCGATTGAGTTCAGAGGCTTGGTCATAAGAAATAGCCCACAAAAATAAGCCTTGAGCAGGCACCGATACAAACGCCTCCGAGCGGTCTTGAGCAGCAATGATGCCAGGCAGTTCGGAGGCTTTTATTTTGCCCAAACCTACTTCCACCAATGTGCCCACAATGGCGCGCACCATATTGCGCAAAAAGCGATTGGCACTGATTTCAAAGTAAATACCGTCGTCATTGTTTAGCCATTGTGCACTGAATACTTCACAAATATTGGTCTTCACATCGGTATGTGCCTTAGCAAATGACGAAAAATCTTGCCTACCCAATAGATGCAGGGCAGCTTCATTCATTTGGTCGATGTCTAAGGGGCTTTCTAAATACCAACTTGAAGCGCGAACAAACGGATTTTTGCGCTGATGAATAAAATAGCGATAGGTGCGTTTGCTGGCGTCGAAGCGCGCATGTAAGTCTGAAGAGACTTCCCAAGCTTGTTTAAAAGAGACATCAGGTGCGGTCATGCGGTTGAGCTTGAAAACGAGTTGCTGGGGGTCCCAGCTTTGAGGCAGATCGGTGTGTAAAAAATAGTGCTGGGCATGCACACCAGCATCTGTGCGGCCACAGCCCACTACTTCAATGGCTTGATTGCCGTGTAATTTAGAGAGCGCAGTTTGTATTTCTTCTTGTACACTGCGTGCGTTGGGCTGAATTTGCCAACCGTGATAAGCGCTACCGTCGTAGGCAAGAGAAATGAAATAACGTGGCAATTTTTTATTTTTCAGAGGATTGTATCACGCCAATTGGCGCTTCAAATAAATTGTAACTGAACAAACCATCGATTTCGCTGACACTCGCCCATATGACGCGAAGTTGGTCGGCAGCAATTTGAAAGTGTGTGTCGTCTAGGGTTGTATTGATGGCCGCGCCCAAGTTTACTGGTGCAGACCATTCTTTGCCCTCGCGTTTGCAAACGAAAATATCGTAGCCGCCCATCCCTTCATGGCCGTCTGAAGCAAAAAACAAGAATTGCCCGTCTGGCGTCACGTGAGGTGTGGTTTCTCGACCTTCAGTATTGATGCTGCGCCCGAGTGCTTTGACCTCTGCTTGCCAGATGCCATTGATTTTTTGGGCCATATAAATATCGGTCGCAAATTTCTCTGCTTCACGGTCCGACACAAAATAAAGTTCTTCCACGTACGTATTTTCATCGATCCAAATTGTATCAGTTTTGGACGGAGAACCTTCAAAATAGCTCGTGTTCAAGCCCGGAATCTCATTGATGATGCGCTTGTCATCCCAAACACCATTCGCTTCAGCCGTTAATTCAAAAATATCGGATCCTTGCGTACTCGCTTCTTTGGAGGCGGTAGTGTTGAGCGTGCCGAGCGCAAGAAGCCCGTCTTTGGAAACATAAGAAAGCGCGTCAAATCCTTCGGTATTCAGCAGGTCGTTATAGCTGAAGAAACGCGTCCATTTTCCGTTGTCGTCTAGTGCAGTACTGGCCAAATAGATGTCTTCAAAAAAGCGTTGGTCGTCGGGGTTGAGGTTGGCGCCTTTGGAGTCGGGGTTGCGGGTGGTGAAGTAAAGTGTTTGCCCGTCAGCACTTAGAATGGGGCCGTATTCATCGTATTTGGTATTGAGTTCAGGTGCGAGTACTTGACCTTGAAAATCTGTTGCTTTGGCTTTTTGTGCTAAATAGAAGGCACATTGCTTTTCAAGTGCTGTAAAACCGAGCAATTCAAAATCTTTTTCTTTTTTGACCAGTGTTTTGGCCTTGGCGAGGTGCGTCATGGCTGTGCTTGCCTGACTTAGCGCCATTTCAATTTGACTTGCTAAATACAATTCATCGAGTGTGGCTGCGCTCGATAGCAGTTTGAGTGCTTGGTCGCTGTGTTCCTTTGCGTAGTTGTATGAACGGAGGTCGTATTCGCTTGCGGCGAGCCAGTAAAAGGCATTGGCATTATTAGGGTCTAGTGCTACGGCTTGTTTGAGTAACATGTAGGCATTGCTACTTTGGCCTTCATTGAGGAGCGTAACGGCGTTGGCGCAAATACGTTTGGCCTTGAGTTGGTCTTTTTTGGGAGTGACTTGCGTAAAACTCAAAAATGGAAGGAATAGAATGATAAGTAGTGCTTTCATTTGCAGGGAATAGAATACAAAGTAAATAAAACTATTAAAATCCATAACTTTGAATAAAGAATATATGTCAAGCTTGTTTCGCTTTTTTGCCCTTTGTTTCGTTTCGCTGCTGCTACAGGCCTGTTCCTACGGCCAACCAGCTCCTGAAACCAGCACCCCCGATTATTCCAATTGGGTCACGCTCACCAAAGGCATGGAGTATAGAGAAATCGCGGCGCCCGTCAAATCTTTCATCGGCGATTCAAAATTGTCTATTCTGCGTATGGATCCGACGCACTTCCGCTTTGATTTATTCACTGCAACGCAATTCGATTCTGTGCCCAAAGACGTCTCTACTTGGGCAGATACCTTTGATTTATTGGTGGCCTTCAATGCCGGAATGTACAACTTAGCAAAGCCTCTTCAAAGCCGCGCCTACTTGCAATCTGGCGACCATTACAACAACGCTAAACTTCTTGAAAACTTCAACCTCATGTTGGCACTGGGCCCAAAACCCAACACCAATCGTTCGAACATAGAAGTCCTAGATCTCACTTGTGCCAATTGGGAGCAAGAAAAAAACAATTTCAATGGTTTTGCTCAAGGCTTGCGCATGATCGATTGCAATGCGAGCCCCATGAACTGGCAAAAGAAAGTACAATCTTGCAGTATGCTCGTGGCTGCCGAAGACGAAAAAGGCTGGTTTTACCTCATTTTTACGCGCTCGCCTTACACGCACAATCAAATGATTGGCTTTATGAAGCAGATGCCTGATGGCCTCCACGATGCCATTTATTTGGAGGGTGGCCCCGAAACGAGTTTACTTATAGATGTGAACGGCCATTGCATAGAAAAAGTAGGTTCTTGGGTTTCAACTACTTGGGAACGCGACGACAACAACCGTTTTTGGCGCCTACCCAATATTGTCGGGATCCGCAGAAACTGATAAAGATCATGTTTTAGGACTGCTTTCATCATACTTATTTTATATCATGTGCAGCACCTTTGTTGTGTTCAACGGAACAATACTACTGGGTCTTACACATTCAACGATCGTAAATTTACAATTGAGAGAGGATTCAATCAGAGCATGGGTTTAGTATCAATTTTTTCCTCTTCAAACAGTAGTATAAAGCCACCTCTTGGGGTGGCTTTTTTTGTTACTTCAAATGGTCTTATGTCATCCATAAAAAGATGTTATACAATTCCCTTCATTTATAAATAGCATTACTATTATTTTTGAAGCAAATTACTTGTATGGATCTAGTTGATCGTTTTCAGATTCCCGTCCTCGAAGCAATTGCAATCCGCAATCCGCAAGCAACGCAATTGGGGCAACGCATTCTTGAAGGCAGTATTTTTTTGATAGACGAACTCGGTTTTGAGCAGTTCACATTTAAAAAGCTCGCACAGTCTGTGGGTACTACCGAAGCTTCGGTTTATCGCTATTTCGCTAGCAAGCAAAAGTTGCTGTTGTATTTGATCAATTGGTATTGGGGGCGTTTGGAGTGCCGCTTGTTATTGCAGACGCAGGGGGGCACCGTAAAAGATCGCTTAGACAAAGCACTTGACCTTGTACTCCTTTTAACCGCTACCTCCATGTCTTTTGCGATTGAAAAACGTTTGCAACGAATTGTCATTCACGAAGCGCCAAAAGTGTTTTTAACAAAGGCCGTGGACGCCGATCACCAAACGGGTTACCATTCCATTTACACCGAAATTGTTCGCTATGTTTCCGACTTAGTGCGCGCGTACAAGCCGTCCTGTAAATATCCCGAAATGTTGGTGAGTACGCTCCTCGAAGGTAGTTTGCAACAACGATTTTTTAGTGAACATTTACCTGAAGTCACAAATGCTTCCGAACAAGAAGACGCGGTGGCTGTTTTTTATAAACAATTATTTTTTAGCTTTCTCCATCATGAATAAAGACGTTAGCAAGCCATTTGAGCGCTTTTGGGCACTGCTCAAGCCAGATAGCAAAGATATTTCAGATATTTATTTATTTGCTATCATTGGTGGTGTGCTCAGTCTTGGCTTACCTTTGGGTATTCAGGCCATCATTAATTTTGTCCAAGCTGGTAAGGTAAGTACATCCTGGTTTTTACTTGTTGGCTTGGTGGTATCTGCCATTGGTTTTTCGGGCTACATGAATATTGCCCAACTGCGCATCACCGAAAGCATACAACAGCGCATTTTTACTCGTTCTTCTTTGGAGTTTGCCACGCGCATTCCCAAAATCCAGCTCCGAGAACTACTGCTGCGCTATGCCCCAGAATGGACCAACCGCTTTTTTGATACCATGACTATTCAAAAAGGCATCTCGAAATTGCTCATCGATTTTACGGCTGCTTCATTGCAGATTCTCTTCGGTCTGATTTTACTCTCGTTTTATCATCCGTTTTTCATCATTTTTGGGTTTGCTCTCTTGCTATTGTTGGCTTTTATCTTTCGCATGACTGCGCGCAGAGGTTTTGTCACGAGCTTAGATGAGTCTAAATACAAATATAAAGTAGCCAATTGGCTAGAGGAGATTGCGCGCAACCGAATGACTTTTAAGCATCTAGGTAGTGGCGGTATTTTATTGAAACGCACTGATGACTACCTACAGGGTTATCTCAAATCGAGAGATGCGCACTTCAAGGTTTTGGTGCAGCAATATTTCTACCTGATTGCTTTTAAAGTTCTAATTGCGCTGGCTCTATTGATTATCGGTGGCTTACTTGTTCTGAACCAGCAAATGAATATTGGTCAATTTGTAGCGGCGGAAATCATCATTGTATTGGTCTTGAATTCAGTCGAAAAACTAATCGTTAGTCTAGAGATGGTTTATGATGTACTCACCGCAATTGAAAAAATCGGCGAAATCACGGATTTACCTCTAGACACGCAAGAAGGCTTGATATTAGAACCAAAGCTAGCGCTCAGCATCGAAATTGACCAATTGGAATACCAAACAGCTTGGAGTCGTACGCCGCTGCTTACCAACCTGACATGTCGTTTTGAGGCAGGCAAGATGTATCATATCCAAGATTTCAAAGGAAACCAAGCCCAAGGCTTGTTTCTCATGATTGCTGCTATGGCTCTTCCCAATAAAGGCCAAGTCCTCATCAATGGCGTCCCGACCAGCAATTTGCAACCCCAACATTTACGCGCGCAGATTGCCAGCCTTTCCCATCACGACCAACTGATCTACGGAACCGTGTTGGAGAATATCGCGATGGGTCGCAATTATAGCATCGAACAGGTCCAAGAGGTTTCAAAATCCATAGGGTTAGACCAATATGTTTTAGCACTGACAGACGCGTACCAAACGGTGCTCAATCCAGAAGCAAGTACTTTAGATAGACAGCTCATCACTTTGGTCATTTTGTGTCGTGCATTAATAGCTCAACCAGCTGTATTGCTTTGGGACACTCACAACCATTACTTACCTAACAAGGAATTAGAGGTAGTGCTGACTCATATGCAACAACAATTCAAAGGAACTGTCCTATTGGCTAGTATTCATGAAAATAACTTATCGCTGATTCACGAAAAATTGATTTTATGTTAAATCTCTCTCCGCAAAATCGCAATCAAATCGATGCAGAAGGTCTTGTGGCAACTCAAATGCTCAACAAGGCACCAAAAAAGCTGTTGCGCAATACTATCTATGCGCTTTTAGTTTTCGGCCTCGTTATGCTCTTTTTACCTTGGACACAAAACATCCGCTCCAATGGTAAAGTCCTCACTTTGCGTCCTGAACAACGTCCACAAACTATAAATTCGCTCATCGGTGGTAGGATAGAAAAATGGTTCGTGAAAGAAGGTGATCTCGTCAAGCAAGGCGACACTATCATGTTCATTTCTGAAATCAAGGAAGGATATTTTGACCCTAAATTAGTGGGTCGAAGCGAGGACCAACTTAGGAGCAAGGAGCTCAGTGTGGTTTCTTACAGCGACAAAGTTAGGGCTTTAGACGCGCGCATCGATGCGCTCATAGCAACGGGTAAATTAAAGGTACAACAAGCACGCATCAAGGCCCAGCAAGCTCAACTCAAGCTGAAGTCCGATAGCATCGAGAACCACGCAGCCAACCTCAATTACCAAATCGCCAAAGAACAATACGAACGTTTTGAAAAACTTTACGAAAGAGATCTCAAGTCTAAAACTGAAGTAGAAACCAGGAAGCTTGCCATGCAGCGCGCACAGGCTTCAATGATTGGTGCTCAGCAGAAGTTTTTGCAAAGCCGCAACGACATCATTGACGCCAAAGTAGAATTATCTGCGGTCGAAACCAAATTTCAGGACGAAGTGTCTAAGGCAGAATCTGAAAAATTTACCGCGCTCTCGAGTATGTATGAGGCTGAAATTGACGTCAGTAAAATGCAAAGTCAAGTAGCGAACTACTCCATTCGAAACGGGATGTATTATATTTTAGCCCCGCAAGACGGCCGTATCGCCAAAACATTATCGAGCGGAATTGGTGAAACCATCAAACAAGGAACAGCTATTGCGACCATCATGCCCACAAACTATGACCTTGCAGTTGAAATGTACGTCAGGTCTATGGATTTACCATTGCTTCAGGTGGGGCAGCACGTGCGCATTCAGTTCGACGGGTGGCCTGCAATTGTGTTTTCCGGTTGGCCAAATACAAGCTACGGGACTTATGGTGGAACCGTCTTTGCGATGGATCAGTTTGCCAATGAGAACGGTGAGTTTCGCGTGCTAGTGGCACCCGATCCGAAGGAGCATAAATGGCCAGAGGCCTTGAGAGTGGGTGGCGGTGCCTATGCCATGCTCTTGCTCAACGACGTTCCAGTTTGGTACGAACTCTGGCGAAACGTCAATGGCTTCCCTCCAGATTACTACAATGCCAAAGTTTCAGCTGCCAAGTCCAAAATTAAATCTCTTGAGAATGAGCAATAGGATCGGTATTTTCGGTTTGTTTTTTTGTCTGCTCACAAGTGTGTGGTCGCAGGAAAACATGATGCGCCCCGAAGCATTTATGCTGCAAGTACTTGAAGGGCATCCGCTCGCCAAGCAAGCTAAGCTCATTCCGGAATTTGCCCAAACCTATGTACTCAAGGCCCGCGGCGGTTTTGATCCTAAATTAGCCTATGACCTCTCTCAAAAATACTACGGTGACAAAATGTACTATAGCTTGTCAGATGCACAGCTCAAAGTGCCTACTTGGTATGGCTTGAGTGTGCAAACTGGATTAGAACAAAATAGGGGAGCGTATTTGGACCCGCAAGGTCTTACACCACAAAACGGTTTGTGGTACGGCGGACTCAGCGCTCAATTGGGCAATGGTTTGCTCATCGATGAGCGCCGCGCAGAATTGCAAAAGGCCAAAGTTTATTTACAAAGCAGTCAGCTCGAACAGCGCTTAGCGCTCAATGAATTGCTACTAGAAGCAGGTTACGCCTATTGGGATTGGTACTTGCAATTCAGCGCTAGCAACGTACTAAGAGAGGCGTTAGCTGTTGGCGCCGTTCGACTCGAAGCAATGCGCCAGATGGCTGAACTCGGTGATCGCCCCATGATAGATACCGTCGAGGCAGCGATCCAATACCAAACAAGGGCAGCAGCACTTGCAGATCAAGAAGCAAAGTTAGCTGTAGCCACCGCGTATTTGAATCGTTATTTATGGAAGCCAGACGGTACGCCTCTCGAGCTCAACGCGGCAACTCAACCACTTGCGGCATCTTCACTTGTTGGTCAAGCGCCAAAGCCCATTTACACCGGTGCTGTCGATTCTTTGGTCGAGCAGCATCCTTACTTAGGCATTCTTAACTACAAGCTCGATATTTTGGCTATCGAAAAACGCTACAATCAAGAGCAGCTGAAACCTCAAATAGAATTGAAATATAATTTTCTGAATGAACCCATTCAATACAACCCCCTCGCACAATTCTCTATAAATGATTACAAATGGGGTGTTTCGGCGCAAATGCCTATGTTTTTGCGCAAGGAACGCGCGGCCGTTCAACAGACCAAATTGAAAATAGCACAAACATCTTTTGAAAGACAAGACCAAATGGCCGAGCTCACAGCCAAATTGCTTGGCGCTAGAGCAGAATACCTCAATGCGCTAAAGCAATTAGCTATTTTTACGGAAAATGCCGCTAGTACAAAGAAACTTTTGGCTGCAGAACTCCATTTATTTGAGACCGGAGAAAGTTCACTTTTTATGGTTAATATGCGAGAAAGTGCTGCGTTTGTTGCGGCAATAAAGGTATTGGAATATCAGGCTAAATGCGAGCAATTATGGCTCAAATGGGAATTTTTACAGGCTAGCTTAGTGAGATAACGATATTATAAAGCGGCATTCTAAAAGTAAAATAAAAAGAGGAAAGTCTTAAGGTCATTGGAATCGGTTAGGGATTGCAATGCGGGCAATGTTGCGGATCTTCCATCAACAGATCCTTTCTTTTTTCAATTGTTTGATGCAGGCAATATGCGCAGCTGTATGTCAGCAGTTCATATGTATTTGTTGCTTTCTTGCACCAGTTACAGGGTAGTTTGCCGCTATATTGAACAACTGAAAAGTCCGGTTTTGCGCATTTTGGACAGCAACTTTGCATGCGCTGAATCAAATTGTTACCGGCGGATGCAATATTTTTTTGTCGCAGTGGGTTCATGTGTGCCCGAAGGTCAGTTTCAAGTATCCAATTCGGGTGCTTTTGCAGCAATTGTATTAGCTCATCCTCTTTTGTAAGGCCTTTAGCGATGACTTCACCATTTTTGCCGTCTTTTAAAACTAAGCCTTGTCTGCCAAATTGAATTTTTGTCAAGAAGTCAGATATTTGGTCACTTCGGTAATCCAACTGCTGGTGGCAAATATCCATACTAATACTATGGCCATAAATTTCGAGGTTTTGGTCTAGGTCAATATAAACAAGCCACTCTTCATTGATGTTCAGAAAGGGGCTGGCCGGATGCGGTCCAAAAGATCCTTCACTGGCAAGTCCTTGGCGCTTTTTGGCAAAAGCCATGCCTGCGAGGCATTTTTCTTTGACCGTTTGTCGCGGACCTTCCATCCTTGGCATTGTGCCACAAAATGTACCATACACATCTGTGTCAAAGCCGAATGGAACAAAGAGTTCAACACCATGTGGTTCAAACAAAGGCTGAAGAATTTGCTCTTTAAGATGCTTGCTGCTGAGTAACAAATGAGATGGAAACATGCCCTTTGATGTGTAACGCCTCCTCGGGTTGATAACTATATTAAATTAATTCAATTTCTTTTATCATGGAATTAATTTTTTTGCAAATTTGATACATTATTTGGATAAATAAATATTTAATTAAAAAATATCTAACATAAATAAAACTCATGAATTATACCCTCAATCAACTGCGCATCTTTTTGAAAATTGTACAAAAGGAGAGTATCACCCGTGCAGCGGAAGCTTTGTTTTTAACCCAGCCGGCTGTTTCAATTCAGCTCAAGAACTTTCAAGATCAGTTCGATATCCCACTCACAGAAATCGTCAATAAAAAATTATACGTCACTGAATTCGGTCGTGAAGTAGCTGCAGCCGCAGAGAAGATTTTAGAGGAGGTATATGCCATTAACTATAAAACATCACAATACAAAGGGCAACTTAGTGGCCGATTGCGGATCAGTGTCGTGTCAACTGGTAAGTATATCATTCCTTTTCTCCTTGCAGACTTCATGAAATCGCATCCGGGTGTTGAATTGGTACTCGATGTATCAAACCGTGCAAATGTAACGCTCAATTTGGAACGCAATGAAACTGATTTCTCCTTGGTTTCAGTTTTGCCAGATAGGCTTAATTTGGAAGAAATTCCGTGTATGAAAAATCAATTGTTTTTGGTGGGTAAAGAACCGCTTTCTTTTTCGAAGAAGGGTCCGTGGCACAAAGCACTCGAAGAAATTACTTGGGTCAAGCGCGAAACAGGATCTGCTACAAGAAAAGCACTTGATGAATTCCTTTCAAGCCACGACATTCAGGTCCGTCGCCATATTGAGCTTTCTTCCAATGAGGCCGTTAAACAAGCGCTTATTGCAGGTTTGGGCTACTCCATCATGCCACTCATTGGTATTCGCAACGAACTCCAATTAGGTCAACTTACAGTTTCAACCTTGCCAGATTTACCACTAGAGTCGATGTGGCGCTTGGTGTGGCCTAAAGGTAAGAGACACAGCGGAGTAGCAGCGGCATTTAAAACCTTTTTGGAACAAAATATGCCAAAACTTATCGAAAAGAACTTTGGTTACATCGACAGCCTTACGGCTGTTCCAAAATCCATGCTGTAACGAGTTGCATTAGCCTCGGGTCTAAGGTTTGTTCTAGACTTGCATACTCTGCTAAACTACAGCTCTCACATTGCTGAAAGAGGTGATTGTCGCCCTCAATCAATTCAAATGAACTAAGTTTTAGTGAGGAAGTACTCAAGTTCTTTCTGAACCCCTCTTGGTTTTTTGCTGCAGGTACCTGAACATCTTTACTTCCGTTGATGATCAAAAAGGGTAAGTCAAGGTGAGACAAGTAACTCGCTGTCTCAAAAGCCAAAAATTGTCGGGCCCAGTCGTTATTGAAAAAGGCGCTCATCTGTACAATAAGATCTTCTTTTTGAGCTCCGTCTAACAACTTTTTAGGGATGCTATCCCATGAGATGTCAAGCCAGTTTTTGTATTCCTTTGAAAAATCATTTTTTGTTGTTTTGAGTGCAATTTTTGCACCTTCTATGTACAATCTTTGATTCCAAAGACTTTCATTTTCTGTGAAACCGCTCGCCTTCGGAATCAGATATTGCTGATCAATGAGCACCTCCTTGCCACTTGTACCCACCGAAGCGGCTTCAATGATACCCGCAATGTCTTTAGTTAGAACGGATGCACGCAAGGCCGTCATGCCACCTTCGGAATGTCCGTAGATATAAATCTTGGCTTTTGGATAAGCGCTATGGAAGTACGCAATGATCGAAACTAAATCATTTGCGAAATCAACTTGTGTTGCGCTTTCAAATTTCCCGGTGCTCTTTCCAACACCGCGGTCATCGTATCGGTAAGAGGCGATGCCATTTCTAGCCAAATGATCAGCCAAAACCCAAAAAGGCTTGTGGCCTAAGATTTCACAATTGCGGTCTTGTGCACCTGAGCCCGAGACCATAATAAGCAGTGGAAATGAACTCCCTTTTTCGAATTCAGGCAAGATGAGGTTCCCAGAAATCTTGATTTTTTTAGCGGTGGCGATCTCGATTTCTTTCTCAAAATACGGGAAGGGCACTTTGGGGTCTTGCATTTTACCCGTCACTTCTTTCAAGGTCTGTACTTCTTTATAGAAAACAGCCTTCCAGGTCAGACCCGATTGTGCCATAGTGCCGACTAAAGAGTCTCCGTGCAGTTTTGCAGCGTAGGTGAGGCCAATCATTTTCCAGTTAAACCAAAGGCTGTCGCTGAATAAGGAGTAGTCTTCCATTATCTGTGGCTTCAGCTTCGGTTGGTCGGGTATAGAAACCACAATGGAGCCATCACGCCCGATACCCTCAACTCGTAAATCCATTAACAGTGATTTACCCGCTACCTGAAAACTGCTGTGCCAAGTACCTTGTATTTGTGCATGAAACGAATGCTGAATAAAGTAAAGAAGTGTGACTAGTACAAGAAGATTGCGCTTCATATTCAAGTTTTTAAAGGTTGATGAACAATATTTATTTAGGAGATAGTTCAAATCATCAATTCAAATCATCAATTCAAATCATTAATTCAAATCATTAATTCAAATCATTAATTCAAATCATTAATTCAAATCATTAATTCAAATCATCAATTTGAAATATATTCCGGAAACAAAGAAAGAATGCCTTCCTCTGATGCTGCACAAATACCTCTTTCCGTTATGAGGCCGCTCACCAAGCGCGCAGGTGTCACATCAAAGCCATAGTTTGCTGCCGGTGTGGTCTCGGGGCAAATGAGTACGGGTTGGATTTTGCCAGCTGCTGATTTACCAATCACGTACTTGACTTCATTTTGGTCGCGTTCCTCGATGGGGATTTCTCGGATGCCGTCGCGGATGTTCATGTCGAGGGTAGTGGAGGGCAACGCCACGTAAAATGGAATGTTGTTGTCTTTAGCAGCGAGGGCCTTGAGATAGGTCCCTATTTTATTAGCGACATCGCCGTTTCTGGTGGTGCGGTCGGTGCCGACGATGACGAGGTCTACCATGCCGTGTTGCATAAGGTGCCCGCCAGTGTTGTCGACAATTAAGGTGTGGTCAACGCCATGGCGCGTGAGTTCGTAGGCCGTGAGGTTGGCGCCTTGGTTGCGAGGGCGCGTTTCGTCGACCCATACGTGCACTTTAATGCCCTTTTGAACAGCTTGATATATTGGCGAGGTAATCGTGCCCCACTCAATGCAACCGAGCATGCCGGCGTTGCAATGTGTTAAAATTTGTACCGGTTCTCCCTTTTTTTGTGCAGCAATCGCCTCGATGAGCGGCAAACCGTGCACGCCAATCATGCGGCAGGTTTCGATGTCTTCATTTACAATTCGCTGCGCTTCTGCCCAGGCACCTTCCACAAAGTCTGTAGCTTCGTCTAGGGCATTGCGCATGCGGTCTAGCGCCCAAAATAAATTAACGGCTGTCGGGCGCGATGCACGCAGCGTACTAAAGGCCTGATCTAAGAAACTGCCATCTAAACCCTCATTGATCATTTGGCGTACAGCCAAGAAAATGCCGTAGGCGGCAGTGGCGCCAATCAGTGGTGCGCCGCGAACGGTCATGTTGCGAATAGCGAGGTCGGCGTCTTTATAGGTTTGCAGCTTCACCACCACTAACTCATGTGGCAACTGACGTTGGTCAATGACTTCTACATCGCGTTGTGGGGTAGTCCAGATAGTTCTAAATGTTGTTGACATAGGGCATAAAATGAAAAAAGCCCGTTGAAACGGGCTTTCTATGTTTTTGTTAAAGGCTGAAAGCCGTTTTGATTTGATCTACGTAATCGAGTTTTTCCCAAGTAAAGAGCTCTACTTCGCGGCTCACTTTGCTACCGTCCGGAGCTGTAAAGTGTTTGGTCACGACCTCATTGGCGCGTCCCATGTGGCCATAAGCTGCAGTTTCTTGGTAAATTGGGTTACGCAATTTGAGGCGCTGCTCAATAAAGTAAGGGCGCATGTCAAAGATTTCGCCAATTTTGACGGCCATATCTCCGTCGCTCATTGCTACTTTAGAAGTGCCGTAAGTATTGATGTACAAACCACAAGGCTCCGCAACACCAATGGCGTAAGAAACCTGTACAAGTACTTCGTCGCACAAGCCAGCAGCCACCATATTTTTAGCAATATGACGCGTTGCGTAAGCTGCTGAGCGGTCTACTTTAGATGGATCTTTTCCAGAGAAAGCACCACCACCGTGAGCACCTTTTCCTCCGTAGGTATCCACGATGATTTTGCGTCCGGTGAGGCCGGTGTCGCCATGAGGCCCACCGATCACAAACTTACCGGTTGGATTGATGTGATAGGTAATGGCGTCGTTGAATAAAGCTTGCAAAGCAGGCTTGAGTTTCGCTTTCACGCGTGGAATCACGATTTCGATGATGTCTTTTTTGATTTTTGCCAACATTTCTGCTTCTGGAGCAAAATCGTCGTGTTGGGTTGAAACAACGATGGTGTCGATGCGTTGCGGCAGGTTGTCGTCGGAATATTCAATAGTAACTTGCGATTTGGCATCTGGGCGCAAATAAGGAATGAGTGCCGTTTCGTTGTTGCGAATGGCAGACATTTCTTCTAAGATTTTGTGTGCCAAATCTAAGGCCAATGGCATGTAGTTGTCTGTTTCTTTGGTGGCGTAGCCAAACATCATACCTTGGTCGCCAGCGCCTTGGTCTTCTGGGTTGCTGCGTTCTACACCTTGATTGATATCAGAAGATTGTTCGTGAATAGCTGATAAGATTCCACAAGAATTCGCATCGAACATATATTCCGATTTGGTATAACCAATTTTGCGAATGGTCTCGCGGGCAATTTTTTGAACGTCGAGGTAAACGGTAGACTTGACTTCACCTGCCAACACCACCTGACCTGTTGTTACGAGGGTTTCGCAAGCTACTTTTGAACTCGGGTCAAAAGCCATAAAGTTATCGATGAGTGCATCTGAAATTTGATCAGAGACTTTATCTGGGTGCCCTTCTGAAACGGACTCGGATGTAAATAGGTATGCCATGAGCTTCAAATATTAGGTCGCAAAGTTACAAAATAAATTTGCTTTGCTCGCGCGCTTTTCTGCGCAGCAAAGGATTGGGTCGGTAGCGGTCTTCGCCGTATTCGACGAACAAAGTTTCCAGCCGTTCTAGCACCCAACTTGCACCGAGTTCGTCTGCCCATGCCAATAAGCCTTTCGGGTAGTTGACGCCTTTTGTCATGGCGAGGTCTACAGCCTCAGGGCTAGCTACTTGCATGAACACTGCGTCAGCAGCTTCATTGATCAAGAGTACGAGTATGCGCTCAAAAATTTGTCGACCCAAGTTGTGGTCTTCGGTAGGAACAGGTGCGGTGCTACCTTCTTTGTAGTCGTAAAATCCTCTGCCCGATTTTCTGCCTAGAAACCCAGCTTCCATGTGTCGCTTTTGGGTAAAAGACGGCTTGAAGCGGGGGTCGAAGTAAAATGCAGCAAAGACGGTTTCTGTGACCGTATAATTGATGTCGTTGCCGATGTAGTCCATGAGGGTGAAGGGGCCCATCTTGAAGCCGCCAATTGTGGTCATGGCCCAATCTATTGTAGCAAAATCGGCCAAGCCTTCTTCGTAAATGCGGAGGGCTTCGCCGTAATAAGGCCGCGCGACTCTATTGACAATAAAACCTGGCGTGTCTTTGCAAACGACAACTGTTTTGTGCCAACTAGTAATAAGATGTTCGATGCGTTGGGTGTGTTCATTCGAAGTAGCAACTCCTGGAATCACTTCAACAAGTGGCATGAGCGTGGCCGGATTGAAAAAATGGATTCCCATGAAGCGGCTGGCATCTTGTAAACAGGCGCCAATAGAGGCGATGGATAAAGAAGAGGTGTTGCTAGCTAGCACACAAGTGGGGCCAACGACTTGCTCAAGCTGCTGAAAGACTTGGTGCTTGATGCTTAAATTTTCGACGATGGCCTCAATGACCAAACTCGCCTGGCTGTGCTCGCTCAGTTGGGTCGAAAACTGAAGGTTGTGCAGGATTTGTTGGCCTGATTCAGCCGTAAACTTGCCCTTTTCAATGAGCTTTTCAATGCTATTTTTGATTTGTTGCTCGGCGCGCAAAAGCTGCTCGGGGTTGGTATCGCTCAAAACAACTTGATGCCCAGCTTGGGCTGCTACTTGGGCAATCCCTGCACCCATAGTGCCCGCACCAATTACACCAATTATTTCTTTCATTTTAGTGTCCTTTAAATTCAGGGTTTCTTTTCTCGAGAAAGGCCGTGACGCCCTCTTTGAAGTCGTGTGTTTGCCCAGCTTCTGTTTGCAAGACTTCTTCGATTTTCAATTGATTTTCCAGCGAATTATTCAAACTCAGGTTTAGGGCTCTTTTGGTGAGTCCTAGGCCTTTGGTGGGCATTTGTGCCATCTGGCTGGCTAATTTAGCTATTGTTGCACTGAAATCTTCGTCGGCAACTGCTTTGTAGATCATGTTCATTTGCTCGGCATCTTTGGCCATCACTTTTTCTCCGGTCATCATGAGCGCCGTGGCTTTTTGTAGTCCAACCAAGCGCGGCAAAATAAAGGTGCCACCCGAATCTGGAATGAGCCCAATTTTCGAAAAAGCTTGAATAAAAGAGGCGCTTTCTTTGGCTAGAACGATGTCGCAAGCGAGTGCAATATTGGCGCCAGCACCAGCAGCTACACCATTAACAGCAGCAATGACCGGCTTTTCGAGTGCGCGTATTTTCAATATAATTGGGTTGTAGTGTTCGGCCACAATTTGCTGTAAAGCCGGCCCTTCGGGATCAGTTGCCTCAGAGAGGTCTTGCCCGGCACAAAAGGCTTTGCCTTCTCCGGTCAATACAACTACTCTTATCTTGTCATCCGAACTACAGCGGTCGAGTTCGGCTTGCAATTGCAGGGCCATTGAGCGGTTGAAAGAATTGAAGACGGTTGGTCTGTTCAAGGTGAGGGTAAGTACACCCTCTTCATGATGAGAAATAATAACTGACATATTTTTTAAGATTGATAGCGTTTGAGTAGGGCTTGTGCGCGCTCTTTTAGTGTCTTTCGAAGGCTTTGAGGTTCGATGACCTCAACTTCTCCGGCGTAGCCCAATAAACTTCGGATAAATTCTTCTGTGACTAAAATGCGCAATTCAAAAATACTATAGGCATCGTGCTTTTCAAGTAATTTTTGTGATTGATGAAAGGCTTGGGTCTCGATGTAACGCGCTGCAATAGCGTCAGCTTTCAAGACAATCCGCAATGCTTCACCTCTGAAGGCGGTAATGCCTATGGCGTCGCGAAAGTAATCAGTGGCATTGAAATCTGAAGGTATTTGTGCGGCTTCGTCTAAAAGTTGCAGATCGGTCATGCGGTCGAGTGCAAAAGTAGAGATGTCTTGCTTTTGAAGGTCGAAACAAATAAGGTACCAGCGGTTTCGGTACTCCTTTAGAAATAAGGGGCTTACTTTTCGGGGTTTAGACTGTTGTTGCTGAAAACTCGTGTACATGAACCACACCCGTTTTTGCGCCTGAATACCCTCTAAAAGCGTGGGTAAGTAATCGTTACCACCTGTAGAAACCGCGGCTTCGAATTGTATGTATTTCGATAATTCTTGGCTTTGCTCGCCCACCGCCACGCGGTCGACAATTTTGTCAATGGCCATACCAAATTGCTGAAAAAATGGCACTTCTCTAAACTGTTGGAGCGTAGAAACAGCAAAGCGAATAGAGGCTAGCTCGTCTTCAGAAAGCGGAACATCATTGATGCTGAAATCGGGGTCTTCGTAAAAATAGCCTCCGTTTTTTTTGCTGTATCGAATAGGGGCGTCGTGTTCCATTTTCATCGTGAAAAGGTCTTTTTCTATGGTAGACGCGCAAATGTGTGCACCTGAATCCGAACCGAAAAGGGAATCTTCACAAGCCGACCTGAGTGCTTCTTTGGACGGATACGGTTTGTATTTGTTGCGCAGCATTCTGTCGATGATGCGGTAACGGATCAGGGCATTTTTAATGTGTGGCATTAGTGGTTTTCCAGTTTTTGCTGGTAGCCAAATAGTTCAAAAAACTTGATAGCCTTTACAACTTCGTAAGGAACGTCATCTTCCCAACTATGAGCGTTGGCTTTGATTTTACTCAAGACATCGTCGGAAAGGATGTGCAGTAAACTGGTGTCGTATTCTTGCAAGGCCGTGATCTTGTCATTGGCTTGCATGTAATTGAGCAGACCAATTAAATTCTCAGGTAGCTTGATGTTTCCTAAGTGATACAAGCTGCCGTCTTCAACATTGATGGCCGGATATATATACAACTTGACATTATGACCAAATCCGCGTCCAAATGCCTCGAGTAAGCCACCCGGTAAATTGTCGTAGTACCTCTCGTCAAAAATGATGTGCAAATTGTAAATACCCATAATGACGCCAACTAAGTTGCCCCGTGCAATTGAAGAAAGGTACTCGAGCATTTTGTAGTGCTTGAGGTAGTTGGAAACCATTACGGTATAACCCAGCGAGCCAAGTAGTTCGGCTCGGTCTAGGAAGTCTTTGTCTGAGATTTTACCATCTGCGGTGAGGTCCTTTAGTGTGAGTTCAAAAACAACTTCGAGCTGTTCTGGCTTGACGCGTTTTTCTTTGGCAAAGGCCGCACGGGCTCGCTCGATCATGTCGATATGCACTTTGGTAACGGGTCTGAACCTACCTCTCATGAGCAAGATGTTTTTCTTGTAAAGAGCTGTAGAGGGTTGCATGACATTTTTAGCGAGGTCAAACATGGTGGCATTAGTGATGCCGCGTCGGACCAAGTTGAGTGCAATAATGCGGTTGTCGGTGTCTTCAAAATCGGGGCCAGAAATGCGGAGCATATCTATTTCCATGCGGTCTGGCGGCAAGCGGTGCACAATACCATCGATGAAGTCGTCGATGTTGCCCGACTGAAAGTAACAGGCATAAATGAGATTGACACCTAAAATTCCTAATGCTTCTTGCTGTGCTTTGTGGCTGTTATCGTGCATTTTGATGTGCAAAATGACGTCGTTTGGCTTTTTGTTGAGCCCGAGTTGAAATCGCATACCCACCCAACCTTGTCCTTGGTTAGTTTTGTGATAGTTGAGCGATTCAACGGTATTGCAAAAAGCAAAAAAGCAAGCATCGCGGTTCTTGACCGGCAAGATATCCTGCAGGTGCTTGAATTCTGTCTGAAGCATAGTGAGCAAGCGCTCTTCGCAGACGTATCGGACGGTTTCTCCATACATGGAGTCCGAAACTTTCATGTCATAGGCAGACTGCGTATAGGCGATGGTGCCTGAGCTGCCACCAGCTTTGAAAAAATTAGCGGCCACTTCCTGACCTGCGCCAATTTCCGCAAAACAACCATAGATATCCTTGGTCAGGTTAATTTTTAGGGCTTTATCTTCAGTGGTTAAACGACTTGCGCTCATGTTAGTGTGGGTCTTTGAAATTCGGATTGGAAATATAGGAGTTGTCTGTGAGGGTCAGCAAAAACTTTTTAAGTAAGTACTTTTCCTGCGCACTCAGCTGAACGCCTCCTTGGTTCGCAAACTCGATTAGTGGGTCAATGGTGGGAGAAATATGCACGCCGCTCGAGTAGTGTTCTATGACTTCGTCTAGTGTCTGAAAACGACCGTCGTGCATGTAAGGCGCGCTGAGTGCAATATTGCGCAATGTGGGCACCTTGAATTTGCCGTATTCTTCGGGGTTGTTCGTGATTGCGCCGCGCCCGAGGTCGGTGAAATTGGCATCTAAGCCATTGTTGCTATATTTCTTGACACGCATGAGCGGCCCGTTATGGCAATGAAAGCAATCGGCGCCATTCAGACTTTTAAAGAGGTCGTAGCCAGCCCATTCCTCGACATCTACTGTTTGCAAAACGTTTTGTTCTTGGGCGGTGAGTGTCATGCCGTTTTCGTATTTGTACATGACATCGTATTTCGACGATGCAGAAATCATGGTGCGGATAAACTGGGCAATGGCTTTGGTGACTTTGATGGAATCAATGCCTGGTTCGCCAAAAGCGCGGAAAAATTTGTTGCGGTAGTTGATGTCAAGGTTGAGTTTATAGACCGCATCGGTCCAGCTTTGGTGCATTTCTATTGGGTTGGGGACAGGACCTAAAATTTGTTTTTCTAGTGTTGAGGCGCGGCCATCCCAGAAAAAGAAGTTGTCCCAACCGAGATTGATGAGCGCCATAGAATTGCGGTTGCCTGCAATGCCGTCTATGCCCGTTGAGTATTTGTGAGGGTCTGAAAAACTACTTTGTGGTATGTGGCAAGATGCACAGCTCATGGAGTCGTTGGCGGAAAGTCTTTTCTCGTAGAACAACCAGCGCCCCAAGTCTACACCCTCTTGGGTCATGGGGTTGTCTGATGGGATGATCATGTCTGGGAAATGACTCGGAATCTCTAACGCATAAGGTGTTGGCTGAAAGGTTGTTTTATCTTTTCGGCAAGCACCAAATAAAAGCAGTAAGCTCGAGAAAAACAGCAGCTTCTTCATTAGTATGGGCTAATGGCGTTTTTAAAGTTCGAAATGACTTTTTGCGTGAGGGCTTCTTGACCTGCAGCAGTATGGGTGAGGTTTTCGGTGCTGAGATTGATGCTATTTGACCCCTGGCCGAGAAAGGCGAGTAAGTCTAATTTGAGTTTGAATTCGCGGGTTTGGTTGCCGATGTCGGTCCAGTTGACGGCATTGAATTGGAGATTTTGGGCATAGTTGTCGGTACCGATATGAAAACTAAAAGAAAGGTCGGGGTTGGTGGTGCCATCTACAATTGTATCTGCTTTTCCTTCGACATTCATGAAGATATAACCCGGGTTCCAGCCCCAGTGCATTGGGCCGGCATTGCTAATGTTGAGCGGACTTTCGTTTGGAAATGCACTTGGATCGAGGTGATTGAGGCTGCTGTCGACGCCAAGAATTGCACTTAAGTTGTTGAACAACGCATAGTCTCCTTCTTTTTTGAAAAGAAGGCTGCCGGTTTCGCGGTAATCCAATAATGCGGCCTGATGCAGAGCGTTAGAACCGTTGCCAAATAAAGTAAAATAGCACTTGAGTTCAGTGAATTTAATTTTGTAGCCTTCTTGGGTGGTATAGATGCTGTCCATGTAGAAAGGGAGCGTTCCAAATATGGGTTGCATGCTAACTTGAATCTGCGCTTTTGGAGCAGTGGGTTTGTCGTCGCCACACGCTGCGAGCATGCAAATCAGGGCAACGCATAAAAATGTCGCTTTCATCTAACAAAAATACGTCAAAACGCTCAAAATGTTCTTAATTTTAGGAAAAGTTCAGCCCAAATTCAGCTAATGCCCCAACCTCCCACCAAAGCCTTGCAAGTTTATGCCGCATCAGCGGGTAGTGGCAAGACGCATCGTCTTGTTTTAGAGTACCTTAAGATTTTACTTTCCGATGCCAACTACCGTCAAAAGTTCAGGCATATTGTAGCCATGACCTTCACTAATAAGGCGGCCAACGAAATGAAAGACCGCATCCTTCAAACCTTGAGTGGTTTGGCCTACCCCGCAAGTGCAAACGCCAAAACAAAAGCGCTTCAAAAAGACCTCCTCGATGAAACTTCCCTCACGGAGGTCCAATTACAGCAACGCGCAGCGGGCGCTCTGCAAGGCATCTTGCACCACTACGAAGATTTCAATATTTCTACCATAGACAAATTCAACCTCCGCCTCATTCGCTCCTTTAGTCGCGACCTCGACCTACCCGCGGACTTTGAAGTTGTCCTTAATGAAAAGCTCATCCTCGACGAAGTCTTAGACCTGCTTTTTGCGCGCCTAGGGCAGCCAGATGCGCAGGAGCTTACCCGCTGGATGCTCTCCTACTCTAGAACTAAAGTAGCAGAAGGCGAATCTTGGGACTTCAAAAGATCTTTGCTGCATTTTTCGGAGGTACTGAGCAAAGAACGCAATACCAAAGAAGTTGCGCAGCTGCTCACTAACACCTACACACCCGATACCTATAAAGAATTTCAAGAAAAAGCTGAGCGGGTTAAAGCAGACTTTTTGGCTCAGTGCGCAGCTGTTCATGTGCTTGCAGCTCCTTTCAAGGGAGCACATTTCAAGACTCCAACCGATCAAAAACGCATAGATGCATTTATAGATGACCCAAATTGGGGGCTGGGCAAAAAAGAAGGGTCTTTTTACGCTCCCAAATTCAAAGAAAAACTCGAAGAAAACTTTTATGACCTCCCAACTGCGGTCAATAACGCACTTTTGGAACTCGAAACAAGTTATGATCAAGCCTTGGGAGCCTTCAAACTACTCGAAACTCAGCGCAAAAATTTTTACGATATGGCCCTGTTGCAATACGTGGCGCAGCAAACCAAGGCCCTCATGACTGCGCAGCAGCAAATCCGCATTTCAGAGTTCAATCAGCTCATCAGTCAGCTGGTGCAAGGAGAACAAGCGCCATATATCTACGAGCGTTTAGGGATTCGCTACGAACACTTCTTGCTCGACGAATTCCAGGACACCTCGCGCTTACAGTGGGTCAACATGATTCCATTGGTACTCGAGGCTATTTCTTACGAGCGTCCGAATCTCATTGTCGGCGACGCCAAACAAAGTATTTACCGCTTCAACAACGGTTTGGCCGAGCAATTCGTTGCTTTGCCAAGTTTGTACAATCCCGAAAACGATCCTCAAATGGCGCAAAATAGCACTCGTTTTGAGGCCAGCGCAGCAAAAAACAGCCTCCTAGACAATTACCGCTCCTCGGCCCAGATCGTCGAGTTCAATAATGCACTTTTCAAGCAATTGGCGCTTGCCCTGCCACCGCAACACCAAGATTTCTACGACTCACTGCACCAACACCCAAAATCCAACAAGATTGGCTACGTACAAATCGAAAGCCTCGTCAATGACCTACCTGATGAGCTCCTTCACGAAAAAATTCGTAACACTATCCAGCAAGTTTTGCTCGACGGATTTAGACCTTGCGATATTTGTATACTCACCGAAACCAACAAAAAAGGCAATTCAATAGCGCTTGCCCTCACGCAAGTAGGCATGCAAGTCGTGTCGCAAGATTCACTTTTGTTAGTTTCCAACCCACTGGTACAGTTATTTATTTTATACCTCAAGAAACGCGCAAAGCCATCCAACCCTACACTCGGAAAGCGCCTTGCAGAAGCCTACTTGCGTGCTAAAGGTAAGTTTGAGGTTGCGAGCTATATGTCTTACTTTAAGACCTATGGGAAGGAAGGCAAGCAATTGCGCTACTTTGATGAAAAAGCTTTTTATATAGCCGAATTTGGATCTGAAGAAGCGTTATTTATGCCCTATGAGCACCTTTTTGATATGCTGCAGAAAGTAGCCGCTTGTTTTCAAATCAACGATACAACCGAACCATATGTGCATCATTTTTTCGATGTCGCTTTTCAATACCAACTCAATCGCAATGCGGAGTTACTTCCATTTATCGAATTTATAGAGCTAAACAAAGACAAGTTAGCGCTGCAAATGCCCGAGTCTACGGAGGCCATCCGCATCATGACCATTCACAAAGCTAAAGGCTTGGAATTTCCGGTGGTGCTCATGCCAAGTTTAGATTTCAGTATCATCATTCACGGCATGTCTAAATTCTTGATGCAGGCAGGCGATGGCTTGGCCTATTCCTTCCCGGCCGACGGCATTCCCGCATTTAAGTCTTTCAAAGAACAAGAACTTGCGGCTATCTTCCTTGATAAACTCAACTTGTTGTATGTAGCCTTGACCCGACCAGAAAACAGGCTTTATGTTTGGAATCACCATAAAGCAAAAGGTTTTGGTGCCCAAATTCACGAACAACTACTTTTGCACCCCGGCCTCAGTCAGTTAGAGGAACATGTCTTTGTTGCCGGACAAGCCATTCCAGAATCGCGCACTGAGGAGCAAAAAGCCAAGCTTGAGGCGGCAGACACCAAATTTTATCATCCAGTGGCCTTGCCAGATCAATTGTGGTATCCTTCTTTGGTATTCAGAACACCCGATTTAGAGCAGGTTCCGGATCAATTATTTGGCTTGGCATTTCATCGCCTTATGGCCCTTTGTCCGTCATCAGACCAACTGTCTGCTGCGCTGCAAGCAGCCTTGGAAGAGGGATCCGTAGCACAAGATCAAGTCACTGAACTCAATGCAGCGGCTACACGTTTTTGGACTCATGTAACTGCCCAACAACTAACAGAAGGTATTTTGGAAGAATTCAATGAGCAGCGAATTATTGCCGATATCAATCAAATGAAGCAACCCGATAAAGTTTGGCTCAAGCAAAATGAAGTGGTTGTGATTGACTTCAAGACGGGCCTCAGACAAGATTCCCATATGACGCAAATTATTTCGTATGCGAAGCTCTTGGAGACTATTTTTAGATTGCCAGTGCGTCCATTTTTATACTATTCACAACTCGATTTATTCTTGGAGTTGTGACTCGAGACCGGCTAACTCTGCCGAAATCTTTAAAAAGGTATAGACCAAAGGATGCGGGAGGTCTCGGGTAGAGGATATTTGCGGACAAAAACTTGAAGACAAGAAGTACGGATGCGATTTGAGAGTAATGATTTCAGGGTCGTCGAACTGATTGACGGCTTCAATATCAATGAACTCACCAATCAACTGCTCGAGTAATTGCGGATACATGCTGTAGCGCGTTGCGCTCAATTCTATCGAACTACAATTTTCATATAGGCGCTCCATGAAGCTTGTTTTTGGAAGCACCTCAATGCGATCAAAATGATTGCTATTGATTAAATTCTCAGAAATGAGCTTTTCCCCATACGGGTTCATGTTATTGGCAGTGATGAGGTAATCAATAAAGATTTTAAAGCAGTCGCCTGTAGCAAAGACAGGTATTTTGAGTTCGGCAAGATGCTTGAAAACACCATTTAAAAAAAATGGATTCAGGTAAGGACCAGGTGCTACCCAAATGCCGTCGTATTGTTCAAAAACTGTTTTCTTGAACTGTAGGGCCTCATTGATTTTGATCCAATAATAATTGATTTCGAGTTCTAAAAATTCAGCAGCATGGTCCAAGGAAAGGTTCGTCGCGTGGTGCGAATTGTAGGTGAAGTTATAGTCGCCTATGATTGCTATTTTGAGTGCTTCACTCATTCAGGCGTTTTAGTTCAACTTATGTTTAGCGCTTGAACCAACCGCGAAGTTTGGCGTTATCGATTTGGATCGATTCTTCCACGGCTGTCTGTGGATCTACATACCAAACTTTACAACTGAAAGTCACTTCAAACAAGGAGTAGTCTCCGGTGCCATCTGAAGCTTGTTTCAAAATAGTGAAGTTGGCTGTTTGGCCGAGGTCTGTTTCGCGAGAAATCCAAAACTTACCAGTGTTGTCAGTGTAAGAAACCTGAACACCATTGATGCTATTGGTGGCAAGCGTAGTAATGTCTTTAAAAGGCACTGGATTGCCAGAGTTGGTCATGTGAAAATCATTGAACATGGGAAGCGTTGGGGTGCTGCTGCCGGTGGCATCCCACTCGAGTGAACCAAAAGTCAATGAAATACTTTGTGGACTAGTTGTTGAGGCAATGCCTGAAGTGTAAATTACTTTAGAAAGGATAGGTGCAACATTGACAATTTGGGAGTCAAGAGCAAAGCCTAAATAGTTGTTGACATTTTGTGTGAGCTCGACTTGCGTGCCATTTACATAGCCAACAAAGCTTGAGTTGAGATCGACTTTATTGCTTGGGGGTGGAATAATTTCATGTTCGATACAGGCTGAAGAAATCAGTAAAAGTAAGGTGGCTAAGAAAGCAAAGCGCGTCAGTTTCATGCGTTTGTGTTTAGATAACAATGACTCAAATTTAGTTCTATAAACGGAATTGTCCAAAAAAAGATGCCTTGGGCATGAAAAAAGGTGGATTATAGGGTCGAAATGAGCTGCAGAAAGTCCTGAAGTATTTGAGGGTGGAGTGGTGCCGCCCCCTTGCAAATCAGGGAGAAAACTTCTTCAGCTTTTTGTTCAGAACTTTTTTTGGTTCCTTTTTTTAAAATGAGCTTTGGCCAAGCTTCCTGTATATACTCAAGCCAATTTTCGGGGTTGATATCTGAACGGGTTTCTTCTGAATTCCACTGAAAATGAAAAAGGTTCCAGACGTCGTGTCGAAAATCAAAAACCGTAATAAAATCATTCCCAATCTGAAGTAAGCCAGGCATTTGGTTGTATGCTTTCTCAAGGACAATATTGGCAAATAGGTCGATGAACTCTTGGGCTTTTGCGGGGTTGTCGGAGGCCAGTTGGCGCCATTCGGCGTCGTAGAGTTCGTTAATGACAAGAAAATGCTTGAATTCTGTTTCGAGTTCGCTCAATTCTTGCTGCGTAAGTGGTCTAAATTTGAGCATTATTCTGCTTCGCTGATCTTGACTTCTAAACTGATGTCGAGCACTTCATCTACGTTTTTTTCGGTGATGGCTTGTTCGAGCTTGAATTGGTATTTTCCCTTGAATGGCACCTTTCGGCGCTTGAAAATGAGTTGGTGTTCAACGATGGTGCCAGATTTTTTGCCAATCCAGTTGCCATTGACATCTGCCATTTTGATTTCGTAAGGTTCGCGGACGCTTTTGCCAAATGGCGGGGTGGTGCGCAAGAAAATCCAGAGGTTATTGTAGGCGTAATCTGTGGTGCTGCGGAGCGTGAAGATGAAATCGTAGAGTTGGGTAGTGTCTTGAATATTGACTTCAAATGATGGCTTTACACTTTGTGTCCATTGCTCGTTTTTGAAGCGATAGGCTTTGGTGTAAATAGCCTCATTGGTGCAGCTTGCAATTAGCAAGCTGAGCAAGCAAAAGACACTAACTAGCTTTTTCATTCTTTGGCCCTCCGGGGTTCGGTTTGCGGGGTTTGCGATTTGGTCTTCTTTTTTTGTTGTTATTGTTGCTATTGTTGCTGAAAGATTTTTCAAAGCGCGTAAGGCTGTCTTGACCAACAACATTTTGATAACCAATTTCTTCTACTTTCTCTTTGACTTGTGCAAAATCGGCGAGGTCTTTTGGTTTAACGCCGTCTTTGTTAAGTTTTTTAATTTCTGACACGCGTTCAGGTGTAAGAGCGACCATTCCGTTTTCACCTTTGTAGGCATACCAAATGATGCGTTTGAAAACATCTGTTTTCATATGAACAGCATCGCCTTTTTCGGTTTGTAGCTTGCTGTCGGGTTTGGGCATAGACTTGATAGCGTCTAGGTACATGTCTAGCTCGTAATTGAGGCAACATTTGAGTTTACCGCACTGACCTGCTAATTTTTGTGGGTTCAGAGATAACTGCTGATAACGCGCCGCTGATGTGGATACAGATCTGAAGTCTGTGAGCCATGTGCTGCAGCAGAGCTCTCTGCCGCAAGAGCCAATACCTCCAAGGCGTGAAGCTTCTTGACGCGAGCCAATTTGACGCATTTCGATACGTGCTTTGAAGCGTTCAGCCATGTCTTTGATGAGTTGTCTGAAATCGATGCGACTTTCGGCAGTGTAGTAAAACGTGGCCTTACTCAGGTCTGCTTGGTACTCAACATCTGATATTTTCATGTCGAGTTTGAGATTTTGAGCTAATGTGCGCGATTGGGTGAGGAGGTCGCGCTCAAGGGTGCGGCCTTTGATCCATTTGTCAATTTCTTCTTGATTGGAGATGCGCAAGATTTTTTTGCACTCCATGGTTTTGAGGTTGGGGGCTTTTTTCTGGACTTGAATGCGTGCAAGCTCACCAAGGGCAGAAACCACGCCGATATCCCATCCTGGGGAAGTATCTACAGTAACGACATCGCCGGTTTGTAGTGAAATTTGGTCCGAATTTCTGTAGAAAGCTTTTCGGGCATTTTTGAAGCGAACCTCAACAAGTTCAAAGGTGCTCTGCCCGGCCGGTAAGCTAATGTTGGCAAGCCAGTCAAAAACCTCGAGTTTGTTGCATCCGCCGCTGCTGCATGTGCCGTTGTTTTTACAACCTTTTGGTGTTCCTCCACCGCTACTACATGACGCACAACCCATTTGATTTTTTTTGTTGTAAAGTTAATAAATAATGTCGTTTGAACTACGCCTGATGGATATAGCGCATCGTTTGAAAACAAAGTTGCGTAAATAAGATGCGAGCATTGGCGTTGCGGTCAATTTGAAAATAAGCGTCGTCGAAGGTGCTCATGAATTCTCGGATGTTGTTGCCTGAGATAAAAGGCGCAAATTTTTCTAAAAATGCAGCTTCCTCGCTCGATACTTTGGTCAGTAAGTCGCCCATGTAGTTGGTGAGCATGCTTTGACGCATCATGTGAAGCGCGTATTGAATAAATAGTTTTTGTCTTTCTTTGCCAATTGCTGCGATGTCGTCGGCCCAATTCATCATGGCAAGTACTTCTTTTTTATAACAGACCCGCATGAGTTGGATGAATTGATTGCGTTGTTGGTCTTGGTCTTCAGAAGTAGCCAGATAAGACATGGCTGCAAGCACTGAGCCATCGGCAAAAGCAGCAATAGCATCAGCATTGGTGCGGGTCTGACCTTTAGTTTGCTGCAAATAGGCACTGAGGTCTTCTGTGCTTATTTTGGGCACTCGAATAAGTTGCGTGCGCGATTGTATCGTGATCATGAGTTTGCTGGCATCCTCGCTCACTAATAGAAATAAGGTTTGCGCTGGCGGTTCTTCGAGTATTTTGAGCAATTTGTTAGCGCAGTCTGCATTCATTTCTTCTGGTTGCCAAATGATCATGACTTTATAGCCACCTTCGTAACCTTTCAGACTCAGTTTGCGGATGATTTCCTTGCTTTCTTCTGTACCAATGATGGGCTTGCGCAATTTGGTGTCGATGCGTTCGGTCCAGTCGAAGAGATCGAAATACGCCGATTCTTGGAGCTGAGCGCGCCAATCTGCCAAAAATAAATCAGAAGTTTTGCCAATGCTCAGCACGACAGGAAACACAAAATGAAGGTCTGGATGCTGGAGCTGCTGTACTTTTTGACAAGAGGCGCAGCGTCCGCAGCTGTCTTCTTGGCTACGATCTGTGCAAAACAGATATTGACTAAAAGCAAGCGCTATGGGCAGACCGCCGTAGCCAGCAGGACCTTGAAGCAATTGGGCATGTGCAATTTTGCCCGAATTGATCTCCTGGATGAGTTCTTGCTTGAGGGTTGTTTGACCTATGATTTGCTGAAATTGCACCCTCAAAAATAGCGAAAAACCCGCAATTATTCGGTGTTCCCTTTCAAGAGCAGCACGATTTCACCTTTTGCTTCGTGTTGAGCGAAATAGCTTTGTAGTTCGGCGAGCGTACCCCGGTGATAGGTTTCAAATTTTTTGCTGATTTCCCTGACCACACAGGCCTCTCGCTGGGGGTCTAGCCATTCGCACATTTGGTTGAGTGTTTTGGAAATGCGGTGCGGGGATTCGTATAATACGACAGTTCGGTTCTCTAGGGAAAGTGCTTGAATGCGTGTTTGTCGGCCTTTTTTATGTGGAAGAAAGCCTTCGAAAACAAATTTGTCGCAAGGAAACCCTGAAGCTACCAATGCGGGTACAAAAGCAGTGGGGCCAGGCAGACATTCCACTTCAATTCCTGCCTGAACACAAGCTCGCACCAATAAAAACCCAGGATCTGAAATACCTGGCGTGCCGGCGTCGGAAACCAACACACAAAATTCGTGTTGTTGAATCAGTTCGACAGTTTTCTCCAAAAAGCGGTGTTCATTATGGGCATGAAAGGCCAAGACCTTTTTTTTAATTTCAAAATGATTCAAAAGTTTGTTGGTAACGCGGGTGTCTTCGGCAAAGATGAGCGGTGTTTCTTGCAAGATGCGCAAGGACCGAAGTGTGATGTCTTCTAAGTTGCCAATTGGGGTCGGGACGAGGATCAGTCTGGGCATATTATTAAGCAAAAACCGCACGCACCACTTCTTCAATTTTGGTGCAAGGGATGATTTCTATTTGGTGTTTGTGTCCTTTGATGCCTTTAGAATATTTGGACACGATGATTTTTTTGTAACCGAGTTTTTCGAGTTCACCCAAGCGTTGCTCTAGGCGGTTGACGGGCCTAAGCTCTCCACTGAGGCCAATTTCGGCGGCAAATGAGATGGTTTTGTCTATAGATAGATCGGCGTTGGAGGATAAAATAGCCATGGCCACAGCTAAGTCAATGGCAGGGTCGTCTACTTTGATGCCACCCGCTATGTTCAAGAAAACGTCTTTGGCAGCCAAACGAAAACCACAGCGTTTTTCCAATACAGCAAGTAACATATTGAGGCGTTTGACATCAAAACCTGTAGAAGAGCGTTGAGGGGTGCCGTAAGCTGCAGAAGATACCAAAGCTTGCACCTCGATGAGCAAAGGCCGAATACCGTCTACCATTGAGGCAACAGCCACACCGCTGAGGGCTTCAGAACCAATAGAAACCAATACTTCGGATGGATTAGCGACAGGTAGCAGTCCGTTGCCTTGCATGCTGTAAATACCGAGTTCGTTGGTAGAGCCAAAACGGTTTTTGATACTGCGCAACAAACGGTAGATGTGGTGACGATCGCCTTCGAACTGTAAAACGGAGTCTACCATGTGCTCCAAGACTTTAGGTCCGGCGATTGTGCCATCTTTGGTAATGTGCCCAATCAAGAAGATCGGAATGTCTGTTTGCTTGGCAAAGCGCAGCAAATTAGCGGTACATTCCCTAACCTGAACTACTGAGCCCGGAGAGCTTTCTACGCTGTCTGTGTAGAGCGTTTGAATAGAATCGATAATGAGTAGTTGGGGCTGAATTTGTTCGGCCTGCACCAAAACTTGCTGGAGGTTGGTTTCCGTGAGCAGGTAGCAATTGGGGTTGTCTAGGCCGAGGCGTTCGGCGCGCATACGGATCTGCTGTTCGCTTTCTTCGCCAGAGACATAAAGTACCTTAAGCTGCTCTTTGATGGCAAGTTGGAGTAAAAGGGTAGATTTGCCTATGCCTGGGTCGCCGCCGAGTAGGTTGATAGACCCCGGAACAATACCGCCACCAAGGACCCGATTGAGTTCAAAATCGTGGAGAGAAATGCGGCTTTCTTCACTCTTATGGACCTCTTGAATGAGGACAGCTTGTTGCGCTTGTGAGGATTTGGAAAAGCTTACCACATGCTTGGGCATTTTTTCGGTACGTTCCTCAACGAAGGTGTTCCATTCTTTGCAACCAGGGCATTTGCCAAGCCACTTAGGCGTTTCGTGACCGCAATTTTGACAGAAAAAGGCGCTTTTGGCTTTAGACATGGAAAGTTTTGCTTTTTGACAAAGGTATTCAAAAAAGCTTGTCGTCTACTGGCTTTTAAGGACTTAATCGGTATCAATATGGAAAAGAAATTTATTTTTTTAAAGAATTTTTATTCTCTTGTTTGCCACAATATCAAAAAATATAATTTTGCCTAGTAAATAGTTGTCAATCCTATGTCAAAAAGAAGAGCAATCATCAGTTACGACAAGCTCACCATTGAGCAGAAAAAACAAATCCTCCGCGATTTTCCGGATGGGTACATCAACCACCTGACCTCCATTAAAACACCAACTGGTGAGGTGCTAGACGCCCTTGTTTGGGAGACCGACGAAGTCATCTATTTAGTCAAAATCAATAAAATCAAGCCGAAAGCAAAACCGGTCGCAGAAGAAGATGACTTTGAAGACGATTTCGACAAGCCAGATGACCTCAAGGACGATGAGCTCGACGATGACGACGATGAAGAAGAAGATTTTGCCGATGACGAACCTTCAGACGACGACGAAGATTAAGCTATAGGTACCCAAGTTTTTTTAACTTTGGGTCATGCTTGAAAACCTTTCAACACCAGAATTATCCTCCTTACTTGCGCTATCTCCTTCTATAGATCAGATTGGAACTCAAGAGCGCATTGCGCGCATTCAAGCTCGAAGCATTAAAGGAGCGGCCAAAATACAAGGGTTACGCATGGCGTTATCCATGATAGACCTCACTACCCTTGAGGGCAAGGACACGCCCGCTAAGGTTCGGCAACTTTGTTTCAAAGCCCAGCATCTTCACGACCAAGCTGCCGATCTGCCCACCGTGGCAGCTGTATGTGTGTATCCTACCATGGTTGGCGTTGCCAAAAAAGCCCTCGGCAATTCAGGTATTAAGGTAGCCAGTGTTTCCACCGCATTTCCTTCTGGTCAGGCTCCTTTTGAAATCAAGAAATTAGACACCTTATACGCCCTAGAAAACGGAGCTGACGAAATCGATATGGTCGTTTCAAGAGGCCGTTTCTTGTCTGGCGATTACCAATTCGTTTACGACGAAATTGCTGCAATAAAGGAGTTGTGCCGTATGTCTCGCCTCAAAGTTATTTTTGAAACCGGTGAACTCGATTCTTTAGATCAAGTCAGAAAAATTTCAGACCTCGCCATTGCTGCCGGTGCAGATTTTATCAAAACATCAACCGGCAAAATTCAACCTGCTGCCACCTTTCCTGTCGTGCTCACCATGTTAGGTGCCATCAAAGATCATTTCGACAAAACAGGTCAAATGATTGGCATGAAGCCCGCAGGTGGCATTTCTTCCTCCAAACTTGCACTGCAACATTTGCTGCTGGTAAAGGAAGTCTTAGGCGAGGCCTGGCTGAGCAACGAATGGTACCGTTTTGGCGCCAGTAGCTTGGCAAATGACCTGCTCATGCAATACCAAAAACATCTCACTGGTAAGTACCAGTCTGCTTCTTACTTTTCAATCGATTAATGATGAGTCAAACAAACTGGAAACTAGAGCCTTCATTGGAATCTGCAGCACAGATCCAATTGCAAGCCCAATACGAACTTTTCATCGACGGAAAGTGGCAAAAACCATTGTCTAAAAACTATTTTAATAGCGTGAATCCTGCAGATGAAAGCCACTTGGCCAAAATTGCTTGGGGCAACGCTGAAGATGTGGATTTAGCAGTACTTGCTGCGCGCAGGGCCTATGACACCGTGTGGTCAAAGCTGAGTGGTGCTGAGCGCGGTAAATACCTCTTTCGCATCGCGCGCCTCATGCAAGAAAAGGCCAAAGAACTGGCTATACTCGAAACCTTAGACGGGGGCAAGCCCATCCGCGAGTCTAGAGACATCGATATTCCGTTGGCCTGCAATCATTTCTTTTACTATGCTGGCTGGGCCGATAAACTACAAGAAGCATTTGCAGGACAGCAAGTTAGCGCTTTGGGCGTGGCAGGGCAAATCACACCCTGGAATTTTCCGCTCTTAATGCTCGCCTGGAAAGTAGCGCCCGCTTTGGCGTGTGGCAACACGGTTGTGCTCAAACCTGCAGAAACTACTTCCTTAACAGCCTTAAAATTTGCTGAAATATGCCAAGAGGCAGGTTTGCCCGCTGGAGTGGTCAATATTGTGACAGGTTATGGCGACACAGGCGCGGCGCTAGTTGCGCATCCAGACGTGGATAAAATAGCTTTCACTGGCAGCACCGCTGTTGGTAAGCATATTCAGAAAGCGTGTATCGGAACTAGCAAAAAGCTTACACTTGAACTAGGTGGAAAGTCGGCCAACATCATTTTAGAAGACGCCCCAATTGATCAGGCTGTTGAGGGTGTGATCAATTCGATTTTCTTCAATCAGGGGCATGTTTGCTGTGCAGGTTCTCGCCTTTTTGTGCAAGAGTCTATTGCAGAACGGGTGCTTGAAAAGTTGAAATTCCGCTTGCAAAGTATTTATGTAGGCCATCCATTAGACAAAAATACAGATATCGGGGCCATTAATTCCAAAAAGCAACTCGAAACCATTGAGCGCTATATTTCATTAGGGCTTGCAGAAGGTGCAGAAATTTATCAACCCGATTGCACCTTGCCTTCAAAAGGATTTTACTGTAAACCAACACTTTTTACCGATGTGGCACAAAGCGCGCGCATTGCCCAAGAAGAAGTATTTGGCCCGGTGCTCACGATTCAAACCTTCCGCACCATGGAAGAAGTGGTACAGAAAGCCAACAACTCGCCTTATGGTTTAGCTGCGGGCGTCTGGACCGACAAAGGCGCACGTATTTTTGGCCTCAGCCAACAATTGAAAGCCGGAGTTGTTTGGGCCAATACCTACAATAAATTTGACCCCGCCTCGCCCTTTGGCGGGTATAAAGAAAGTGGCTTCGGCCGCGAGGGTGGCCGCCATGGCCTCAGTGCCTACCTCAAATTCTCAAACTAATGGAAATCCTGAAAACCTATAAATTATACATCGGCGGCCAATTTACGCGCACGGAAAGCGGTCGTTCTTACGCAATCGTTTCGCCGAGTGGCCAACATATTGCCAATGCTTGCCAGGGCTCCAAAAAAGATGTGCGCAATGCGGTTCAAGCCGCCCGCAAGGCCCAATCTTCTTGGGCTGGTAAGTCCGCTTTCAACCGCAGTCAGATTATTTACCGCATTGCTGAAATGTTAGAGGCAAGAAAAGGTCAGTTTCTGGAAGAGCTTCAAGCCCTTGGTTCCGATCTCAAAAGTGCAACTCAAGAAGTAGAAAGTAGTATTGATCGTTGTGTATATTACGCTGGATGGGCAGATAAATTTCAGACCTTACTCGGTAGTGTAAATCCGGTGGCGTCTTCACATTTTAACTTTTCGGTTCCAGAAGCGATGGGTGTAGTAGGTGTAGTCGCTTGTCAGCAAACGGCACTTATGGGGCTTGTATCTCAAGTCCTGCCAGCCATTATTGGCGGCAATACGGTTGTGGTTATTGCTAATAATCAATTGCCTCTTTGCGCAATCTCCTTTGCCGAAGTACTGGCCACCTCAGACGTACCGGGCGGAGTAGTCAATATTTTAACCGGCGAAATTTCAGAAATGTTGCCAACACTTTCGTCCCATATGGATGTCAATGCGTTGAGCATCGCGCCAATAGAAGCAAAACTCCAACAAATGGCACAAGAAGAGGCCATAGACAACCTCAAACGCGTTCGCATTTTTGCGGAGCCTTTATACACAGAAAACGCGCAAGGGTTACCTTATATAGCCGATTTTCAAGAGATCAAAACCACATGGCATCCTGTTGAACAAATTGCGGGTGGCGCAGGTGGGTATTAAGCCTGCAGGCCAGCTATTGCCCAAAGGATAAAGCCTACAACAATAAGGCCGAGAACAGAAAAAAGCAGGACAAAGAAGAGGGTGTAGAATTTCATCAAGGATGGAAAAGGAAGCTAGATTTTGTATCTTTCCTAAAGTAAAACAATAATTATTATTCAAAGCAGTTTGAATAATGAAATTGAAGCTCAAGTTATTGCATCTAAGTTCCTAAATCTGAAAAAATGAAAGAGATAACATTAAAAGTTCCAGACCAAAAGTTAATCTTTTTCTTGAACTCGCAGAACAATTAGGGATAGAAGTTTCGAATGAGCAAGATTTGCTACCGGACTGGCAAAAAGAACAACTTGATAAAGTACTAAGCGATCATGATAATGGCGCTCTTCATTATTCGGATTGGCAAGAAGTTAAGAATGAGCTTATTTTAAAGTTCATTGAGAAATGAAATATGCTTTGGTTGTAAGCGATAAAGCCAAACAACAATTAGAGCGAATGAGTCGGTGGTTTTTTGATCAAGCGCCAGGGCTTGAGAAAAAGTTCTACATGAACTTTTTTATTCAATGGATTTTATTCAAAAAAGCCCTTTAATATGTCAACTCAGGTATAAAAATATCCGCATTAAATTTTTGAAAAAGTTTGATGTTGTAATCAATTATATAATTGAAAATCAAATCGTTATCATACTAGCTGTTTACCATATGCGACAAAATAGTGATGATTGGTTCTAGTTGATTATCAACGTCAACTATGATTTTTCATCCTACATCAATTCCCCCAATAACTGCGTAAGCGCAGAGATGGTTTGTCGTGTTTCCGAAGGGTTAAATTGAGAGAGGATCCATTGGTCATTTTCTTTCACCAACGTATTCATGCGTGCAAAAAAATCGATGCCGAGTTCACTGCCCATTTGGCGCACCAAATGATTGATTTTATCCATGGAGCAGCCAGATGCTTGAACGCCTTCTTGGTTGGCCACAATAACCAAAGCATGATCGGCAAAAACAAAGCCTGTGGCGTTCATGGCTTTCCCGTGTGTTTGCCAGGTGTTGGTAAAGGCAATGAGCTGCTCGTTGACCCATGTGGCTTCTGTGGCATCCAGGGCTCTAGCGCCAATGAAAACCCACACGCGGCAGTCCGGGCCGAAATGAGCTGGGATGTTAGAGGTCTGCAGCATTGGCAATGAGTTCGGCAATATCCATTACTTTGACGTCTTCTTCTTTTTCGAAGTGCTTGACACCGTCTGTCATCATGGTGTTGCAGAAAGGGCAGCCTGTTGCAATGATATTGGCACTGGTTTGAAGTGCGTCTTCGGTGCGCTCAATATTGATTTCTTTATTGCCTTTTTCAGCTTCCTTGAACATTTGTGCGCCGCCTGCACCACAACATAAGCCGTTGGTTTTGCAGCGTTTCATCTCGACCAAAGCGGCGTCTAGTTTTTCAATGAGCTCTCGCGGCGCTTCGTAGACGTCGTTTGCACGGCCGAGGTAACATGGGTCGTGGAAGGTGATTTTCTTGCCTTTGAAAGTGCCGTTATCGGCAAGGGTGAGTTTACCGGTATTGATGAGATCTTGGATGAGCTGTGTGTGGTGGATCACTTCATAGGTGCCACCGAGCTCTGGGTATTCGTTTTTGAGCGTATTGAAACAATGCGGACAAGCCGTCACGATTTTTTTGACTTCATAGCCATTGAGCAATTCGATGTTCATGAGTGCTTGCATCTGGAAGGTAAACTCATTGCCCGCGCGTTTGGCGGGGTCACCGGTGCAACTCTCTTCGGTTCCTAATACTGCAAAGTTGACCTTGCAATGGTTTAAAATCTTGACCAATGCTTTGGTGATTTTTTTGGCGCGGTCATCGAAAGATCCGGCGCAACCAACCCAAAATAAGATGTCTGGGCTTTCTCCTGAGGCCATCATGTCGGCCATTGTGCGTACTTGTATACTCATTGCTAGGTCTTTTTGACTATTCTTCGTTGGCCCAATTCATGCGCTCCGTTGGTGCAAATTGCCAAGGTGCACCGTTGTTTTCAATATTGGTAAGCATGCCGGTTAGTTCGGTCGGCACTTTTGATTCTTCCATCACTAAAAAACGACGCAAATCCATTATAATAGACAGCGGGTCGATATTCACCGGACATTCTTGTACACAAGCATTACAGCTGGTGCATGCCCAAAGTTCTTCTTCGGTAATATAAGATCCAAGTAGGCTTTTGCCGTCTTCGGCATCTGGTCCGTTTTTGCGCTTGAAATCGCCGAGTTCAACCATGCGGTCGCGGGTATCCATCATGATTTTGCGTGGCGAAAGTAATTTGCCTGTCGTATTTGCTGGGCAAGCAGAGGTACAGCGCCCACATTCCGTGCAGCTGTAGGCGTCCATGAGGTTTTTCCAGGTGAGGTCATTGACATCCTTGGCGCCAAAGCGAGAGGGTGCAGCATCTGTAGCTGGCGCAGCATATGGATCTGCATTGGGGTCGAGCATGAGTTTGACTTCTGCTGTTACACTTGCCATGTTGGTGAACTGGCCTTTAGCTTCCAATTTGGAAAAATAAGTATTTGGAAAAGCCATGAAAATATGCAGGTGCTTAGAGTAGGGGAGGTAGTTCATGAAGGTGTAGACCATCACGATGTGACCCCACCAGCCAATTTGTTCTAAAACATGCAGGGTGTGCGTGCTTTTGCCCTCAAATAAAATGGGCCCTAACCAGGAACTGATGGCAAAACCATTTGATTTGCCTGCATAAGATTGCAGCACTTCGTCTGAGCCGTTCATCGTGAAAATAAAGCTAATTAAAATGAGCTCAAACACAAGGATGAGATTGGCATCTTGCGCAGGCCAGCCAGCGAGTTCTTTCATGTTGAGGCGCGGTAACTTGAGCATGTTGCGGCGGGCTAAAAAGGCGACCGTACCTACAAAAGCCAAAACAGATAATACTTCAATAAAGCTGATCATGAAAGTGTAAAAGCCACCAAGGCAAGCTTGGAAAAAACGATGTGAACCACTGAGGCCATCGACTAAAATTTCAATGAGCTCAATTTGTGTGATGACAAACGAGGCATATAAGGCCAAATGCAAGAGTGCTGGAATGGGGCGGGTAAACATTTTTTTTTGCCCTAGTGCCACTAGCAGCATGGTGCGCCAGCGGTCTGGTTTGCGGTCTGAGCGGTCTAGGGGCAGGCCCATATGGATGTTTTGGGCAATTTTGCGCAGGTTGAATGCAAAAAAACCAAAACTGGAGAGCGTCAGGACGCCAAAAATGAATTGTTGCATGAGTTTAGATTATTCAGGCAAGCTATCTAATATTTTCAGCAGCTTGTCTTCGTTTTGCTTAGAAAGTTGCAATCCTTTGGTTTTGCCACCAATTAAGGAAAGATGAACGTAGCGTTCTGGATGCGCCTCAAGGTCTTTGACTAAATTCTGAAGGTCGTTGTTGGTGGATACAAGTTCGGAGTAGAGTTTATCGTCGTGGATGAGTTTGCCAAGCGTTCCTTGACCTTTTTCAACTTCGGTCAGGACCATATTGAACTTCTTTAGGGTCGTTTGGGCTTCTAAAATGGTGCCTTTGAAATCAGCTGTCACGAGCTCATCTGTAATTTTGCGCGTATTGCCAATGATGCCAGTGATTTGGTCATTGCTTTTGCGCAAATTGAGCGTAATGGCCTCTACATTTGCCATAATTTTGGAGAATTGCGCGCGTTCTGCGGCTACAAAACCCTGTAGTTCGTCGGCAACATTGCCCAATTTCTTGATAGTCAGCTTGACTTGTTTGAGGCTGCCTTCGAGTTCTGAGGTGGCGGTAGTGTCCCAGAAAGAGGAGAGCGAGCTCACCATTTTGTCTACGGAGAGCATCATGGTTTGCAATTTCTGAGAAATAGGGTCGGCATATGCTTTAACTTGTGTCATCATATCGACAGATACTCGTCCAGGAATAGTTGCGCCAACTTTGTAAAAAGTGCCGTCCCCAACGGTAGGGAGCTGTACAACCAAAGCTTTGGTAAAGAAATCAAGTGATCCAATCTCTACAATTGTGCCTTTTGGCAAGCGAATATCGCTGTTGTGGATATTGAAGGTCATTTTCACTTTGTGCAGTGAATCGCCTTGCGGATTGGATTTGATGCTCATAACCTTACCAATTTCTACACCATCAAGGGTCACGTTTGAAGACACCATGAGTTGGCCAGAATTTGGAAAATAAGCGGTGTAGACGTCGTCGCCACCAAAAAAGCTATTGCCCTTCAGGAAGTTGATGCCGGCAATGAGCACCACAATGGCCAAAAGCGCGATGAGCGCGGCTTTGATTTCTTTGGAGAATTTCAAGCTAGTTTTTTTCTGCTAATTTAAGGGCTTTTTCAATACTGATGCGTTCTCCGTCAAGGAAAGCCACTACAAAAGCATGCGGAAAGCCCTTTTGAATGAGTTCGTTCTTGTAATTTTTTGCGCCTTGGAGGTCATTTGGAAAAGAACCTGCACAGTATTTAAATAGTGTATTATCTTGATATTCAAATATTTCTAAGTTATTAAAGTGACTCGATTTGATAGGAATAGGCTTGTTGGATGTTTCAATTTGTACTTTGAAAACTAATCCTTGTTCTTTTGGTGTCTCTTTAGGTATTTCTACCGGTTTGGTCGGATTGCTTATCACCTGGTTGTTTTCATTTGATGGTTGTTGGGTAGTCGTTCCCCCCACTACTGTTTTACCCTCAGTTGCATTTTTATAGTTGACAAAAGCCTGAAACATGGATTGCGCCATTTTCTGCTGGCCCTCTGCTGTGCCAATTAATTTTTCTTCGGCTGGGTTGGGTAAAAATGCGGTTTCGATCAACACGCTGGGCATGGTTGTTTTGTAGAGCACCAAAAATCCTGCTTGTTTGACCCCGCGGTCATAGCGACCAATGCGCTTGAATTCCTTTTGGATCATTTCTGCAAAAAGAATAGACTGACGGTGAAAAACGGCTAATTGAAATTGTAGTGCGATGATACCGTCGGGAGTTAGATCATAGGAGCGGTATTTGGCGCCTTTGTCGTCTTCGAGGGCAATACTCGCGTTTTCACGTTCGGCCACCTTTTGTTGGGCGTCGGTGCGGTGCAAACCCAAAACATAGGTTTCCGAACCATATGCCGTGGTGCTCCCGGCATTGGCATGGATGCAAATAAATAAATCGGCGTTGTTGCGATTGGCAATATTGGCGCGCTCGGCGAGTTCGACAAAAACATCGGTGCTACGCGTGTAAATGATTTTGATATCCGGATAGCGTTCTTTGATGAGCGCACCTAGCTTAAGCGCCATGGAGAGGCAGACTTCTTTTTCATTGTTCTGGGCACCATGGCAACCGGGGTCGTGCCCGCCATGACCAGCATCGATAACGATGGTTTTGATTTTGCTTGATTGCGCCCAAATGAAGTTATTTGAAATTAAAAACAGCGCTGCCAATAAAAAGACGCGAATTGCGTTTTTTTGCAAGCCATTGAAAATTGGTAGCTTTGTACGTTTTTCCTGCATATTACAAATCTAAGTAAGCATCTTGAGCCAGCGTCAGCGCTTTTTACAACTTTTCTTCGCCACATTGTTAATAATGTGCCATCAGGTATTTGTTACAGCCCAAGATACCCTGTTTGTCGACGGAGAAAGTCTCGATCAGATCGTGACTTACAAGGCGAGCGAAAAAATCAGGCACGATGTCCAAAACCGCAGAATTTACCTCTATGGCAACGCTGAAGTGCAGAGTAAAGGCTTTACCTTGAAGGCTGGTTATATCCTTATCGACATCGATTCCAATCAGGTAGAGGCGAGCTATCGCATGGATAGCACAGGCGCTAAAGTGGAGTTTCCTGAATTTACAGAAGGAACTGAAACCATCCACTGCGAGACGGTCAAGATGAACTACAAAACCCAAAAGGCATATATCAAGGCACTAGCAATCAAGCAAGATGAGTTTTATTTTCGGATGGGAACAGCCAAGCGTCAAGCTAACAAGGAATTGCATTTGCGTCAGGGCATCCTCACTACCTGTGATCTCGAAGAGCCTCACTATCATTTTCAGCTGAGCAAAGGCGTCATGGTGCCGAAAGAGCGCATTGTAACGGGCCCCATGAATTTATGGGTTTCGGGTATCCCGACACCACTCGGTTTGCCCTTTGCATTCATTCCAGTCAATCAAAAAGAGCGCACCTCAGGTTTGTTGTTTCCAGAATTTATTCCACTTTCTGCTTATGGGTTTGGTTTCCAAAATTTGGGTTGGTATTTCCCCATAAACGACCGCTACCAAACTTCTGTCTATGCCAATTTGTACAGCAGGGGTTCTTGGGGCTTGCGCAATGACCTCGATTACGCCAAGCGTTATGGATACAACGGCCGAATGTCTTTGGGTTTTCAGCAATTTAACAGCGGATTTCCAACGAATATCAAGCGCAATAAAGTCAGCATTACTTGGACGCACCGCAAGGCGCCAAAATCCAATCCATTTTGGGATTTTTCTTCGAATGTCAATTTTATCTCCGATAACCAGTCCAAAAACTCTTTAGACCCGATCAATCCGGAATACTTTTCTAATTCCTTTAATTCAGATATCAATTTAGCGCGCAACTTTCCTGGCAAACCTGTCAATACAGGTTTAAAGTTATCCATGAGACAAAATTCACTTGCCAAAAATATTTCCTTCACGAGCCCTGTGTTGAATGTCAATGTAACACGTGTTTTCCCCTTCAAAGATCTTTTTGAAACCGCAGATAAAAACTGGAAAAAAACCATTCAACGCATTGGCATCACTTACAATCTAGAAGCCCAAAACCGATCCCAATTTGCTGACACTTTGCTCTCCAATGGAGATATCAATGCGATCAGCCAACGCCTGATGAACGGCATCAGCCAAGGCATCAGCATCCAGACCAATACAGGATTGTTCAAGAACGCCGTGAAAATCAATCCGAGCCTCAATTATGGCAACAAGATCAATTTCCAGCAAATTGTCAAGTCTTACGACCCTATTGAGAACAAGACTCTCGTGGATACCGTCAGGCAAATGGCCTTGCGCCACGAGCTTAACTTCAATTTGACAGCCACAACCGTACTTTACGGCTACTACCGTTTTGCGGGTCGCAAACAAGCCCGATTGCGCCACCTCATGACGCCAAACATTGGTTACCGCTACACGCCCGGTTGGAATCCGTTAGTGACGGCCAACGTGGGTCCAAATCAAAGTAAGATATCTTATTCACCTTTTGAGCGGAGTATTTATTCAGTTGGATCTGTAAGGGAGGCTTCTATGCTCACCTTTGGCATCAACAATACGGCAGAGCTCAAATTTAAATCTGCGCAGGATACTATCACGGGCTATAAAAAAGTGCGGCTCATTGACCAGTTTTCTGTAACGGGTAACTACGACTTCACCAAAGACAGCATGAAACTCTCCGATCTAGCCCTCAACTTGCGCATCAGCCCAGCGAGCTGGATCAATTTTGTATCCAATGCGCAGTGGAGCCCCTATTCCTGGACGGTAACTGGTGCGAGTACGGCAACTTACGCCTGGCAAAATGCGCAAAAGCTCGGCCGCCTTACAACCACACACCTTACAACCACGCTGGTCTTGGCGCCTAAAAAAGACAGAAAGAAGTTACAAGACCACAGTGCGTTATTTAATGAACAAAATTGGAACGCCGATTTGAATTACTATGCTTTGCATCCAGAACGCGCCATCTACTATGATATTCCTTGGAAGTTGAATGTGTCGCACGTCTATGGAATTGAGGCAAATCAGCAAATTTCAGTCACCGATCCAGCACCTTGGAGATATATACAGACTTTGGTATTAAGTGGAGATTTAAGTTTCACCAAACGCTGGAATTTATCGGGCAACCTCAATTTTAATTTACAAGACCGCAGAGTCACAAACGCGTATTTCTCCCTGAACAGAAACCTGCACTGTTGGGCTCTTTCGTTTTATTATGTGCCTATCGGTGGCAATAGAAGCTTCCTACTCACTATCCGCAACACCTCTAGTATTTTCAGAGATGCTAAAATCGAATTCAGGAAACCACCTTCGTTTCTTTGATGTCAGTTAAAATACGATCCTGAAAAACTTTGCCAATTTCATAGGTGAATTGGGCTCCAAAAAAGACAATTTGAGCAGAGTAATGCACCCAGGCCAGCATGATGAAAATCGAATTGGCTACGCCGAGTTTTCCCATAATAAAATAGTGCTGTAGGTAATATCCAATCACCCACTGACTGATATACAACAAAATAGCTGTCACAATTGCGCCATCGCGGGCAATGCGCCAACTGACTTTGGCATTGTGCATATACTTGAATATCAAGGTGAAAATTAATACGTTTGAGAGTAATGTCAAGAATACCTGGAGCAGTTGCAACGAAAAATCAACAAAGCCATTGTTCCAGTGCAGCCAACTAGTAAGTGCCGAGAAAATAAAGACTTGTAAAAAGTAAAACAAAATGATTACGAGGGCAAAAACGGCTAAGAGTAGCACCCCAACAAAACGAAAGCCAATGATTTCCATGAAAAGATTGGATTCTTCGCGGCTCTTTTTGCTCACATGGAAAAATTCATTTAAGCTTCTTTTCAGCGAAATCATGAAGGCAGAACAGGTATACAATAAAACCCCAATACTGACAAGTTCCAAAAAGAAATTAGGTTTATCAAACGACATGCTTTCAACGAGCTGTAGTATAGAGGCGGGGTCTTGAAGTCCGAGTTCAGATTTAAGCAAAGATGATATGATGTTACGCATGTTCTGTTGCCCGATGATGCGCCCATAGATAGAGGTAGTGAGGTATATGATCGGAACAAAAGCAAATAAGGTGTAATAGGCCAAGGCCGCACCGTGGTGAAAAGCGCCATTCTGGACATATGCTTTGAGTGCAGTCCAGAATGCCTCTAGGGTGAGGCGCAGTTTGCCGTGTTTATTTTTTGCAGATTTCAATGGCTTTGATTGCGGTTAATTTTTCAAATGCATAAAGCAATAAGCGTTCCTTGTTGTTGCTGCGCACGTAATTGTGATAAAGGCCTCCTACAAACATGGCTTTTTCAAATTGAACAGCAATACCAGTACTGCTTAATTTGTATTCGTCAGGTCTGAAATGAAGCAGTTCGGCACCTATTTTAAGTGTGTTCAAGGGGCCAAAAAGACGTGCGCGCTCTGGTGCTTTGTAATGATAATAAACGGTTTCTGATTTTTGTTTTTTGGATAGCTTTCCATTTTGTAAAATGCAAATGTGGTCGCATAAGCCAAGTACATCTTGTCCTTCGTGCGAGACTAAAATGATACCTGTGTTTTCTTCGTCGCGGAGGTCCATGAGGTGGCTACTCAATTTCTGACGCAAATGCGCATCGAGATGACCAAAAGGCTCGTCGAGCAAGAGATAAGTGGGCTGATCGGCAATGGCACGCGCTATGGCAACGCGTTGTTGCTCTCCGCCCGAGATGAGATGCGCTTTAGTGCCTGCAATTTCTTTGAGTCCGAAAAGGCGCAAAAGTTTTTGTACGCGCTTGTCTCTTTTATCATAGGGCCAATGTAAAATAGCTTCGCGGATGTTCTCCTCAACGGTATGATACGGATCGAGCTTGAAATCTTGGTTCACGATAGCTAGCCCCTTAAAACCCGGAACCAATAAGTGCCGCACGCGTGTTTGCAATTTGCCGTCTATCCAAATTTCTCCGGCATCTGGATCTTGTAAGCCTGCGCATATTTTGAGTAAGGAAGATTTGCCTGCGCCACTTTTACCTACAAGCCCAAGTATTTCTCCCCGCTTGACCACTAAGTTCAAGTACTTCAGAACAGGTTTTTGGTAGGTGAGCTGAATACCTTTGAGTTCAATCATCGGATGAGCGCTTTAGGAAAGGCTTTTGAGGCAATGAAAATTCCGGGAATTGGATTGGCCATCGGCTCGTAGTCTTTTAGGAAAATACGAATGGTGTGGCCTTTGCTGTCCGAGGTATAGGTGCAGTGGTCTACGATGCTTTTGGAAGCACCAACGTAAGTAATCGGATCTGTTTCGGAGTGAATTTCAAAAAGATGCATGGCTGGAATTTCGTAAGAAAATAGCGCATCGTTCTCGTCGTAACCAGCTAGGGTAAAAACTGCATCTACTTGTTCCTGAACCAACGTAACGGCTGAGGTGATATCAAGCTCGTCTTCCCAGTCATAGCGCAGGTTGTCGGCAGATTCTTTGCCGCCGTGTTTTTCGTCGGCGAGTTCTTGAGAGAAAAGCTCATTGAGCAAATGGATGTGTATTTTACAGTTCATCTTCGGTGTATTTTTTCTCTACTTCATTGACTTTAAAAGCAGAGGGGATGAGTTCCGGCACGAGTTTCATGACGATAGGAAGCAAGAGGCTGCCACCTGGTAAGAGAAATAGAGCCAGCGAGGGCATGGATTTTAAGATGTCGTAAAATTGGTCTTTGACTTGCTCTTTTTCTTCTGGGCTGAGGTCTTCTTTGGTAGATTTCTGCAAAAGTGCCATTAGGTCTTTGCTTTCGCGCATTTCGGTCAGCAAGCGATCTCGGTTGCGCCCGATAATGCGCAGCCATCTTTTGGAGGTTTCTTTAAATGCAAAACTCGCTTCGGTAGATTGCTTATAAACCAAGAGCTCTTTTGGCCCACTTTGGGCAATAAAAGCCAAGCACATCTCTTCGGATAAAAGCATTTGACTTGGGCTCAATTGCAAAGCAGTACCAAGCGCCTCAAGTTTTTGACGTTCTTCAGGTGCAATCGCATGTGTGCTTTGCAGCAGCAAGTGTCCAAATTCAAAGGTGATTTGCGCCAAAAGTTCGTCTTGAACAAGTTCTTGTTGAAGTAATTTAAAGGGAATACCGATTTGGATGCGCTCTAAATAGATGCGCTGAAGTGCACGAGGTAAGGCTGCCGAGGCAATAAAGTGCTTGAGTATTTTTCTTTCTTTTTCTTCAACTTTTCCATCTACAAGCGCTACATAGATCAGGCCATTCAATACCGATGAAGTATAGCGTTCATATTTGCTCAGAAAAGCAGTATGGTCTCCTTCTAAGTAGGCACGAAACAAGATGATATCCAAAAAGATGAAAGCATTGGAAAGATGCTTGAGCCAGTAATTGGCACCTAAAAAGGAACTTTTGATGCCAACTCGAGAAGCAAAAAGTATTTCTAATTTATTGGTGTCTTTTGCTGCAGTTTTATATTTGATTTTGCCAATAAGGTTGGAGCCCTCATACCCTTTGTAAAAAGACAAAAGGGTAGTGGTAAACGCTGCGAGACTTGCTGGCTTTTGTTGTTTGCGGATGTAAGTAAATAATAAGGTTTCAAACAGTAATAATTGAAGCTGCTCATCCGGATTGAATCTTTTTTTGTCGAGTTTATTTGAAAAGATGAAAGATTTTGCGCTGCCGTAAATTAGGCCGGTTTGATGCGAAATAAAGTGGGTGAGGTTGCGCTCTTGCTGGTGAATGAGGTCGTCATCAATGCCGAAAACGCCGTTGTCGAGGAGCTCAAAGAACTTGGGAATCCAATTTTTAGACCCCGGTGAAAAATCGATTTTAGTGGAGGACATACCGCACGCTTAAAGCCCATGCAAAGCCAAATTGCAAACGAGGTAATACATAAAGGCCCGGGCCTAAATCGAGTGAAACATTAAAAGGATAATCCTCGAGTGTGTGTTCGAGCCCGATTACAGCACTTGCACCAAGCCCCAGTCCGCTTGTATTTGCCTCAAACTGGTTCATTTTTCCGAGACCTACATTTGCACCAAAGCCATAGTAGTAATCCAAGATATCATTCAGTTCATTTTGATAATAAGCGTTGCCGTGTAGCCAAACAGATCCAGTGTTGCCACCAATTCCGATTTCATAGGCCTGCTGATCGATCCGGTATTTAGCATTGAGGTAAGTGACGCCAGGGCTACCAGTTCTCAAACCAAGTGCACTTGTGTAGCGCTGAGCAGATACAGTTAGGGTGAACAATAAGCTGAGTAAAAATAATAACGCTTTCATGTGATGAAGTTTAATTCAAATTTAGCGTTTAATACAGCGCGCAAAACTCAATCTGCGATTAAAAAATACACTTGGGTCTGTTGAAAAGGCTTTGAATTCCAAGATGTAAATTCCATTCGTCGCAATTGTGCCGTATTCTGTGCTGCCATCCCAGATCAAGACGCCTTCTGTTCCAAATAATTCATTGACAATTAGATTTTTAACTAAGTTGCCGCCGAGGGTATAAATTGCGGCTTGCACCAACATGTTTGGTGCAGGTAATTGGTATTGAATTTCTAAAAAATCGTGGTAACCATCTTGATCTGGACTAAATTCAGGTTGCGTAAGGGTCAGCGAACCAGTTTGTTTGGAGCCAATTTGTTGTGAATTGATGCGGCCGGGGCTGGCAAAACCCACGTTTTGAGCGGCTGAAAACCAATTATTTGAATTTTGGGTTGGCGCCGTAGCATCCAAACGCTCCAAACTTACTCCTTCTGTATCTATGATGAGCGCGGTATGCCAAGTGTCTTTGTAAGTCAATTGATCTAAGATGCTCCCGTTGCAATATAGGATACACGTTCCGCTATCATTGTAAAAGTACGGCAGGGTTTGAAAAGCTGTCTTTTCGCTTTGGGTACTTGGATAAAATGCACTTAAAAAGCTTGTGTCCGGGCAAAGTGCCAGGTAATCGTGAGGTGAGATGGATGGTTTTTTAATGGCATAGGTAGCTTGTCCGTTACTGATATTACACTGTTTCAAGTCGAGATATTTCTGACTTGCATTGTAAAGTTCAACGAAATCAGAGCCATTGCTCGGCGGGTCAAATAAAATCTCATTGATCAGGAGGTCGCCGGGTTGGGGTGCTTCGTAGCGAATGAAAGTTACTTGCTGGTTGCACGCATTGGCCCAACAATCCTTGAGCGCCGCAAACGACACTTCAATGGGTTCACTTCTTGGAATGGGGTTTTCAAATATCAACAGCAACTGCGCGCCGTTTTGGATTTGTAAGTAATGGAGCGCCGTTCGTGTAAAAGCACCCAGACTGTGATCAAAAGTAATGGCGCACAGCGCCAAACTGACACTGTCCATTGGTTCTGAAAAGATAAATGCAACTTGGTTAGAATCGCGGACTTCTACAAAACTAATGAACGGTGCCATTGTATCTGGCTCAGCTTCAAATACCGAATTTTGGAGCCCTGGCGTGCCGCCAAGCTGTGCTTGCGTCGCACGCCAATTATCTGCCGCAGAACAAGGGTCAAGTAACGAACAACGCTCCAAGCTGAAGCCGCCATTCATTTTGATGGAATCTTGATACCAACTGTTTTGGTAGGTAACCTGATCCAAAAGTAGTCCTTGGGCATTCTTGAACTGGAGGGTTTCACCAGTGTTGTTCAAACTAACAAAAGAACTGACTTCAATTGTCTTCGATGGGTTGAAACCACTGCTTTGCCCGTTTCCGACGAGCGTAGCGTAAGATCCGGGCTGCAGCCAATAAGAGGGGAGTGTGCTACTGCCAGTGGCGTCGCTCAACAGCATACCATTGAGTTGTTGGGCATTTGAACCGGCGTTGTAGATTTCAACGAATTCTGCGTTGGGCAGGCCTTGCTGTGGATCAGGATCGGCCATTAATTCAGTAATGAAGAAATTGGGCACTTGTTGATCGAATGGCGGCCCCACATACAGATCGTCGAGGTAAAATCCTTGGCTATTTGTGCTCGTAAAGATACAACTCAGGCCTGCATAAGGCCCCGCCGGCAGCCAGGGCAACTGCCCTGACAACCAAAGGTTGCTTGCGGCCGCAGTACTCGTTTTGGTCTCGAGTGTGAAAGCGCCATTATTGAACTTAAAGCTAAAAAATAACTGAAACGCCGCCGCAACGCTGCCGGCGGGCCCAACTCCGACCAAGCTATCTATCCCATTTTGCCTACAAAATAATTTGGGGGCATCTTGGCTTCCAGCTTCGCCAAATTCTAGATACAGCGCTTGGTCGGCCAAGAGCAAGTCACATTGATTTGCCATGAGATAAAAGCGCCCAAAATTAAGACTCGAGGGGCTGAAGTTGAGTCGCAACCAAAATTGACATTCCCAGTTGCTGCTGTTGCTCAGTTGGTGCGCAAAGTAGAGGTTGGCCGCTCCGGCACTGGCGGCACTCAGTTGCAATTGTCGGTTGCTGTTGGTTGTAAATGCACCGATATCACCGCCCCAGAGGAGTCCTTGAAAAAGACTTTGGTCGTGAAAATCATCGAATACTTGGGCTAAAACCGGTCTTGGCGTGCAAGCCGATGAAAGGAAAAATAGCAGCAGAAAGAGTCGCATGGCAAACAAAGATTATTTTTGTAAAAAAATTAAACAATGAAAATAGCTGTAGTTGGAGCCACTGGAATGGTTGGTTCAGTGATGTTAGAGGTGTTGGCAGAACAACAATTTCCTTTTACTGAATTACTTTTGGTCGCCTCCGAAAACAGCGTCGGTAAGCAATTAACGTTTCAAGGCAAGCAATATGCGGTCATTGGATTGCAAACTGCAGTAGATGCCGCGCCAGATATCGCCATTTTTTCAGCAGGTGGAGACACTTCAACGGAGTGGGCGCCTCGTTTTGCCGAGAAAGGCACCGTAGTCATAGACAACAGTTCGGCTTGGCGCATGGACCCAACAAAAAAGCTCATCGTTCCGGAAATCAACGGACAACTCCTTACTAAACAAGACCTCATTATCGCCAATCCAAACTGCAGCACCATTCAACTCGTCATGGTCTTGGCGCCCCTGCACCAAAAGTATGGCGTGAAGCGCGTGGTGGTTTCTACCTATCAATCAATTACCGGAACCGGCGTGAAAGCAGTGCAGCAGTTGGCCAACGAACGCGCGGGAATTTCTGGAGAAATGGCCTATAAGCACCCGATCGATCAAAATTGCATCCCGCAGTGCGATGTCTTCCTAGACAACGGCTACACCAAAGAAGAGATGAAACTCACCAACGAGACCAAAAAAATCTTAGATCCGAACATCAACGTTACAGCCACAGCTGTTCGCGTTCCGGTTGTTGGCGGGCATTCCGAAGCGGTGAACATTTCTTTTGAAAACGATTTTGATTTGAAAGAAGTCAGACAACTTCTGGCCCAAACCCCTGGTATCACCGTCCAAGACAACTTAGTCCAATTTGAGTACCCAATGCCGCGCATGGCACAGGGTAAAGACGACGTCTTCGTTGGCCGCATTCGCCGCGACGAAAGCCAAGCCAATACCCTCAACTTGTGGATAGTTGCCGACAACCTGCGCAAGGGTGCCGCTACCAATGCGGTACAAATTGCCAAGTTGGTTGCTGCGCTAGGTTTATTGACTCCCTGATGAATTCATGCTATACAATGAAAGAATTGTGCTAAAGTAAGTAGCGGAAAGCTGCTTCATTTGTGTATTGCTTACAACTAAAACAAAACACAATGAGTAATTTAGCACAAAAACCAACATTTAAAGCCAAGTACGACAACTTCATTGGCGGTAAGTTTGTAGCGCCAGTAAACGGCGTTTATTTCGAAAATAGTTCGCCAATTGACGGACAAGTTTTTACCCAGGCCGCGCGCTCGACAAAAGAAGACATCGATTTGGCACTAGATGCTGCTCATGCAGCCTTTCCAACTTGGTCAAAAACCTCAGTAGCTACCCGCAGTAATTTATTGCTCAAAATTGCCGATATCATGGAAGCCAATTTGGAGCTCTTGGCAACGGTTGAGACCATCGATAACGGAAAGGCAATCCGCGAAACCCGTGCAGCAGACCTCCCGCTTTGTATTGATCATTTCCGCTATTTTGCTGGTGTTATTCGTGCAGAGGAAGGCGCTATTTCTGAGCACGACGAAACAACAGTGAGTATTGTCGTTCACGAGCCAATTGGTATTGTCGGACAAATCATCCCGTGGAACTTTCCGCTTTTGATGGCTACCTGGAAAATCGCACCAGCCTTGGCTGCTGGTAACTGCGTGATCGTGAAACCAGCCGAGCAAACACCAACGTCTATTATGGTTTTGATGGAGTTGATTCAAGATGTACTTCCTGCGGGTGTATTGAATGTGGTGACAGGTTTTGGTCCAGAAGCTGGTAAGCCTTTGGCTACTTCGCCTAGAATCAATAAAGTAGCCTTCACAGGTGAAACCACAACTGGCCGCTTGATCATGCAATATGCTTCTGAAAACCTCATTCCAGTAACTATGGAACTCGGCGGAAAGTCGCCTAATATCTTCTTCCCATCTGTAGCAGAACACGACGATGATTTCTTTGATAAAGCCGTGGAAGGAGCAGTGATGTTCGCCCTCAACCAAGGAGAGGTATGTACGTGTCCGTCCAGAATTTTGGTACATGAATCCATTTACGATAAGTTCATGAAGCGTGTTGTCGAGCGCACCAATGCCATCATTTGCGGCCACCCATTAGATGGCTCTACCATGATGGGTGCGCAAGCGTCCAACGACCAATACGAAAAAATCCAATCGTACTTAAAAATTGGCCGTGAAGAAGGCGCTGAAATACTCTGTGGAGGCGAGGCCAACCAGCTCGGTGGCGAACTCAATAATGGTTTTTATATTAAGCCAACAATCTTCAAAGGACATAACAAAATGCGCATTTTCCAAGAAGAGATCTTCGGACCTGTTACGTGCGTCACCACCTTCAAAACAACTGAAGAAGCAATTGCAATTGCAAACGATACGCTTTACGGTTTAGGTGCGGGTGTCTGGACGCGCGATGCGCATGAATTGTATACTGTTCCACGCGCTATTCAAGCGGGCCGTGTTTGGGTCAATTGCTACCATGCTTACCCTGCACATGCACCATTTGGAGGCTATAAAAAATCAGGTTTTGGCCGCGAGACGCATAAAATGATGTTGTCGCATTACCGCCAAACCAAGAACATGTTGGTTTCTTACAGCAAACAAAAACTTGGATTCTTTTAAGTAAATAAAGGTTTCATTCGAACCCGACTTCGGTCGGGTTTTTTTATCTTTCTACATGATCAAACGCGTTCTCTTTTCCGAAAAAGCACTTGAAGTGCTGGCTTTACTCAAAAAGGAGCATGGCCCATTAATGTTTCATCAGTCGGGCGGTTGTTGCGATGGCTCGCAGCCGATGTGTTTTGAAGCAGGAGAATTTTATATTGGATCTTCGGATGTTTGTTTGGGTACTATTGCTGGTGCCGACTTTTGGATGAGCCAGGATCAGTTTGAGTATTGGAAACACACCCAATTAATGATCGATGTAGTGGAAGGACGCGGTTCGAGCTTTTCACTCGAAATTCCTTTGGGCCTTCGTTTTATAGTGCATTCTCGCCTTTTCACTTCAGCTGAGCTCGGTCAGCTAGAACCTTTGCGTTACAAAGCAGACTGATGCACTTTTTGTTGGTATTGTTTTGGCGTTAAGCCTTCTGTCTTTTTAAATGCGCGGGTAAAGTAATTTGGATCTTCAAAACCTGCATCAAAGGCCACCTCTGTAATGAGTAAGTCTGATTTGCCTAGCAATTTTTTGGCGTGTTTGATGCGCTCTCGAAGAATGAGTTCCTGGGGGCTCAGCCCTGTCGATTTCTTCACGTAGCGGTAAAAAGTGGATCCGCTCATGCAAGCAAGTTCACTTAAATTCTTAAGGTTTATTTTTTCTTGAAGATGTGCGCGGATGTAATTCAAAAGATGGGGCAGGATGCCATTCGTGCTGTCGTTGTTTTCGAGTTCGTTAATCTTTTGAAGCTGGATGAGGTGGATCACTAATTCCTGCAGACTGAGGTCTGCTAAAATATCTTTATTGAGTTGCTCACTCATGCACACTTGCATCATTTTATTGAGTGTGGCGGTCACCGCATCGTTGTTCATCAGGTAATACTTTTCAAAAGTAAGCACCCATGGTGTTTGGTCTTCTTTTGGGTAGCGCTCATTGAGTAAGCAAATAAGTTGGTCAATTTTACCGCGGTCGATTTCGAGTGCCAAACATTGGGTAGGGTCGGTGATGGAGGCCTCCGGAAAATCGATTTTCATTTCAGTGCTTTGCGGCAAGATGACGGTTTCGCCCGGCAAGTAATCAAAGGGTGCATCGTTGTAAAGGTGCATTATTTTTTTGCCGCGTAGCATAGAGGTCAGTACCACGTCGCTGAAGGTCAAGGCAACTTGCTCAGCATGCTGATACGTTTCAAATAAGTTCAGTTCGCAATGATTGAGGTTGTAGATGGTACGGTTCTCGATCAGGGTTTTGAGTGAAGCTACTTGTGTGAGTTGGGGTGTTTGTAGTAAAGTTGGTATGTTCATGTCAAAATTGAAATGTTAAACTACAAAAAATGAAGCAATTATTCAAATGAAACTTCGGGTTAATGACCATGTTTAAAATTAATTATACTTGAACTCTTCAATCCAAAACACTTTATACTATTTTTGCACTGTCTCTAAGGGGTGCCGCAAGGCTGAGAACATACCCATTGAACCTGATTTGGATAATGCCAGCGAAGGGAAGATGACGCGCTTAACTTACAAAACTGTCAAGAAGAGCCCCTTATTCTTGTTTAATTTTTTTAGAAAATGAAAACAAGATTTTTATTAGTCATTTCATTGTTTGGTCAGGGTTTTTATGCCCAACAGAAAGAAACAAAAGTTGTTGGCGATACCATCCGACGTATCCAAGAAATCGAAGGGATAGTCGTTTCCGGCTTGCGCGCCAAAGACGCTCCCAACAACATCACCGTCACTAAAAAAGACCTACAGGTCAAGAACTTTGGCCAGGACATGCCAACGCTGCTCGAGTTTACTCCTTCTGTCGTGACAACCAGTGATGCAGGAGCAGGAATAGGCTATAGCAGTTTGCGCATACGTGGGGTTGACGCAAGTCGCATCAATGTAACTATAAACGGCGTGCCGGTCAATGATCCAGAGTCTCATGATGTATATTGGGTTAATATGCCAGATTTAGTTGGTTCTGTAGAAAACATGCAAGTCCAGCGGGGCGTAGGATCTTCGACCAACGGTGCCGCAGCTTTTGGTGCTAGTGTGAATATCAAAACAAATGACCTTAAAGCACAGCCTTTTGCGCGCATGGATTTATCGGGGGGGGCTTTTGGAACCCTCAAGGGCACGCTTCAGGCGGGAACAGGTTTGCTCAATAATCGTTTTTCTCTAGAAGCACGTCTTTCAGAAGTTCGCTCAGACGGCTACCTTGATCGCGCCACTTCAGACTTGCGTTCCATGGGCCTCACCGCCACTTATCTTACCAATAAATCTGTTTGGAAAGCTGTGGTTTTAACTGGCGCTGAGCGCACCTACCAAGCGTGGTATGGCACGCCAGAATGTCGTTATCGTGGTGACTCGCTCGGCATGCTAGATTACGCCGCACGCAATGGTCTTAGTGCAGCTGAAACGCAAAACTTATTGACATCTGGTCGCACCTATAACTATTACACCTATGCCAATCAGGTAGATAACTATAAACAAGACAATTACCAACTCCATTTTATTCATCGATTTTCTTCTAAACTCGACCTCAATTTGGCAGGTCATTACACCTATGGTAGAGGTTATTACGAAGAATACAGAAACCAAGATGCTCTTGCTGATTACGGACTCGCGCCTGTAGTGGTGGGTTCAGATTCCGTCCTTACTTCAGACCTGATCAGAAGAAGATGGCTTGACAATCATTTTATAGGTGTTGTATACGGCCTCAACTACCAATTGAAACCATATTTAAAATTCACACTTGGAGGTGCAGCCAACCGCTATGCAGGTTTGCATTTTGGAGAATTGATTTGGGCTGAATATGCATCAAACAGTCAAATTTACGACCGTTATTATCAAAACGACGCGCTTAAAACGGAGTTCAGTTCTTACCTCAAAACCAATTATTCACTCAAAGGCTTAGATCTTACGCTAGACCTCCAATATCGAGGAATAGCTTATCAATTTTTAGGCGTGGATCAGGTAAGTGGCAATTTGGCTGATGTCACTCAGCAGGTCAATTATCACTTCTTCAATCCAAAGGTTGCTTTTGCGAAGGATTTGGGACCGCATCAAGTTTTTGGATCTTTTGGAATTGCTAATCGGGAACCTATTCGCAGAGATTTCCGAGAAAGCACCCCTGAAAATAGACCAACTCCAGAACGCATGTTTGATACAGAATTAGCATATCGTTTGCAGTTCAAAAAATTCAATGCGCAAGCCAATGTGTTTTGGATGTATTACCACAATCAATTGGTGCTAACAGGGCAAATCAACGATGTTGGAGGCTACACCCGCACCAACGTAGACCGCAGTTACCGCGCAGGCCTCGAACTAGAAATGAGCTATCAAGTAAATGAAAAACTGCGTCTTCAAAGTGCTACAACATTTAGTCAGAATAAGATCATCGATTTTGTGGAATACGTAGACGTTTATCTCGATTTGGATCCATACTATACCCAAGTTCAAATTCAACATGGGACCACAGATCTAGCATTTTCGCCGAACTTTATTCAAACGCTTGGCCTCCAATATAGTCCTTTCAAAGAATTAACCATAGGAATTCAGAGTAAATACGTGTCGCGACAGTTTCTAGATAACACGTCAAATGTAGCCAGAAGCCTCGATCCATTCACCTTTACCAATTTCATTTGCAATTATAAAGTGAAGCAGAACTTTGCCAAGCAAATGGAAATAGGACTATTGGTGAATAATTTATTGAATGCCCTATATGCCAATAATGGTTACACTTTTAGTTATCAGTATGGCGGTCAAACAACTACTGAAAATTTCTACTACCCACAAGCAGGTAGACATGTTTTATTGAAAATGAACATCCAGTTTTAAAATTTCTATCTTTGGAGAAATTCTCCACATGAAAAATATATTCGCGGCATGCCTTACTTTATTTGGTTTAAACGCTCATGCACAAGTTCTAGAAAAGCCTCAACTAATAGAAAAAATTGATACAAGCGTAGTCGTTGTAGAAACAATTGAAGCACCAACAGAAGCATTCGGCATGCCAGAACTTGCCGAAAGCAGCGGTTCACCGCAGTTTCCTGGTGGTATAGATTCTCTTAATTTATTCGTTAAAAGTGCTGTTGAACAATTCATATATGCAGATACGAGCGAAGCATTTCCTTGGGGAGAATCCGTATACGTCGCCTTTGAAATTGCAACTGATGGCCAACTGATCAATCCAATCGTTGAAATGGGATATAACGCCTTACTCGATAGTGCAGCACTTGATATCGTGCGCAACATGCCAAACTGGATTCCTGCTTCAGATGAAAATGGGTCCCCGATCATTGCTTCTTATCGCCTTCAAATACTCTTTGACCTTAATTTAGAACTAGATGACGATTTCGAATTTGAAGATGAAATGGCTAACAATTCGGGCAAAGCACACTGGGCTGGATTTGAATTAGGTGTTCAACTCAATACAAACGGCTTCTTAGATCCAACTACAACTTTCTCTTCAACACCCTATTGGGAAAACAACATTTCAAAGAGTCTTTTATTTAACCTCAATACCTTTCAACACAAGTTCAATATAATCAATGAGATATTGGGTCTCACAACTGGTTATGGTTTTAATTTTGGCGCCACAGAACTTACTTCCTCCTATGTTTTAGAACACAACGCTGACACGGTATTTGCCTTAATAGACAACAATCAGGTCTACAAGCGCAATACACTTTATTCGGCTTACCTCACTGTGCCTATGCTCTTGGAATTGACGACCGGTAAAGACAAACCTTATAAAAGTACTTTCTACTTGCATGCCGGCGTTGTCGGCGGGGTGCGTTTATACAGCCATCAGCGTTTTACGGGTACCTATGCAAATGGAAATGATTTTGAAAATACTACCAAGGCCAATTTTAATTTGAATCCATGGATGCTAGATGCTACTGTGCGTATTGGGTACGGACATTTTGGGGTTTTTGCCAATTACGCAATCCTTGGTATGTTTAAAGAGGGTACAACAGTAGGGGTTTACCCAATGCGTTTTGGAGTGTCTTTTAACATCCCTCAGTAACGGAATTGCAAGAGGTCATTTCCAGCCATAAATGCTTTGGCATCCATGCGCTTTTTGCCTTCCATCTGAATTTCCTTCACTAGTAAAGTCGTTTGAACTCCGCAAGGAAATAAAACACCTTCTTTGTGCGCTTGCGGCCCATCTTGGCGTTTGCACGGGGTATCGGTTATAGAGGTATTGAATATTTTGAATTGTACCCATGTCTCTTTTTGAACTGACCAAAGTTGGCACCATGCTGCTGGATACGGATTAAGGCCTCTTACAAGATTGTGTATTTCTTGCGCGGGCAAGGTCCAATCGATTTTCGTATTTTCTTTAAATAGTTTGGGGGCCAATGCGCGCTTTCCTGTTATTGGGGTTTGCGCCTTGGGCTCAATAACACCCGAAGCCAAGTCATTACAAGTCTGAAGGGTGAGCGCAGCGCCAAGTTCTTGAAGTTGGTCGTGTAATTGGCCAGCCGTCATGTTCGGAGTGAGTTCAACTTTAGCTTGCTTGAGAATACTTCCTGAATCGATTTCTTCATTGATTAGAAAAGTGGTCACACCACTTTCGATGTCGCCATTGATGAGCGCCCAATTGATGGGTGCCGCGCCGCGGTAGGCTGGTAACAAGGAAGCATGGAGGTTAAACGTACCTAGTCTTGGGAGCTTCCAAACCACATCGGGTAACATTCTAAAAGCCACCACCACAAATACATCAGCTTGCCATTTTTGTAACGCAGCAAGGAAGGCGTCGTCACGGAGTTTGTCGGGCTGCAGCAAAGGCAATTGGTGCGAGAGTGCATATGTTTTCACGGCGCTTTGGTGCATGAGTTGGCCTCGGCCAGCAGGTTTATCTGCAACGGTTACGACACCAACAATTTGGTGCTGACTTTGGTGGAGCTCGTCTAAAATGCGCACAGCAAAAGCGGGCGTACCCATAAATACGATTCGAAGTCCTACACTCATACTTGTTTATTTTGCCAATTATATTTTTTGAGATACGCAATGGAAACGATTCCCAAAATACCGAAATAAATATACTCTACCGTCCAAATCCAATAAACATCTAGCGCCCAAACTTTGATGAACAAATAACAAAAGATACTATACACACCTACCGTAAAAAACTCAATGAGCATAGAATGCAGCGTATTGCCACTCCCGTGAATGGTTTGAAAATAAACTGAAATAAAACCAAAAATCAGAATGGAAAATGCGATGAGTTTCAGGATTTCGGCACTTTTGGCTACATACGCTTCTGCGGGGTTCACCATTCTAATCATCGTTTCTGGATACAGCAGCGCCCCGTGAAAAGTGAGCAGCATAAAACAAACCGTGAGCAACTGAATTTTTCGTTGAATTTGCGGAATGAGCTCCATTTTTTTGGCGCCCAAATATTGTGAAATATAAGTTTTTGTAGTGCCGGCAAACCCCCAAATGGGTACAAAAGCCAAGAAATAAATCGAGCGGATATTCTGCGAAACTGTGAGGTCAAAAGAACCTTTTTGTTCGAGCCAGGTGAAGAAAAGCGTCCAGGTGGCCAGTGCCGAAAAACCTTGTAACATGAGCGGGCTGCCTACTTTGAGTAGTTCCTTTATTGAAGTAAAGTCTACCTTGAAATACGCGAGGAGTTTGTATTTTTTTTGCTCGTTGGAAAATATTAAAAAGCTTAGCATGCTCACCATGCCAAGGCCGTCGGCAATGGTGGAAGCTAAAGCTGCGCCTCTAATGCCCATTTCGGGCAGTCCGAATTCGCCAAAAATAAGTGCATAGGCCAATATGGCATTGGAACTTGCCGTGAGCACTGAGGTAACGAGCACCACCCATGACTTTCCTTCGGCTAAAAAAAATGCTTGAATTGAAAGGGTAATCATGGCAAAAAACAGTGAAAAGCTCCGCTGTTCTATATAAATACCTTGCAGTTTGGCAATTGCTGCCTGTTCTGAGTAAACGGCAACCAAATTAGGCATCACGAAATAAAGAACACCAAATAAAGCTAATGCCAAGGTACACAAAGTCCAAACGGTGCTGCCAAAAACTTGGCCAATGAGCTCTGGTTTTTGCTGACCAATTCTGCGGGCAATGATGATTTGTGCACCATCGGCCATGCCCGCCAAACACATAAATAAGGTTACGTAGAGTAAGCCCGCGTTGCCCACAGCATCAAAGGCATCTGTTGAATACCTGGCAATCAAGGAGGCATCGGTGAGCAAGACAATAGATTGAATGAAGCCGGTTACCATCATGGGCAGGGCCACGCCTAAAATTGTCTTGTAATTGAGTGCGAGCATTTAATCGATTTGGATGACGAGTCCTTTGAGATAGGCGCCCTCTGGATGAAAAGCTTGAATGGGGTGGTCTGCAGGTTGGTGGAGTTGCTCCAAAATACGACAAGAACGCCCGGCTTCAATGGCAGCAGCAATGACGGTATTGGTAAAAAGAAGGGTGTCTACTACTTGTGAGCAAGAAAATGTAAAGATGAGCCCGCCGGGTTTGATCTGACGAATGGCATGGGCGTTGAGGCGCTTGTAGCCTTGAATGGCTTGGTGGCGTTTGTCTCGGTGTTTGGCAAATGCTGGCGGATCCAATACGATGATATCGTAGTCTTGGGGCAGGTTTTTCATGTAATCCATGGCGTCGTCGACAATTGAGCCATGTCTGTCTTCGAACTGATTGAGTGAAACATTGGCGTCGGTGAGTACAATTGCTTTTTTAGAGCTGTCCAAGGAGTGTACGAGTGTTGCGCCATGTTGCAAAGCTTGTAAACTGAAGCCACCTGAATAACAAAATGTATTCAAAACTTTTTTGCCCTGCGCATATTTGCCGAGAAGTGCACGGTTTTCGCGTTGGTCAATAAAAAAGCCTGTCTTTTGCCCATTGATCCAGTCAATCTGGTATTGAACGCCATTTTCAAGCGCTAAGTGCGGTGTTGCTACTTCGCCAAATAAATAGCCATCTGGGGCTCCGTCTGTTGCCACCTCTCTTTTGGGAAGGGTATCGCTAGACTTGTGATATATAGCCTTGAGATCGTTGCCAATGACTTTCTGAAGTGCTTGAGCAATGAGTTCTACTTGACGATACATGCCAAAAGAATGACATTGTATCACCGCAACGCCGTTATAAAAATCGATAATGAGGCCGGGCAGTAAATCACCTTCGCCATGGCACAAGCGAAATATATTGTTGTTGGCGCTGAGCAGACCGATGCGCAAGCGCAATTGGTAGGCATTGGCAAGACGACGCACGTAAAAAGCCTCGTCTATGGTTTCGTAGTCAAAACTGAGGATCCGAACAGCAATTGTTGCATGTTGGAAATGGCCGATACCAAGAATTTGTTGTTTTTTGGTGGTGAGGCAAACGAGGTCACCATCTTGTAACTCGGAGGTATCGCTAGCCAAAGCCCCCGAGAAGACCCAAGGGTGTTTGCGTTGAATAGAGTGCTCTTTGCCTTTGGCGATGGTCAGTAGGGGATAAGACATGTGCAAAAATAGCCCGAAAAAGTGTACATTTGTCAAAAATTAAGAGTTATGGCCAACAAACGAATCCTCAAAAGAAACATCAACGAAATGGTTTTTGATGTGGTAGAAGAATGCTTCTTTTTTGAAATGACAGCCCCAGACAAAGCAGACCGTTCGGCTAAGCTCATCGATGAAGCTGCTTCGTTTCAAGACGAAATGCTCACCAAAATGAACCAAGCAAAAGGCAAGGCTGAGTTCCGTGCTATTGCAAACGAAGTCGAGGCGAAAGCAAACTATTTCGTAGACGCGCTCAACGGGCTCAACAAATAATTTCCCTTACCCAATGTGGGTTTTTGATGCTTTTACACTGGCCTTAGTCTTGGCGGGCCTTATGGTGGCACTTTGGATTACCGAATGGATTCCCGTTTATCTCACTGCATTACTCCCTTTACTGCTTGCTGTTCCATTGGGTCTACTCACCCCAAAAGACCTCGCGCAGTGCTACGGCGATTCCAATATTTTCTTATTCTTTGGCGGCTTTGTGATGGCACTTGCTCTCGAAAAATGGGGTGTTCACGAGCAAATTGCCAGGCGAATTATTGCTGTAGTTGGCGATAAAAAATCAAATATTTTATTAGGTTTTATTCTCAGTACGGGTCTGATTTCTATGTGGATTTCCAACACCGCTACGGCGCTCATGATGCTGCCAATGGCAGTGGCAGTTGTAGAAGCTATGCCGCCCGCACATCGCCAATCTAAATTCAGCGTGTTTCTGATGCTTTCCATTGCCTATGCATCAAATATTGGCGGCGTGGGTACGCTTATTGGCTCACCGCCCAATACCCAAATGGCGAGCATCCTTTCTGAAAGTTTCAATACAGAGATTACTTTTTTCGACTGGATGAAAATCGGTATGCCCCTCGCTGTTCTGTTATTATTGTTGATGTTTCTCATTTTCAATTATTTATTAGGTGAGGAGCGCAAAGATGTCCACGATTTAAAATTCCACACCCTTCCTTGGTCCAAGGCACAAAAACGCGTTCTTTGGATTTTCTCTATTGTAGCTGGCCTTTGGATTTTCCGCGAAGCCATCGGAATTTATTTTGGCTTCAATTATCGCGACGAAAATGCCGCTATTTTAGGTGCGTTGGCTATGTTTTTGATACCTAGTGGCCAAACTGCAAAAGAAAAAGTTTTGCGTTGGTCAGATACCGAAAAACTACCTTGGGGCATTCTCTTGCTGTTTGGTGGGGGCTTAGCGCTGGCAGCCGTCCTCGAAAAAAATGGGATTCTACAGTTTTTAGCCAGCACTTTTGAATCATTCCACGGTATCGACCTGCTGACGGCCATTGCCGTTTTAACCACGCTCGCTATTTTTATTTCTGAAGTGCTCTCTAATCTAGCTATGGTTACGCTGTTTATTCCCGTCGTGGGTATTTTTGCACAGCAAACAGGGCTTCCTTTGGTTCCGCTCGCCATGGCACTTACACTTGGCGCAAGTTTAGCCTTCATGATGCCTGTCGGTACACCGCCCAACGCCATCGTTTTTGGATCGGGTTTTTTGCGCATCAAAGACATGATTCGCTACGGCTTTGTGCTCAATCTCATTAGCTTGGCCCTCATCATCCTTTTTGTGCTATTGTTTCTTTAATTGAAACAATATTGCTATTTTCGGCAACAAACCTATTGTATGCTAACTATAGATCGTTTATTCGATGTCCCTAGGCATCAACTCAAGAATTACCCTAATCCCAACATGTTTGTCACCAAGACAAAAGGCATTTGGGTACCGCTTGCCACCGCCGACTTCCTCGATGCAGCCATGAACGTTTCTCGCGGGCTCATTTCCATGGGAGTACAGGCTGGTGATCGCGTTGCGGTTGCCAGCTCAAACCGTTTTGAATGGAATATACTCGACATAGCCGTACAGCAAGTAGGGGCTATTTTAGTACCGCTTTATCCTAATATCTCTGAATCAGATTACCGTTTTATCCTCAACGATGCGGGGGTAGAAATCTGTGTTGTTTCCAGCCAAGAGTTGGTCAACAAAATCAGTTCGGTAAGAAACGAAATACCTACGCTCAAACATCTATTTGCTTTTGATCAGCTGCCCAACTGCCCGCATTGGTCGGCAATAGAAGCAGCTAAAGGTCAAACTGAAATCGAGACAGTTGAACAACGCATGCGACAGGTAAAAACCACTGATTTAGCCACCATCATTTATACTTCTGGCACCACAGGCAATCCAAAAGGTGTCATGCTTTCACACGCCAATATACTCGCAACGGTTTCTGCTTGTATTGACCCAATTCCAGCAGATAAAAATTCGAAGGTCTTGAGCTTTCTTCCGGTATGTCATATTTATGAGCGCATGCTTCATTATTTGTATATGTACATAGGTTGCTCCATTCACTTTGCCGAATCGATGGATACCATCGGAGACAACATCCGTGAAGTAAAGCCCGATGTGTTTTCTGCAGTACCGCGCCTAATCGAAAAGGTATTCGACAAAATAATGGCTAAAGGCGAGGAGCTCTCAGGTGTAAAGCGTGCACTTTTCTTCTGGGCTGTAAGCGTTGCAGAAGAATACGATCTCATTGGAAAATCAATTACATACAAAGTCAAATTGGCCATTGCGCGCAAGCTCATTTTCTCTAAATGGCAAGAGGCGCTAGGCGGCAACGTGAAGGCAATCGCATCTGGGTCTGCGGCGCTACAACCGCGCTTGGCCCGAATCTTCTTGGCGGCAGATATTCCAATTCTTGAAGGATACGGCCTCACCGAGACTTCACCAGTGGTCACGGTCAATAACTTCAATACAGGTATCAGAATTGGAACCGTAGGTCCACTTGTAGAAAATGTACAAGTCAAAATTGCAGAAGATGGCGAAATCCTTGTTAAAGGTCCTAATGTCATGATGGGTTACTACAAAAATCAAGAAGCCACCAACGAAGTTTTTGATGCCGAGGGCTGGTTTTGCACCGGTGATATCGGGACCTTCCAAGAGGGCAGGTTTTTAAAGATTACCGATCGCAAAAAAGAGATTTTCAAGACTTCTGGCGGCAAATATATTGTGCCACAAGCCATGGAAAACCGTCTCAAGCAATCTCGTTTTATCGAGCAAGCAATGGTGATTGGTGAGGGCGAGAAATTCCCAGCTGTATTTATCGTTCCCAACTTTGCTTTTGTAAAAGAATGGGCACAGCGTCATGCATTAGATTTTTCAAATATTGCTAATGACGCTATCATTGAGAACCAAGCACTGATAGACCGCATCCATGAAGAAATTGCAACAATTAATAAAGAATACGGTTCATGGGAGCAACTCAAAAAAGTCAAGCTCTTGCCGCAAGAATTCACCATTGAAGGCGGAGAACTCACGCCAACGCTCAAGTTCAAGCGCAAAAAAATACTTGAGAAATACCAAGCTCAGTATCAAGCTATCTATAGTGCCTAGGGCATGAATAAGACATAAAAAAAGCCGGCGTAAGCCGGCTTTTTGCGTTACAGTGCGTAACTAAGATTAGTGCTTTTCTCCAGAACAAGACTTTTGAGTCGAGTTGCTAGAAGAGCAAGATTTTTGTGTAGAGCTAGAAGAGCAGCAGCTACCGCTTTTCTTTTTCTTTTTGCGCTTGTCGTCGTCTTTCTTAACGATTTGCGTTCCGTTTACAGCTGCATAAGCTGTGCTTGCCATAGAACCTACGAATGTGGTAAGGGCAATAGCTACAAATACTTTTTTCATGGCGTTTTTTTTTATAAAGTTACAAATTAATTTAAAGTGCCAAGCTTGGTGAGTTTAGCTTGCACTTTTTGTCCGAGTTGCACATCAATTTTCGTACCCAAAGGCAAGAATAAATCGACGCGTGACCCAAATTTGATGAACCCGAATTCTGCACCCGTTTGCGCTTTGTCGCCAATTTGGGCGTAATAACAGATGCGACGCGCCAATGCGCCCGCAATTTGACGAAACAACACTTCGGTACCGCTCTCGTGTTTCACCACACAAGTGCTGCGCTCGTTGTCAGTGCTGCTCTTTGGGTGCCAAGCAACCAAAAACAAACCCGGATGATATTTGGTATAACTTACCTCGCCAGCGATCGGGTAATAATTGGCGTGTACATTCATCGGCGACATAAAAATAGACACCTGAATGCGCTTGTCTTTGAAATATTCTGTTTCTTCGACTTCTTCAATCACAACCACTTTACCGTCTGCTGGGCACATGATATCTTGTGGGCCGGCCGTGCAGGTACGCTTAGGGATCCTAAAAAACTGGATAATGAGGTAGAGAAGTACTGCAAACCCGATTTCAAGAAATAGAAATAGGCCAAAAATAGAGCAGGCCAAAAGATAGTAATTGAGGGCGCTCAAGCCCAGAAATATCACAATGCTCCCAAGCATAATGGAGCGTCCTTCGCGGTGAAAAGTCATCATTTCCAGTAAAGATAGATTATTGACCAACAATAGAAAAATGGAATGGTAAAAAGAGCGGCATCGAAGCGGTCTAGAACACCGCCGTGACCGGGTAAGATTTTGCCGCTGTCCTTGACTGCCAAACTTCTTTTGAAAAGCGATTCAAGTAAATCGCCTAAGATAGCCCCCGGTGCAATAATGAGCGCTGAAATCATCCAGAATAACACTTCGCCTTTATTGATGTACGACCCGATAATGAAACCGAGTAGCAAGGTGAACAAGATGCCACCAAAAGTTCCCTCCCAGGTTTTTTTAGGAGAAATCCGCTCAAAAAGCTTGTGTTTTCCAAATGCTTTGCCACTAAAATAAGCGAAAGAATCGTTGGTCCAGATAAGTAAGAACATCCCGAGCACTTTGGGAAGCGGGGAGGTGTCGCGGACATGTAAATCGATGCTCAAATAGAAGGGCCCAACGACATAAATAATGCCGAAAACCAACACCGAAATATTAAGCAAAGGGTGCTGGTGCTTTGCCCAGAGTTCGTTGAGGATCAGCGTAAAGAAGAGTGGAAAGATCAGGCTTAGAGAAATCACGGAGAACCACTCAAAACTAATACCCACTAACAGTACATAGATGAAAATGCCGATAAAAATGCCAATTTCATTCGATACTTCTACCACTTGGTGCTGCTTGAAGAAGTTATAAAACTCCCACAAGCCAACAATCATGAAAAAAGAAAAGACAAGTGCAAAAGCAAAAGGATTCCAGAGCATAGAACCGATCACAAGGGTGCCAAAAATAGCACCAGTGATCATGCGTTGCCCCAGGTTTCCGATCATGCGTTTGGCGTTGGTTCAGTATCTGAAGTTGGTTCAGAAGTGGCCTCATTGTCAGAAATCGGTTCTTCTGCTTTAGGTTCTTCCGAAGGCGTTTCTTCGACAGTTCCCAACATGTTTTCTGGGTTGCTGTCGCTATATAATGACTCAATTTCTACGGAGACTTCTTCAATTGTGTCCCAAGGACGTTTGCCAAAAATAGCTTCTAGGTCTTCTTTGAAGATGACTTCAGAGCTGAGCAAGCGATTGGCGAGTTGCCCTAGTTTGTCTTGGTTTTCAGCGAGTAGTTGAAGTGCACGTTGGTACTGACCTTCAATGAGTTTGCTAACTTCTTCATCGATGACTTTAGCGGTATCCTCAGAATAAGGTTTGGTAAAGGCATCTCTGCCCTGTGAGTCGTAGAAGGAGATATTGCCCACGCGCTCGTTGAGGCCGTAGATGGAGGTCATGGCGTAGGCTTGTTTGGTGACGCGTTCTAAATCAGATAAAGCGCCGGTAGAAATACGCTTGAAGGTGAGTTGCTCTGCTGCGCGACCACCGAGTGTAGCACACATGTCGTCGAGTAGTTGTTCTGTAGTGGTGATGCTGCGCTCTTCTGGAAGGTACCATGCTGCTCCTAAGGATTGTCCGCGTGGCACAATAGTGACTTTTACCAGCGGATTGGCGTATTGCAAGAGCCAAGAAACAGCAGCGTGGCCTGCTTCGTGGTAGGCAATCGTTTTCTTTTCTTCTGGGGTAATGATTTTGTTTTTCTTTTCTAAGCCACCAATGATGCGGTCAACAGCGTCGAGGAAGTCTTGTTTTTCGACTTGTGATTTGTTGTGACGCGCTGCAATGAGTGCCGCCTCGTTACACAAATTGGCGATATCTGCTCCGGAGAAACCAGGGGTTTGTTTGGCCAAGAACTCGACGTCGATTTCCGTCGAAATTTTGAGTGGCTTAAGGTGCACACCAAAAATTGCTCGGCGTTCGTTGAGGTCGGGCATGTCGACATAAATTTGACGATCAAAACGACCAGCGCGCATTAAGGCACTATCGAGCACATCGGCACGGTTGGTGGCGGCCAAGATAATGACGCCCGAATTGGTGCCAAAGCCATCCATTTCGGTAAGGAGTTGATTGAGGGTGTTTTCGCGTTCGTCGTTGGTATTGAAACCGTTGTTTTTGCCACGTGCGCGACCAATTGCATCGATCTCATCGATGAAGATAATAGCAGGGGCTTTTTCTTTGGCCTGACGGAACAAGTCGCGAACACGTGAGGCACCAACCCCAACGAACATTTCGACGAAATCTGAACCCGAAAGCGAGAAAAACGGCACTTTTGCTTCGCCGGCTACAGCTTTGGCAAGTAAAGTTTTTCCTGTTCCTGGAGGGCCGACAAGTAAGGCGCCTTTTGGAATTTTGGCCCCGAGTTCGGTGTATTTTTTAGGATTCTTGAGGAACTCGACAATTTCTACAATTTCTTCTTTGGCGCCTTCAAGACCAGCTACGTCTTTGAAAGTAATGTTGGTGCTTTTGCCTTTTTCATAGACTTGTGCACGCGATTTGCCAATATTGAAAATTTGACCGCCGCCGCCAGCACCGCCACCACCACCAGACATGCGTCGCATGACGAACATCCAGATCAAGACAATGATACCGAAAGGTAATAAGTAACCCAAGATTTGGGCGATCCAATTGGTTTCGATGACGTTTTCGTAGTCGTGGTAACCACGCTCGTCCAAGGCTTTCTCGAAATTGGCGTGATTGCCGATATTTTCTAATTCAAAAACAATTTTAGAAGGTTGGGCATTTTTGTTGGCCAAAATTTTGCGCAGTTTCGGGAAGTCTAGGTTTTTGCGGCTGTTGATGTAAGTGCTGGCACTTTTGCGCAACTGAAACCTCGCCGTACTTTGATTGACGATCTTGACTTGCTTCACACCTTTGGCTTCTACTAGGTCGAGGAGCGTTTCTTTGTATTTAATGGTGGTGTTGGTTTCGCTATTGATGTAGAGGTGTGTGCTGACCAATACGAGGACGAACGCGATGTAAATCCAGTAGACAGAAAACGGATTTTTTCTTTTTTCTTCAGACATGTTGACGGATATTATAAGTTGGGAAGATCGGTACGCTTGGCATCGGCCCAGAGGTCTTCGATGTCATAGAAAGATCGTGCGTCTTTATAAAAAATATGGCATACTACATCGATGTAGTCGAGCAAAATCCATTCTGAATTGGACTTTCCTTCTGTATGCCAAGGTTTTTCTTTGAGTTCTTTGCGGGTATTGCGCTGGACATTACTCGCGATACCGTCTACCTGTGTGCTCGATTCACCACTGCAAATGACGAAGAAGTCGCAGACGGCGCTGTCGAGTTCGCGGAGGTCGAGGATGGTGATGTCTTGCGCTTTGTTATTTTGCATCCCTTCAATAATAACGTCGACGAGCAACGCAGAGGGCTCTAATTTTTTCTTTTTTGCCATTGATTTGTTTCTATTACAAAACTAACTGATAAATTTGAATCCACTTGATTTTCATGATGACCAAATTCGGTTCTGTTTTCATTCAGTTAGCATCAGTAGATTCTACCAACAATTATGCTGCCAATCTTATTCAACAAGGAAGTTGTCAAGATGGTTCGGTAATTATGGCAGATTATCAAACAATGGGTAGGGGGCAGCGCGGCAATTCATGGCAGTCTGTCAGTGCTGCAAACCTGATGTTTAGCATTGCATTTCAACCCAAATACCCTCTAGAAGAGCAAATCCGACTAGCTTGGTATAGTGCTATTATTTGGCAGCAATGTTTGTTGCGTTTTGGTTTGAGCGCACAAATCAAGTGGCCCAACGATATTTATGTCAAGGGCTCTAAAATCGGCGGCATCTTGATCGAACAACAACTCAAAGGAAGTCAACTCGACTGGAGCGTCCTCGGTTGTGGCATCAATGTCAATGAAAGTCCTGAACTCAAGCAAGCCACAAGTATCTACCGAGAAATGGGTCAAAAATTCAAGCCACTTACCGTCCTCACTGAGTACCTCGATTTACTCAATGGCCAACAAGCATTACTTTATGGAGATTTTTTCGTTTTAAAGGGTTTGTTTGAAGCATCTATGGGCTTTCAAAATGAACTACTCCAGTTTGAAAAAAAAGATGGTCAATCTTTTGAAGGCCGCATTCGCGGTGTCAATGAGCAAGGATTACTTCAAATTGAGGTGGATGGCACTTTGCAAAGTTTTGCCAATCAAGATATTCGATTCTTATTGCCCAGTACTTAATTGTGCGGCAAGATTGCTCGCCATTTCAGTTAAGAGTTTTTGCAACGGCTTTTCGACGAGCATTTTGAGCATCATGTTCAGATCTGCCTTGATTTCAATGAATCCTGTTGTAATGGCTCCGTCAGGCTGCAGGTGAACAAATAAATCAAAAGCAAAAGGGTTGCTTTTTGCACCTTTGAAATGAAGTAGAGCTGTCTCTACAGCTTGTATTTCTAATGTTAATTGTATTTGTCCGGCAACTTTGAAGCTGAATTGGGTAGGGGTAGACTGAAATGCTGCAATTTGGTTTTCAGGAAGAATGAGCTTGTAATTTTGGGTCTGTGACAAGAATTGAAGAACTTGTTCGCAAGCGGCTTCTAAGGTGAAATCTTGGCTTTTGAGCGTTAGCATGTTTTATTGAGCCTGGTTATCTTGCATCCAGGTACTTGGGTTGTTGCGCCAAGCGTGTAAGGTGGCTTCGTCTGCAGCACTCACGTAGTTTGTTTTGGTAGCTACATCGATGAGTGTGCTGTAGTCTGTGAGGCAAACATGCGGGCAGTTGGCTGCAGTAAATTGTTGTTCGGCGAGGGCAAAACCATATGTAAACGTGGCAATTAGCCCCTTAACATCTAGTCCGCCAGCGCGGAGCGCTTCTACAGCTTTCAAGCTGCTTCCTCCTGTAGAAATGAGGTCTTCAATAACCACTACGCGTTGGCCTTCTTGGTAAGCTCCTTCAATGAGGTTTTCCATGCCATGTCCTTTTGCAGCACTGCGTACATAAATAAAGGGTAAGCCAAGCTCTTGGGCTATAAGAGCACCCTGCGCAATGCCCCCAGTTGCTACACCTGCAATGACATCTGGCTTCCCAAAATTATTGAGAATAGTTTGCGCATAACCTTGGCGAATGTGGGTACGCACTTCAGGAAAACTGAGTGTGATGCGGTTGTCACAGTATATTGGAGACTTCCAGCCAGAGGCCCAAGTAAAAGGTTTTTCGGGTTGGAGGCGTACTGCTTTTGTTTTGAGGAGCAATTCTGCTACCTTTAGACTCAAATCTTTGTTCACATTCATGCTGCAAAAATACAAAGTTTTCATCGAATCGACTTACATCATTTTTTGTGATACCGATCAGGGTCTCCCAAATTGGACGCACCAACGCCCGACTTCAGTTGCAGATTTGGTTCAGAAACTTCAAAACTCAAATCACCAAGTGTACTCTCCCGATCCCGAAACCGCAATGGTATCTTTTTTCAGCGGCTTTAAGTTTATTCATACTGCCGGTGGTTTGGTTCAAAATGCGCACGCCGATGCTTTTTTGTGGATGCACCGTTTTGGCCATCTCGATTTACCTAAAGGAAAAATAGAAAAAGGGGAGGAGACTGTTCAGGCTGCTATCCGCGAAATTGAGGAAGAAACAGGGCTAGATGGTCAATTCAAACTCCTCGACACTTTAACTTGTACCTTTCACGTTTACGAAATGAAGGGACGTTCATTTTTGAAGCAAAATCATTGGTTTCGTTTCCGCTTTTTCGGAGAAGTTTCACTTTGCGCGCAAATAGAAGAAGGAATTGAGGCAGTTTTTTGGCTTTCCGACCGGGAATGGCGCAGTCGTTTGGCTGAAACCTATCCGGGTTTGCGCGAATTATTGTCGGCAACTTGCTAAAAATGTGTTAATTTTATTTCTGTCCACATCGAATTATTTAAACTTGCCTTCAGAACATCAACCTACTTATTCAAACTAAAATACTTTCACATGAAATTACTTCAACTCTCTTTGTTTTTATGCATCTCTCAAATGTTATTTGCTCAAGTTGCCGACAAAGCAAAAACAACTTCCCAACCCGCATTGCGTTTCAATGTGCTCGAAATTGAGCGCCAAGACATTCCGTATGGTTCAGAAGACCTCTTTGTTTTTGAATTCAAAAACACTGCTAAAAAAGCTGCCGTGATTACAAATGTGCAAACGAGTTGCGGTTGTACAGCAGCTGACCGACCTGAAACACCAGTAGGAAAAGGCAAAAAAGGAGTGATTAAAGTACATTACGACACCAAGCGTATTGGAGCTTTCACTAAAACAATTACCGTTTTTTCTAATCTTGGCGATCCAATTGTACTCACCATCAAAGGAACCGTCTTGACGCCCTCAGAATCTCCGGTTATCAACTAGATAGTCGCGGCGCGCGCTCAGATATTTGCTATCTTTGCCACTTTAAACGAAGTCATGGAGATTGCAAAAACATACGAGCCACAACTTGCACAAGAAAAATGGTACCAACATTGGTTAGAGAAGGGTTATTTTCATTCCACCCCAGATCACCGCGAGCCATACACCATCGTCATTCCACCGCCAAATGTCACCGGTGTATTGCACATGGGTCACATGCTCAATAACACCATTCAAGATGTTTTGGTGCGCAGAGCGCGCATGCTCGGTAAAAACGCATGCTGGGTACCCGGTACCGACCACGCCTCCATTGCCACAGAAGCCAAAGTTGTTCAGAAACTAAAGGCTGAAGGCATCTCCAAATCAGACCTCACCCGCGAGCAATTCCTCGCCCATGCTTTTGAATGGAAAGACAAACACGGCGGCATTATCTTGGAGCAACTCAAGCGCCTAGGTGCTTCCTGCGACTGGGAGCGCACGCACTTTACCATGGATCCCGAATATTCAGAGTCCGTTATTGCCGTATTCATCGACCTCTTTCAAAAAGGTAAAATTTACCGCGGCGTGCGCATGGTCAACTGGGATCCAGAAGCCCTAACCGCGCTTTCCGACGAAGAAGTCAACTACAAAGAAGTCAATTCCAAATTATTTTATGTTCGCTATCAAGTCCTTGGTCAGTCAGACCAATGGCTCACTATCGCCACCACGCGCCCCGAGACCATTCTCGGCGATACTGCCATTTGCGTGCATCCCGAAGACGAGCGCTACCAACACCTCATTGGCAAAACAGTTTCAGTTCCTTTGATCAACCGCGAAATCCCTGTCATTGTAGACGAATACGTGGACAAAGATTTCGGAACAGGTTGCTTGAAAGTAACACCAGCCCACGACCCCAATGACTACGAACTAGGTCAAAAACACAATTTGCCGAGCATCGACTTATTCAACGACAACGGCACGCTCAATGCAAATGGCGCCCATTACGAAGGCAAAGACCGCTTTGAGGTCCGTCGCGAAATCGAAAAAGAACTCCAAGACAAAGGCTTTTTAGTCAAAACGGAAGATATTATCAATAAAGTTGGTTTTTCTGAGCGTACCAGCTCGGTTATTGAGCCCAAATTGTCCTTGCAGTGGTTTGTCTCGATGAAAGAACTCGCAGCGCCTGCCTTGGAAAACGTCATGAATGGCAACATTCAATTCCACCCAGAGAAGTTCAAAAATACCTACCGCCACTGGATGGAAAACGTCAAAGATTGGTGTATTTCGCGTCAACTTTGGTGGGGTCATCGCATTCCAGCTTGGTACTACAGCGACCGCCCTGCCGACTTCGTGGTGGCCAAAACACAAGAAGAAGCGCTTGTTTTGGCTTCTCAAAAAGCAGGCAGACCAATTGAAGCAGCCGAATTGCGTCAGGACGAAGACGTGCTCGATACTTGGTTTTCTAGCTGGTTGTGGCCAATTTCCGTTTTCAACGGTCTTACGCAGCCTAACAACCCTGAAATCAATTATTACTACCCGACCAACGACCTCGTAACAGCGCCCGAAATCATGTTCTTTTGGGTAGCGCGCATGGCCATTGCCGGCTATGAATACATGGGTCAACAACCCTTCAAAAATGTTTACTACACCGGAATCGTCCGAGATAAACTCGGACGCAAAATGTCCAAATCTTTGGGCAATTCCCCAGATCCTATCGACCTCATTAACCAATACGGCGCCGATGGCGTTCGCGTTGGGGTGCTCATTTCCTCTCCTGCAGGTAATGACCTCCCTTTTGACAGCTCTCAGTGCGAACAAGGCCGCAATTTCACCAATAAAATTTGGAACGCCTACCGCTTGGTGTCTTCGTGGGAAGTCAGTGAAAACGCGCAACCACTTTCTAGCAAAGTGGCCATCGAATGGTTTGACAGCCGTTTTGCGCAGGTCTTGAGTGAAATCAATAGCAATTTTGATAAATTTCGCATCTCAGACGCGCTCATGTCGACCTACAAACTTGTCTGGGACGACTTCTGCTCTTGGTATTTAGAAATGATCAAGCCCGGCTACCAGCAGCCTATCGATCGCCAAACACTCGAGCATACCCTCGATTTCTTTGAGCGCATCCTCAAAATCATGCATCCCTTCACGCCATTTGTCTCTGAAGAACTTTACCACGCACTGCGCGAGCGCCAACCTGGCGACGACATCGTTATTGCAGAGTGGCCAGCGGTTCAAGATGTTTCAAGTGCGTCACTGGCTCAATTTGCTTTCAACGAAAAAGTGATCACGCAATTGCGCAATATCCGCAAGCAAAATAACATCGCGACCAAAATCAAGTTGGAGCTTTTCATCAAAGCAGACGCGAGTAGGGCCTCTGACGCAGATAGCATCATTGTAAAAATGGGCAATTTATCTATTTTGGAATATGTTCAAGATAAGGTGGTGCAGTCCAATAGCTTTATTGTCGACGGCATCGAGTTTTTTGTGCCATTTGGCGAGCAAATCGACCTCGAAGCGGAGAAGAAAAAGCTAGAAGTTGAATTGCACTACACCAAAGGCTTCCTCAAAAGCGTGCAGTCGAAATTGCAAAACGATAAATTCATGGCAGGTGCTCCAGATGCGGTTGTGGCCAACGAACGCAATAAAGAGGCAGACGCGCTCAACAAAATTGCCATTCTCGAAGAAAAGCTAAAGAGTCTTTAGATTCAAATAAACTTGAAGTCAACGCGTCTATTGCGCTGCTTGCCTTCGGCTGTTTTATTTTGATCGACGGGTTCCTTTTCTCCTTTGTATCTAATCACCACGCGGTCTCTTGGTAAGCCATTTTGCGCAAAAAAAGTCAAGAGTGCTTCACTGCGTTTTTTGGACAAAACCAAATTGTAATCGTCGGTACCATCTGCATCGGTGTGTCCAGTAATCTCGATGCGCAAATCCGAATGGCTCTTCACCATTCTGATCAATTCCTTGAGATACGCTGCATATTCAGGCTTAATGAGCGCTTGGTCGTAATCAAAATAGACGGGCTGAAACGCAAATTTTTGCAGTTCAATTTTCCTGACTTGAGGTGCTGAAACGCCATCGGCTAACTCTTGTTTAAAGCGCTGCAACCACTCTTTGGGTAAGTAAGGGGTCTTTTCATTGGAGATCTCTCCGCTGCTCTGGTACGCAATAAAACGGTAGTCTTGTCGGTTTGTAACCCCCTCTAAATAGCCATTTTGAGGATTGAATTTGAGTGTATAGGTATACGGAGTCAGAGCAAATTCAGGTAAATAGAACCAAGTAGCTTTTGAGGTTACTAGTTTCATTTCTTGATCGGTGTAGGTACCTCTTATCGGATAGATCGCAGCTCCTTCATTTTCAATTCTGATTTTTCCATCTACCAAACCATTGGTAACGTATATGTCTAGATATACCGGAAGCAGGACCGTTTGATCAGTTGCCGAAATGAGCATCCCTTGCCAAAATCCTGTCATTTTTTGACCCCAACAGATTTGCGAGCAGAAAATAAAATACAGCAGCAGTTGCTTCATGGGCTTCTTATTCGTAAAAAAGAAAATATTGTTCCAAGCTGAACTATCTTTGTTTGGCATTGTTCTAAGCAAAAACGACTATGAAAACACTTTTATTTTCCCTAAGCATACTTCTTATGAGCTTTATTTCCGCAGATTCTTCAAGTATTTACCAATTTAAAGTCAAAGACATTAATGGTAAAACCTTTGATTTTGCCACATTAAAAGGCAAAAAGATAATGGTAGTCAATACAGCTTCCAAATGTGGCCTCACTCCGCAATATGAGGAGCTAGAGGCTTTGTACACCAAATACAAATCAAAGAATTTTGTAATTGTAGGATTTCCGGCCAATGATTTCCTGTCTCAAGAGCCTGGTACTGATCAAGAGATCGCTCAATTTTGTAAATTGAACTACGGGGTGAGTTTCCCGATGATGTCTAAAATTTCTGTAAAAGGAAAAGAAATGCATCCGGTTTATCAATTCTTGACGCAAAAAGCCAAGAATGGCAAAGAAGACAGTAAAGTTGAATGGAATTTTCAGAAGTACCTTATCGATGAAAACGGACATTTGTCAAAGGTGATTTCTCCACGCGTTTTGCCAAATGACCCGAGTATCATTGCATGGATTGAGCAATAGTTCAAATCGTGGAAATTTTGTTGATAAGTTAAGGCCTTAGCGCCCTATGAAAGCACCTTTTGCGAGGTGCTTTTTTTTATTTTTGTTAACACGAAATTAAACACTATCCACAAACTATAACAACATGGCTGAAGACGAAAAGAGAGACAATTATTCGGCAGATAATATCCAGGTATTAGAAGGTTTAGAAGCAGTAAGAAAACGACCTGCAATGTATATTGGCGATGTCGGTATCAAAGGTCTTCACCACCTTGTTTACGAAGTAGTAGACAACTCCATAGATGAGGCTCTTGCAGGCTACTGTAACCGCATCAACGTTTTCATCAACGAAAACAATTCCATTACCGTTGTAGACAACGGCCGCGGTATCCCAACCGCCATGCACACCAAAGAGAAGAAATCAGCGCTTGAGGTCGTTATGACGGTCTTGCACGCCGGTGGTAAATTCGACAAAGACACCTATAAAGTTTCTGGTGGTTTGCACGGTGTGGGTGTATCTTGTGTCAACGCACTCTCTACGCACCTCATGGCTACCGTACGCCGCGAAGGCAAAATATTCCAACAAGAATACAACATTGGTAAGCCAATGTACGACGTCAAAGTGGTTGGCGAATCTGATCAAACAGGTACAGAAGTTACCTTCACGCCAGATGCCACTATTTTTGAGTCTACAGAATACAACTTCGATACCCTAGCAGCGCGCATGCGCGAGCTCGCCTTCTTGAACAAAGGCATCACCATTACCCTTACCGACAAACGCCAAACAGACGAAAACGGCGCACATCCATGCACTACTTATCATTCAGAAGGTGGTCTTAAAGAATTTGCCTCTTACCTCGATCGCAACCGCGAGGCGCTCATCACCGACGTCATTTACTTTGAAGGTGAACGCGAGGGGATTCCCGTTGAAGTCGCGCTCACCTACAATACATCGTACACCGAGAACATACAGGCCTACGTCAACAACATCAACACCCACGAAGGTGGTACGCACCTATCTGGTTTCAGACGCGGCCTTACCAATACCCTTAAAAAATACGCCACCGACTCAGGTATTCTCGCCAAAGAGAAAATCGAAATCGACGGCGACGACTTCCGCGAGGGGCTTACAGCTGTTGTTTCTGTGAAAGTACAAGAGCCACAGTTCGAAGGCCAAACCAAAACAAAACTGGGTAACCGCGAAGTCACGGCACCTGTAAGCCAAGCAGTATCTGAAATGCTATCTGCTTACCTAGAAGAGCATCCGGCTGAAGCCAAACTTATCGTGGAAAAGGTCATTTTAGCGGCACGTGCTCGCCATGCAGCCCGCAAGGCCCGCGAAATGGTACAGCGCAAAAACGTACTGACCGGTTCGGGCTTGCCTGGCAAATTAGCAGACTGCTCCGAAAAAGATCCTGCAGCCTGTGAAGTTTACTTTGTCGAGGGAGACTCCGCGGGTGGAACCGCCAAACAAGGTCGTGACCGCCATTTCCAAGCCATCATGCCGTTGAGAGGTAAGATCTTGAACGTCGAGAAAGCCATGCAACACAAAATCTTCGAAAACGAAGAAATCAAAAACATCTATACCGCCTTGGGTGTGCGCATCGGAACAGAAGAAGACTCCAAAGCACTCAACCTCGAAAAATTGCGTTATCACAAAATCATCATTATGTGTGATGCCGATGTCGATGGATCGCACATCGAGACACTCATCCTGACTTTCCTTTTCCGCTACATGAAAGAACTCATCGAAAAAGGCTATGTCTATATTGCAACTCCACCTTTGTACCAAGTGAAGAAAGGCACCAAATCTGAATACGCTTGGAACGAAGACCAACGCGATCGTCTCATTCAAGAACTCAAGGGTGGCGGCAGCGAAACTTCAGTGAACATTCAACGCTACAAAGGTCTTGGAGAAATGAACGCAGAGCAGCTCTGGGAAACCACCATGAATCCGGAAAGCCGCACCTTGCGTCAGGTCACTATCGAAAACGCAGCAGAGTGTGATCAAATCTTCTCTATGCTCATGGGCGACGACGTTCCACCTCGCCGTGAATTCATCGAGAAAAACGCCAAATACGCCAAAATTGATGCTTAAGCGCAAGCAGCAATCTATTTTAAAGCCGTTGATCCTCCTTTGGATAGCGGCTTTTTTCTTTTGTTTATTTTCCTTTTTGGGTGCAGAAAGAGAAAGTAAAGATGAGCTATCATTGGCTTGCCCGCTTCCTTTGGCAGATGAAGAAATCATCTCACATACGGCTTATTCGTTTTCTTTTAACGAGAAATACGAACAAGCAAATTGGGTGGCTTATATGCTTACCAAAGCACATTTAGGCGATGGCGTTGAACGCAGCAATCGGTTCATGGAAGATCCATTGGTGCTTTCTGGTACCGCCACAAATGCGGACTACGCTAAAAGTGGCTATGACCGCGGTCATTTGGCGCCTGCCGCAGACATGAGTTGGTCTTTGCAAGTGATGCAAGAATCATTTTATTACAGTAATATGAGCCCACAGCTGCCTGGGTTCAATCGGGGCATCTGGAAAAAACTAGAAGAACAAGTGCGTACTTGGGCGCTCCAATACGACACGCTATATGTGGTAACCGGGCCGATTTTAGAAGCAGGGCTTCCTACGATTGGCCCCAATAGAGTAAGTGTACCCAAAGCCTATTTCAAGGCGCTAATCGCGCCAAAACAACAAAAAGGGATCGCATTTGTCATGCCCAACGCAAAGTCAGAATCCGCTGTTTTAGCTTTCTCGCTTTCTATCGACGCGCTCGAAACCAAAATCAATAGAGACTTATTTTTCCAACTTCCGGATCAATTAGAGCACAAAATGGAATCTATTGTGCATGTTTGGCCATAAAAAAAACCGCCCAAATGGCGGTTTAGTATGAGGAAGGAAACAAATCCTAAAAATCTATTGAAAGCTACTTTGCTCAGTGAACTTATTGCGCAGCTTAGTGAACTTCATGGGCATAAGCATCAGCGTCTAAAAGCGCAGCAAACTCAGCGGCATCAGACACGCGAACTTTGACCATCCAGCCTGCACCGTAAGGGTCGTTGTTAACCAACTCCGGATTGGCTTCAAGTGCATCGTTGAATTCGATGATTTCGCCGCTCATTGGCAAGAACAAATCTGAAACGGTTTTGACAGCTTCTACACTACCAAAAACTTCTTCTTGCGCCATTGTTTCTCCGACGGTTTCTACTTCGACATAAACGATGTCTCCGAGTTCGCTTTGTGCAAATTCGGTGATGCCAATTGTGGCGATGTCACCTTCGAGTTTTACCCATTCGTGGTCTTTGGTGTACTTGAGTTCAGCTGGAATATTCATGTTACATTGATTTGAGGCAAATGTACACATTTTGACTGAATCATACGTTCACCTTCCTTTTCTTTCCTTTAGAGAATGCTTAACTTTGCTTCATGACAACCGAACAGTATAAGGCTTTACAAAATAGACTTTCAACTATACAGTCCTTTCTCAAAATCGATGAGAAACGCATGCACTTAAAGGAAGAAGAGCTCAAGACCCAAGATCCTTCTTTCTGGGACGACCCAAAAAAGGCCGAAGACAAAATGAAGCAAATCCGCGGGCTCAAATTTTGGGTGGAAACCTTTGATCGCACAGCTGCATCGGTTGCCGACCTCGATGTCCTAATGGAATTTGTTCGTGAAGGCATGGCAGAAGAAGCGGAGCTCAATGTGCAATATGCTAAATTGCTCGAAGAAATTGAAGAACTAGAACTCAAAAACATGCTCTCTAACGAAGAAGATAGCCTCTCGGCGGTCTTGCAAATTACCGCAGGGGCAGGTGGTACAGAGAGCTGCGACTGGGCCAGTATGCTCATGCGCATGTATCTGATGTGGGGTCAAAAGCACGGCTATAAAATCACCGAACTCAACTTCCAAGAAGGTGATGTAGCTGGTGTCAAAACAGTCACCCTAGAGTTCGAAGGCGAATTTGCTTTTGGCTACCTCAAAGGTGAAAACGGCGTGCATCGCTTGGTGCGAATTTCTCCATTCGATTCCAATGCCAAAAGGCACACCAGTTTTGTATCGGTCTACGTATATCCTTTAGTTGACGACCAAATTGAAATCAATATCAATCCTGCAGATATTTCTTTTGAAACTTTCCGTTCAGGCGGTGCAGGGGGGCAAAACGTCAACAAAGTCGAGACCGCAGTTCGTTTGCGTCACGCACCTTCAGGGATCATCATCGAAAACTCAGAATCTCGGTCTCAGTTGGCCAATAAAGAAAAGGCCTTGCAGTTATTGCGATCTCAATTATATGAACTCATCTTGCGCGAACGCATGGAGAAACGCAATGAAATAGAAGCGGGTAAAAAGAAAATAGAGTGGGGTAGCCAAATTAGAAACTACGTCATGCATCCTTACAAATTAGTCAAAGACGTCCGGACAGGAACCGAAACTGGCGATGTCGATGCCGTAATGGACGGCGCTCTTGATCCTTTCTTAAAGGCATTTTTGATGCAATACGGCTCTTGATAAGTTACTGCTCCGGATTTAAAGGCAATCAATCAATTGCTCTAGGGCAATTCCTCTAGATCCTTTCAATAAAATCAAATGACCACTTAAATTTTGTAGTGCGATGTTTGCTCTTAAATCAGCTGCGCTTTCGAAACCATCTGCATTCAAATTTTTAAAAATAGGGCCAACAGTGAAATAAGCCAATTCATGGGCATGTAATAAATCTAGTATTTTTTGATGTTCTGAGGGCCCTTCGACACCAAGCTCCAACATATCGCCAATAATCACCAATTTTTGAGGGTGCTCAATCTCAATAAATGAACTCAGCGCACTCAGCATGCTAGACGGATTTGCATTGTAGCAATCCACAATAAGGGTGTTTTTTGCAGTTTTTTCGACTTGTGAGCGTTTGTTAGTAGGTATATAACTCGCTAGAGCGGCATTCAATTTTTCTGGTTCAATACCGAAATACATGCCCACCCGCAAGGCGGCCAGGAAATTGTAAAAGTTGTATTTACCAATCATATGCGTATCGATTACCGGCGACACATATGAATTTGAAGTCCAGCTCAAGTGTACAAAAGGATCCAGCGCAAGGAGCTGACCCTTTAATTCTCCTTTTTGTGCACCAAATGTGTGCAGCGTGATATTTCTTTGTTGTGCTGCATTGAGTAGAATAGCATCGTCTGCATTGACAAACAAACCGCCATTTTTTTGGGCCACATGGTCGTAGAGTTCTGATTTGGTCTTCAAAACTCCCTCGAAATTGATAAATCCTTCCAGATGGGCTTTACCAATATTGGTGACAAGGCCTAGGGTAGGTACTGCGATTCGACACAGTTCATCGATGTCTAGCGGTTTGTTGGCGCCCATTTCAATAATGGCAATTTGGTGCTGTGCATGGAGTTGGAGGAGTGTCAAAGGCACGCCAATATGATTATTTAGGTTGCCTTCTGTGCAAAGTACGTTGAATTGTGTTTGCAAGGCGCAGTTGACGAGTTCTTTGGTGCTTGTTTTGCCATTGCTTCCGGTAATGCCGAGTATTGGGATATCAAAACGCAGGCGATGGGCGTGAGCAAGTTCTTGGAGAAAGGCAAGTCCATTGGGTACAAAAAAGATATGTTCATCATCGGCAAGTGTTACGTTGTCTACAATTGCGTACTTGGCGCCGGCAGCAATAGCTTGCTCTGCATATTGATTGCCGTCGAAGTTGTCTCCTTTGAGCGCAATATATAAACAGTCTTTTTGAATTTGCCTAGAGTCGGTACTAACGCCACTACAAGCATCTAAAAGGGATAGCCATTTTTCCATGAAGCAAAGTTGCAAAAAAAAAGCCCGATTGCTCGGGCTTTTGAAATATTATCTAATTGGGAAGATCAATTATTCTTTGATGTCTGGTCGGCGAGAGCTTCCGATGCGGTCCATTGCACATCTGAAACCAATGGTTGCGGATGCTTTGTCTTCGTCAAGGAAACGACGGTTGCCAATGGCGAGCCAGTAGGCCATATCAGCCCAAGAACCACCTTTATATACTCGGCTCTTGTCGGAGATGAGTGTTGTTGGCCAACCCGATTTACCAGCATTGATTTGCTCGTTCATGAGGTTGTTGTTTTCGTGTTCACTTTGGTACATGACAAGTTTAGGATCGCGAATGCCGCTGTTGATTTCTTCTTTGCGCTTGGCATTGTTGTAATAGATGGAAGATTCTAAGTCACCATCTAGATAGTCAATGTAGTCGTCTTTGCGGTAGTTCAAACGACCTGCATTTTCTTCTACTGTTACGTCTCTCCAGCGTTGGCTTCCTTTGGTCGTTGTGATGAACTCACTAAGGCCATTGCGAAGGGTCATGATCCAGGTGGTGATTGTTGGATCTGTGCTGTACGATAAAAACTTGCGCTCTAGGTATTCACGGCTGAAAAGAGCGGTGTCAATACCGAGGTAGGCGGTAGGTTGTGAGTAATCGAAAGCCAAAGCCATGAGCTCGAGTAGGTCTTGTTTTTTAGCACCTTCTTGAATTTCGGCAGGGAGGTCTTTGTTGAACAATACGCGCTCGATGTAGGCAGAAGCTGCAATGGTACGGCCTTGGTTGTGAAGGGCGATAGCGGTGTCAAGCATGATGTTAAGGGTATCCAAAAACTCAAACTGCATGCGCTCCTGAGAGGTGAATTGTGAGTTGTTGGATACATAATAGCTAGACGGCGCATTGAATTGGTATTTACGCGGGTCTTGTTTGGCATAAATGCGTGAATTCATTGGTGCGTTGTTGACAGAACCTGTTTTAGGGGCACCTTGAGCACCAGCAGTATCTTTGTTTCCATTGCTCGAATCTTTGGTAGCACCTTGACCAGACATGTTGGACTGATAGTTATTGCCAGCATCTTGGCTATATTTTTTGTTGGCGTGTGCGAGGTATTTTACACGAGCAAACTCGTTCACAAATTCTTTCATGCCGTGTACATCATAGATGTTTTCGTTGGCTTTGACTGGTTTGTCATAAAGGCCATCTGGCACAAGAAGTTGTGTCTGGAATTTGTTACCGCGGAAAGGCATGAAACCTTCAGCTACTTCAGACGTGAGAGGACGGTAAACATCCATGACCCATTCAGATACGTTACCAGCCATGTGGTAAAGTCCGTAGTCGTTAGGCCAGAATGAATCTACGCGATCAGAGATATCGGCACCGTCGTTGAGACGACCCGCAACACCCATCATGTCGCCTTTTCCACGCATGAAGTTTGCTTGAATAGCTCCAGCGTATTGCTCTTCTTCTTGACGCACATAGTGACCATCCCAAGGATAGATTCGGCGGTCATTGATGTTTTCAGAGTTAGGATCGAGGTTGCCGATGAGGCCCATGGCTGCAAATTCCCATTCTGCTTCAGTTGGGAGGCGGTAAGCAGGCAATAAAATACCATCTTCCATTTTGACAGGGCGCGTTCCCAAACGACCATTGTCCATGTCTGCATAAACAGGATCGTAGTTTTCGAGTTGGTATGGATCGCGTGGAACAGATCTTTTGGTTTTAGAATCTACTTTTGGCTTCGGTTTGCTGTCTTTGTTGACAACATAACCACCTTCCGATTCTACAGTATAGTTGCCGTTGAGGTAGTTTTCTGTAGAGAACATGTTCTGAGGAACAGAAGCATATTTTTTGTCGTAATTAGGGTTATTGGCAGCACCAACATCGGCAGAACCTTCTTCGGCAAAATGCCATTTCAAGATGCCTTCACGAACAAGTATCGCTTCATTGACACGGTCAGTACGCCATTTACAGAAGTCGTTTGCTTGCAACCAAGAAACACCTACTACAGGGTAGTCGCGGTAAGACGGGTGACGCAAGTAATAATTGACGTATTTTTCGCGGTAACCTAATGCTGCTCTCCAAGCGAGTGTATCTGGCAAGCATTTTTTATAAACGTGCGGATAAGTTTTGTAGTAAACGCGTCGCATCCAGTACATGTACTCTAACCAATGGAAGTTGGTAACTTCTGTGCGGTCCATATAGAAAGACGCAACTGTTACGCGAGAAGCGCGTGCGTTCCAGTCAGACATCACGTCTTGTTCTGTACGGCCCATAGTAAAGGTACCGCCTTCAATCATGACTAAGCCTGGTCCTGTTTCTTGCTCGCGGGCATCGAATTTTTCAAAACCACCATTTTTGTAGTTATTGAATTCCCAACCCGTAGCTGAGGAGCGCTCTTTAGAACACGAAGAAAGCACTAACAAACCTGTCAGTGCAATTCCGAAGATGTTTTGAATCAATCGCTTCATATTTTTTGCGTTTATAACGTAAAGTTCTGTTTATTCGTTTGGTTACATTTAGAAAGACGGACAAGACGTTTTCCTGAAGTTTTTGGGCTTCTTTTTGCATTTGAGATTGATGCCCATAGAAATTTCGTGGGACCCTCCTGATATGCCATTTCCTAATTTGGATACAGTTAAATCGTAGCTGTAACCAACTTTAAATTTGTCTGTGTTGATACCAACGGTCATGATGAAGGCATCGCGGTTGCGGTACCAAGCACCAATTGTAAAGTTTTCGTATTTGAGGTAAGCTCCGATGTTGAGCTCTTGAAATCCGTTTTGGTATTGATAGATGATGTTTGGTGATAAGTAAGTGGTACTTGAATAACGACCTCTTTGACCTAATTTGATGTTAGCACCCATGTGACCCGTGAATCTCATAGGCAAACGGGATTCACCGAGAATCATGGATTCGTCTGGGCGGTTGAGGTGATGGGCAGCAAATCCGAAATAGAAATTTTTGGTAAAACCAACTGCGCCAAAGCTGACGTCAAAGAAACCTCGTCGTCCATTTCCGCGTGGCACATCGCCAGTTTGATAAATAAAGCCCCGGCGCGGGTCAATCATGTCTCCAAACGTGAGTTTGTCCCAATCAAGAAATTTTTGGTAGTAGGCCGCGCGTGCACCAAACATAATGGAGAATTTGCGGGTGATTTTAGCATTATAAGAGTAGATGCCGCCAATCATAGATGTTTGGATGGTGCCCTGCCCTTGCACATCGTGCATAGCGAGCAACCCAAAGCCACCAGAGATATTTTTCGCGTAGGTGTCGTATGCAGCCGCGTAGGTCACGTAATTGCCGGTAAGTTGAGGCCATTCGTTGCGATAATTTAACGAAACTCTAGGGCAACCTGAAGACCCTGCAAGTGCGGGGTTAAGGTAGGTTGGATTGGCATAGAATTGCGTAAAAGTAGGGTCTTGAGCCCATGATATAGAGCTCATTATCAGTGTAATGAGGCTAATCTGGGCAACTAGAAGCGGTTTGACTATTTTCACGAAAGTTGGTTTTAGCACGAACAATCTTAACGTTATTCAGGTTTCAAAGGTTACAAATATCGAATATTTATTCAAATAAAATAAATAAATTGACGTTTTTCTAGCGCTTAAAACTCCAAGTTTCATGATTTATTTTCGCAATTGCTTTCTTTTTTTCTTTTTACTGAAGACGATTTCCTCGTTTGCGCAGGTTCAAACCATCGTTTTGGACTGGACCGGCATCGAACGCATTACGATAGGTGAAGAAGTCTATGATGTCCAAACGGTTAAGGGTTTTGGTCTCGATAATGGTCAACCGTTTTATGCCCTTCAACAGAAGCATGGCTCAATTCATCAAGATGTTGAAATTTTAAACACCGTGTACGAAAAATTACCTAAAGCGCAGCAGCTCATATACGAGCGTTTAGGTTTGGCTTTTTCGGAAAAAGCGCATATTGAGGCTAAGATAGTTTCGGAGAGCGGCCAACCATTATTCTCTTGCTATATTTTGCCAATGCGCTCTGTGAACGGTTCTCTAGAGCGCTTGGTGCAAGTAGATTACCGTTTCAAAGTAAAGCCTAGTTTTCAGGCCAAAGATTACGTCAGTTCATCTGTTTTGGGTAGCACCACAGGAAAATGGTATCGGATTGCTGTCAATAAGGATGGGATTTACAAAATTGATAAGGCCTTTTTAGAGGCTTGCGGATTCAATACAACTAATTTGAATCCGGCGCACATTCATATTTACGGCAACGGTGAAGGCGTGATTGCAGAAGCTAACTCGAGTCCAATAACAGATGATTTAGCTCAAAATGCAATAATGGTGAGTGGAGAAGCAGATGGCACTTTTGATGCCAATGATTACTTGCTTTTTTACGGTTGGGGTGCACACCGCTGGGAGCTCTCAGGCGGTAACCAATACAATCAGGTTAGGCATCCTTATTCGGACCAGTCATACTACTACATATATGTTGGATCAGATGTTGCGCCATTGCGGATTGCCGATGCAAGCGTCATAGACGCGCCTGCAGATACACTTGTAAGCTCGTATGACTACCGCGATGTATATGAAAACGACCTCGAAAACTTGGTGAAGGGCGGGCAGCGTTGGTACGGTGAGGAATTCGATGTCAATCTGAGTCAGAATTTCAATTTTACAATCGGAAACGTGACTTCAGATCCAATACGTTTTCAGGTTACCTACGCCTCTAATTCGAGAACGCCAGGAAATCAAATTACACTCAAAAATGGCGCTGAAATAATAGGTCAAATGGTAATGCCGCACTCTGGCCAATATTTTCAACGCAGCACCTTACTTTGTGCTGATTCTACACCGAGTTCGACACTAAACCTGACACTTACAGTCAATAGATTGAATCCGAATGTGGTAACATATTTAGATCGCATCTTAATTAACGCCCAGCGCAATTTGATACTTGCTGGTTCTCAGCTAAATTTCCGTGTTTCGAAATGGAATGCCACGGCTAATATTGCGAGTTATCAGCTCGGAAGCGTCAATGCAAGCACTTTTGTTTGGGATGTCAGTAATCGTCATGCGCCAGTTAGGATGGGACTTTCCGTTCAGGGTAATCAAGGTACTTTTAAAACGGAAGCTGGCTATAAGGAAATGGTCGTGGCGAGTGGGGCTTCGTATTTCACGCCAGACAAAGTAGGTGGGGTGTCTTATCAAAACTTGCATCAGCTTGCTTTGGCAGACTATATTATGGTGTCGCACCCTGATTTTTTATCAGAAGCCAATCGCTTAGCTGAATTGCACCGTGCTAATGGACTTACCGTACATGTTGTGCAACCACAAGCCATCTACAATGAGTTTAGTTCGGGTATGCAAGACCCTGGAGCCATACGTCGCTTTGTCAAAATGTTTTATGACCGCGCTTCACTCAATGATCCAGCAGCTAAACCAAAGTACTTGCTATTATTTGGGGATGGCACATATGATCCAAAAAATAGGGAGCCAAATAACAATAATTTTCTTGTCACTTACCAAATGCTCAGCAGCGAAAATGCAACAGACGCTATGGTAGTCGATGACTTTTTTGGGATGCTCGATGATTCGGAGGGCATGAGCGCAGCTGACATGATGGACGTAGGAGTAGGGCGCATTATTGCCAGTAGTAGTCTGCAAGCCAAACAGATGGTTGATAAAATTGAGCATTACATGAAAAATGGCTCAAATTTCTATCCCGTCACGAGCTCATGTTGTATGGGAACCCAAACCGACAAAACTTTTGGAGATTGGCGCAATCAATACTTGATCATGACCGACAACCGGGAGGGGGGGTATTTCATCAATACAGATGCCGAACCGCAATATGAGGTTTCTAAACACTTGAATCCCGAAATCAATTATAATAAGCTCTACATGGACGCCTTTCCTAAGGTTATAACCGCAGGTGGCGAACGTTTTCCTGCAATGACAAATGCTATTGACGCGAATATCCAACGCGGCGTGCTTGTGGCAAATTATATTGGCCATGGAGGAGAGGTTGGTCTGGCTGAAGAGCGCATCGTAGGGATAGACCTCGTGAATAGTTGGAGTAATATCCATGCTTTACATCTTTTTGTTTCAGCAACATGCGAGTTCACGCGCTTCGATGACCCCGAACGTGTTTCTGCAGGGGAGTGGTTGTATCTCAATCCGGCTGGTGGCGCCATTGCCATGCTCACCACTACGCGCTCTGTTTACTTTGGGGTGAATAGCAATATCGGTATCAAACTGATTGAGCGCGTTTTTAACCGCTACCCGAACGGCGAGGCATTTGAATTTGGTGAACTTGCTCGCAGAACCAAAAACGCTGCATCGGTGAGCTCATCCAACAAGCGCAGTTTCACGCTCATCGGCGACCCAGCTTTGCGTTTGGCTTTGCCCCGCTACCGTATTGTTACAGACAGCATCAATGGCCTCGATCCACAACAGCAACTCGATACGTTGCGCGCCTTGAGCAAGGTGAAGGTCAAGGGCCACATTGAAGACTACAATGGCACTGTGCTTAATAGCTGGAATGGTATACTGACGCCAACCGTTTTTGATAAGCGCAAAGTTCAAAATACACTCGGTCAGGATGTGGATTCACCGATCATTTCCTATGAGCAGCAAACCAATCGCATCTACCGCGGTCAGAGCAGTATTACGAATGGTTATTTTGAATTTGAGTTTGTGGTGCCTAAAGACATCGCACTGCAAATTGACTTCGGAAAAATATCGTACTATGGCCATAACGGACAGACAGATGCACAAGGTTTTGATACCTTATTTTACGTAGGTGGAATAGACCCGAACGGCGTTTCAGACGACCAAGGTCCGACAGTACAACTTTACATGAACCAAGAAGGTTTTGTGAACGGGTCGGTAACCGATGAAAACCCTGTACTCTTGGCAAAAGTCACCGATGAAAATGGCATCAATACGGTGGGTAATGGTATTGGTCACGATATCGTTGCTGTGCTCGATGGGCAAAGTGCTCAGCCTATTGTGCTCAATGATTTTTATGCAGCCAATCTAGATGCTTACCAATCTGGGGAGGTGCGTTATCAGTTTCAGAATTTGAGCCCGGGCCCGCACACTTTGTCGTTAAAAGTTTGGGATGTCAATAATAATTCATCCACTTCGCAGATCGACTTTGTGGTGCAAGCTAAAGAAGCACCTGTATTGCAGCACGTGCTCAACTACCCAAATCCCTTCACTACCCGCACAGAATTTATGTTTGAACACAATCAATCTTGTTCTTCATTGGACGTGCAGATTCAAATCTTCACTGTGTCTGGTCGCTTGGTCAAGACGATTGCTCAAGAAGTACCTACCAGCGGCTTTAGAATTGCAGGTTTGTTTTGGGATGGCCGAGATGATTTTGGCGATGAGCTCGCAAGAGGTACTTACCTTTACCGCTTAAGGGTACAAACACCAGATGGTGCTTATGCCGAGCAAACCGAAAAACTTGTGATCTTAAAATAAAAATTCCTCAAATTCCCTATCTTTACCCTCTCTATGAAAAGTTCCGGATTTTACACTTTAGTACTCAGTATTTGTTTGGTATTCGTTTCACATAACGCTTTTGCTCAGCCCACGGGCGGTTCTGGCGTTACCGACAACGACCTACAGCTCAATACCATTACCACATCATTGCCGTTCATGGCCATTACGCCTGATTCACGTGCAGGCGGTATGGGCGACGCCGGGACAGCCTTGAGTGCCAACTCTACATCGGTTTATTGGAATACTTCTCTTTTGAGTTTTGCCAAGCAAAAATCTGAAGTGAGTTTGTCGTATACACCTTGGTTACGTCAACTCACCAACGATATCCATTTGTCTTATTTAGCAGGTTACAAGCAACTCAATAAAGTACACTCCATTGGTGGTGCGCTTCGTTACTTTAGCCTCGGAGAAATTACCTTTACAGATGTCAACGGGGACGTACTCCGCGACGACAAACCAAGCGAGTTCGAGCTTGTGGGTGCTTATGCATTCAAATTAGCTGACCGATTCAGTATAGGTGTCAATGGTAAGTTTGCCTACTCTAACTTAACGGGCGGTTTAACGGTCGCAGGCGTCAATACCAAGCCTGGTGTGGTGGGGGCTGCAGATTTGTCTTTTAGTTATTTCAATGACGACGCACACATCGGAAAAACAGATGGTACCTATACCTTCGGCATGACCATCAATAACATCGGTAATAAAGTGGCTTACTCTGAGTTGTCTCGCCGCGATTTTATCCCAATGAATCTCAAAATCGGCAATAGCTTTTTGGCTGAGTTCGACGAATACAATAAAGTCACCTTTTCTGTGGACCTTCAGCGTTTGTTGGTCCCGACTCCTGCTATTTATAAGCTCATCAACGGCGATTATGTCATGTTAGCAGGTATGAACGGAGATGTAGGAATCATTACCTCCATGATGCAGTCTTTCTACGACGCCCCAGGTGTGCTGGCAAAAGATGAAAACGGCGACTACATACAAAATTCGGATGGTACGTATCAAATTGTGAAAGGAACCCGTTTGAAAGAAGAATTAGCTGAAATCAATATTGCGGCAGGAGCAGAGTGGTGGTACAGCGATGTATTGGCTTTGCGTGGCGGTGTTTTTTATGAAAATAAAAACAAGGGAAATCGCCAATTTTTGAATTTAGGTGCTTCTCTCAAATACAATATGTTTACCATTGACTTCTCTTATTTGGCCTCTCTCAACGGTCGCCAAAGCCCATTAGCCAATACCTTGCGCTTCACTTTGCGCTTCAATCTCGGTGGCAACTAAATGCAGGCAAAACCAAAATTACGCATTGGCTACGGCGTAGATGTACATCAGCTCGCAGCGGGTTACCCGCTCTGGATTGGCGGCATTCAACTACCCTCAGAGCTTGGTGCAGTTGGTCATTCCGATGCAGATGTACTCATTCATGCCATTTGCGATGCTTTACTCGGCGCTTTAGCGCTCAGAGATATTGGTTTTCACTTCTCAGATACAGATCCAAAATACAAAGGCATCGACTCCAAAATACTACTCAAAGAAGTATTTCGTTTGGTGAGTGAAAAAGGCTATGGCATTGTCAATATCGATGCAACTGTAATTTTAGAAGCACCGAAGGTGAATCCACACATTGAACAAATGCAAGCGGTATTGGGCGCTATTCTAGAACTGCATCCCGAAGAATTGAGCATCAAGGCTACAACGCATGAAAAAGTAGATTCTTTTGGTGAAAAGCGCGCTATTAAAGCGTATGCTTCAACTTTGCTTTATCAGTTATAGCACTCAAGGTACAAGTTGTACGTAAACAACTTTTTTCGTCTCAAAAAATGCTTCTTTGTAGAATGCTGAAATGGGAAACTCTTTGTAGGGGTATTTGATTCCTGCAAGTTCTTCGGTAAGGTCTCCGCCCTTGAGGTAGAAAATCCCATTTTTAAAGGTATGTAAATTCTTCTTGGCGCTCTTGCCTTTTACCCATGTTAAAAATACGGGCATTTGAGTGACAGCTCTACTGACAATAAAGTCATAGCGTTCCTTGATACTTTCAGCTCTGGCGTGGCTGGCTTTCACATTTTGCAAACCAAGGCTTGCCGCTACTTCTTGTACCACTTTGATTTTCTTTCCGATGGAATCTACCAAATGAAATTGCACCTCAGGAAAAAGAATAGCGAGTGGTATACCCGGGAAGCCTCCGCCTGTACCTATGTCTAAAACTTGTGCGCCGGGCAAGAATTGCGCAACCTTGGCGATGGCCAATGAGTGCAAGACGTGTCTTTCGTAGAAGTGCTCGGTGTCTTTTCTGGAGATGACATTGATTTGTGCGTTCCATTCGTTATAGAGCGCTTCTAAGGCAGTAAACTGCTCAATTTGTACGGCACTTAGGTCTGGAAAGTACTGCTGCAATAGGGTCATTAGATGCTGTCTTTGGTCTGTTGCATCATGGCCGCAAGGAAGTCTCTGGCGCGGAATAATTGTGCTTTAACAGTACCGAGTGGCAAGTTGAGTTCTTCGGCGATCTCTTCATAGCTCTTTTCTTCGAAATAGCGCTTCTCAACGAGTTCGCGGTATTTAGGCTTGAGTTTACTCACCAAAAGACGCATGTGCACCAATCGCTGGCCTTGAATAATTGTTTCTTCTGGGTTCAGTGTCTGTGATTTGGCATCGATGTGCATGCGCTCACCATCGCTGGTCGTGATGCCTCGGTCTATAGAAGTAACTTCGATGCGTTTTTTTCGGATAAAATCGATGCAGTTATTGGAGGCAATTTTGAAGAGCCAAGTGCTAAAAGCAAAACTTGGAGAATATTGGTCTAGTCGGGCAAACGCTTTTCCGAATGCTTCAATGGTGAGGTCGTCGGCGTCGTCGGCGTTTTTGACCATTTTGAGCATCATGAAATAGATGGAGTCGCGGTAGCGGTCCAACAAATCTGCGTAGGCTGCTTGGTTTCCCGCTCGGGCTGCAGCAACTAAGTGCAGGTCTTGTTTGGCTTTATCAGATAAATGCTCGTTTTCTACCATCGGTAATATTTTTGCCTTTCGGATATGTAATAAACGATGGGCATCAAGATACTATAAAACAAATCCCAGATCGGGAAAAACAACATGAGTTTCTTTTCGCCGAGTCGATTGAGGCAAGTACCTTGTAGCCACCATTTTATTGCTATAACGCCCATGAATATACTTGCCCCTAAAGGCATGTAATTTAAATTCATGCACAAAGCAACAAAAGAAATCCACATCAAAATCAGACTGAGGGGATAGATTCCTAACAACACTTTCTTAATAAAAGAATAGCGTGCTGAGCTGATGTGGTATTTAGCCTTTTGTCTGAGCCAATCGGACCAAGTGGTAGGCGCTGCAGAACGGACAAAAGAACTTGGGTCTTCTGAGATGTTTACTTTGCTGAACCTGAGTGCGTCTTGGAGCAAAAGATCGTCGTCTCCGGGGCTGATGGCATAATGTGACTTGAAACCATTGACCTTTTGAAACAATAATTTGGAATAAGCTAAATTGCGGCCATTTGCTTTAAATGCATTGCCAGCAAGTGCGTAACTAAAAGCGCTGGCGCCCATCCAGGCGTTGTCAAAGCGCACCAATTTATTGAAGAATCCTTTGGTTTTGGTAAAGGGGCTGTAGCCAATTACAAGTTGTTGCTTGGTATTGAGCTTGCTCATGACTTGTTTGAGCCATTGCGTACTCAGCGGCTGACAATCGGCATCGGTGAGCACAAAATGGTCGTAAGAGGCTGCTTTGATGCCTAAGGTAATGGGTAGTTTTTTACCGAGTTTGAGGTGTGGACTGCGCGAGAGCTCCACTACTTTTAATTGCTTGAATTGATGCGCAAAGGCCGTAAGGATCCAGTTACTATCGTCGATACTTTGGTTATTGACCACGATAACTTCATAGTTCGGATAATCTTGGCTCAATATGGAAGGTAGGTGTTCGTAGAGGTTATCGGATTCGTTTCGAGCGGCAATAATCACAGAAACCGGTGGGTATTTGTGTTCATCAGGCTTTGCTTTTTTGCTTTTGAAGGCAAATCGGGCATAAAAATAGAAGACATAAAACACCTGGACAGCGGCAAAAAGAATACCGCTGAATAGCAAATATGCCCAATAGTCGTTTTGTATACTTGGTAAGTAGGTCATCTCTGAGTACAAAGATGTCTAGGGAATTTAAATACCCGTATCTTTGCTTAAGGTATTTTTCAACATTGTTATGCACTTTGATCTTTTAAAGACAGATTCTCAATCCAAAGCACGCCTCGGAAGGTTGCACACCGCCCATGGCACTATCGAAACTCCTATTTTCATGCCTGTTGGCACAGTTGGGTCTGTCAAAGGGGTGCACCAGCAAGAGCTCCGAGACGATATCAACGCACAAATTATTTTGGGCAACACCTATCACTTGTTTTTGCGCCCCGGTACTGACGTGCTTGAGGCAGCGGGTGGTTTGCATCAGTTTATCGGTTGGGAGCGTCCGATTTTAACTGATAGCGGAGGTTATCAGGTCTATTCGCTTTCAGGCTCGAGAAAAATTCAAGAAGAAGGTGTCAAATTTCAGTCGCATATAGACGGGAGTTACCACTTTTTTACGCCTGAAAGGGCTATTGAAATTCAGCGCTCTATTGGTGCAGACATCATCATGGCTTTTGACGAATGCACGCCGTATCCCTGCGACTACGCTTATGCCAAGCGTTCTATGCACCTCACGCACCGGTGGTTGGGGCGCTGTTTCACCGCCATGGAGCAAACGGAGCCTAAGTACGGCTATGAGCAAGCTTTGTTTCCGATTGTTCAGGGCAGTACCTACAAAGACCTCCGCGAAGAATCTGCGCATGCCATTGCTTCCTTTGATGCCGTAGGAAATGCAATTGGCGGCCTGTCTGTTGGTGAGCCCGACGACGAACTCTACGAAATGACCGATCTGGTTTGCAATATTTTACCTCAAGATAAACCGCGCTATTTAATGGGTGTTGGAACGCCAACTAACTTGCTAGAATCAATTGCCCTTGGGGTAGACATGTTCGACTGCGTCATGCCCAGCAGAAATGCGCGTCATGGACTTCTGTACACTTGGGAAGGTACCATTAACATCAAAAATGAGAAATGGGCCAAAGACTTTAGCCCACTCGATCCGTCGAGTCAGGTTTGGGTAGATCAGGTATATACAAAAGCTTATTTGCGTCACCTCATTAAAACCGGTGAATACCTTGGTATTCAAATTGCCACCATTCATAATTTGGCATTTTACCTCGAACTCATGCGAGTGGCCCGAGAAAAAATTGCAAGCGGTGAATTTGTGGCATGGAAGAATCAGGTTGTTCAAAAACTAGGACAGCGCTTGTAGACATGCTCAAACGCATTGACCGCTATATCATCAAAAAGTTCTTGAGCACGTTTTTTTTCATGCTTGGGCTTATTATGTTGTTTTCGGTTGTATTCGATATTTCAGAGAAACTCAGCGAATTCATCAGCAACAAAGCACCTTTGCACGAGATTTTCTTCCGTTATTACGTTACGTTTATCCTGTACTACGGCAATACCTTCTCCTCGATGATCATATTTTTATCGGTCATCTGGTTCACTGGCAAAATGGCGCAAGATACCGAAATCATTCCCATCTGGTTTTCAGGTCGGCCAGTTACTCGCTTTTTGCGTCCTTATTTCATTGGTGCTACAATTCTTACTGTCATGTCGTTGGTGCTCAATCACTTGATCATACCCAGAACCAACAAAATTCGCTTGGCCTTTGAAGAACGCTACTACCGAGATGTTTTGACTGTCAATAACTACCAAGCCGAGTACCCGGGCAATGAGCTTGTGTATTTTTCAAATTATGCCGCAGAAGAACAACGCGTCAATGACCTCACTATTCAAAAATGGAGCAAAGACAACAAGCCTGTTTACTTTTTGCGCGCCCGCTTTGCTAAAAATAAGCCTGGCACGAGCCAATGGGAGCTTACAGACTACTACGAAAAAAACTATGCTTTCCCAAAGGCCAAACTCATCCATGGCCGCCACAAAGACACCACATTTGTTTATCGTATAGAAGAAATGGCCCAACGAGACAACGCTGCGCAAGCGCTCACCTTTACCGAGCTAAAAAATGCCATCGAACGCGAGAAATTAAAGGGTTCTAAGCTCGTACCTGACTTCGAAATAGAACTGCATCAGCGCACGGCGTTTCCTTTTGCTACCTACATTCTCACCCTCATTGGAGTATCTGTTGCCTCCCAGAAAAAGCGCGGTGGCATCGGCATGAATATCGCTATCGGCTTGGCGTTTATTTTTGTATATATTTTTGCAATGAAAATGCTTACTGTTGCGGCAGTTAAAGTTGGATTTCCTACGCTTTGGTCTGTTTGGCTGCCCAATTTACTTTTTGCATTTATTGCGCTTGTGTTTTATCAGCGCTCGCAAAAATAAGCCCCCATTTCCCTAATTTCAATTGTAATCCGTCTTCTGCTGCGCCTACATTAGGATGCACCATGCGCGCTTCTAAAAGATGCTGTTGTGCGTCATCGTAACGCGAAGAAAAATGCCCGAGCAATAGGTATTTGCAATTGGCGAGCACGGCTTGTTGGGCAGCTTGTTGGGCCGTAGAGTGAAAGGTACTTTTGGCGCGCTCGAGGTGCTGCTGACTAAAAGTAGCTTCGTGGTAAAGCAAATCGGTGTCTTTGATGGCTTCCAAATAATTTGGACTGGGTTTGGTATCGGAACAATACGCATAACTATAAACGGGCTGAGCCGGTAGTGTGTAGTCTTTGTAATTGTACTTTTTGCCATTTCTTTCAATGGAAATGCCTGCCTTTAGCTTAGGCAAGTCTTCAATTAATAAACCTGCTGCCGAAATAGCTTCTTTATCGAGGTTGAGTAATTTGGGTTTCTCATTGATGCGGTATCCGAGCGTGGGTAAGCGGTGCTTGAGGGCGAATGCAAAAATTTCGATCAGGCGGTCTTCAAATATAAGTTGCGGTTCTCCGGGTTGTATAGTATGAAAAGTGAGGTCAAATTGCAGTGGGTGTCCGCCGGCTGCGAGCATAGCTTTAATGAGCGCTTCTAAACCGGGAGGCCCATAAATGCTTAGTTTTTTATTGCGCCCGAGCAAGTGCATCGTGGACAGCAGACCAGGTAAACCAAAAAAGTGATCGCCGTGGAGGTGAGAAATTAAGATGAACTGAATTTTTTGGAGCTTGAGACCGTATTTGCGCAATTGCTGTTGGGTCCCTTCAGCGCAGTCTATCAGGATATGTCTTTCGTTGCAATTGACGTATTGGGCAGACGCTTGCCTTTTGCTTGTAGGTAAGGCTGCACCGGAGCCGAGTATGTGTAGCTCAAAACTCACCTTGCAATTAAATCTAGGGCTGCGTCAGTGGAGTTTCCGATGGTGAGTACTTTGTCTAGCTGTGCAATTTCAATGAGTTTGAGCACATTTGGCTGCAGGCCTGAAAGGGCAAATTTTCCGTTGGTGTCTTTGCAAAGTCGGTTGGCGATGAGCACTGCAGACAAGCCTGAGGAGTCGCAGTATTTGGTTTTGCTCATGTCCAATACGATGTAATTGGTGCCAACTTTATTGAGCTGCAAAAAGTGGGCTTTGAGCTCAGGAGCATTACTAGCATCTAGTTTCTCAACTTCGGTACTGACAACCACAATTTGGCCCTGAGGGTCCACGGAGAAATTCATAGCAAGGATTTGCTCAAAAATAACTAAATTATCTTTCGATTTTTGCGGCGAGTAAATAAATTACAGCCATTCGAACAGCTACGCCGTTTTCTACCTGATCTAAGATGATGCTTTGAGAACTGTCGGCAACATCGGAGGAAATTTCGACACCACGGTTAATGGGCCCAGGGTGCATGATGATAATTTCTTTAGAAAGGCTATCTAGCAAAGCTTTGTCTAGGCCAAATAATTGCGTGTATTCGCGCAGCGATGGAAAGTATTTGATGTCTTGACGCTCGAGCTGTATGCGCAACATATTGGCGACGTCACACCATTCGAGTGCTTCGCGGAGGTTATGAGACACCTGTACACCGAGTTCAGAGATGTATTTTGGGATGAGTGTGCTGGGGCCGCAAACCATGACCTCTGCACCGAGCTTTTGAAGGCAGTAGATGTTGCTCAAAGCTACTCGCGAATGGAGGATATCGCCTACAATGACAACTTTTTTGCCTTCAACGCTGCCGAGTTTTTCTTGAATAGAATAGGCATCGAGTAGTGCTTGGGTAGGGTGTTCGTGCGTGCCATCTCCGGCATTGACTACACGGGCTTTGATTTTTTGAGATAAAAATTTGGCTGCTCCGGGGTTGGGATGGCGCATCACCACCATATCGACTTTCATCGCTAAGATGTTGTTGACGGTATCTACGAGCGTTTCGCCTTTTTTCACTGAAGAGCTGGCTGCACTAAAATTGACGACATCGGCAGAGAGGCGTTTTTGTGCTAATTCAAAGGAGAGACGTGTGCGGGTAGAGTTTTCAAAAAAAACATTGGCAATGGTGATGTCTCGGAGCGAAGGTACTTTCTTAATGGGGCGATTGATCACTTCTTTGAAACGAGCTGCGGTTTCGAGGATGAGTTCGATGTCTTGACGCGTGAGGTCTACAATACCGGTAAGGTGATCAACGCTGAGCTGCTTCATTGCCTTCTTTTGTGAATAATAATACTTGGTCTTCTCCTTCGATTTCCTTCCATTCTACGGACACGCGCTCTGAGGCGAGTGTATCTACTGTTTTGCCGATGTAATCTGCTTGGATTGGTAAATCTCGGCTGAAACGGCGGTCGATGAGCGCAAGTAATTGTACTTGTGATGGGCGCCCAAACGTGAGCAGCGCATCTAGCCCAGCACGGATGGTACGTCCCGTAAACAAGACGTCGTCAATGAGGATGACGCGCTTATTTTCTATGGAGAAATCGATGTTGGTAATGCTGGGAAGCAGGGGTGTTTCTCTGCGGCGGAAGTCGTCGCGGTGAAAGGTAATATCTAGGTTTCCTGCTTGAATGGGGTGCGCTAAAATTGCTTCGAGTTGGGCTTTGATACGGGTGGTGACGTGAATGCCACGTGGCTGCAAGCCAATTAATACGGAGTTCTCGAAGTTGTCGTGGGTCTCAATGAGTTCATGGGAAAGGCGTTTGAGCGTCAGTTCGAGCTGGGTGGCATTGAGGATGACTTGCTTTTCCATTACTGCAAAGATACTTTAAAAAATCTTTTTTTGGGAAGGCAAATCCGATAATAAGAAAAAACTACCCGTAATCCAGAGCAGGTCATCGGTCTGCATTTGCTTTACTATTTGCTTGATGGCGTTTGCTAAATCTTCAAAGATGGTCTGAACACCTAATTGTTGCCAGTCCGCTACACTTTTTGATCTTGAATTGCTAAATACACAAGCGGCGATTTGGGCCTCTTTTGGGAAAAAATCCAGGATTTCTCTTGCGTCTTTGTCTTTGGATGCGCCGTACAGAATGAAAAGTTGCCCGGCGCATTGCTTTTCAATGAGTGGGAGGGTAGCGGCGATGCCCGCAGGGTTGTGAGACACATCAAGTATGATTTTGGGCATGTGCCGCCAAGTCTCTAAACGACCAAAAAAACCGGTGTTGCTGCTGAGGTTTTCTAGTGCTGCTATTTGCATTTGTGGTAAAATATCAAAACCAATGGCTTTTAGTGCCAATAATGCGGTCTTGAAATTAGTTGCTTGATACCCACTAAGCGTAAGATAATCTATTTGTTCGTTGTCGTTTTCAGAAAAATAAATGGGGGCTTTCAAAAAAGCGGCACGTTCTTCAAAAACCAATTGAGTGACTTCAGATTTTTCACCAATAACAACTGGCGTTTGACTTTTGATGATGCCGGCTTTTTCTACCGCAATGGCTGCCAACGTGTCACCTAAAAATTCTTGGTGATCGAGTGCAATACTAGTGATGACACTCACTTTTGGTTCAAGTACATTTGTGGCATCTAGTCTGCCGCCAAGGCCCGTTTCGATCACGATGTAGTCGCAGGACTGTTCTTGAAAGTAAGCTAAGGCCATTGCGAAGGTGAGTTCGAAAAAACTCGCGTCAGTAGTTGAGTGCAAGTTTTGAAAACGCTCGCAAAAATCAATAACATACTTTGGTGTGATGGGGCAACCATTGACTCGGATTCGCTCCGAAAAATCAAAAATATGAGGTGAGGTGAATAATCCAACTTTCAGTCCGGATTCTTGCAAGAGGCTCGCACAGTATGCTGCGGTGCTGCCTTTGCCATTGGTGCCGGCGATATGAATGCTAGGCTGTTTTTGTGGGTCAATTTGCAAAATGTTGAGCAATTCGTGTACCCGTTCTAAACCAGGTTTGTAGGCACTTGCCCCTAAATTTTGATACGAAGGAAAGCGTTCAAAAAGCCAATCGACACATGCTTGGTAGGTATTTGGTTCTTCCATGTTAGAGCATTAAAAATGTCAGAACGCCACTAATATATCCAGCAAGCGCCAGCAAAGAAAAACGCTTGAGGTACCAGCCAAAACCGATGTTTTCCATTCCCATTGCTACGACGCCAGCAGCAGAACCAATGATCAGGATAGAACCTCCTGTGCCTGCGGTGTAGGCGATAAAATGCCAAGCATCTGCGTCTAAGCCATCTGTGAACATATCAATGCTTGCCGCCACAAGCGGCACGTTGTCTATGATGGCTGAAGCTAAGCCTAAAAACGAAATGTAAAGTTCTTTGGATATACCCGAGGCCAAAACGTTTTCACCGAGTTGTTTGATCATACCGAGATTTTCCATTCCGGCAACCGTCATGAGGATTCCCAAGAAAAAGAGAATTGAGGGGATATCTATTTTGCTGAGTGCTTTGAGCGTTGGCCCTTTGTGTCCATCATGATTTTGCTCGTGAGGGGAGCTGAGGTTCAATTGACGTTTACTTGCGAGTTCGCCAATGATGGCAAAAATGGCTAGTGAAAACATCATGCCCATATAGGGTGGGAGGTGGGTGATGGTTTTGAAAATGGGCACAAAAATGATCAGTACCAAGCCGCTGATCAAAATGAATCCGGCAACTTTATTCTTTTCAATCCCTTCTGATGGTAAATGGTCTTTCTTGAAAATCTTTATGCTTTTGGCAAATAATAATGGAACCAATAAGGATACAACAGCTGGTAAAAAGATGTGTTTTATTAGTTTCAATGCACTTACTTTGCCCGCAATCCATAACATGGTAGTAGTGACATCTCCGATTGGTGACCAAGCACCACCAGCATTGGCCGCAATAATCACAAAGCCCGCCATCCACATGCGCAGTTCTTTGTCCGGGACCATTTTGCGTAAAATGGAAATCATGACAATTGTAGTTGTAAGGTTGTCAATGATGGCAGATAATACAAAAGCAAGAACAGAAACAACTACTAAAAGTTGGTAGGCCGTTCGGGCTTTGATCAAGGATTGGAAACTGTTAAATCCGTTGAAGTAGTCGATGATTTCTACAATGGCCATTGCGCCCATTAAAAAAATCAAGATTTCGGCAGTTTTGCCAAAATGATGCAATAGTTCATCGCTTTGCGCTTTTATATCTGACGCATTTAAGGCAATGAGGGCCCAAGAAAGGGTCATCATGAGTAGCGCTGGAATAAGCTTGTCAATGCGTAGCAAATGCTCAAAGCTGATCGCGGTGTAACCAAGGATAAAAATCAGGACCAACGACAGCTCCATGATGCTTTACACGAGTTGTTTGAGCGCAATTTCAAAGGCTGTTTTGGCGATACCTCTGGTGCTTGAATTGTTTTGGTGGGTATGTTCGAGTGCTTTGCGGATGGTTTCGCTCGCATCTTCAAAAATGAGGGCATCTTCCAAAGCAGCGAGGTCTGAGCTCATGAGATATGCAAAAACGCGTGCCATACCGCAATTGGCAATAAAATCTGGGATAAGGGCTAACGAAGCATCTGCTTTTTCAGCGATTGGGCCGAAGAAGATTTCTTGGTCTGCAAAAGGTACGTTGGCGCCGGAGGAGATGACCTCAACGCCTGCGCTAAGTAATTGGACCAATTGGTCTTCGGTGATCATGCGGCTACCTGCACATGGTATAAAAATATCGGCAGGTGTAGACCAAAATATGCTATTTATTTGCTCATAACTCAACATGTTTGGAGCATTGAGTTCATTTCCGTTTTTGTTGATGAAGAGTGCTTTTATTTCTTCGAAGGAAAAACCTTCGGTTTGGATGAGTCCGCCAACGCGGTCAATGATGCCGACAATTTTTGCTCCTTTTTGTGCTAGGTAGTAAGCGGCTGCTGACCCTACATTGCCCCAACCTTGCACTAAAACGCGTTTGCCAGCGAGTTGCCCACCCCAGATGTTGTAATAGTGTTCGATAGATGCCGCCACTCCGTAGCCGGTTATCATGTCTGCAACTACATAATTATTGCTGAGTTCTGGGCTGTAAGTGGCATCTTGAATTACTTTGGCAACTCCTCTTTGTAGTTGGCCGATGCGGTTGATTTTTTGGTCGTCGTTGGGTTTGAAGTGCCCGTTGAATACGCCTTCTTGCGGATGCCACACTCCGCAATCTTCTGTCATCGGGATGACCTCATGGATTTCGTCCACATTGAGGTCTCCGCCTGTTCCGTAATAAGTTTTAAGCAGGGGAGAAACCGCAGCAAACCAACGCTTGAGCACGTCTTTTTTGCGCGGATCTTTGGGGTCAAAGTTGATACCTGATTTGGCGCCGCCAATAGCTGGGCCGGCTACTGTAAATTTTACCTCCATGGTTTTGGCCAAGGATTCTACTTCTCGCTTGTCAAGGCCGACGCGCATTCTCGTGCCTCCACCGGCTGCTCCACCTCTCAAGGAGTTGATCACTACCCAGCCTTCAGCTTCGGTAAATGCATCTTTCCATTCAAAAACGATTTCTGGTCTTTTATTTTCAAATTTAGAGAGAAGGTCTTTCATGTGGAATTGTTGATGTGGTTAGCGTTGCAAAAATACCATTTTTGCGCAGTTTGGACTCAATTTTTTAGCGAAGGACGCCTTGGTAGTCATGCAAGACACCTGTACGCAAGGCTTCTTGGGCTCCGGTAACCGCTTGGAGGGTTGTGGTTTCGTTTCTGAGATGGCGCGCGCCCAAAAATGCAAAAATGATGGCCTCTTTGAAATCAATCAGTTCTGGCACTGGCACAATCAGTTCGCCTACAAAAGCATTTTGAATGGTTTCGATTAAAAATAGATTGTGTGCGCCCCCGCCTGTGAGGTAAACTTTTTGCAAGTCAAGAACTTCAAAATGCTGGATGCATAAAGTTTTCAGTATTTCAACATGCGTGCGCAAACGGTCTGCAAGAGAGAGGGTTTCAAAGTGCGGCAAATACGCTTGCTCCAGCCATTCCGTTCCCAAGGATTTAGGACCACTTTGCTTGAAAAATGCAAGATCCATCACTTTCTGATAAGTGGCCAGGTCCACATGTCCTGTGCGCGCCAAAGCTCCGTTCTGATCATGTGACTTACCTATGCTTTGCATCCAGCGGTTCATGGGCAGATTGGCGGGTGCAATATCAAAGGCAAGCGGGATTGCGTTTTGTTGGCTAGAAATATTCGCAAACCCACCAAGGTTTAGAAAACCGTCGGCAAATTTTGAGAATAGGTAGTGGTCTCCGATGGGAACAAGCGGCGCGCCTTGCCCTCCTGCACTGACGTCTAGCGTTCTAAATTGATTGATGACCGGAATTTTGGTGAGGTAGTTGAGCGTGGCGCCGCAGCCAATTTGGGTGGTGAAGCCATTTGCTGGCTGATGAAAAATGGTTTGTCCATGAGACGCAATTGCGGTGATTGCTGACTGCTCAAGGCCAAATTGCGATATGAAATCTTGCACACATTGCGCATAAAACTGAGCTATTTGTTGATCGAGCTCAAAAACTTGCAGAGCGCTGAGTGAGAATATTTGAAAAAGTTGCTCAAAAATGGGTTGTGGAAGCGCAAAAGTATATTGATTAAGTAGTTTAAATTCAGGTTGTTCTGAATTAGAAAAGTCGAAAGCGACATGTGCGATATCGAGCCCATCTAGCGAGGTGCCAGACATCAGACCTAATAACTGCATATTATTGTAGGTTTTTGCTTTCAAGAGTTTCGGATTTGGTTTATTTTTGTCAAAATTAAAATAAATCAGTCAACATGAATTTTGAACTCACTGAAGAGCAACTCGCCGTCAAAGAAGCCGCCCGAGATTTCGCACAAAATGTACTAAAGCCGGGTGTTATCGAACGCGATAACCAGCAAAAGTTCCCAGCAGAAGAAATCAAACAACTTGGCGAACTCGGCTTTATGGGCATGATGGTCGATCCAAAATACGGAGGCAGCGGCATGGACACATTATCTTATGTGCTGGCCATGGAAGAAATTTCGAAGGTAGACGCCTCTACTTCAGTGTGTATGTCTGTCAATAACTCCTTGGTTTGCTGGGGTCTTGAGAATTTCGGTTCTGAAGAACAAAAACAAAAATACTTAGTTCCGCTTGCCAAAGGTGAAAAAATCGGCGCATTCTGCCTTTCTGAGCCAGAAGCGGGTTCGGATGCCACTTCTCAGCGCACAACCGCTGTAGACATGGGCGATCACTACCTTTTAAATGGCACCAAAAACTGGATCACTAATGGTTCTTCGGCGTCTATTTATTTGGTCATTGCACAAACCAATACAGAACTTGGTCACAAAGGGATTAACGCACTCATTGTTGAACGCGGCATGGATGGTTTTATCATCGGCGCCAAAGAAGACAAAATGGGTATCCGCGGTAGCGACACCCACACATTGTTGTTTAACGACGTCAAGGTACCAAAAGAAAACCGCATCGGCGAAGATGGCTTTGGTTTCAAATTTGCCATGAAAACGCTTTCTGGCGGCCGCATCGGTATTGCTGCTCAAGCACTCGGTATTGCAGGCGGTGGCCTAGAGTTGTCTTTGGCGTATTCAAAAGAGCGTCAGGCCTTTGGTAAAGAAATTTTCAAGCACCAAGCCATTGCCTTCAAACTAGCCGACATGGCTACAGAAATTGAAGCAGCGCGCTTGTTGGTTTACAAGGCGGCACAAGACAAAGACGCTGGCCGCAACTACGACCAATCTGGTGCAATGGCCAAACTCTACGCTTCTAAAGTTGCCATGGAACAAACCGTTGAGGCAGTTCAGATCCACGGTGGTTACGGATTCGTAAAAGAGTACCATGTAGAGCGCCTCATGCGCGATGCCAAAATCACTCAAATCTATGAAGGTACTTCAGAAGTCCAAAAAATTGTGATTTCAAGAGGCATCCTCAACGCTTAACTTGCTAACTAATGCTCGCACCATTTAACCTACAGCAATGGATCGACGACAATCGTGATTTGCTAAAGCCGCCTGTTTCTAACAAGAACCTATACAAAGAGGCCGGAGATTTTATTGTTATGGTGGTAGCTGGCCCCAATGCGCGCAAAGACTACCATTACAACGAAGGTGAAGAGCTGTTTTACCAACTTGAGGGCGAGGTAACTGTTCGCATCCAACATGAAGGCAAGGCAAAAGATATTGTCGTCAAGGAAGGCGAAATGTTTTTATTGCCGGCCAATACACCTCATTCACCTGCCCGAGGAGCCAACACTATTGGTTTGGTCATCGAACGTGTGCGCAAAGGAACAGATTTGCAAGATGGCCTCATGTGGTTTTGTGAAAAATGCAATGCGCACCTGCATACCTATCGTTTTCCATTAGAGAACATCGAAAAAGATTTCTTACCTCGTTTTAAAGAATTCTATGGGTCTGAAGACCTCCGCACTTGTAAATCGTGTGGCCATCAAATGGAAGTGGACCCTAAGTTTGTTTAGGGTCCACTTCTCAATTTGAAAAAAATAGTTCTTGATTAGCCCAGCTGATATGCTGAAACCACTCCTCTTTATTGCTGAATGAATGTCAGACGATGATTGGCGCCAGTCTGAAAAATCTCTTCTTCAAGCACCATATGTTTGTTGCGTAATTCTTTGATGCTGTATTCGTGAACCGGGTTCACAGTTGTGGTATCTGAATAAAATAACACACTGGTTTCGTCTTCTCCAAAAGCCCAAGTGCCGTGGCTGTAAGTGCCCTGAATTTGCCCAAGTTCGTTGGTATAATTCGAAATAGAATATGTACCATCTTTATCGATGCTCATTTTAGTAGTGACGCTTGCATCAAAGACATTATTGCCATTGAGTACGTAGTCAGAAAGTTTCCAATCGTTGCACAAACGCGCTTTTCTAGAGTGAATAGAAAAAGATGGGCCTTCGTTAAATTTGGAACAGCCTACAAGACCGAGGGTCAATAAAGAAAGTGAAAAGAGAACAGACTTCATTTTGTGTTTTTTTTCAAATGTACTACTTTTTGGTCAATAAAAAAGCCGCAACGAATTGCGGCTTTTATTTCAAAGTAGGATTTTCGCTTATTGAGCGGTGAAAGTTTGAATGATGGTTTCAGTACCGTCAACTGCTTTTAATTTGAGTTCTTTTCCAGCCAAACGCACGATAGTTTGTATTTCTGTACCCGTTGAGCCATCAACTGTAGTGATGAGTAGTGTTTTATCATCAGAAAAAGACCATGTACCAGTGTAATCATTGGTATAATTAAAGCCCATGTAGCTGTAGTTGATGACGGTGCTGTAAGTGCCTTCTTTGCTGATTACCATGGTTTGGGTAAGGCCAGTTAATGCATCAGCCACTCCATTAGTTGTTTGAGCAGTTAGTTTCCATGATCCTGCCAAACGCGAAGTTTTTGAAGACAAAGCCAAAGACGGACCTTCTTCGTATTTACTACAAGAGGTAAGGGTAGCTGAGCTTACTGCTAAAGTAGCCAAGCCGATAAAAAATAGTCTTTTCATAATTTTCAAGTTTTAACAAAACTAAGTAAAGACTTGAACATTCGCAATATCCTAAGTAATTTTGTTTCATGAAATTAGTTCTCCTTCCGATTCTCTTTTTATTGGTCATTTCGTGTAGTCAAACAAAGACCCCTAAGCTGGAAATGAAACCTCAAGCAAAGGTTTGCAAAACAGTTGTACCCAACACCATAATATCTCTTGGCGTAAAGGGAATGGTTTGTCAGATGGGCTGTGGCGGGAGCATTCGCAAAGCGCTCAAAGCTACCTGTGCCGTGGAGCGCGTTGAGGTCAATTATTTAGATTCACTTGAAGAGCAAACGATAAAAGTGCACTACGACCGTCAAAAAATCGCGCCCAAGCAAATGCTACAAATCCTGAGTCAAATCAATGACCAGCAATTTAGCGTCAGAACAATCAGCGAAGCCCAAACACTGCGATGAAACTTTATTACCGCCAAATAGGACAAGGAAAACCGCTGGTTATTTTACATGGCCTGTTTGGTTTTTCGGATAACTGGCAAACACACGCCAAAAAGCTCGCTGAATACTACGAAGTTACGCTCGTCGATCTACGCAATCACGGACACTCCCCTTGGTCAGCAGAATTTTCTTACGCGCTCATGGTAGAAGATCTTCACGAGTTGCTTCAAGACCTGCATATCGAAAAGCCTATTCTACTCGGCCATTCTATGGGCGGAAAGCTCGCCATGCATTATGACCAAAGCTATCCGCAATTCATCGAAAAACTGATTGTTGTAGACATGGGTGTGAAGGGATATCCGCCGCATCATGCGCACATACTAGCTGCCATTCACGCCATCGACCTCAGTAAAATGAGTGCAAGAAGCGAAGCGGAGGCCATTCTTAGAACTTTTGTAGAGTCAGAAGGCGTTCGCCAGTTTTTGCTCAAAAATTTATACTGGGAAGAAAAAGGGAAATTGGCATGGAGAGTCAATTTTCCTGTGCTCGAGGCAAGCATGCCCGAAATTTTGGCTGCACTTCCGGAGCACGAGTCATTTACACCCACGCTTTTTATTCGTGGTTTACTGTCTAACTACATCCTCGACGAAGACATTGCACAATTGGAAGGTTATTATCCAGATTCTCAACTGGCTTCTATTCCCAACGCAGGGCATTGGGTGCATGCCGAAGCGCCAGATGCTTTTATAGATGAAGTCCTTTCTTTCAGTCTGAGGTAACGTTTTGAATCTGATGCAAAGCTTGGAGTCTGAGTTAACGCTAAACAACACTATTTATTAAACATAAAAAAAGGGAGCCCGAAAGCTCCCTTTGTTTTTCCTGTTGTGGAAGTATTATTTGCGAACTGCTAATTTTTTGCTCACTGCTGTACCGTTAGCATTAACGTTAACAGTGTACATACCGCTGTTCAAAGCGCTTGTGTTGATTTCAACAGCTTGTGTGCCGTTAACACCAGACAAAGTTTGTGTTGAGACAACTTTACCTGCCATGTCAATTACATTGATGATGACATCAGATGTGTTTTTCACGTTGAAAGTAACGGTTGTAGCATCTGTAGCAGGGTTTGGAGCTACTTCAAGACCAAAGTTGTTAGCTGTTTCTTTCATACCCAATGCTGGATCGAAATTCATGCGTACCATTGGTTGTGATGTTGTGTAGTACCAAGTAAGGTCTGTCATGTCATAGTAGTAGCAAGTTTGAACTGGAGCTGGGCCAGCAGTACCAACAACTAAGTCGTTTGTTGCACCACCGTCACCGTTAGAACCAGCTACCAAAAGGTAAGCCTCACCTGCGTTAAGTGGGTAGTTGCCACCTAAGAAAGAAAGTGTTACTTCAGCGTCGAGGTCGTTTGCAGTCAATACATACGGACCAGTTTCGTCTACGTAAAGGAAGTCACCTGTTGTTGGGTCAATAGAATACAATTTGAGGTACATTTCAGCACCTACTTCAGCAGAACCATTGATGTATACAGAACCACCACCGATTGTAGTGTTTGCGAAGATGTCAAAAATGTTACCAACTTCAAAGCCCATACCGCCATTGAAAGAACCGTTGAGTGCAGTTCCGTTGTCGCGAGCGTAAACATAAGGGTTAATGGCAACAGAAGCATAGTTGGCTAAAGTGTTGTTTGTTGGGTCACCTTCTGTATTGCCAATAGCAACAGAACCAGACAAAGAAAGTGTAGCGTTAGCAGTACCAGGCGTAAGCGCCGTTGCACAGGCAAGTGTATCGACGTTACCAACTAAAACTGGAGTAGCTGCAGAAGAACTAGAGAAGGTACCTGCATTAGCAGTAAATACAGCGTCTTGCTGGTCTTGTGCACCGATGTTTTCTACAATACCTGAAAATTCGATTTCTGTAACTTGTGAGGTAGGAACTTGGTAGTAAGGTAAACGCGAAGCCCATGCACCTGTTGAACCCCAGTAAATGCTGTTCAATTTAAGGTCGTTATTTTCAGGAACATATAGTTCTACGTCGTCTACTGCCCAATACCAACCCCAATAGTCGTTGTCATTGTAGTAGAACTGTACTTTCACTTGTGAAGAACCTCCACACCATTGAGATACATCGATGATTGTAACTTCTGGGTTTCCAGAGTTTTGATTCGGTGTAGTGTATGCTGTTTCGTTTGACATTTCGTAATCATGCCATGTAGCTCCGTTGTCACCAGAAACGCGAACGCCACGGGTGTCGTGCCACCAACGGAAGTTGTGGTTGTACTTTAATTTGACTACGCTGTGTGCAGAACAATCGATGGTACCTACGTTTGTAGCTGTTGTAACGATTGGTGTGCCATCCATGTCGGAAGTATTGTTGGCATCAGAGTTGACGAACAAGAAACCGTTTGCTGCAGTAGGAGAGGCAAATGGGCTCATTGCAGCAACAGGAATGGTTGTTGGCGTATTGATGATATGCCATTGTTCAGGATTAGAACCTGTACTTGCGAGCGTCCAGTTGGCCGCAGTTGAAAAGTTATCAGACCAAATTGTGGTTGCTTTAGCCTCAACTGAAGGCTTGTGTGCTACGCTAGAACCTACTTCGAAAGAAGTTTTTTTGTCTAGGCGCGGCGCGTTGACACTTTTCACTTGTGCATGAAAAGTACCAGCTGCCATAACGGCAAGAAAGGATACGTAAAGTTTTTTCATTGTTGATATTTTAGATAGTTATCGCAAATATAGCGAAAATTCAAAAAAATACTTGGTTAATAGGCCCGAGTAAATAAAAAATTCGCAAGTTCTAGTAATTCGTCCTTAGATTTGGATAATTCCATGTTTTCAAGCGCTTTAAGTGCTTGATTGTGATGGAATTCCATTTGGGCGACACAGTACGCATGCGCCCCGAGCTCAGTGTATAATTTTTGGGTCTGTTCGATTTTTATTTGAGGGTCATTGTTATTTTCAATTTCATGAAGATCAGCTAATTGACTTTGACTTGCAGCTCTTTTTGCACTAATAGAAAGCAGGGTCTTTTTGTTGGCCAATACGTCACCGCCAATTTGCTTGCCAACTTGCGCACTTTCGCCAAATAAATCTAAGATATCGTCTTGTATTTGAAATGCCAAGCCAAGTTGCTCACCAAATTCATAAAGTAATTGGGCGTCTTTTTGTGCAGCCCCGCCTACAATTCCACCCATTTGCAATGCACAGCCTAAAAGTACAGAAGTTTTGAGTCGGATCATTTCGAGGTATTCAGACTCACTTACATCAGAAAGTTGTTCAAAATCCATGTCTTTTTGTTGGCCTTCACAGACCTCGACAGCGGTTCGATTGAACAGCTTAAAGAGTTGTTGAAATGTTACTGCATCATAGGTTGCCAAAAAATCATAAGCCCTGACCAATAGCACATCACCAGATAATATTGCAATGTTCGTGTTCCATTTTTCATGGACTGTTGCCTGTCCGCGACGCAGTGGGGCGGCGTCCATGATGTCATCGTGGATCAATGAAAAATTATGAAAGTATTCGACAGCCAATGCAACCGGTAATGCTTTTTCCATTGGGCTTCCGGTTAGTTTACAAGCCATCAGACTGAGCATTGGGCGCATCCGTTTGCCCCCCAATTGTAGAAAATAGCGGAGCGGATCGTATAAGTTGGTAGGTTGTTCTGGGAAGTGGTCTTGTTGGAGCGCAGTTTCGAGGTAGGCGCTGTAGGTAGCTAGACTTTTCATTTATTTTTGGAGCAGATGGAGTAAATAGTTTCCGTATCCGCTTTTAACAAGTCCGGCTGCTAATTGTTTTAGTTGGGCGTCGTCAATAAAGCCATTGCGATACGCGACTTCTTCGATACAACCAATTTTGAGTCCTTGTCTTTCTTCGATGACTTGCACAAATTGTCCTGCTTGCATGAGTGAACCAAACGTTCCGGTATCGAGCCAGGCCGTACCGCGGTCTAGGATGGCAACTTTGAGTTTTCCACGGCGCAAGTATTCGGCATTGACATCCGTGATTTCGTATTCACCGCGTGCCGAGGGCTTCAGTTGTCGGGCAATATCGATGACTGTGTTGTCGTAGAAATAAAGCCCGGGTACGGCATAATTGGATTTGGGTTGCTGCGGTTTTTCTTCGATGGAGACAACTTGATTATGTTGATCAAACTCAACTACTCCATAGCGCTCTGGGTCACTTACATGATAAGCATATACCACACCACCATCAGGATTATTATTTTCTTTGAGGAGGGCATCCATCCCGACACCATAAAAAATATTATCGCCGAGAATGAGTGCAACTTTATCTTTGCCGATGAAATCAGCGCCAATAACAAAGGCCTGTGCCAAGCCATTTGGCACCTCCTGAACGGCATATTCAAAACGACAACCAAGTTTGGATCCATCGCCGAGTAAACTTTGGAACTGAGGTAAGTCAGTAGGGGTAGAAATGATCAGGATTTCTCGAATTCCAGCGCTCATTAAAATTGAGAGCGGATAATAAATCATGGGTTTGTCGTAGATAGGCATGAGTTGTTTCGAAACCGCTAGTGTCAGCGGATGTAAACGAGTGCCAGTGCCTCCTGCTAAGATGATACCTTTCATTACAGCCAACGGAAAATATCGTCAAAAAGCCGCTTTCCCCACGGTGTTGAGCCGTACTCTTTTTCGATCTTTTGACGCAATTCAACAATAGTAAATACTTTATTTTTGCCCGGATTGAGCAACAATTCTTCTTTTCTTGGTGCAACGGTATCAATCTTTTTAGCAAAATAAACAATGCCACCATCTTCGGTTGCCAAACCAAGAATGGTACCCGGTAGCCCACAAAATCCTTCTGGGCCTACAGAAGGCGTGAGCATTGGCGTATACCAAGCATAAAGACGCGTGCTGTCGTTTTTTTGGTAAATAGCTTTTCTACATTCGTAACCGCAAATGGTCCGTTTGCTGTCGGTGATTTTCCAGGCGCGTTGTGGAAGGCTATCTTGGACGTAGACATTTTGACCAAAAACCGCAAGCATCATGAGTTGGTTACTGGCTTTAAGGTTTTGATAATAGGCATTTTTTGTGGTGAGCCAAGCCATTTCTTCTGGTTCGTTGCTCGGCACAACAGCAAAGTAGGCAGCAGTGTCGTTGAAGAAAAGCTGAAAAGACTCAATGCGTATTTTATTTTCTTCAGTCACAAAGCGTTTCATGCGATTGTCTGTGAAGCGCTTTTCAAGGTTGGTCCGGCGTTCAAAGGTGATTTTGCCGGCATGAATATATTCTGTTTGCGCCCAAGCCTGTAGACTGAGCAACAAGGCACTAATGCCACATACGAAGATCTTCTTCACGGGTTTTGTTGTTGTTAAATTTGTAAGTCAAGCGCAAAAGGAAATAACGCGTAATGATGCGCGTGTAGTTATCTGTAATCATGTTGCCACTCACGGTGCGCTGCACATTGATATTTTGGTTGAGTAAATCGTTGATAGATAACCCAAGGATGAGGTTTTCTGTTTTCAAGAATGCTTTTTGAAGCTCGAGGTCGACAATAAATAAGTCGCGATTGTAGGCGGCAGCACGCCCGCGGTTCAAGGTGTAATTGAGTTCCCATTTGAAACGGAAATGTGCAGGAAGTCGCCAATCTCCGGTCATGAAATATTTTTGCGTCGAGTAGGGTTGATTCGAGAAAGAACTCAAAGTTGTGAGCGGATTCACGTATGTGTAATCTGCACCGACATTCAACTCTAAGCTGTCCAAACTCACCTCAATGGAGAAGGCGCCATTTAGTGTGGTGGTGCTTGTGGTATTGAGCTGCCCGTTGATGAAGTTGTTGTTTTTAAAATAAGACGCATTCAAACTTGGTTCAAAAGTAAGCTTGCGGTTGAGAATAGGATAACCACCACCTGCATAAATGGTTGCAAACATGTTGCCATCAACATTTACTGTTTTTGAAATGGTACGTCCGAGCTGATCATAGGTTGTGCTGTTGCCAAATGCATTTTGCGTAAACGTTGCGTTACCACCCGACCAAATGTAGCGGCCAGTCATGGCTTGCCAAACATTTGCATTGAAGTTGAGTTGGTGTTGGTAGTTTGGCTTGAGGTCCGGATTTCCTTCCTGGATGCGGTTTGGGTTGGTGTTGTCTCGAACCGGTTGGAGGTCATTGGCGCTTGGTGGGGCAGAGTAGGTCGTATAGCGAATGCTCATGCGCTTAGCCATACTAGGTTTGAACTGATAAGAGAAGTTGGGTAAAAAGTTGGAGATGTTCTGATTGATGCCCACACCACTGAATTGATTGGTGTTGTCTATTTGGATATTGCGGAAGCCTAAACCTCCAGAAATGCGGTGGCTTTTATAAAGGTACGTAAGGGTGGAAGTCGCGCGATGTTGGCGTCGCTCATTGACGAAATCATTTGTAAAAAGGCTATCAACCTGACTGAACTCTCCGGCTAAATTGGGATTGTAGGTGTAGCGAGCTTGGTTAGAAGCGCCCAATTCTAGGAAATATTCGGTCGTGAGCAAGAAGCTTTTGGAAAGCGGCTCGGTGTAAGAAAGCGTGATGTAATTGGTGTTGCCAAAATTGTTGTTGGTCTTGCGTTGATTGATAACGGTATCAAAAAACAAAGCGTTCGTGTTGGTTGTTAATTGCCCTTCGGAGCTGTTGTCATTGTAGCGCAAAATGTATTTGGCTTCTAATTCGCGGTCTTTTTTGCCAAACTTTCTTCTGAGACTGGCTTCAGAATTGCTGCTCACGCCTTTGGAGTCGTAGGTATTATTGACATTGGTGAGCAGGTAAGACGCAAAGTTGTCATCACGGAAATCGTTGATAGATGTGTTGTTTTGGGTCCCGAGGTCAAAGTGTACATTTGGCTTGATTTCGAGCTTGGTAAGCGAATCGAGATCGATCTGCAAATTCAAATTAAAGCGATGTGAGCTGCTCGTAGATTGGTTGTTGGTAGAGTCTTTGGTATAGTAGGAGCTGTCTGCCAAGAAATATTGTGTCTGCGAGCTAGTGTTGGCCTGCAAGCGGCTGTCGTAATAGGCGTAATTGACACCTAGTTTGACTTTCTCCGATAGTCGGTCGTTGTAATAGACCCCCGTTTTCAGTGTTTGCGGAATACCTGAGTTGTCTCCTTTGGAGTCGCGGTCCCAGAAGTTGAGGCCGCTCGCATCTCGTTCGTTGTCGAGGCCAAACTTGTTCATGTCGCCAAAGCCAAAGCTAGATTTAGGTGTGTTGGAGGCGAGCATAAAAACGGAAATCTTTTGGGTCTTGTTGAACTTATTGAATAATAGTTCAGATTCGTAAAACGTTTTGTCAGCGGCCCCTTGGTTTAGATCAGAGGCAACGGCTGCTTTGCCAAAATAGCCCCGCTTGGCTTCGTCTTTGAGTTTGAGGTCGAGCACCTGTATTTTGTCGTCTTCACCGGCAGCGGCATCTTCGTTTTTCTTTTCGTATACCTGCACGGACGCTACCCCGTTGGCAGCTAAATTTTTGGTTGCAATCGTAGGGTCTGAGCCAAAAAATTCATCGCCGTCTACCAAGACCTGACTGATTTCTTTGCCTTGCGAGGTAATGCTGCCGTCGTCTTCTACTTTGATTCCGGGAAGTTTCTTCAAGAGGTCTTCAACTACTGCATTTGCTGCGACTTTAAACGAGTCGGCCACAAAAATGAGGGTATCTCCACTGAAATACATGGCGTTGCGGTTGCGCGTCACGACCACTTCTTTAACATCTTGCACCTTTGGATAGAGGCGGATGTCGGGAAGGTCGAAAGTTGTTTTTTTGGCAGAGCCCATCAAGTAAATACTTCGTGGCGTCCAGTTGCTATGTTCGATAAGGAGCTGAAAAGAATCGAGCGGTAGGTTGTTGAAGGTAAATTCACCGTTTGCGTTACTGCGAGTGAAGCTCACCAAAACGGAGTCTCGGAGATGGATCGCCATAATGCTCGCTTGGTGAATAGGTTGCACACCAGCGCTGTCTACTAAACGGCCGCTTACTTTCATATTTTGACTGTAAGAGAGCGCTGAGAAAAGAAATGTGAGGCTGAGTAAAAGTAATTTTTTCATGAAATAAGGGTCAGTACAACATGATAAGACGTTTGAAATCAGTAAAATGTTGCATTTGTTTTTTGAATTGCCGTCAGGACTTGATATTGCAGCCCTGAAGCCTCTTGTACATCTTGGAATTGAATGGAGTAAGCTAGCTGCTTGGATGCATTTGGATTTTTTTCAATGTCCAACACAGCGGTGTCGTTTGGTGCGTAGGCGAGGTTGGTGGAGTAGTCGTCATTGCCAAACTGAATGAATTTCTTGTTGAAGGCTTCGTCAAAACCTTGAAAGCGAAGGGTGAAGGCGCCATCTTGGTTTAGCATTTGGGAGAGCATCTGCAAGGCGTTGTCTATATCGTTGTTGGTCTGTTCGTCTGATTTGATGGCCTTAAAAGGCACTTGTTTGCCGTTGATCACTTCTTTTGCATAGCTAGCGATGGGGCTTTGATTGGCATTATAAAAAACAATAGTGATGTTGTTTCGTAGGGTCGAGCTGCGCATGTTCGATTTGACAACTTGTACCATACTCAAGACCTCTTTGAGAAAGTAAAATGTATATTGAACCTTATGCCCAAGCGTGTCTATTTTTTCGAGGCCGGCCTTGAGGATTTCACCATTTTTATCAAGCAACGCTTCCGATTTGATGGTATAACCGCTTTTGTGCGTGAAGAAGAGCGAAGGAATGCGCTTGAGGTCTTGGCGCCCATTGACTTTTTCTTGGTAGTTGAGAAATGAGGAAAGACCTTTGAATTCAGGCTCAAAAATTAATTGCGCTGCAGTTGACGTCTTTGCATCTTGTGGTGTTTCTTGGCAAGAAAGCATCAAGAGCGGAAGCAGGAGCAGGAGAAACTTCGGAATCACAGTACGAATTTACAAATACTTCGTTGAAACTCCTTAATTTTGAAAGATGTCAGTTGTACTTTGTATTGATTTTGGACTCAAGCGCTGTGGCTTGGCAATCAGCGACCCCAATCGGATCATCGCTAGCCCCTTGCGGACCATAGATTCTATTCAACTTGAAAATTGGCTTGAACAAGCAATTCCCAAGCGTCAAATTGCAGAAATCGTTTTGGGTTATCCTACCCGCCTAGATGGTTCCGACTCGCATGTGACTGAAAACGTACGGTTATTGAAAACGGTGCTGGAAAAGAAGTTTCCTGCTATTCCCATTCATTTATTCGACGAACGGTTTTCATCCAAAATGGCGAGCGAAGCAATTTACCAAATGGGTCATAAAAAGAAAAAGCACGACAAAAGCCTCGTGGATCAGGTGGCCGCAGCCATGATTTTACAAGAATACTTGGGGCAAAGCTAATCCTTGTTAAATTTGCAACATGATTTTACCAATTGTCGCCTACGGAGATCCAGTCTTGAAAAAAGAAGCTGAAGAAATCGATCAAAGCTATCCCGATTTACAAAAGCTCATTGCCGATATGTTTGAAACCATGTACCATGCCAAAGGCGTGGGTTTGGCAGCACCCCAAATTGGAAAAAGCATCCGTTTGTTTATTGTCGACGGCAGTCCTTTTGCCGATGAAGAAGACGACGAACCAGACCCAATGGCAGCAGGCATAGAAAATTTCAAGAAAGTATTTATCAATCCAATTATCGAAGAGGAGAGTGGCGCCAAATGGGCTTTTCAAGAAGGCTGCTTGTCTATACCTGGTATCCGTGAAAACGTCCATCGCAAAGAAAAACTGCTCATTACTTACTACGATGAAAACTGGGTTTTCCACGAAGAGTCCTTCGATGGCTATGCTGCACGCATCATTCAGCACGAATACGACCACATCGAAGGGGTGCTTTTTACTGATCACCTCAGCCCGCTCAAGAAAAAATTATTGCTCAAGCGTTTAGGGAATATTACCCATGGCGCTATTCAGGTAGACTACAAAATGAGTTTCCCAGGCGGCAAAAAACCACGCATGATTTAAGCTTTATGAAAAATACTATTTATCTATCGACCTTTTCGTTGTTCTTTATCTTCTCCTGTGGCAATCCGACAGAACAGCAAAGTAAACAGGAAAACTTGCGCGAGCGCATCACGTCTTACGAAGATTCGCTAGCCAACTTGCAAAAGGACCCGCAAAAGGCTGCTAAAATCACAAGTTTGGCTCAAATAGAGCTGATCAATCGCTTGAAGGCTTATAACCAAGCTTTTCCAAAGGATACCTTTGCTGCAGATTGTCTTTTCAAAATTCATATGATTTATGAACATTTGCGCGCGCCGCGTGAGGCCAGGGCATATGGCGATACTTTATTGGAGCGCTTCCCGGACTACAAAAACAGATTGCTCGTTATTGAGAGTTTGGGCAGTTCATACGACATCAATGCGCCGCGAGATACCGCAATGGTGCGCAAATACTATAATTTGCTCTTGAAAGAACCCAAAATCCCGACTCAAAAGAAGAAGGATATCAAGGCGCGTTTAGCCCGTCTCGACCTGACATTCGAGGACTACATTCTGAATGGCAATTCGGGATTGGTTGGGCAAGGAAACTAAGCCTTAGTAAGGTGTAAGAAATCAGCTAAAAATTCCGGATACGACTTCTCAATTGCTTCTATTGCATCTAGCGTTTGCCCTTCAGGGCTCAACAAACTCGCTACGCAGCAAGCCATCACAATGCGGTGGTCGTGGTGTGTGTTGATTTCAGCGCTACTGATTTGCCCCTTACCGTGTATTTCAATTTGTTCTCCTTTGATTTGATAGCTTATGCCCCAAGCTGTCAAGGCCTCGCACATGACGGCCAGGCGGTCAGACTCTTTGTTTTTGAGGCGGTGAATGCCGCGCAGGGTGGAGGTTCCTGTTGCCGCACAAGCCAAAACCACCAACACCGGGAATAAATCTGGTTGGTGTGTGCAGTCAAAATCAATGGGGTTTTTAGCGCTGCTTTCCGATAGTACCAAATTGTTGTTTTCCCATGTATAATTGGCTCCAAAATCGCTGAGTGCCTTTAAGAGGTTTTGATCGGGTTGTAAACTAGTTGCTTGGAGGCCAGAGATATTTATTTTTCCATGGATAGCCGCTCCCACTAAATGGGCAGCCACACTGCTCCAATCACCTTCTACTTGGGCCTTCGGGCAAGAAAGTTCTTGGGCACCTTCAAAGGTATAGGTTGTGCCGTTGCGTTGATAAATAAATCCAAACTGACATAATGCAGCTAGGGTCATCTCAAAATAGGCCGTGCTATTGAGGTCTTTGATTGTAATGAGCCAATTACCAGGGTGTTTGGCAGCCATTAAGAAAAGGCCAGAAACATACTGTGAGCCTTCGGTTCCGTCTACTTCTAAAATGGTGTTCTTGATCTCTCCGCTCACCGTTAGGGGTAAGCGTCCACTCTGGTGCACAAGATCTAGACCTAATTGCTCAAGCAAATGAATGGTAGCCCAATGCGTTCTTTGAAGTAGGGTGCTGCGGCCTGTAAGTTGGTAAGCAGGGCTGAAGCAACGCGCTACAAAAGCGAGGGTGCGCAGTGCAAAACCGCTCTCACCCACATTGATCAGCGCGCGCTGCGCATTATTTTCGTTGTTGCGCAATATTTCCAAGGCATTTTTCATGGCTTGGGTGTCACTATCTGTACCTAAGTTGTCTATTTGGCAGTGTTGAGCAGAAAGTTGGGACAAAATGAGCAAACGTTGTCCGTGGCTCTTGGAAGCAGGCGCTACTATATGACCGCTGTATGACCGTGCGTTAAGCTTCATGGCTTTTGTTACTTTGCAAGCCTAATTGTATGCGGATTGATTCTTCGTGAAGCATCTTAATGAATTGTTCTGCAAATTCTGGTGAAAGACCGGCGTTGATTCCTTTTTCAACATTTGCTTTGAGCGTTTCTTCCCAACGCTGTACTTGCAATATATGTGTGTTGTGACTGCGTTTGAAAGCCCCAATTTGCAAAGAGAGTTCCATGCGTTCTTGCAACAATTCAATCAATGATTCGTCGATCAGGCTCATTTTGTCTCGCAGTTCTGAAAGATCGTGCAATGCTCGGTCATTTGGGGTGCGTGGTTCAAGTGCATGCAAGATCTCCTGAAGTTCAAGAGGCGAGATTTGTTGTTTGGCATCGGTGAGCGCCTCTGCTGGCGCACAATGGGTTTCTACCATGAGGCCGTCGTAATGCAAATCGAGGGCTTGTTGGGCTAATGGAGCAATGAGTGCTGCCCGACCGCCGATATGAGAGGGATCCATGATCAGTGGGATATCGGGTCTGGCTTGCTTGAAGTCGATGGCAATTTGCCAATGAGGGTTATTGCGGTATTTGGTTTTTTGGTAGACAGAGAATCCGCGGTGGATAGCGCCAATGACCTTCACTTGGTGGCGTTCCAATCTTTCGATGGCACCTAGCCAGAGTTTGAGGTCGGGATTGACGGGGTTTTTCACCATGACGGGTATGCCAGTGCCCTGTAGCGCCTCCGCAATTTCTTGTACTGTAAAAGGGTTGACAGTTGAGCGTGCGCCGATCCAAACCATATCTAGTTGGTGCGCTGTAGCAGCTTTGACATGCTCGGCGGTGGCTACTTCAGTACAGATTGGGAAACCAAATTGTTCGCGCACCGATACGAGCCAACTAAGGCCTTCGTCGCCGATGCCTTCAAAAGCGCCGGGTTGGGTACGCGGTTTCCAGATACCGGCCCTAAAATAAGAAAGCGGAAGACCTTTGAGGCCCTCCGCTGTTTTCAAGACTTGTGAAAGCGTTTCGGCAGAACAGGGCCCCGAGATAAGGCTTGTAAAGAGGTCCGAACGCATTTTGTTTTATTTTGCGTAGTTGACGGCGCGTTTTTCGCGGATCACCGTTACTTTGACTTGCCCAGGGTAAGTCATTTCGGTCTGGATGCGCTGAGAAATGGTAAAAGAAAGCTCTTCTGCTCTTTGGTCTGTTACTTTTTCTGCTTCTACCAAAACGCGCAATTCGCGGCCTGCCTGGATGGCATAAGCACTGCCAACGCCGTCGTAAGAGAGGGCTAGGTTTTCGAGTTCTTTGATACGCTTGATATACGCTTCTACGATCTCGCGGCGTGCACCAGGGCGTGCGCCAGAGATGGCATCACAAACTTGTACAATTGGCGAGATAAGAGTGGTCATTTCGATTTCGTCGTGGTGGGCGCCGATTGCGTTCAAGACATCGCCTTTTTCGCCGAATTTTTCAGCGATTTTCATGCCTAAAATGGCGTGTGGCAATTCTGGTTCTTCGTCTGGCACTTTTCCGATGTCGTGGAGGAGGCCAGCGCGTTTAGCAAGTTTGACGTTGAGGCCAAGTTCTGCGGCCATAATGGCACAAAGGTTGGCCACCTCGCGGGAGTGTTGGAGTAGGTTTTGACCATAAGAGGAGCGGAATTTCATGCGGCCAACCATTCGCATGAGTTCTGGATGCAAACCGTGGATACCGAGGTCGATGCAAGTGCGGCGGCCGGTTTCAGCGATTTCTTCGTCGAGTTGTTTGCGTGTTTTGGCAACAACTTCTTCAATGCGTGCTGGGTGGATGCGGCCATCTGACACAAGTTGGTGCAAGCTTAGTCGGGCGATTTCTCTGCGCACTGGATCAAAACAAGATAAGATGATTGCTTCTGGGGTGTCGTCAACGATGATTTCAACACCTGTGGCTGCTTCAAGTGCGCGAATGTTGCGTCCTTCGCGTCCAATGATGCGTCCTTTGACTTCGTCGGATTCAATGTTAAAGACCGAAACTGCGTTTTCAACGGCTTGCTCTGTGGCCACGCGCTGGATACTCTGGATAACGATTTTACGCGCTTCTTTGTTGGCATTTAACTTGGCTTCTTCCGTGATTTCTTTGATGGTAGCCATGGCTGCAGTGCGCGCTTCGTCGGTAAGTGACTGCATGAGGTTTTGCTTGGCATCTTCCGGAGAAAGCTGAGCAATTTTAGAGAGCTCTGCAATTTGTTTTTGATGAATTTTGTCGAGCTCTTGTGTGCGCACCTCTAAGTGTGCTGCTTTGGTCTGGTAGTCTGCTTGAACTTTCTCTAGCTCTTTTTCTTTTCTACCGATTTCTTCTAATTTCTGATTGAGCGTTTTTTCTTTAGTTTTGAAGCGGTCTTCACCAGATTGCATTCGGCGCTCGCGTTCTCTGATAGCTTCTTCGTGTTCTTCTTTTTGCTTCAAGAAGCGCTCCTTTGCCTGAAGGGCACGCTCTTTTTGGATTGTTTCGGCCTTAGATTCGGCTTCTTTGATAATGCGTTCTGCGTCCTTTTTGAGGATGCTCTTTTGTAGGATAATACCGGCAACACCGCCGCCAAGTAATCCGATTAGTAACCATACGATTTCCATTCTACTCACTTTTGTAGTCGGAAGAGGTTGCGCGCATGAGAAAGTTATTGAACGTTGCTCAAGTCTTGTCTGAGGGCTTCAAGAGCCGCTTCAATGTCGGCATAATTAGGCTCAATTACAGTTGGTTTTGCTTCGGCTTTTGCTTTGGTAAGCAATTGTAAAGCCGACATTGCCAATAAATCTTGGTTATCGTTTACTGCATAGTTTTTGCGAAGCAATTCAATGGCTTTGTTAATTTCGGCAGCTGCTGCTGTTACGGCTTCTGCCTCAGCTTCTGGCACATTTAAAGGGTAACTGCGACCAGCAATATTGATTTTAAGAGCTACTTTACTCATTTAGGCTTGCTTGAGCTTATCTATACAGAATTCAATTTCTTTCACAAGTGCGTCGATTTCCGCTGCGTTGCGACTGCTCGTTGCAACAGGTACCTCTACGACTTTGTTTTGGGCCTCCGCCAATGATACATTGAGTTCTGCAATGGTAGCTTCTAGTTGCTTTACCTGAGCATGTTCTGCTTGATAAAGCTCTTGGATACGGCGCAATTCACCTTGAAGAACTTCGTGCTGAGCACGTTCGGTTTTCAGTTCAGCTGCAATTTGCAAGCTGCGGGAGCGGATATCTTCTATGAGCGTATTGAGGTTCTCAGTCATGTTAAGCGTCGACTTTGTACAAAGTTAACAAGCATTCGTTTACATCAAGCAAAAATCAGGAAGGTTTTTCTATTTTTTCTTCCGTAGCTTTGAAGATGCTCAAGTACTTCCTTTGTTACGCGCTGTTTTTTGGTCATTTTGCCACCGCACAATTTTTAACATGCGACACCATTTGGACACTACCGATGGAATCGCCAGTCGAACTTAGTGCAGGTTTTGGAGATTTACGCCCCAATCATTTTCACATGGGCATCGATATTCGAACAGCAGGAAGGGAAAATCTGCCCATTTTTGCCGTTGCGGACGGTTGTGTCTCGCGCATGAAGGTTTCGTCTGTTGGCTACGGTTGGGTGCTGTATATTGATCATCCGAACGGTTACACGTCTGTTTATGCGCATTGCAATCGTTTTGCCGAACACATTCAAAAAGTATATTTGGATACCTCCGCTGTTCTTGAGCAAAATGAAATAGATATTATCCTTGAGCCCAATCAAATTCCAGTTCGAAAAGGGGTGCAAATTGCCTTTTCAGGCAACACTGGTGGGTCGAGCGGACCACATTTGCATTTTGAGTTGCGAGATACCAAAACAGAACATGCCCTCAATCCGCTCTTGCACGGATTTCAGGTAAGCGACACAGGGCAGCCCGTGCTCAGAGGGGTGCGCTTATATGCTATCGACCAAAATGGTTTTGAAGTACCAACCAAATCGCTTGTGCTGGGAACCCCACAGAAAATACTCAAAACGGAACTTCCTCAAGGTTTTCTCAGAGAAGGCGACCGCATAGGCATGGCTATTCAAGTCGATGATTATTTTACAAAAGCGGGTAGAAATCTCGGTTTGTTTAGTGCCGAAGTTTGGACCGAAAAGAAGGGTCATTTTGCATTTGAACTCGATGAAATAGATTTTGATGATGCGCGCTACGTCAATACGCATCACGATTTTGCTTATGCGAAAAGTTCTAAACAGAAATTTCAGAAATTGTTCAAATCGCCGTTTAATCCGCTCGCGATTTACCCTTATGAAGGCAATGGTTCCTTTGAACTCGGTGCTATGGATACCATGCAATTTGCAATAATGCTGCGCGATGTCAATGGCAATGAAAGCCAATATGAACTTTGGTTGGCTTATCCGCATTCCAAAATGCCTGCCAAAAACACCTACAACCCACAAAGCCATTGGTTGCCGAATGACGCATATAGCTATGAGACTGGGTATTGGCAACTGCAAATTGATTCCTTTACATTTTTTGAACCGGTTCGAAAAAGCATAGATTTGACTACTAAATGCATCGGGTCTGCTCAGGTACAGCTCGCGCGATCGGTTCATCTTAGTTATCAGTTTAAGGATAGCTCAGCTGCCGCAAAGTATGTCCTTACGATGAATGGAGTACCATTAACCAGTCGATTTGAAGATGGTAAACTCTGTGCAGAAGCCAAATCGTTGGGTACTTTTGGATTGCGCAAAGATGAGCTCGCGCCCACACTCATTGGTCAGGCAAACAATAAGTTAGACAGCCTCAACAATGGCGCCTGGACTTGGTTGCTCAAAGACGATTTTTCTGGCGTAGCCACCTATAGCTGTTGGCAAAATGGCAAATGGATTCCGGCGTATTACGATGCAAAAAATCAGCAATTGCGCGCACAGTTTGAGGTTCCGTTCGATCCAGGAACAGTTATAGAAATTCGGGTTAAAGATGCGGTAGGTAATGAAAAGGTAGTTCAGAGCAGCACGCCATTGGCGCCTTTCAAATAAATGGGGCAGCAGTAGGCGAGGTCTTCGAATACGTTTGTTTCAAAAGCCTGTTTAGCTGGCTTTACTTGAAATTTTGCAGACAGAGGTTGGTCTAACCATTGAATGGATGTGTCGGTCCAATGCGTTTTTGCTTTCTCATTTGCGTCGCCAACGACAATAATAGAACTCAACTCAGGAACTTCCGTGTTTTCCAGAAGGGCGCACTGAAGATGTTGCAAGGTGTGACCTTGTGTATCAAAAGTTTGTAAATACACTTCCGATCTGCGTGCATCAAGCAGCGCAAAAACTTCAGCATCAGTTGTTAAACCAGTTTCTTTGGCAATTTGAAATAGCATTTGGTGAGTTGGAATTGCGATGAGCGGAATTTGCAAAGCAAAGCAAAGCCCTTTGGCTGTGGAGAGGCCAATGCGCAAACCGGTATAAGAGCCAGGCCCAGAACTGTAGCTAATGGCAGAGAGGTCTTGGAGCTGAAATCCATCGTTGGTCAGCACCTCGGTAATCATGAGGGTGAGTTTTTCGCCGTGAATATAGCCATCACCAAATTGGTCGAGATAGGAGAGGAGTGTGCCGTTTTTAGAAAGGGCTACACTACATATTTTTGTGCTCGTCTCGAGGTGAAGGATCAGGGCGCTCATTCTTGACACTCGAACTTGAAACCGACGCCGTGTACGTTATTGATCTGAATGCTCGTATCTTCCTTGAGGTATTTGCGCAACTTGGTAATAAACACATCTAGGCTGCGCCCTACAAAGTAGTCGTCTTGTCCCCAAACAGAATTGAGAATGACATCTCTAGGGATGAGCTGATTTTTGAATTTGTAGAGCGTACGCAAAATCATGGCCTCTTTCTTGGTGAGGGTGAGCAACTGACTTGGCGATTGCAAAGTGAAATTTTCGGTATCAAAGGTGTAGAGCCCAATTTTAACAACTTTTACCTCTGGCGCATCTGGTTGTAATTTGACTCTTTTAAGCAGTGCTTTTACCCGCAATTGCAATTCTTCTGCGCTAAAAGGCTTGGTGAGGTAGTCGTCTGCACCGGCATTGAAACCTTCAATTTTGTCTTCGGTGCGACTTCGTGCCGACAAGAACAAGATAGGAATTTCGGCATTTTGCTTTCGGATGTCTCGAGCAAGGGTAAAACCGTCTTTGACAGGTAGCATGACATCAAAAATGCAGAGATGATAAGGCTCTTCTTGAAAGCGACGCAGGGCTTCTGCGCCATTTTCGCAGAGGGTAACGGCATAGCCATCGGCTCTGAGCTGATCTGAAACAACGATACCAAGGCTGATATCGTCTTCTACCATGAGGATTTTGATTTTCATGAATGTCTATAAAAGCCAAGAGCCTTGGTAAACCAAAGCTCCTGACTATTAACCTAAACCTACTACTAGTACTACAAAGTTAAGCGGTTTTTTAATATTGGGTTACGTTAGATTGTTAATTTTTTCATAAAATTTTTTAGTCGTCACTTTTTGCCAATTTTAGAATCCCTAACTTTACTCAATGAATCCTGTACACATTCTTATTGTCGACGACGAAGAAGATATCCGTGTGTTGTTACAATACAATCTGCAAAAAGAAGGATACCGCGTAGATGCTGTTGCAGATGGAATGGCTTGCATGAATTTCATTCAAAAACAAAAACCAAACCTGATCTTGCTTGACGTCATGATGCCCGTACTCGATGGCATCGAAGTTTGCGAGCGCATTAAAGCCGACACACAATACCAAGATATCCTCATATGCTTTCTCACCGCTCGTAATGAAGACTACAGCCAAATTGCAGGACTAGATGCAGGTGCAGACGACTACATCGCCAAACCGATCAAAACTAAAGTGTTGTTGTCTCGTATTCAGGCCATGCTGCGCCGCAGCCAACACAATAAACCCGTTGTCGAACCCAAACCAAGCTTTCATATCAACCGCGAAAAATACATTCTCGAAAAAGATGGTCGAGAGTTGCAACTCCCTCGCAAAGAGTTTGAATTGCTTGCCCTATTAGTTTCTCGCCCCAATTTTGTTTTCAAGCGCGAGCAAATTCTAGAAAAAGTTTGGGGCACCGAAATCATCGTCGGGGACCGCACCATAGATGTGCACATCCGTAAAATTCGCGAAAAAATTGGCGAGCACTACATTTCTACTATTAAAGGTGTCGGCTATAAGTTCAACGAATAAGTTTGGCCCGAAACTTGCTAAATGGCCAGCAGTTAAAACATCAACTATGAAAAAATCAATACTTCTTTTTGTAGGCTGTTGCCTGCTCGTCAACCAGCATTTTGCACAGGCACCTAGCGCTGCATTTGCCCCAATTAAAGAACATCTCGAACGTTGGGACGACATCCGTGGGGCTTGGCTGGCCCAAGCCATTCAAGCGCTTGCAGCCAAACAGCCCATTCCGGACCGTACCTTCCCTGAAGATTTCACGCCTTACGAGATGCTGAGCATGCTGCCAGCCAAAGAACGTCAAGACCTCCGCCAAATGGTCTTAGAAAACCAGCGTGTGGCCATTGCAGGTAATAGCCAAAACACAGATTACGGCGTTTTCTCAGCTTTACTCGAACACAGCTTTTGCAGCCGTACCTATGGCCGATCTTACGGAGACCCGCATTTGAAATCTTACGACAAAGCTACCTATTCATTTCAGACTGTCGGTGAATTTATTTTGTCAAAAAACACCAATGGCTTATTTGAAGTGCAAACGCGTCAGCGTGCACAGGACGAGAATTTTTCTTTGAATGCAGCAGTAGCCATGAATATCGCTGGTGACCGCCTTTGCTTTTATGCAGCTGAAAAGCCAGATGACGTCCAACAAACGCCACTTCGCCTCAATGGCCAGCCAATTCAGTTGCAAGGCAGAAGCTATTACCTACCCCATGGTGGGGTCATTCGCCTTGATGGCCGCAACTACACCATCGCTTGGCCTACCGGCGAAACCACAGTTATAGACGTGAGGTCATTGGGTATGCGCGGCTTTGTTAATGTTACAGTTGGCATTTTTGATTGCGATCGCAACCAATATGAAGGTTTATTGGGTAACAATAACGGCTTTTCCGACGACGACTTTAATAACCGCGCCAATATGCCGAGACCTAACAATATTGCAGCACTTTCCGTTGCCTCCGCATATGCTTTTGATTCGAGAGAGGCCTCACAAATCAATAGTTTAGCCGAGCAAGAGTTTCAAGCATATTTAGCTAAAAACTTCGCCGAAGACTGGCGCGTCACAGACAATACCACACTTTTTGATTACCGTCCGGGTACTACAACCGCCTCTTTTACCGACAGAAGCTTTCCAAGCGTACACATGAACATCTCTCAAATGAATACCCAAAGCAGGGAACAAGCACGCCAACGTTGTGCGCAAATGGGAGTGCCTGCAGATGAAATGGGTGGCTGTATTTATGACCAAGGCTACCTCAATATTGCACCAAATGTACCGCCAACACCGAATGTACCTAACCCAATTGGTGCTGTTCTCAATAAGTTAGAGCGTCCGGCACTCAACAACAACGCCCACACCTTTGCCGAAGGCAAGTACCCAGCGAATCGTCCGCAAACAATAGATAAGCCTGATACAAACGTCGAGAAACCCAACACACAAGACAAAGACAACTCGATTTCAAAGCCGGCCGAACCAAGACAACCTGTTTCACCAAGAGAACCTGTTTCACCAAGACCGATACAATCAGTCAATCCGAAACCAACTTCACCAGCGGTGTCCAAGCCAAGCGCCCCAGTAGGACCAAAACCAAGTGCTCCTGTTGCACCAAAACCAAGTGCTCCTGTTGCACCAAAACCAAGTGCTCCTGTTGCACCCACACCAAAACCAAGTATGCCCGCGGTCAGATCAGGCAAAGGATAAATCCTTAGAAGACAGATTTGAAAACAAAAAAAGGGCCCGCTCAGCGGGCCCTTTTCATTGGAGAGCGTTTCTAGTTTTTGAACGCTTATTGATGTATTTTGATGAACGGTAGCATTTGCCCGTTAAGTTGAACGAAGTAGCTGCCGTTAGCAAGGTTGCGCACATCGATCTGTGTTTTGAAAGCACCCGCTTGGAGTTGTTGCCCAGCATGGTTGAAAATAGCATAGTTGCTATTCTCAAGACCTTTTACCGTAAGCACATCTTGAACTGGGTTTGGCGAAAGCGCAAGTGCTATAGGTTGGTTTGCAGCAATACCAGCAGTTGTTACATCAAATTGGGTTACGATGTTGTAATAAATTGGGGTAGATTTGATTGGACAGTAAACCTGAAGAATTAAATTAAAAGTACCTGCTGCAAATGGGGCATAAAACGCACAGTTGATGTACGTAAAAGCACCGCTTGTATCTGCCATGTACCAAACGGTATATAAGCTATCTTGGTTGGCTGGGTTGTTGCCAAATGTAGCTGAAACCATGTAAGCGGTATCGAGCATCGACATATCGATGGCACAATTGTAAATCCAGTTAGACATGAGCGTACCCGTGATATTACCACTTGTAGCAAGTGTACCAACCACATTGATGCTATCGATGTTGCCGCTGCCATTATAGCCAACAAATTGTGTGGTTGTAACTGAACAACCATTGACATCAGTTACAACAGCATCGTAAAAACCTTCACACAAATTACTGATTGCAAATGTTGTAGATCCTTGGCTCCATACAACGTACGCACATGTAGCACAAGAGATGTCAATGGCTCCATCGCAAGCACCTGGTGCGCTACAATCTGTAACAGTCACTGTTGGCGCAAAACCCAAACAAGGGTTGGTGATAGTGCTGTCATAGGAAACAGTTGTTGAACCGTTCCAGTTGCAGCCATTGGCATCTGTTACAGTTACTGAATATGTTCCAATACAAAGATTTGTTGCGTTTTGTGTGGTCATGCTGCCACCAATGCTCCAAGCATAAGTGTAAGGTGCAGAACCGCCATAGACATTCGCAGATATTGAACCATCACAAGCGCTTTGTGTGCTGGTTGGCGTGACGGTCAGGTTGACGCCGAAGTTCGTACAAGGATTGGGTGTGCTGGTGCCGATAGTGAATGGAGAGGTAAGTACCATTCCGCCGCCCATGGCATTGACAGAATAAGATCCTGGGCAAAGGTTGCTGATCATGGTGCCACCATTTTGGATTAGCGTGCCGTTCATGTACCAGCTAACTGTAAAGTTTGTGTTACTCGAATCTATCATAGCGTAGCCGTCGCAGATTGAGGGGCTACTGCAGTCTACGGTAATGACATTCAAAACAAATTGAGCCCGAGCATTGCCAAAGCTAAATAAGCTGAGTGTAAGTAGAAGAATTTGTAATAATTGTTTCATGATGAAATATTTAAATTTTGATTGAAGACGTAAATTTCGTTAAAAAGTTGCTTTGCACTGCCAAAAGGGATTGCGTATTTTTGAACAATGAAAAAAGTCATCTTACAAAGCGTCATCGCTTTGCTATTTTTTGGATCCGTTTTTGGGCAAAAAATGGAGCAGCAACCTAAAATCATGGTGGGGATTGTCATAGACCAAATGTGTTACGACTACCTCTATCGTTATCAGCACCTCTACACAACTGGTGGTTTCAATCGATTACTGACAAAAGGAACCAACTGCCGCAATACACAATACAATTATGTACCTACCTACACGGCACCCGGGCATGCTTCAATCTATACGGGCACCACACCCTCTAATCACGGTATTGTGGGCAACGATTGGTACCTCCGCGACAAACAAAAAACAGTCACGAGTGTTTCCGACGAGCGCTACCAAACGGTGGGCAGTGCAACCGGCGGCCAAGCAGCACCTATGAATTTACTGACCTACACCATTACCGATCAGCTCAAGTTAGCCTCACCACAATCAAAGGTCATCTCCATTTCGATCAAAGACCGCAGCGCCATTTTACCGGGTGGTCATTTGTCTGACGGAAGCTATTGGTTTGATTACCAATCCGGAGATTTTGTCACGAGTACTTTTTACAAACAAACCTTGCCTAGTTGGGTGGAGCGCTTCAATAATAAGTTTGATCCCGCCAAAGATTTACACAGTTGGCGTTTGCTCTTACCAGAAAGTATATACTTAATGGCCGATGAAAGCCCTTATGAAGTGGTGCTTACCGGCAAAACAAGCGCTACCTTTCCTTATGACTTTCCCGCCATGATCGCTGCTGGTGCATCAGCTACTTCTTTGTTTACGATATCGCCGCAGGCCAATGAAGTGCTCACCGATTTTGCTCTTTCAGCCCTCGAACAAGAAAATTTAGGCCAAGATCAGTTCACTGATTTTTTGTGTATTTCTTATTCTACTCCTGATATCGCCGGCCACGCTTTTGGGCCCTATTCCCGTGAGCTCGAGGATATGTATGCGCGCCTTGATCGCGAATTACAGCGCTTATTTGCAAGCTTAGAGACGCGTTATGGCAAAGATGGTTTTGTCTTGTTCTTGACGGCTGATCACGCAGTTGTGCCTGTACCAGAAATGTTGGTCAAGATGAAAATGCCAGGTGGCTATTTTTTCATGCACGACCGCCTGCAGGTGCTCCGCGACGATTTCATCATGAAATACAACGCAGACTTGCTCGAACACGAAACCAATCAAAATATTTACTTGAATTTGGCTAAAATAGACTCGCTGCACCTCGAAATCGATGACGTAGCTGCTTTTGCTGCGGCTGAGTTGCGCAAATGGCCCGAAGTCAAGACGGTTTTGACGCGCGAACAATTGCGCTCGGGCTCGGCAAGCACCGATTATTGGGGCGAGCTCTTGCGCAATGGTTACGACCCTAGCCGAAGCGGAGAGGTTATTTTCTTATTGCAGCCTGGTTATTTAGCCAAAGACCACGACGAACCCAAAGCGCATCAAGGCACCTCTCATGGTTCGGCCTTTAATTACGATACCCACGTTCCGCTATTGTGGTATGGCCAAGGCATTCCTGCAGGTTTGGCACTTTACGAACCCATTCAGGTCATTGATATTTCTGCTACTTTGGTGCACATGCTCAACCTCCAGCGTCCGGGCTCGATGACCGGCAAACCCATTTTACCGCTCTTGCAACCTAAAAAATGACCAACGAAAGCCAATTTTTTAAAGCCCATTTGGGTCAAACCAGTCCCTTTCCGTTTTTGATTGAGGTGGAAAGCGCTACAGGTGCCTACATCTACGACAAAAACGGGAAAGCCTATCTGGACATGATTGCCGGTGTGGCGGTCAACAACATCGGACACCGTCATCCAAAGGTGGTGGCAGCCCTGAGCGCACAACTCGAAAAGCATTTGCACGTGATGGTGTACGGTGAATTTATCCAAGATGCACAGCATAATTTAGTGCGCCAATTGCTGAGTGTGTTGCCCGCATCTTTAGATGGTGTTTATGTCGTGAATTCTGGAACAGAAGCTATAGAGGCAGCGCTCAAGCTAGCCAAGCGCGCCACCGGAAGAACTGAACTCGTGGCATTTAAAGGCAGTTACCACGGCAGTACCCACGGAGCTATGAGCGTTTCGGCCAACGAAGTCAAGAAAATTGCTTTTCGTCCTTTGCTGCCAGACGTCCGGTTTTTGCCACATAATGAATGCGCAGCACTGGAACAAATTACCACCCGAACAGCCGGAGTGATCATCGAGACCATTCAGGGCGATGCCGGTGTGCGGCGGCCTTCTGCCGCCTTCATGCAAGCGCTCCGGGCGCGTTGCACCGAAGTAGGCGCCTTGCTGATCCTAGACGAGATTCAATGCGGCATGGGCCGCGCCGGCAGTATGTTCGCTTTTGAACAATTTGACATCGTACCCGACGTGCTCACTCTAGGCAAGGCGCTTGGTGGCGGCATGCCAATTGGTGCACTTGTGGCTGCACAGCAGCATTTGCAACTTTTTACGCATGCGCCAATGCTTGGGCACATCACCACTTTTGGTGGGCACCCCATGGTGTGTGCAGCAGCGGCGGCAACAATTGAGGTCCTGAAAAGCGAAATCAATTGGACCGAACTTGAACAGCGTGCTGCTGCTTTTGCGGCTCAAATTGCCGCGCACCCGGCTGTGCGTGCGCACCGAAGGTCGGGAGCCATGTTCGCCTTTGATTTAGCATCGGCAGACGAAGTAGCAAAAGTAGTGGACTACTGCTTAGAGCAGGGCTTAATTACTTTTTGGTTTTTGTCCCATCCGTACAGCTTTAGGCTTTCTCCACCGCTTAATTTGGCGCAAGCAGATTGGGACAAAGCCGCTCAAATCATCCATGCTGCATTAGACCACTTATAAGTCGCTTATTCTTGTGCAATCACGTATCTTTGTCGGCTAATTGAAATTATGAAAGTTACTGATCACTTGGCTGCAGCCAAAGACACACTATTTTCGTTTGAAATTCTACCTCCGCTTAAGGGTAAAAGCATAGCTTCAATTTATGCGGGCATCGATCCACTCATGGAATTCAAGCCAAAATTCATCAATGTAACCTACCACCGCGAAGAATTCATCTACATTGAACGCGAGCACGGCTTGCTCGAGAAAAAAGCGGTCCGCAAGCGCCCTGGAACAGTCGGTATTTGTGCGGCAATTATGCATAAATACGACGTTGATGCTATTCCGCATCTTATTTGTGGGGGCTTTAGCAAAGAAGAAACCGAAAACGCACTCATCGACCTCCATTTTTTAGGCATTGACAACGTTTTGGCTTTGCGCGGCGATGCCGTCAAGTCTGAAGCCTATTTTAGAGCGCACCCCGAAGGGCACGCTTATGCGGTTGAACTCATTAATCAGGTGCAGGGCATGAACAACGGAAACTATTTTACAGAGGGTCAAGGCCAAGCCCCTACTGGTTTTTGTATTGGTGCCGCCGCTTACCCTGAAAAACACTTTGAGGCCATGAACCTCGAGACCGACCTTCATTACCTCAAAGCCAAAGTAGCTGCAGGTGCAAGTTACCTCGTGACACAAATGTTTTTTGACAACCAAAAATACTTTGACTTCGTTGCGGCGTGCAGGGCAGCGGGCATTACCGTTCCGATTATCCCCGGACTCAAGCCCATCAAATCACTTGCCCATATTAGTTTCTTGCCCAAGTTTTTTCATATCGACTACCCAACAGAACTTTCCAAAGAATTGCTCAAATGCAAGCATAATACGCAAGTAGAACAGCTCGGTATCGAATGGGCAATAGCCCAATCTAAAGCACTCAAGGCAGCAGGTGTACCTTGTATTCATTATTATACGATGTCAAATTCTATATCTGTTCGGCAAATTGCCAAAGAAGTTTTTTAATTTAGCACATGAAGTTTTTATTATTGATCAGTCTTTCCTTGTGCACGCATTTGTTGCGCGCCCAAAACATCAAACTCACTAATGCTGTAGTCATCACACAATTTGACAAAGAAGAAGACCGCTATGCCATGCAAGCGCTCATGACCGACATGCTCAAGGGTTATCAAATCAAGGTCTTGCCGCTCATGAACGTGCTCAAGCAAGGTGAAGACCCACAGCATTTGCTCCATGACTCCATTCAAAAAGTATTGTTGCAAAAAGGTTTTGATACTTATTTAGTGGTCAATGTCCGTGGATATGACCGCACTTTTAAGCCCAGCGAAGACACCCAAACCTTGGCAGAACTACTCGAAACAACCAGTATTTATCATATCTACCGTGATGAAGCGACGTCGGTTTCTTTCGAGTTTTCGATTTATAAGCAGGGCAAACTGATTTCACGACAAGTATTGCGTTGTGGCAATGTCTCGGACCGAGATTCCGTACTCAAAAGATTGCGCAAGCGCCTCCCTAAAAAAGTACTTCCTTCTTGGCTTAAAGCTTAATTCTGCTTTGCGCTTACCGCTTTAGTTTTCCATCCGGTATTGCTTCTCCATGTCGCGGTCTTCGGGTGTGCTATACACACCACATTTGCTAGGCGCTTCAATTAATTTAATCACCTTGAATTGCGCTTGAATAGGCCAGTACGTTGAGCTGAACCAATGCACATTCGCATTGAATCCTTGCCAAGGGGCAAGCGTTACAATTGGAACAGAAGCCCCAGGTATCAGGATCCAGGCTTTGTTCAAACGGATGCCGATGCCAATTTGATAATTGAATTGGAGCAGACCAGCAGCCAAATTGGGCTGAAATAGTTGTGGGGCTTGGTAGGCCGTAAATTGATCTTGGTAACCAAGTGTGTCTTGACGGATATGAAAATCGTAGTTGAGACCCAAACTTTGGTCGAGAAAGTGCTTGCGCACCTTGACTACCACTTTTTTTCCGAAGTAAATGAGCGAGTGGGCGCGGATGCTTCCGTATAGATAACCGGTTCGCATTTGTCCTTCACCTGTGCTGGTGCTGTAGATTTCACCGAGCGCATTTTGGTTTTCGAGCAGGGTGGTTTCGAGGCCATTGATTTGGCGGTATCCGATTCCCCAATCAAAGTAGTCCATGATGCGGCTCTTGCCAAGCGCTTTGATAGGTGTTCCTTTCCATTTTGGAAAATGTGCCAAACCAAATTCGGCATAAAAACCGAGTTTGGCTTCGGGCGTAATGGTGTAATCTCCCCGATCGACTTGATTGACGAAGAGGTCTCCGTGCAGCGGTTGGTTGACAAAAGAATAGGTTGGGCCCAATGAAAATTGGTAACCATGGTTTCTGACCTGAAGGTAGTCATTGCCTTTTTTCTGAGATTTTTCAAAGCCACCTTGGCCCCAAAGCAGCGGGGTGCAGATCAAAAAGAGGAGCGTGATTCTCATGTTTGGAAATTAAATGTACTGCATTCATTGAGAATGGACTGCATCACTTCGGGGCTGTCCCAATTCATTTCGATATGGGGTTGCGCCATTATTTGATCCATGATGCTGCGTTGTTTTTTGCCTTGTTCGTAGGCCACTGAATAAGGAATGTTGCTAAACGTAACTTGGCTGTACAACGGCAACCATTTATTTGGATACATTTTACTGAATTTACCTTCGATCTTTTTGCGCAACAAGAAAGACGGGTCGGCAACGAGGTCGCGCATTTCGATATAATTATCTAACGAAAGATCTTGGAGCGCGTCGCCGTTGGGTTTGCGCAGCGGGCTGTATTCGGCCCAAATAGCGTCCCAATCGTGATTGTGCTTGAGCATGAGTTCATTAAGTACCCGGCAATCTTCGAAACCTGCATTCATACCCTGGCCATAAAACGGAACGGTGGCATGAGCGGCGTCGCCCATAAGGCCAACTTTTCCTGCTGCCCAAGGGTAGCAACGAATGATGGCGAGGTTAGACAATGGGTGGTCGTCCCATTTGTCGGCGATGTCTGGCATGAGGTCGTGGAAGTCAGGGAAGATGGTCCTGAAAAAGCGGTCGACGTCGGCCTTGGTATTGAGCTTGTCAAAAGCAAATTCGTGGTTTTCGTGTGGCATGAAAAGCGTGAGGGTGAACGAACCATCTTCATTGGCCAAGGCGATCATCATGAAGCGGCCACGCGGCCAAATATGCAAGGCGTTTTTGTCCATTGCATAACCGCCATTGGGTAGGGCAGGCAACAAGATTTCACGGTATCCATCGGAAATATAATTTTGGCTATACTGAAAACGGTTAAGTTTCTGCATGGAGTTGTAGCGCACGGCACTAAAAGCTCCGTCAGCGGCGAAAATCACGTCGGCTTTGGCTTCAAAGGTGTCGCCAGTTTGGGTGTTGCGCAAATAGGCGATGGCGTTTTGTAAATCGACTCTCAAGCATTCAGTTTGGTAATGGATGGTGGCATTGCCGTGTGTCTCGGCGATATCCATCATGGTGGCATTGACCTTCCCGCGCGACACCGAGTAAATCGCTTGGCCATCTTCGCCGTATTGTTGGTAGGTGAGTTTGCCGCTGAGGTCGTGCATCATGCGGCCGTACATCGGAATGGCAATTTTGCGAATTTCGTCACCAACACCCACGGCATCAAGGGCAGTCCAGCCTCTAACAGATAGAGCTAAATTGATTGATTTACCTGCACTGATTTCGGCTTTTCGGATATCGGAACGGCGTTCGTAGATGGTGACGTTGTACCCGGCTTTGGATAAATAAACGGCCCATAATGAACCTACTAAACCTGCGCCAATAATGATGGCCTCTCGTTTTTGTGTCATGTTGTATTGCTCTTTAATCCGTAGATGCTTTAACAACAAAGGTAAGCACTAAGGGTTTTCGAAAAACGTCTAAAGTTCCTTTTTTAAAAACTGAATATTACGTTGTAATCCGCTATATTTTGTTCTTTTGATGGCGCTTTTGCCAAATAGCAAACGAAAACTCTCCTCGGACAGCACTTCCCATTCTTTGCTCGACAAATTTAGGAATTCCGGATGAGGCTCAAAAGCAGCTTGTTGCTGGATTTTCGAAAAGCGATTCCACGGACAAACGTCTTGGCAAATATCGCAGCCAAAAGCCCAGTTTTCCATCTTGCCTTTGAATTCACTGGGTAAATCGGCGTCTTTCAATTCAATGGTCAGGTAAGAAATGCATTTGGAGGCATCGATGAGATAGGGAGTAGCGAGCGCGTCGGTAGGGCAGGCGTCTGTGCAGCGCGTGCAAGTTCCGCAGTAATCTTTAATGGGGCCGTCTGGGCTGATTTCTAAATCGACAAAAAGTTCGGCAATAAAGAAAAAGCTGCCGTTTTTAGGATGGATGAGGTTGGTGTTTTTACCCATCCAGCCCAAGCCCGCTTTTTTGGCCCACACCTTATCCATTACAGGAGCAGAGTCTACAAAGGCTCTTCCTTGGATAGCGCCGATTTTTTTACGTAGTATAAACAACAGCTCCTTGAGTTTGTCTTTGATGACGTAATGGTAATCTTGCCCATAAGCGTACTTGGCAACCTGAGGCGCAGTAGGGTCTTGCTGGGTTTGTTCGGGGTAGTAGTTCAGCAATAAGGAGATAATGGTTTGGGTGCCGGGCTCGAGCAAACGCGGATCAAGGCGCTTGTCAAAATGATTGGCCATATAAGCCATTTTGCCATGGTAATTTTGTTTGAGCCAATGCTCGAGCCGAGGTGCTTCTTCTTCGAGAAAGCCTGCTTTAGAAAAGCCAACATGGAAAAATCCAAGTGCTTTGGCGCTATCGGTGATCAGTGTTTTGTACTGGTCGTGTTTCATGTCAGAACAAGCCGCCTTGAGCCCAACCGAGGTCTCTACCGAGGTGTTTGTAGCTTTTTTCAGTGGCTTTTCGCCCGCGTGGTGTGCGCATGAGGAAGCCCTCTTGTATTAAAAATGGTTCATAGACCTCTTCTAGTGTGCCGGCGTTTTCACCAATGGCTGTTGCAATGGTGCTCAGTCCTACTGGGCCGCCGTTGAATTTGTCGATGAGTACTTTAAGGATGCGCAAGTCCATGTCATCTAGACCATTGGAGTCAACGTTCAGGGCTTTGAGTGCCACTTCTGTGATGTCGTCGTCTATGCGGCCAGAACCTTTGATTTGAGCAAAATCGCGCACGCGTCTGAGCAGTGCATTGGCAATTCGGGGTGTTCCGCGGCTGCGGCTGGCAATTTTGAAAGCGGCGCTTTCTTCGATGCCAATGTGGAGCAATGATGCAGAGCGCTCAACAATGGCAGTAAGTGTTTTGGAGTCGTAGTATTCTAGCCGTGCGTTAATGCCAAATCTGGCGCGCAGCGGAGAAGTAAGCAAGCCAGAGCGGGTAGTGGCTCCAATAAGCGTAAACGGATTGAGGTTGATTTGTATACTGCGCGCGTTGGCCCCGGAATCGAGCATGATGTCGATGACGTAGTCTTCCATGGCGGAGTATAAATATTCTTCAATGACAGGGCTGAGGCGGTGGATTTCATCGATAAATAATACATCGCCCTCGCCCAAGTTGGTGAGCAGGCCTGCGAGGTCACCGGCCTTATCTAGTACGGGCCCTGAAGTGACTTTGAAACCTACGCCGAGTTCGTTGGCAATGATATTGGCCAGCGTGGTTTTGCCTAAGCCTGGAGGGCCGTGCAACAAGACGTGGTCGAGCGGCTCTTTTCGAAACTGGGCAGCGCGCACAAATACTTCAAGATTTTCTACCACGGCAGGCTGCCCGGCAAAATCTTGTAAAGATTTGGGGCGTAAGACTTTATCAAGTTCTTGTTCGTTGTTGCCTGATGTTTCTTCTCGGTAGTCGAATGAATCCTCCATGTCTTACAAAAATAACAATTTGTAGGTGTGGCTTAGCGCCAAGTAGCAAGTAATTGAGCAAGGTCTGAAAATTCGAAATCAGCTACAGCCAGACGCGGGTTCGGGAAGTGTGTTTTTTCAGGGATACAACAGACTTTCATTTTGGCAGCGAGGCCAGCAAGCACCCCGTTGAACGAGTCTTCGATGACCAAACATTTTTGCGCTTTCACTCCTAATTCTTCTGCTACTCTGATATAAACACCGGGGTGTGGTTTGCCAAAGGGTTCAAATTCGGCAGAATAGGTGAAGTCAAAATAGGTGCCAATTTGAAGGCTATTCAAAACGGTTTCGATGAGTTTTTGGGACGAGGAGGTGGCCAGCCCAATTTTTTTGTCTTGTGCTTGCAGAAAATCGAGCACGTCTATGACGCCAGGTAACGGTTGTGGATTTTGCTTTATGAGCGAGATGAGTTTTTCGATGATTTGCCGCTCTACCTTTTGATGGTCTTGGAGCCCCCAGTTCTCATGGGCATTCCAGAAAGCAATCACTTCATCTATGCGCAGGCCAACAGTTTTCTGAAAATCTTGGTGCGTGAGCGTAGAGCCATATTGTCCAAAAACATCTTCCATGGCAATTTTCCAAAGAGGTTCTGAATCGATGAGCACGCCATCCATATCGAAAATGACAGCGTCCAAATCTGAAAGGTGTGGTTGTGGTTTAGAGGTGTTCATGAAAAAAGCGGATGGTTTCAATTTTGCGCTCGCTCATTTTTTCAACTATCAGGCGGTAGTTTCCAAATTGGACTTCATCTCCTTCTGCAGGGAGTCTTTCTAAATGACTTAGTATGAGCCCCGCTAAGGTGTCGTAAGATTCAGATTCACGCAAGTGAAAACCGTATTGTTCATTGAGGTAATCGATGTCGATGCGTGCAGAAAATAAGAATTCAGTTGGCGAAAGTTGTTGTTCGGTAAGAGCTTCTTTGTCGTGCTCGTCTTGGATTTCACCAAATATTTCCTCGATGACATCCTCTAAAGTAATGATGCCTGCAGTACCACCATATTCGTCGGTGACAACCGCAAAGTTGCCTACTTGGTTGGTGAATTTTTCAAGAAGTTCCTTGCCGCTCATAACCGTCGGGACAAAGGAGATGGGTTTTAAAATTTGCTTGATAGAAGCTGGTTTTTTGAAAAGATCAAAGGAGTGGATGTAACCGATGATGTTGTCGATGTCGTCGCGGTAAATAATGAGCTTGGATAAGCCTTTTGAGGTCATGAGTGCCTTGGCATCGGCGATGCTGTCTTGGATATCAACCGCAATGATTTCAGGTCTTGGGATCATGCAGTCTCGGGCTTTTACTTTTGAGAAGTCGAGCGCGTTGCGCAGTAACAGCATATCATTACCGAGTTCTTCTTCGTCGGTCAGTTGTGCACTGAGTTCGTCTACGTAATTTTCTAGGTCTATCTTAGAAAAGACGCGTTGCTCTTCTTTTTCTACGCCCATGAGCTTCAAAAACCCGGTGCTGATCAGTACAATCATTTGGGTGGGCAAGTACAGTAAAATGTACATGGCTAGCAGCGCAAAAAGCCCGAGGTCCAGGGCTTTGTTGGGATTGAGTTGCACGACCGCTTTGGGTAAAAATTCGGCGGTAATCAGGACAAGTAGCGTAGACAGAATGGTTTGTAAAATGAGCAAAACACCTTGGTCTTCAAAGCCAAACTTTTCTAAAAGCGGGCTGAGCTCAGCACCAGCGGCAATTCCGTACACAACTAAGGCAACGTTATTGCCTAGAAGTAAAAGCGCAATCATGTTGCTCTCTTTGCGATAGAACAGCGCTAAGATTTTTCCTTTTAAGGTGTTGTTTTTCTTGAGTACTTCTATACGCAGGCGATTAGCAGAAATATAAGCCAACTCCATCGCAGAAAAGAATGCTGAACAAATCAGGGAGCAAATGATCAGCACAAAGTTGAGGTCCATGGGGCTTATTTTTCAAGGACGTCTTGACCGATGTCTTTTCGGTAGTAAGCGTCTTCAAAGGATATTTTTGAAATGGATTCGTAGCTGCGTTCCAGCGCTGCAGCTATATTTTTGCCGTATGAAGTTACTGCCAATACCCGACCGCCATTGGAAACTACTGAAGGACCGTCGGGAAGTGTGCCCGCATGGAAAACCAAACTATCCGTGATGCTATTGAGTCCGTAAATGGTTTTACCTTTTTGGTAGTCACCTGGGTAACCGCCAGCAACCATCATGACAGTAGCAGCGCTTTTGTCGTGGAATTGGATGTCGCGTTCAGATAATGTGTGAGTAGCAACTCCTTCGAATAAATCGAGGATATCACTTTTGATCCTGGGCATAACAACTTCTGTTTCTGGATCACCCATACGGCAGTTATATTCAATGACATACGGATCTCCTTTGACGTTGATCAGGCCAAAAAAGACGAAGCCGTTGTAAGTGATTTTTTCGGATTTGAGGCCTTTGATGGTTGGAATTACTACTCGGTTGAGTACTTTGTCCATGAATGCGGCATCGGCAAACGGTACAGGCGAGATAGCGCCCATGCCGCCGGTATTGAGGCCGGTATCGCCTTCGCCAATTCTTTTGTAGTCTTTGGCTTCAGGGAGTAGTTTAAAAGATTCGCCGTCGGTGATGGCAAAAACGGAGAGTTCGATACCCGACAAGAATTGTTCGATGACCACTTTTTCGCTCGCCGCACCAAATTTGGCGCCTACTAGCATCTCTTCAAGTTCGCGCTTGGCTTCGTCGAGCTCCTCGATGATAAGCACGCCTTTTCCGGCAGCCAAACCATCGGCTTTCAAGACATAAGGTCCTTTCATGGCGTCGAGAAAACGCAGGCCTTCTGTGAGTGTTTTGGCATCAAAAGTGCCGTATTTTGCTGTTGGAATGCGGTGGCGAGACATAAAAGCTTTTGCGAAGTCTTTGCTGCCTTCTAGTTGCGCACCTTCCTTGCTTGGTCCAATGAGACCTACGTTTTTCAGTTCAGGATCTTGCTTGAAAAAATCGTAGATACCCAAAACAAGCGGTTCTTCAGGGCCCACCACTACCATATCGATGGCGTGCTGCAGCACAGCTTGTTTAATGGCCTCAAAATCGTTGAGCTTGAGGTCTAGGTTTTTGCCGTGCTTTTTGGTTCCGGCGTTGCCTGGAGCAATAAAGAGTTCATCGAGAATGGAACTTTGGGAGATTTTCCAGGCGATGGCGTGTTCGCGTCCGCCGGATCCGAGCAAGAGTACTCTCATGAACAATGCGCTAAAATAGATTTAAAAATATGCAGGCCGTCTGTGTTGTTGAGGTGTTTGTCGGCAGCGCGCTCTGGGTGAGGCATCATGCCAAATACGTTTTTGCTGCGGTTGGTAATGCCGGCGATGTATTTCAGTGAGCCGTTTGGATTGCTGCTCGCATCTGTGCTTGCATCTGCCGCACAATAGGTAAATAAGATTTGGTCATTGGCATGTAAAGAAGCCATAGTTGCTTCGTCTGCATAGAAACGACCTTCTCCGTGGGCGATTGGAATTTGGTAGGCTTTGTTGTGGTCGAGGTCTTTGGTTGGTGCCGCAGACTGGCTTACCGGTTTAAGGAAAACGTTTTTGCAAATGAATTTTTGTGTGTCGTTGTGCAACAGCGCGCCTTCCAGCAGACCAGCTTCTGTTAAAATCTGAAAGCCGTTGCAGATACCCATGACATAACCGCCGTTGTTGGCATGTGCAATTACAGACTCCATGATAGGTGAAAACTTAGCGATTGCACCCGAGCGCAGGTAGTCTCCGTAAGAGAATCCGCCGGGAATGACAATGAAATCTGCTCCTTGGAGGTCGGTGTCTTTGTGCCAGAGTTCGACGACTTCTTGCCCCAATAAATCTTTGAGTACGTAGACCATGTCTTGGTCACAATTGGATCCTGGAAAGGTAACAACACCAAATTTCATTTTCAATTTTTAAGTTGGTTCAAAGTTAGTAAAAGTCTAGGCTCAAATTGTAAAAAGGAGAAATTTTAGCAAGGAGAAGCCAAAGAGAATATAGAAAAATAAATGGGAGCTGATTCCGAGACTTCTGCTCAAAAGGGCATATGAAAAATAAAATGAAAAAGGCAATACGACCAAACTCAATAAGCCATTGTGCGCGGTAAGTAAAAAGGCGGCTGTTCCGAGTAAAAGCACATAAAAAGTAAAGAGAGTCAGAATTTGCGTTTGTTTTTTGAGTTTCAAGGAGGCCTTTAGTAATCTGGCGCGGAGCCCGAACATACTGAAGAAAAGTACTAGTACTAGAACACTAAGGGTGGTAAAGTCTTGCCAATTGGGGCTGTAATATTGAATGATGGGTAACAGCTGAATGCCGTTTATTTGGTATGTGAGGTAGTAGAAGCTGAGTAAGCCGCTCAATGGCATTAAAAATCCAATGATAATGAGCAGTAGTTCTCGCCAGAAAAAACCTCTAAGTACGATGAACATGAGCAGCAAAAGAGGGAGGATAAACAAGAAGCTCTGCTCAAAGAACACGCTGAGTCCAAAAGCAAAGCTGGCATTGAATGCTGCTTTTTTTGAGTTTTGCTGGGGTTTGATGCCAAAAAAGAGCCCTAAGCCAACGATGCAGCAGAACTGTGCCACAAAAAGCCAGCTAGGTTCTCCCCAAACATGGAAAAAACTGGCAAAAATGAGGTAATTCAAGCTGACAATAAAGGTGTTTTTTTCAAGGAACTCACGGCTATTGAATACCCAATTCAGTGCAATTGCATTCACCAGGAGCATGAAGAAATGCGCCAATAAATGCGCAGTGGGTAATTTGGCGAGGTAAGGGATGAGTTGCTGTACCTGAGTTTCGTGGCCAAAAGGTGTGGTGTAACCTAAAAAATAACCAATAGGATACAACGCGAGTAGGACGGGTAGTAAAAGTAAAACCCCAACGCGGTTGTCTAAAAACAATCTGAGCACCCTCAAAATTAGCACTAAACCATAAGTAAAGCCTATTGTTGTGAATAAGTCACTGCGATTGTTTAAAAAGAAGATATGTTCTTATTAAATCGCTGCACAATAGCTTGCGTAAAACCTAAAAAACAATATATTTGCTATCCTAATTTTTGAAAACCGAACACCATGGAAAAGCCAAAAAATCGATACTCAGATGCAGATTTAGAAGAGTTCAAAATGCTCATCCAAGAAAAACTTAAAGAAGCGCACGTGGATTTCGATTTGTTGAAAGGATCACTCTCCCACACAGATGACCACGGTACCGACGACACCGGCCGCACTTTCAACATGATGGAAGACGGTTCAGAAACCCTTTCAAGAGAAGAAGTGGCACAGTTAGCTGCCCGTCAAGAAAAGTTCATCCAAAGTTTGAATGCTGCCCTCATGCGTATCGAGAACAAAACCTACGGTGTTTGTCGTGTAACTGGGCTACTGATTCCTAAGGAGCGCTTGCGTTTGGTACCGCATGCTACCATGAGTATCGATGCCAAAAACGCCCAAAAATAACGCGTGAAAAAACCTTTGCTCTTCAGCGCCATTTTGGTGGCTGTTTTATTATTGCTCGACCAATGGATCAAATTGACCATCAAAACTCAATTTTCTCCTGGAGAATTCCGCCCGCTATTGGGTAATTGGTTGGCCTTGCACTACACTGAAAACCCAGGAATGGCTTTTGGCCAAACTTTTGGTGCTAGCTTGTGGGCCAAGCTCTCCCTTAGTTTGTTTAGAATTGTTGCCATTGGCCTGATCATCCGCTACCTTATCAAACAAATCAAATTAGGCACTACCCGCGAGTTTTTGATTGTGGTATCGTTGGTCTTGGCTGGTGCTACCGGCAATTTACTGGACTCCATGTTTTACGACCTCTTTTTCAATCTCGACCCTTGTATTCCTTTCAATCAGTTGGCTGGTAGCGGCCATAAAGCCATTTGTCATGCAGGTCATTTCAATTATGCCGTCGAACTCAGACACCAAGGTTTCTTATTTGGAAATGTAGTCGATATGTTTCAGTTCAATGTGCGTTGGCCAGCCGACATACCGCTTGTAGGAGGTTCAGATGTTTTTCCAGCCATCTGGAACTTAGCCGATTTTTGTATTTCGGTAGGCTTGTTTTGGGCTATTATTCGACAGAAAAAATTCTTTCCTAAAGAGGTGAAGACAGAGGCCTAGGCTTTAAAAATTTACACTTCTTTAGAAATTCCACTTCATGCTGCGGTCGTCGAGCATCGCAAACGAAACTTTCCATGCTGTTGTTGGAGCAATCTTGTTGCCATCGGAAATAACCCCGTAGAGACCAATTCGAAGTCTTCTTCTACTGAGTTTGAAATTTCGTTCCAAGCCTGCTACAACCTCGTAATGTTGCCAATTGTATTCTTTGATATACATGGCGCCTGCACCCACCACCAAGCCAACACGTGTTTTCTTGAAGTAAGGAATTTTATTGAGAATAGCACCGTTGTCATGGTGCACGTAATGCGCTTGCATAACGAAATCTATTGTGCGTAACAATGTATCAAATCCTTGGAATGAATAGAGCGGGTTAGAGAACCAAATTGGGTCACTTCTACGTTGGAATTTGTAGTCTGGCTCATACACAGCGCGCGCGCTCAGGAATTTTCCGACCGATACCCGATAAGCTGAAGTACCCAAGGTACCTATCTTGAAATTTTGCATCATCTCTACTTGCAAGTAGGCGTGATCTACTGCACTATTAAAAATTTGAGGCAAGCCGCGCTCGTAATTCACTGAAAAAGTAGGGTAAGCGGATCCCAATACCACTTTGCGATAGGGTTCACGCATGTAGCGTTGTTTGGGCGTATAGGAAGCACCAAAATTAATAATGTATGCATCGTAAGGGGCAAAAGCTAGCGGATCGTTGTTGGGTAGCGCTTGGTCAATTCCATCTAAAAATTCATATCCTTCCAAACTCCTTCTTTTGGTAAATTGAGAGTTGACGTACGCGTAAAATCCATTGAATAACTCGTATTCAAGGTTGATATTCAGCTTGGTGGATTCAAAGAAGTTGTCTCGTTTATAAACTTGAGTAAGGGCATCAAAGCCGCGTATGACGTCAAAGTCGTGGGTAAGGGCAACCCGCAGAAAGCCAAAGTGAAAAGGATCAAAACGGTATTTCCACCAGGTGTCGCCCTTCCAGTCACCGTTCAAAAAGCCGTAAGAGATGCGGGTATAAGAATCGAGAGTGCGTTCGTCTTTCCATTTCTTGAAATAATCAAAGCTGGGTGCAACGCGCGGCCCGCCAATATTAATGGGCTGCACTGTAGAGGCCAAAGAACTGATGGTCCATTGTTGCTTGAGCTCGCGGTTGCGGTGGTCTACTCCGAACCACAGTACTTTGAGTGCGGTCACTTTATTGAAAACGGCGTCTATACTATCTAAGTATTCTTTGCGGTTGAGGTAGTCTGTAATGGAATCTTTGGCTCGGATAAATTTGATTTCTTCGTCGGTGAGCGCAATAGCACGCTTTTGCACCCAATAGGCGCTGTCGCGCTCATAAGCTTCCTGACTTGTGACAGCAACTTCTGAATTGAAGTATCTTTTGGCAAATGCAGGCTCAAAGTTGTAATTGCTATACAGCGCTTCTGTTTTGCACTGGCTCACCTCGTTTTTGTACTCAACACCATAGGTCAGTAGTTGCTTTTGGAGCACACAAAGGGTGTCTCCCTGAATTTGGTAATCTTGCTCGATGCGGAAATAATCGTAGATCAATAAATTTCCTTTGTACATGGTGAAGTCTAGCTTTTGCACCAACCACAGTGAATCAATCACCCAAATATAACCCTCGAGCGTAGAAGTAGCGGTATTGCGCGGACTGATCTTGATTTTAGAAATCATGTAGCCGTTCTCTTCGTATTTCTCCTCGAGTTTGTATTTGTAGGCCACAATGCCAGGGGCGGATATAGGAGAGGCAATTGGAATCTGATTGAGGTCGTCTAGATGTAGTGAATTTTCAAAAAAATTGAAGTTAGACTTGACGGTAGTGGTGTAATAAAGTTGTGAGACATCGCCAAAAGCTTTGTAGGCGTTGCGGATTTCTTTGACCTGATTGGGCGGTGCGTAAGAACGGTGCAGCTCTACCTCAGCGAGTTGCAATTTATTGAGCCATTCGGGTACTTTGGTCAAGAATTCTGTAGGGTCTGGGTCAGTGCGGGTATTTTCGTTTTTGGGTTTGGCAATTGTTTCGCGCTGTTCAGTTGCTTTGATATATACATCTACCTCGTGCGGATACGACCACTGATTGAGCTGCTCGCGGTGTTCCACCACCTTCATGATTTTATCACGCCCTACGTTTGATTTTTTAGCTGTAACCCTTACTTCCTGAACCTCCGAAAGCTTCATAGGAAATAATTGGATGTCGCGTTTGGTGTCGGCGTCGCGCATGCCTAGAAAAGCTTCACGGTCTTGGTAGCCATCGGCAGTGAATACCAGGTAATATTCCCCAACATTTAGGTACATTTCGTAATAGCCATGTGCATCGGCTACGGTGCGCATATCGGTAGCACTCTTGACAAATATTTCGGCTCCAGCCAAAGGTAAGTTACTTTCGTTGGTCACAATACCACTTAATAAGCGCTGGCCGAAGCTATTGGCCGCAAGCAACATTAATGTAAAAAGAGTGAGCGCTTTCACGTTACTATGACCTCTGAATAACTAAAAGGTTACTTATTTTCAGCTTCTTTTTGCTGTGCCATTTCGTTCAAATGGCGATACATGCGCTTCATCATCCATCTTTTAGTGAAATACATCAATAGAGCCATGACAGGAACAACATAATAAGGTAGCCAAGTTTGGGGCCCTTCGGTGATGATTTTATAGGTAATCACTAAAAAGCTGAGGCCGGTGATCAGGAGCCAAAAATATCCTGAAAATTGATTGTAACGACTGATGAAATCTTTTTGTGCCATTTATTGAATAGTTTGATTTTTTTCGATTTGCCAAGAACCAACCGGTTGAAGCAATACATAATTACTGAAATCTTGTTTAGTTCGGATGCCCTTGCCAAAAAGTTTGCCCTTCGGAGAACGCACAATTACAGCAGACTCAGTATAAATACTGCTGTCTTTCTGATTCCAAAAAAGGGCTTCGGTTTCAAGTGTTTGTTTCTTCTTACGGTTGTATAGGCGCACTGAGTCCTTGACCATGAGTTCGCCAGTGTTGTAATTGATCTCGCCGTATAACGCACTCAGTGTAGAAACGATCTCACCGGTCTCGTTGAAGAAATATACCTTCAGGCTATCTTTGATTTTCGTGATTTGGGCTTGTCCGCGGTAGGTTTCGGCGAGTGCTGCATGGATTTCAACCCTTGCGTAGCCATCTTCGGCATAGGTGAGCACGAGGTTTTTTGTGCTTTCGGTGGGTGCATCGGCTTGGTAGCTGATGCGCTGCACCATTGCGACGTCATTTTCGCAACTGTTCAGCAGAAGCAATATAAATATACTTAAGGTGAATAAAAGCGAACGCATTTGCATTAATCGAGCTGACGCTTACGGAACCACTTTTCAAAGTTTGAAGGAGCCATAATGAAGCTGACACGAGCACCGATAAATTGTTCCTTCCAAATGCCGCTAGCAATTGTGCGCTGACCAAATGTAAGGCCAACGTTAAGCGAAGACAAAGATACTTGTGCAAGTAAAGGCAAACCAAAACCGACGGTGAGCCCTTGCTCTTGGTAGGCCAGTCCGCCGTTGGTGTAAGGTAAAGTTTGTTGGTAATAACCTACGCGGTAGCTGAGCTTCTCCAGACCTTTGAGCGTCGCGATGTTTTCGAGCACCTCATATTCAGGTTGAAATTGCAGGCCAAAGCTCATGCGGTTGTAGTCATTTTGATTGAAGCCAGTAATTAAATTTTGGTTTTGATTCAAGGAGCCAAATTGGCTGTAGCTTGCAAAAAGTTGGAGTTGCGGATGGAGTTCGCGTGTTTGACGTTTGTATTTAGGTAGTTTCCAGGTGTAGCTCATCCCAAATTGGGTGCTTTGCGCCAACTTTGCAGAAAACAATTGGCTGCCATTGATAATCGTGTCGTAGCTACCTGGGGTGCCGAGCGTGGCAGTGCTATAGAGTTCACGCTGATACGTGCCGCCAAGTGTGAGTTGTGGCTGATAAACTGCGCTCAAGCAAAAAGCATGGTTTTTACTGAGTTGCTGCATAAAGTAAGTACCAAATTCAGTGTGAAAAGACCTCATGATCAGTGAGTTGCGCTCAATTCCGCCCGCTGCGCTTGCACCCGTCAGCAATTCAGAACTGCGCTCATTGACTAAGGTTCCAAATAAATACGAAGTGTTGGCTCCGATGGCGAGTTTGGTATTGGATTTTTCGATCAGGCCAACAGAATAACCTAAATAAAGGTCTTGGATTGCGCCCTTACCGGTGTAGTTATAGCGAATGGAGTCGAGGCCAGTAAATTGCGTTTGGCTGATTTGATAACCGCGCGCACTAAACGGACGCAGCCCAAAAGAAAGCCCCATTTGCTTGCGGATTTTGAAGCCGAGTGTAAATTGCTCGACCATTGGAGTTGCAGCAAATTGTTGTGTTGTTGCATTGCTGTACCATGATTGGCGCGAATTGATGCTCACGGTGTAGAGGGTAGCCCCTTTACTGAGTCGGTTGTAGGTGGCAGGATTGTAATGATTGACCATGGAGGAGTCAAATACATTAATGGCGTTTTTACCGAGCGCATCAAAAATACCGTGGCCTTTTGAACTCATTTCGCCAAGCCCGTAAAAGCTTGCCGGCTCAGCTGTAATAGACTGTGCCATAAAGAAATTGCAAAATGATGCACTAAAGAGGAGAGCGAATAGTTTATTCATTGGCGTGGTAAAGGGCAAGAATGCCTTCTAAAGTTAAATTTTCGTGTACAAAGATGCCACTTTTTTGGCCCAAATCAAAATGTGGGGCGTCTCCGCCGGTCAGCAGCACTACAAGGTTGGGATACGTTTGCTGATAAGTACTTAAGAGGCCTTCGATCTCCTTTTGCCAACCCAAAAATGTACCAATTTCAAGGCATTCTTGGCTCGTTTTACCAATGAGCTGCCGGGTACTTTTTCCGACTACTTCTGGCAATTTGGCCGTAAAATGAGCCATTGCTTTAGCGCGCATTTGCAATCCGGGGCTAATTGAACCGCCGAGGTAGTTGTTTTGCGCATCTAGAAAATCGAATTTAATACATGTGCCGAGGTCTATGGCCAAACGGTCTTGGCCACGGTGCACAGAGCTGAGTGCAGCCGCATTGCACAACCGATCCATCCCAAGTGTTTGGGGGCTTTGGTAAGCCATCTGAAAAGGTAGTGAAATCATGGATGAAATTTCAAAAGTTTGATCAAAATAGGTGCAAAGCATGTTTCTCAGCGCCACATCAATGACGGACGAAAAGGCGAGGGGGATGTTACGGTCTAGCCTTGAAATCTGAAAATCTGTGTGGGAAAAACGCTCAATTTGCTGAATCACACCTTCTTGCACAAGGGCTAATTTGATTTGGGTATTGCCAGCATCTAGTAAATAGACTTCTTGTTGAGCACTCATATCCAAAATTAAGGACCTTTTTTGAACTTTTTTGGTTTTTATCTTGTGTAAAACAGTAAAAATGTGTTAAATTTGCATCCACCAACGGCTGGTACCTTAGCTCAGTTGGTAGAGCAAAGGACTGAAAATCCTTGTGTCCCTGGTTCGATTCCTGGAGGTACCACACAAAAAACCCCGAAGTTTTCTTCGGGGTTTTTTTGTTTAATTGCCGTCCACCAAATGGATAAATCCATGTTTGTCTATTAGCGTGCCGCCGAGCATTTCGCCGCGCAGGCGGTAGAAGAACACGCCATCGGTATGGAGCTGCCCATCGAAGTCATAGCCGTCCCATACTGCAATACCTGTTTGATCCTTGAGTTCGAAAACGAGGTTGCCCCAGCGATTCAAAATTTGAATATCGTAGCTTTTGAAAGACGGATAAGGAAGTGTGATTATGTCATTGACACCATCGCCATTTGGCGTAAATACATTCGGGACCCAGATGTCTGGATCAGAAACGTAGATAGTGATCAAGGCGGAGTCAATACAGCCTAAGTTGTCTGTGATCACCAACCCAATTTGTTGTGGTCCACCTTCAGAAAAAGCAATACTTTGCGCCGTGCTTTGAAAATAAAGATTGCTACTATCCGGAAACATCCAGGTCCAGGTGGCAATCGGATTGAGGCTTGTACTAGCGTCAGATAAATTTACTACCTGATTGATATTCGCATAAACTGGCGTTGCATTGATTTGCGCGTTCAGGCCACTTACGCTTGCCGTTAATGGATCAAGTAAATACAAAATTTGACATCCAGCGGTGTCGTAAACAGTTACACTCGGGTTGTAGGTGCCTGTATTTGGGTAAAAATAAGGGAACGTCAAGCTATCTGCTACCCAAACGCCATTTCCTAAATTCCAACTGACTGAGTCAATATCTGAGGGGTTAAGGATGGTAAACAAAGCCCCTTGCGCACATACGGTATTGTCTTGGATCCAGGTTGGGGTTCCGAGTGGCCCGCCGATAGAAACATAACTATTCAGTGTTGTGTCGTCGCTGCAACCGTATTCGTCTGTTACTGTTAAAATTAAATTGAAGGACCCACTGGTTACTAGTGTGTTGTCTGGATTTTGCAATATTGATGTATTGCCATTTCCGAAGACCCAGTTCCAGTTGCTGATACTGCCAATGCTAGTAGATTGATCGGTGAAATCGCAAAAAAGCGGTGGACAACTATAGGTGCCGTTGGCATTGATTGCCGCACCCGAAAACGTGAAGGTTGGTGATGCCTGTGGTGTGGAAATAAAAATGGTTTGTGTGGTAGTGTCTGTACAGCCATTTCCATCTGTTACAACTAAAGTAAGCGGATAAGTAGTAAACAGACCGATGTCATTTGCTGGTAAATTCAAGACGCAAAGACTATCGCTAGAAATTAAATTTCCAGTGATGAACCATGCATAAGCGAGGCTATCTACCCCTGTGCTCAAGCTTGCAATAAGGCTGCTATCCAAAGCACATATAATGGTATCTGCACTTATGAGGGCAGTTGGTTTGGTCAGGGTAATTTGCACTGATACGGGGTTCGAAACACAACCATTTATATCTGTTGCGGTAATAGATGCAGTATACGCCCCATTGCCGACAAACGTATGATTGATAGCTTGGTTGACGTCTGTTGTGTTCACGCTCGAGTTGTTGTCGGAAAAAGTGGTATTAAAGGTGGCAAGTGGCAAGCCGTTGGTAATGCTGTAGCTGGTGTTTGTGAAACTCACAGGAAACGGCGAGCAACCTGCATAATTCGGCGCTAAAAGCCCCCCAACTGGTTTGTTGGCCACAAAAATCGTTTGGGTAGCGGTAGAGGAACAACCTGCCGAATTGAAAACCAACAGGTTGATATTGTAGGTGCCGCTCGCTGGATATACATAGTTGACGTTCGCACCATTATTGATTTGCTGCCCATTGCCAAAGGAATAAATCCAGTTATTGACCGGATGCGCTGGCCAAGTAGTGCTCTGACTGAATAAACTGATGGCAGCACCTTTACAAATGGTGTCGTCGGGTAAAATAAATGCGGATTGTAATTGAGAAATCGTGACGGCTAGGGTGATGCTATCCGAACATCCTGTGGTGTAGTTGTGCACCACTTGCTCTATTTGATAGGTGCCGTAATTGGCAAATGCATGGCTGGAATTGCCACCGTTGGGGAGGTCGAGCTGAGCGTTAACGAAATTGGTGTTGGGCGTGTTGTCGTTCCATTCGTAATGCAGGGCAACGCTGTCTTGGAGTTCGCCTTCGATGGCGGTATTTTGGAATTGAAAAGTTACTGGTAAGCTCGTGGGGTTACAAACGAGATTTGTATTGGGATTGAAATGCGCTATCGGAGCCAAAACATATAAAACAGAATCTTTTTCGAGTGTATCTATGCAACCACGGAAATTGACATAAAGTGTGACGTCAACCCAGCCTGTGTCTTGCGAAAACTGAAAAGTAGGATCGTCTTGAGCACTTATGCCTTGTGAGAAATCCCAGAGATAAGATATTTCTGTGCTGTCATAGGGCACAGAAATATAAAATTCAGAATCGAATTCGACGTCAGTTTTGGCGCAGGTAATGTTGGGGTCCCAAGTAAAATCAATAGAATCTATGGAGCCAACTGTGACGTATGGCGTCTTGATAATGGTGTCGGTACAGCCAGATGCAGTGGTAATAATCAGTGAAACATCGTAGAGCCCAACGCCATAAGTTTGCGGCGGCGGAATATGTCCATTAAAGGTTTGGCCGTTGCCGAAATTCCATTGCCAAGAAACAATTGGGTTACTAGGTGTAAAAGATGTATCAATGAATTGCACTGTGAATGGTGCACAAGCGCCTGTATCTAAGGCGTAAAAACCAGCTTGAACGGGCGTAATTTCAATGTAGTCATTAAGCGTTTTGGTGCCTGAACAGCCCGAACTCGATGTAAAAGTCAGGCTGACATCATACAAACCACTCAATTGATACAAATGTGCAGGGGGGGTGGGGCCGTTGTAGGTTTGCCCGTCGCCAAAATTCCAAACATAAGTGCCGGTGAGGTTGGTTGTATTGACAAATTGGATGCTCCCCGGAGCACAATTAGTAGTCGGGTTTGCATAAAAGTTAGGAATGGTATTGGCCTGCACCACAATTTGCTGGCTGGTGCTACCAGCGCATCCTGAGTTTGTATTTTGTGCCGTTAAATAGACCATATAAGTGCCCGGCGAGTTGTAGGTAACGCTTGGGTTTTCTGCATTGCTTTGGCCCGCACTACCAAAATTCCAGCTCCAGGAATTAGCACCAGCGGTAGAGTTGTCTTGAAATGCAATTGGTTGCCCTACACAGCCAACAGCCGGAGCAGTAATACCTGCCTGAAAATTTGATACAACGATGGGATGAGTAAGGGAATTGACGCAACCCGTATTATTGTTTGTAACAGTGAGCACCACTTGAAAAGTTCCTTGACTATTGTAGGTGATGCTCGGCGGCGTATATTGACTAGAGGTTTGGCTATTGCCAAAATTCCAAGCTTGCGAAAAATTAGTGCCTTGTGAAGAACTATTGACAAAGCTCAAGGTGAGCGGAACCGTGCAACCCAAACCATTTGCGCTAAAATTGACATTCGGTAGCGGATTTACAGTGATGTATGCCGGCTTGATTTCGGCATCGGCAACTCCATTTACATTGGTTGCTACAAGCGTAATCGTAAAAGTACCCGTGGTGCTAAAGGCGTGAGTGGCATTGGTGGTGGTAGCTGCATTGCCATCTCCGAAATCCCATTGATAGGTACTGAGGGCAGGGCCGCCGTTGGCACTAGAAGTATTGGTGAAATTGACATTTTGACCAACGCAAACCACAAGCGGCGTGGCCGTAAAATTAGCAACGGGACTTTGAGCATATAAAAAAGAGGTGAGGCAGCTAACGCTGACTAAAAAGAGGCGTAGGTAAATCATAACGAGGTTTTAACGGCTAAACAACTGTAAAAGTTGCTTTTATGGCTTGATGGAACGCAGATTTTCCGGAAAACTGGCTTCCATGGCTGGAAAGAACACGTGTCCTAATATGAGTGGGTTGAATACAAAATATTGGCACCGTACCAACTCGCCATCGGGGAGTACACACCAAAAACTGTTCATGTCCATATTGACCAAATCACCAAATTCATTGCGCTGCTCTTCTTTGCTTTTGATTCGGAACATTTTTAAGGCAATTTTTTCGTGTTTGGTCTTCACTTCTAAGTAGCAAAAAGCAGGGCTTCTTTTGACGCTATCAATTTGCTTGTCTGATAACGTGAAGTTTTTTTGCTCAAAGTGGATATTTTGAAATCCTTGTAAATATCGAAAAACGTTAGTGGTATCAAGGCTAGGGAGTGCTTTCCCATTTTGAGTCACACTAAAGCGTCTGCCTTTGTTGAGGAGCTCAAAATTGCGATAAGCCTCGCCGCGGAATTTAGCCTTGACACTCAAAATATCTTCCATTTGAAGGGCCATGATTTCTGTACAAGCCCATTGGCGCGGATCGGCAAAAAAGCGGGGGTCAATTAAGCCATTCATGCCAGAGAGTTTCATCATGACTGGACTTGTGCTCTTGCCTTCATCTGCTGTTTCGAGCAACATAATTTGGCCATAGTGGTCGGGGGTAGCAGGGCCTAGATACCACGTTTTGGTCCATTCGCCTTCCTGAAAAATCTCCACCTTAATATGAGAAGTGGACATGAGTTCCGTAAAACGTTTTTCAGATTTATGCGGAAGGTAGCCTTTGAATTCAATTTTATTTAAGGCTTCTAAAATCAGTGACACATTGGTTTTTGACACACAACCACCTTTGGCATCCGTCCAGGTGTTGTCGTTTTTGACCAGCGTAAATTGCTGACCAAATGCATCGGTGATGACCAACTTAGAGATAGTTGTGGTGTCTTCAATTTTAAAATTAAAAGCGCGGGCATCTGAAGCACCCTGACCATCTTGTAGGTTGAGAGCAAACCAAGTGAGGCCACCTAGAAGCACAGCAAACAATACGAGTACGAGGACTTTTTTCTTCATGGAAAGTTTTTTAACGAGTGTAGCGTCTTTGGCGGATCCAGTTCATGATGAAAGCGAGCGCTAAAATGAGTAGCAAAGGCAGCATCATGTTCATGCTTTTGTAAAAGAGCGATGAGGACTTGATTTTCTCTTTGTCAATTTCCTTGATATCGATTTGACGGCTGCGAATATCCAGAACGGAGTTGTCGCCCATCATGTAATCGACCATGTTTTGGAAGAGCTCTTGGTTGCCAAAAATGATAGGAATGCGTCTTTGTGCCAATTCAGCGTCAACCTTGAGTTCGTTGATGGCAATGGGGCGATACAAGTAGCTATTGATTTTTTGCGGATCGAGAATGGAGTCGTAGCTATTGCGGATAAAAGAGCCGTTGCCGACTACCAAGATTTTGGTTTCTTTTTGACTTTCTTCGAGGTAGTTGGCGTCTTTGCTATTGGCAAATTCGGCAACGATGCGGTTTTTGAAATGAGACTGATAGAATCCTTCTGACAAGCCCGCCACACAAAGTTTGTTGATCTCATCTTCGGGGTTGTCTACCAGTTTAGGGTTCTTGCCATAATTGAGCGGCAAAGCTAAATTGACTAAAGGTTGCAGCCCGCTGGGAATGGCGTTGCTCGAACTCGTGAGGATAGGCGTGAGCTGCGCTTTGGGGAGTTGCACAAATTCAATTTCGTTGGCGTATTTCAAAGAAATTGGATCTACGTTGCGCGTCATGGGATGCAAACTCGGGGTGGCGAGCATATGGTAGAACCATGGTAAAAACGCAGTTTCGGCAAACGGAACAATTTTAGGTGCGCAATTGGCGTCTAGCACATAATTCTCTTTGATTTTAATGCCGTAGTCAAAGAGCAAGCGGTCTAGAAGGAGGTTTTTGCGCGTGGTGTGAGTCATGCCGGTGGCATTGAGGGTATCTTCATTGAGGGCTAGCGTATTCATAAAACACAATAGCTTTCCGCCGCGCAGCACGAACTGATCGATAAGATAAAGGTCTTTTTGAGAAAAAGGGGTTTGTGGATCGGCAATAATGAGGCCGTCCACGTCTTTGAGTGCAGCAATGCTGTCGTTGAGCGCTACATCTTTGATTTGATAATAGGGAGAGATAAGTGCGCGCGCCCGCATGGTTTCTGCTGGGTTGAGTTCGCCGTGCCCTTGTAAAAAGGCAATTGTTGGTTTGCTGGTTTGGGTCAGTCTGCGCATCGCAGAAAGCAAATTGTATTCGAGGTTGTTGAGCGCATTTTCGATGATTTCACTCATTTGCTCAAGGGCGTATGGGCGACCGGGTTGGGTTCCGGGCAAAAATTGTACTACTCCTTCTTTGGTGATGCCATTGACGCTGTAAGAAAGCAAAGCGCCAGGAAACAACAACATTTGGCTCTGGGTGCCGTCTTTAAGGTAGTTGATTTCGAGCGGTAAAATACCTTTGCCGCGGTCGTAGAGTTGGGCGCGCAAGGCATTGATTTCATCTTCAGTACCAACATTCGGGTCCGTGAACAAGAATTCGATGCGGGTGCCGGCGATGCGCTTGAAGTCTTTGAGTTTATCTTTGAGTGCGTTTTGGAAATTTTTGAGTTCAGAAGGCATGTTGCCATCTAAGTAAATTTGGATGCTGATGCGGTTCTCAAAGTTCTTTTTGTCGGAGAGGTAGGTGACGGTGCTGTTGGCCAACGAATAGCGCTGGTCTTTGGTCATGTCTAGCTTGAAATAAAGCATGGAGCCAATAAAGTTCAGCAAGACCAACACGGCAGCTAGTAAACCGAGTACCGTCCAGTTGTAAAGTCCTTTAGTGAAGTTGAGTTTCATGCGTTATTTTTTGAGCGATTTAAGAACGGTGAGCGAAGCAACTAAAAAGAGGGCGTTCAAACTCAAGAAATACAAAAGGTCGCTGGTGTCAATGACACCTTTTTTGATGGCTTCGTAGTGAAACGCAATACCGATATACTTGATGAGGTAATCCAAGCCCCCAATTTGACTGAAGTTGCCCAATAACTCGAAACCATCGTAAAATACCCAACACAAGAACATGGCTAATATAAACGCAACAATTTGGCTGTGCGTGAGTGCCGATGCAAACATTCCGATAGAAACAAAGGCAGCGCCGAGGAGCAAAAGGCCAATGTAAGAGGTGAAGGTAGCGCCTAGATCGATGTTGCCGGCGGGTTTGCCCAGAAAATACATGCTGACCAAATATACGAGTGTGGGTAGAATGGCGACAAAAACCAACGCCACGCCAGCGAGGTATTTGGCAAAAATGAGTTGAAAGTCAGAGATGGGGCGGGTGAGCAGCAGTTCGATGGTGCCTGTGCGGCGTTCTTCTGCAATGGAACGCATCGTGATGGCGGGGATCAGGATCAAGAAGATCACTGGCGACATATTGAAAAACGGGATGAGGTCTGCGGTTGAGCCTTCGAGGAGATTGGTGTTGTAGGAGAGGATCCAGTGGAAGAGTCCGGAGGCTATCAGGTAAATGAGAATAAAAACGTATCCGATGATTGAACTCAGGAAACTCGAAATTTCTTTTAAAAATAGGGCGCGCATAGTAAAAGTTGAGTTGTCAAAATTAACAAATATCTATAAACGAAAATTCCCGCCTTGTGGGGCGGGAATTTTAGATACACTCAATCTTTATTATGCTTGTTTCACATTCACAGCGTTCAAGCCTTTACGGCCTTCTTGCAATTCGAATTCAACTTCGTCATTTTCTTTGATTTTGTCTACCAAACCGGTAACATGAACAAAATACTCTTTGTTCGTGTCTTCTTCAACAATAAATCCAAAACCCTTGGTTTCGTTGAAAAATTTTACATGTCCTTTACTCATTCTAATAATATTAATTTTGGTAAAGGTAGTGACCTATTTGAGTTTTCCACTATTTTTCTCAAATAAATGCACTAAAATGTTGATTTAAGCTCCAAGCTTCGGCTTTTTGATCGAACCAAACCTTGATTTGAGGCCAAATAACAGCAAATAGCGCGGAGTCGCGGTAGTTGTTTAAATCTTGCTCGGAATCCCAGATAGAATAGGTGAAAACAAGGCAGGGATCTTTCTGATCTTGCAATAATTGCATGCCTCTGCAGCCTGGAAATTGCGCAACTTCCCATTTGACCGTCTCAAAATGGGCTAAAAATTGATCGAGGTGTGCGGCGTCAAAATGTAGTTTTACAACTCTCGTGAGCATCAGAACAAGGATTGGATGTTTTCTTTGGAACCTTGGGGCGTGAATTCAATGTGCACAGGGTCGCCAATGCGCATGCCAAATAATTTACTCGCACCTCCAAAGCCATCGTTGGCACCTCTATTGATGGCAATTTCTAAACGGCCAGCACTATTGAACAGCGCAACGCGTTCCCCTTGAGAAACCGCATTATAGGTCGCAGAAATCTCGTCGATGAAATATTCTTTTTTCTGGTACTTGATGATGAAAGGCACCTCCTTGCCGAAACGCTCGAAATCTGTTTTGGTGATGTTAGTGACGAGGTTGCCAAAGCTATCGATGTGTATCACCACGCCGCGAATGAGGAGTGGGTCAAGGATGGGTTTTTGGTTGAAGGCCCTGCGGTAGCCTTTTGCTGGAGTAGCAAAGCTGGACAGCGCTTCATTGTTGACGATGCGCTGTGCGAGGTCGATAAAGCAGTTTTTGGTCGTGAAGCGCCAGGCTTCGGGTTGGTCTTGGATGGCGGTGTAGTGGTAAAATTCGTCTGGCAAATCTTCTTCGAGAAAGCTACCAAAGAAACCGTTGTCGTTGCAAATGAAATATTGTCCTTTGTACTTTAGAATTCCTGGGTAGCGCTCTTTTTGCGCTTCAAATAAGGGCTCGCTGTCTACGCCGATGATGTGAATGGTGCCCTCGGCAAATTCTTGAAAGCAGCAGCGCAACTGAAAAGCAGCTTCGCTAATGTTAAACGGCTTAATGCAATGACTGATGTCAATTACATGCGCGGTAGGGAACGCTTTGAGAAGCCTTCCTTTGATAGCTGCGACGTAGTAGTCGTGATAGCCGTTGTCTGTAGTGAGCGTAATGATTTGCATGGCAGAGAAGGCGACTTTGTGCTCAGAAATTCATAATTTTACCAAAAGTAAGCGAAATCGTTAGAAACCCTTCAAAAAACACCCAAATAAATTGAGTTCAGGTCAACGTCAGATCAGCATTGAAGGCCTTAATCCGGCCGAAATCTACGGAATCAACAATGCAAACCTCAAACATATCAAGAGTTTCTTTCCAAAGCTCCAAGTCATCGCACGTGGCAATGCGCTCAGTTTGGCTGGCGACGACGAAGTCATGGACGAATTCGAACGCAAATTCGCGCTTATTGTCCAGCACTATCAAACCTTCAACACCCTCACCGAAAACAACATAGACAACCTCATGTTGCAAGACGGCGCCAAAATGCTCTCCCAAGACGACGGCTCCGAAACGCTTGTGCACGGCAATGGAGGTGTCAAAATCAAGGCGCGTACCGTCAATCAAAAGAAATTGGTGCAAGCCGTTCTGGAGTCCGATATGGTTTTTGCAGTTGGCCCAGCTGGTACGGGTAAAACCTACACCGCTGTCGCCATGGCGGTCAGGGCTCTCAAAGCCAAAGAGGTCAAGCGCATTATCCTGACGCGCCCGGCAGTTGAAGCTGGAGAAAACCTCGGTTTCTTGCCCGGCGACCTCAAAGAAAAACTAGATCCTTACCTCATGCCGCTCTACGACGCACTCCGCGACATGATCCCAGCCGAAAAACTCGCCGACATGATCGAATTCGGCGTCATCGAAATTGCACCGCTTGCTTTCATGCGCGGCCGCACCCTCGACAAAGCATTTGTGATCCTCGACGAAGCCCAAAATACCACCCAGATGCAAATGAAGATGTTCCTGACCCGAATGGGCATGACCGCAAAATTTGTCATTACCGGCGATATGTCTCAGGTCGATTTACCATCGCGTCAGCGCTCGGGCCTGTCTTACGCACTCGACGTGCTCCACGACATCAACGACATTAAAATTGTGCGCTTGGGGCAGTCCGACGTCATTCGCCACCGCTTGGTCAAGCAAATCATAGAGGCGTTTGATATCGCCGAGCACCAAGAAAAACTAGCCAAGCAGGCCAAAATTGACACCCAAGAAAAAAACAAACAACAGCAATCCTAAATACAAATCATTTTATGCAAGCCCTTACCAGTAACTCTTTTCATTTTCACGGTCAAACCAACGTCTACAACGGAAAAGTAAGAGATGTATATACCCTCGACAACGGCTTGCTTGTCATGGTGGCCTCCGATCGAATTTCTGCTTTTGACCATATTCTTCCCAAAGGAATTCCATACAAAGGACAGGTGCTCAATCAAGTCGCCACCATGTTTTTGGAAGCTACTAAAGACATCGTGCCCAACTGGTTGGTCGCTACACCAGACCCAGCAGTTGCCTGCGGTGTGGCTTGTGAACCCATCCGCATCGAAATGGTGATCCGCGGTTATTTGGCAGGTCACGCAGCCCGCGAATACAAAGCGGGTAAACGCATGCTCTGTGGTGTGGCGCTACCCGAAGGCCTCAAAGAAAATGACCGCTTGCCAACACCCATCATTACCCCAGCCACCAAAGCAGACGAGGGCCACGACGAAGACATTTCGAGAGAAGACATTTTAGCGAGAGGTTTGGTAGATCAAGCCATCTACGCACAAATGGAACAATACACCCATGCTTTGTTTCAAAGAGGAACCGAAATGGCCGCAGCGCGCGGGCTTATATTGGTCGATACCAAATACGAATTTGGCCTGCATAATGGCGTAGTTACACTCATCGACGAAATCCATACCCCAGATTCTTCGCGCTACTTTTATGCCGATGGCTACGAAGCGCGTCAGGCCAATGGAGAAGCGCAAAAGCAACTTTCCAAGGAGTTTGTGCGGCAGTGGCTCATTGAAAACGGCTTCCAAGGCCTAGACGGCCAAGCCATGCCTTTCATGCCAGATGACTTCGTTGAAGTTATTTCTGAGCGCTACATCGAACTTTACGAACGCATCACCGGCCTTCAATTCGAAAAGGCAGACACCCAAAACATTGTTGCCCGCATTGAAAACAACGTCAATGCTTACCTACAAAATCGTTAATTCATGTCAGTACACGCCTCTTCACCCAAAAAAATCACCACCCATACGCTTCAAGAAATGAAGCAAAACGGCCAAAAAATCTCCATGCTCACCGCCTACGACTACTCCATGGCGCGCATTGTCGACGAAGCCGCTATCGACGTCATTCTCGTCGGTGATTCCGCTTCTAACGTGATGGCTGGTCATGAAACCACGCTGCCCATTACCCTAGACCAAATGATTTACCATGCCTCTAGTGTGGTGCGGGCCGTTCAGCGCTCGTTGGTTGTCGTGGACATGCCTTTTGGCTCTTACCAAGGCAACTCCAAAGAAGCGCTTTCAAGTGCCATCAAAATCATGAAAGAATCCGGCGGCCATGCCGTCAAAATGGAAGGTGGCCAAGAAATCTTAGATTCAATTCGCCGCATTCTCACCGCTGGCATTCCTGTCATGGGGCACCTCGGCCTGACGCCGCAATCCATTTATAAGTTCGGTACTTATGTAGTACGCGCCAAAGAAGAGGAAGAAGCTGCAAGGCTCATTGCCGACGCCAAAGCACTTGAAGAAGTCGGTTGTTTTGCCATTGTACTTGAAAAAATCCCGGCCGATCTCGCTACACGAGTGGCGCAAATGGTACAAATACCGGTCATCGGAATTGGCGCAGGAGCAGGTGTTGATGGCCAAGTACTAGTGATCCACGATATGCTCGGCATCAACAACGAATTCAATCCGCGTTTCTTGCGCAAATACAATAACTTGCATGCCCACATGTTGCAAGCCTTCCAAGATTACAAAGCAGATGTACAATCCGGCGACTTTCCAAATGTTTCGGAGTCTTATTAGGTTTTTTGGTCTCGTCTTTTTCTTTTTACTTCTCGGCTGTTCTGTCCAAAAAACAGCCAAGCATATTAAAAAAGAAAATTTATGCCAGCACAGCCAGTATCTGTGTATTTATAAATACCAAAAAGGATACAAGGTCGAAATCCTCGATCCAGACCAACAAAGCAAACTGCACGTATTTCAAGTTCAGGAGCCCTACACGCGCATAGCAGCATTGAGTGCTACCCACGTGGGCATGCTTTCAGCGCTCGGACAGCAAGAAAAAATTTGTGCGGTATCTAACGCTAAATACCTTCTAGACCCTCGTGTTAAACGACTTGTACAATTCAAACGCATAGCAGATTTACAAACAGAATTGGGTTTTTCAGCGGAAAAATTACTCCTAAGAAAAGCTCAAGTGGTTGTGTACAGTGGTTTTGGCAATGAGAGCCAACAACTCAAAAGACTTCCTGCTCATATGCTCAAAATCGCCAATTTTGAATGGCGCGAAAAAACGCCATTGGCCAGAGCAGAATGGCTGCTCTTATTTGGCGCTTTGTGTGGTCAGTTTGACGCAGCCCAACGATTATTTGAAGAGATACAAGCCAATTACATCCGTATTCAAAAGGATGTACTGAAGCATCACCATTCCAACCAACTTCCGTTGCTGCTCAGTGGAAACTTATATGGTGATCAATGGATTGCGCCAGCTGGGCAAAGTTTTGAGGCTCAAATTTATAAGGACGCAGGGTTGGCCTATTTATTTAGCAAAGAGGAAGGAACGGGCAGTGTTTTCAAGAGTTTAGCCGAAATCCTCAGAAAAGGCCCAGCTGTTAACATATGGCTCAATCCAGGTTTACCGAGCAGAAAAGCAATTTTAAATCAGTTTCCAAAAGCACAGTTTTTTCCATTTTTCAAAAAACCGATTTATTGCTACACGTCCAAGACCAATAAATATTGGGAACAAGCTGCCGTTCACCCAGATTGGCTGCTCTCCGATTTGAGTCAAATAGCAACGGGTCAGACAAAAAAGTTGCATTTTTATGCTTTATTGAAATGAAGCAGCGCAGTATTCAACTACTTATAAGTACAGGAATTTTACTACTTGTCTTGACTTGGGTGCACCTTTTTGTCCTCCAACAAGCGAATGGAGCGAACAGTTCCATGATTTTTTGGGAATTTCAAGTGCCGCGCGTGCTGAGTGCGCTCCTCGCAGGCGCAGGTCTTGCCTTGAGTGGCCTTTTGATGCAAAATCTTTTTCAGAATCCAATGGCTGGCCCTTATGTCCTTGGGGTCAATTCAGGTGCAAGCCTTTTTATCGCAATTCTTGTTTTGGGTGCTGCTCCTACTTTTTTAAATGAGTTCAGTTATGTAAGCGCCGCCATGATCGGCGCTTTTTTGGCTGCTAGTTTTATGTTTGTGGTCTCCAAACGAGTGCAGAACATCCAATCGCTTTTGGTAATTGGGCTCATGTTTGCAAGTTTTACGGGGGCGATTGAAGCGGTATTGCAGTCGTTTGCTGCCCCAGAGCAAGTCAAGCAGTTATTCATCTGGAACATGGGTTCGCTACAGCAAATGAGTGCTGCACAAGCACCATGGATGGCCACATTGGTTATTTTTGGCATTGCAACTACCTTATTTTTAGTAAAAGGCCTGAATGCCATGGTACTTGGTGATGCACATGCACTCCAACTGGGGGTCAAAGTCAAGCAACTCAAAATCGTTATTTTATTTGTAACGGCGCTATTAGCCGGAAGCATTACTGCCTATTGTGGCCCTATTGCCTTTGTGGGTTTAGCTATTCCAAATTTAGCGCGAGCGCTGCTCAAAACGCAAGATCACCTCTTGCTCATTTTGTTTTCGGTTTTAGCCGGAAGTTTTTTTCTGGTCGCTATTGATGTGCTTATCTTGTTACTAGACCCTTGGCTGAGCCTTCCTGTTAATGTCTTAACAGCGGTTATTGGCGCGCCTTATGTTGCTTACCTCATGTTACGTCAAAGATGATCTCTATTCAACAGGCACAAGTCGGGTATCAAACTGCGCTTATTGACATCTCGCAATTAGCGTTGCCTGCAGGTCAAATTTACGCGCTCATTGGCCGAAACGGCTCTGGGAAATCTACACTGTTGCAATCCTTGATTGGGCAATTACCTTTGCGAGCGGGCAGCATTTCTGTTGGTGCATTTTCACTTGAAGAGCTTCAAAAAAATGCCGCGCTGCGTGCAACGCAAGTGTCTTTTGTAGCGAGTATGTTTACAGGAGTAGAGGCCTTGACGCTTCGTGCTTATGTTTCGCTTGGGCGCGTGCCACACTTGGGTGCTTTTGGCCGCTTGCAAGCTACAGATTTACAATTTGTAGATAAGGTGCTTCAAGCGCTCAATTTAAGCGACTTAGCCCAGAAAGATACGCGCAAATTGAGCGATGGCGAACGTCAATTGGCAAGCTTGGCGCGTGCGATTGTTCAGGATACACCATTGATGGTATTAGACGAACCCGCCTCATTTTTAGATTATTTCAATCGGGAATTATTGTTAGATCAACTCCAGCAATGGGTACAGCAAAAATCGGAGCGCACTGCTATTTTTTCGAGTCATGACATCGATTTGTGTTTGCAAAAAGGAATTCCGATGTTGGTTTTGCACCACCAAAAATTAACCTTGTTAGCTAAGCCGACTAAGCAAGAGGTAATGGCCTTGCTTTAAACCGTCATGATGTCTTTTTCCTTGAGTTCTACCAACTCATCTACTTTTTTAATGAAGCTGTTGGTGATTTTTTGCACCTCTTCTTCACCGACTTTCACTAAATCTTCGGATAAGCCTTCGCTTTTAAGGTCTTTGATCATGTCAATAGCGTCTTTGCGGTTGTTGCGGACACCAATTTTGGCATTTTCTGCCTCTGTTTTGGCGCGCTTCACAAGGTCGCGACGGCGTTCTTCAGTGAGTGGTGGAACGGTAATGATGAGTTGCTCGCCGTTGTTTTGTGGATTGAGTCCGAGATTGGCATTGATGATGCCTTTGGCGATGTCGTTGAGCAAGGGTTTTTCCCAGGGCTGCACAATGATGGTGCGCGCATCTGTGGTATTGACGTTTGCTACCTGATGTAGGGGTGTCATGGAGCCATAATACTCAATCATTACGCTATTGAGCATCGCAGGACTTGCTTTTCCTGCACGGATTTTAATCAGTTCGTTTTCGAGGTGAATCAAGGATTTTTGATTAGCTTCCTTGAATTCGTCGTAGATCATTGTAAGTTCTTCTGTCATGATGCGCTAACTAAAGTTCCGACTGGCGCTCCCTCCATTAACTTGCGTAAATTGCCGGGAGTATCCATGTCAAATACGATGATGGGTAAATTATTTTCTTTACAAAGGGTAAATGCGGTCATGTCCATGACATTGAGCCCTCTTGCATATACTTCGTCAAATGAGATTTGGTCAAATTTGGTGGCGCTGCTGTCCTTGAGTGGATCTGCAGTGTAAATGCCATCTACGCGGGTACCTTTAAGGATCACATCTGCATTGATTTCAATGGCGCGCAAAGAAGCAGCTGAATCAGTTGTAAAGAAAGGATTACCGGTTCCGGCTCCAAAAATGACAACCCTGCCCTTTTCAAGGTGACGCATGGCGCGACGGCGTACAAATGGTTCTGCAATTTCTTTCATTTCGATGGCTGACTGCAAGCGGGTAGTAACGCCCACAGTTTCTAAGGCAGATTGCAGCGCCATGGAATTGATCATGGTGGCGAGCATGCCCATGTAATCGCCATGAGTGCGGTCCATACCGCCTTGCTCAGCCTGAACGCCTCTAAAAATATTTCCGCCGCCAATGACAATTGCGATTTCAACACCTGCATCGCTCAGTTCTTTGATTTGCTTGGCGTAGGCACTAATGCGTGCGTTGTCAATACCGAATTGTTTGTCTCCCATCAGAGACTCACCTGAAAGTTTGAGTAGAATGCGTTTGTATTTCATATGCAGGACAAATATACTATGAATCGTGTTTATATCAGATTGGGGTAAAAAAAAAGCTACCGATTTCGATAGCTTTTTTTAAAATATGAGTTGTTTCTTAGCTCAATGAGAAGCGTTTGAATTCTGAAACAGTCAGGCCTTTAGCCGTGCTGTTCAAGAATTGTTCTACCGTGAGTTTGTTGTCGCGGACAAAAGCTTGGCTGAGTAGGGTGTTCTCTTGGAAGAATTTATTCAAGCGACCCAAAGCGATTTTCTCAGCCATGTCAGCTGGTTTACCTTCTTGGATAGCCAATTCTTTACCAATTTCGATTTCGCGTTCGATTGTTCGCTCGTCTACGCCGTTTTTGTCTACTGCGATTGGCGCCATTGCTGCAACTTGCATTGCTACCTGACGACCAGCCTCAGCAACCTCTTCTCCAGCAACTGTTAGACCAACAAGTGTAGCCAATTGGTTTCCTGGGTGGTTATAGGCAACTACGTTTTCACCGCGAACTACTGCAAAAGCAGATAAGTCTAGTTTTTCACCGATGACACCAACTTGCTCTGTAATTTTTTCTTCAACAGATAGTCTGTCGTCATAGGCTAATGACTTGAGTTCTTCAGCAGATTCTGGCAATTTGTTGAGTGCAAGATCTACTAAAGATTGTACAAATGCTACATAACCGTCGTTTTTAGCAACGAAGTCTGTTTCGCAGTTGAGGGTAAGGATGACTCCTGCTTTGCCATCGGCAGTAGCTTGTGCCATGATAAGACCTTCTTTAGCGTCGTTACCACCGCGCTTAGCGGCGATTTTTTGACCTTTCTTACGAAGAATGTCGATGGCTGTTTCGAAATCGCCATTGGCTTCTACCAAAGCGTTTTTACAATCCATCATACCAGCACCTGTCTGTTGGCGCAATTTGTTTACATCTGAAGCTGTAATAGCCATTTTATGAAAGTTTATTGGTGAATTATTCTGCACTTTCTGTAGCGTCTGCTGCAACTTCCGCTTGTGCTTCAGCTGGAGCTTCATCTTTGTCAGTAGCTTTCAAGTTTTTGCGGTCTTCTAAACCTTCTTTGATGGCGCCGCAAATAGCGTCGAGGATCAAGGTGATAGATTTAGTGGCATCGTCGTTTGCAGGGATTGGGAAATCAACCAATTTAGGATTGGAGTTGGTATCTACCATTGCGAACGTAGGGATATTCAAACGACGTGCTTCTGCAAGCGCGATGTGTTCTTTGAGGATATCCACAATGAAAATAGCAGCTGGCTGACGCGTCATGTCTGCGATAGAACCGAAGTTTTTCTCGAGTTTCTCGCGCTGACGGCTTTTGAATAATTTTTCGCGTTTGTTGAGTGTATCCCAAGTACCGTCTGATTTCATTTTGTCGATGAGCGACATTTTGCGAATAGACTTACGTGTAGTTTGGAAGTTGGTTAACATTCCACCTGACCAACGCTCCGTTACAAACGGCATGTTGACAGCTGCTACGCGCTCAGCCACGATTTCTTTGGCTTGCTTCTTAGTCGCGACGAAAAGTACTTTTTTACCTGACTTTGCAATTTGCTTCATTGCAGCACATGCGTGGTCTAGGTGAACGAGGGTTTTGTTGAGGTCAATGATGTGAATGCCTTTCTTCTCTTCGAAGATGTAAGGAGACATTGCTGGGTTCCACTTGCGCTTAAGGTGACCAAAATGTACACCGGCGTCGAGTAGGTTTTCAAAAGTTAATTTAGACATATTTTGTTTTTGTTTACGTTCCTGATTAAAAAAGCAACACTGAAGGGGCCGTATGGCAAGTGCTCCAGTGCTTGGATGCTAAACAGTCCAGATAGCGGATTAACGCTTGGAGAACTGGAATTTCTTTCTTGCTTTTGGTTGACCTGGTTTCTTACGTTCTACCATACGCGGGTCACGTGTCATGAGGCCTTCCACTTTGAGCATAGGTTTGTAGTCTGCAGATACTTCTACGAGTGCACGGGAAATACCCAAACGTACAGCTTCTGCCTGACCGTTGATACCACCGCCAACAACGTTTACTTTTACATCGTACTGACCAGCTGTACCGGTAAGTGCAAATGGTTGGTGAACTTTGGCTTGAAGAAAGTCAATTGGAAAAAATTCGTTCATCTCGCGTTTGTTGATCGAGATTTTACCTTTTCCTTTGGTTAAATAAACGCGGGCAACCGCTGTTTTTCTTCTTCCTAATGCATTAATGACTTCCATACGATTTATTTGAGGGTATCAAGATTCAATAATTCTGGTTGCTGCGCCTCGTGGCTGTGTGCAGCACCTTTGTAAACTTTGAGGTTGGTGTAAAGTTTGCGACCAAGGGTGTTTTTTGGAAGCATACCTTTAATTGCCTTCTCGATGAGGCGCTCTGGATGGTTTTTGAGCATGCTCTCAGCAGACGTGAAACGCTGACCACCTGGATAACCAGAGAAGCGAACGTATTCTTTGTTTTGGAGTTTAGTACCTGAAAACGCGATTTTTTCCGCGTTGATCACGATCACATTGTCACCACAGTCCGCATGCGGCGTGTAACAGGTTTTATATTTTCCACGGATGACTTTGGCAACTTTACTCGCCAAACGTCCGACTGTTTGACCTTCAGCATCCACAACATACCATTTCTTATCGGCAGTTTCGGTATTACCAGCTAACGTTCTGTAACTTAATGTGTTCACGGTTCTTTCTATTAAATAAAAAACTTAAATTCCCTAAATTTAGGGGTGCAAAGATACAACTATTGTGTTTATTTACAAATGAAAAGCAGAAAAAATCTAAGTTTATTTTGCTTTAAAGGCAGAAATTGCTGCTCTTGTGAATTCACTGAGGACCAAACGCCCACTAATCGCCGCCCGTTCTAGGAGTAATTCATCCCAGTTTTCGGTGCCTTTCCAGAAAATTTGCTTGAGTTCTTGCATGGCTTCCGGGTTAGAATTCGCCAGTTTTTCACTGAGGGCTTGGATGGCGGCATCTAAGCTTGCTTCGTCCTCGTATATGTCTGTATAAAGTCCTTTCTCTTTAGCCCATTGTGCGCTGCGCCATTCTGTGGCATTGATAGCTAGTTCACTCATGGCTGACAAACCAATTTTGCGTTCTACAGCCGGCCCAACTACGAAGGGGCCGATACCCACAGCCAGTTCGGAGAGTTTGACATCTGCTTTAGTTGTAGCAAAACAATAATCTGTGGCAGAGGCCAATCCTACGCCGCCACCAACGGCTTTACCTTGCACGCGACCAATTATGAGTTTAGGTGCTTTTCTACAGGCGTTAATGACTTTTGCGAATCCCGAAAAGAAGGCTAAGCCTGTTTCGATATCTTGGATGCTAATGAGTTCGTCAAAACTGGCTCCAGCGCAAAATGCCTTACTGCCTTGCGATTGCAATACCAATACTTTGGTGCGCTCATCGGCGGCAACTTCTGTGATGGTGTCGGCAAGCGTTTGGAGGATGTGTCCTGGCAAGGAGTTGCTCATGGGGTGCCCGAAGGTAATGAGCCCGATGCCATTTGCTGTGATTTCGGCTAAAACAAAACCGTTTTCGTGTGTGTTGTCCATAATTATTTAAGCGTGAAACTATCAGTACCTATAAGCAGACCTTCGCAGAATATACGTACTTTGTAGGTTCCCTTAGCGGCTTCTTCTCCTTTGAGTTCGTAGTAGATGGTGAGGTCTAGTGCTTGATTTTGGTAGTCGACTTCTTTGCGCTGAGAGTAGGCGGTAGTACCGTTCTCTGTTTCGGTTACAAAATTGCTACTGCCTTGCAAGACCTGCCCGTCTGGCCCGGTAATTTGTAAGTACACATTTTTACGACCTGCATTGGATAGTACGTTTTCTGAGAGTGTAAAACTACTGCGGAACTGAACGGCATTTTTGGCTCTGTCGGTAATTTCCATTGAATTATTCAGGCGCTGTTTGAGGGCCTCTGATTGAATATTGTAGGCCTGTAGCTTACTGCCTTTTTTGACTTGCTGTTCAGATTCTTCGGCCTGTTTGCGGTAGGTGTCGCGTTCGGTGGTGGTGGTAGATAATTTTACATTGGTTTCTTCTAAACGGCTGCCGAGATCGATGTTGAGGGTATTAAGGGAGTCAATGGTGCGGGCATAGCTGCGCATGATGCCGCGGAGAGTTTCATTTTCTTTACGTGCACGAATGAGGTCTCGGGCCGTCATTTTTGAACGGTCTAGTTTTTGGAGCAATTGGGTAATTTGCGCTTTTTGGGCATTGAGGCTGTCTGCTTTTGAGGCGTCTTTTTCAATAAGTTTATTGTAGTTTCGCAACATTTGTTGGAGGTCTTGCTTGAGGTCTTTTTTCATGCTCCCGGTGTAGCCAGAAAGCGCTGCTTCCATGTCGGCCATATCGGCGAGCAGCGCAGTGTTTTTGTTGTTGCAGGTGTTAAGTGCTGCACGTTGTCTAGACCAGGCGAGGGTGAGGCCTGCAAGGCCAGCTAAGAGAATGAAAATGAAGACGAAATAAAAGCTATTCGATTTTTGAGGTGCTTGAGGTTGTGTTTCCATTTAGTTCAGTTTGAGAATCAAAATTACAAAGAAATTCTAGGTTTGCACGCTTTTTAAGACTTGTGGTGGAATTGCCAGCATACTTCTTTAGTGAAACGCAAAATGCTGTCTGGGCCAACTGCTGTAAAACGCACATCGCTACTGGCTGGGTAAGGTCCTCCATGGTGCATAGCGAGGTCTACACTGACGCCAGTTGGTACGCTATTTAGGATCACGCGACCAGCTTTTTGGCTAATGTTATTTTGCAGCGCAGGTGAAATTTGTTTGGGTGCAGCACAGAAAATACTGCAAGTAAGTTGACCTCCTAGCACGTCGAAAAGTTCGCCGAGCTGCGCTTCTGTGCTAAATGTGCTGAGCACCGCAAATGGGCCGAAGACTTCTTCGCGGAGGGTAGGTTCGAGCAACAGTTGCATCCTGTCGGCTTGCACGAGCGCCCAGCGCCCTAAAAGGCCTTGCGCATGTTGGGTTGTTTGGTGCAACACCACGCCCTTCACCTGAAAAACTTGGCGCTTGCGCGCTTCAAATTTCTGATAGATATCGGGGTGCAGCATCGGGACCGCCGCTTGTTGCCCAAGCGCGCTCAAAAGGGCTTTTTTAAAGTCCTCGAAATGGCTTTCGTGTACGATCAAAAGCCCGGGCTTGGTGCAAAATTGGCCGGCATCAGTACAGATAGAGTTGGCCAATTTTCCAGCGGCAACGGCCAATAAATCTTTGGGGTAATCTGCAAGTATCAAGACCGGATTGAGGCTCCCCATTTCTGCAAAAACTGGAATAGGGGCGGGCCGTTGCGTAGCCAGATCCATGAGTGCGCGCCCACCTTTGATGCTCCCAGTAAAACCGATAGCTTGTATGTGAGGATGCTGGGCAAAAGTATTTGCCCAATGGTAGGTGTTGTCAATAATATGACTGAAAATGGTGCACGGTAGCCCGAGTGTGTCTAATGCGCGCGTTACACAATTGGCCACAGCCATGCTGGTACCTACATGCATGGGGTGTGCTTTTAAGACCACACAACAACCTGCAGCAAGCGCAGCAACGCTATCGCCGCCCATAGTGGAGTAAGCTAAAGGGAAGTTAGAGGAACCCAAAACGAGCACGGGGCCAATAGGCAAGCGTTTTTTGATCAGGGTCTTGGCTTCTTCTGTGAGCTCAGTTTGTTTTTCCCAAGGCATCTTTTGAATGTGCTCGGCAAAGAGTAGGATGGTTTGGCTGAGTCTTTTGAATTCGGCTTCAAAGCGGGCGACACTCAAGCCACTTTCTTTGGTATAAAGTGCCTGAATCTTAGATTTATCTGTCTGGATTAATGTACTAATCAGCAAAAGGAGTTCGGCTCTTTGGGCCGAAGGCATGTTGCCAAATTGAGCCTGAGCAGGCATGATGCGCGCTTCCCAATCTTCTAAAAAAGAGGGTGGTGTCGGAAAATATAGTTGGGTATCCCAGGTGTTTTGGGCAGCTTGGAAGGTCCTGAAACCTTTGGACATGCTGTTAGGCTTCGGTGAGCTCAAAATGATAGCTTTCCATAATCTGGTTGGCTAACATTTTTTTACAGGCAGTCTCTACTTTTTGCTCGGCTTCTGTCACGTTGGCGGCTTCTACAAAAAGACGGATGTGTTTACCGATGCGGACGCCATCGATTTCGGCAAGGCCGATGTTTTTCATGGAATTGGTTACGGCTTTACCTTGTGGGTCAAGAAGCGCGTCTAGTGGCATGACGTCGATTTCAGCTTTGAATTTCATGTTTTTTGAATTGAAAATGTTCAATGATGGATAAAATCAGGTACAAAATTACAATTATTGGAATGGCCCAAACCAAAAAAAGTGGAATACTTATCAACGAAATCAGCAGTAAAGTGTAGCGGTATTGGTTGTTTTTCCAAGAAAAAGATTTGAACTTGAGCGCCAATAATGGCAATTCGACAACCATGAGCACCGAGAATAAAACGGCAATGATACTGAGGGTATAGCAATCAAATAGGCATAGAATGAATGCTGATTGATGGCTCCAATTGGGCAATTCAAACCAAAAATAAAGCGGAAAAAAGGCGAAGAAAATGGTGGCGGTTGGGGTGGGTACACCAATGAATTTGTCGGTTTGGCGCTCGTCGATATTGAACTTAGCCAAGCGAAACAGCGCAAAGAAGGGAATAATGAGGGCTACAAAAGGTAAAAATTGAATGGACGCGTTATAGGTGTTGTTGCGGCCATAAAAGAAGGCGGCTTTCCAGTCGATGAGCTGAGCGACAACATATTCTTGTGCCACTCCGCCGTATGCTTGGACGCCATCCGCATTTTTAAAAAGGCCACTGGGGTCTATGCCTACAATGATCATGACAAACATCAAAATACCCGGAGCTACACCAAAACTAACAAGGTCTGCCAAGGAATCGAGTTGCTTGCCAAGCAAGCCGTTGGTGTAAGTCAAACGCGCTACAAAGCCATCGAGAAAATCGAGCAAGGCAGCAATAGCCAAAGCGTAAACAGCCCAATCGAGCCGCCCACTCAAACTAAAAATAATGGAGCAGATGCCACCGAGTAGGTTAAAGGAGGTGATGAGATTAGCCAATCCAAACATGCGTGTGTTTTTTGTAAAAGTACCTATTAAACACAATTTTTTGTGCAATTTTGAGTTTTTGTACCATGTTTTCAATCAAAAGCACTTTGTTTATCGGGTTGTGTGGCCTCTCTCAGGTCTTCGCTCAAGATTTCAATCCGAAATACGCCAATGAATTTCTCAACATGGGCGTTGGTGCCGCTGCGTTGGGCATGGGTTCAGCTGTAGTTGCAGATGTGGCTGGTGTGCAAGCAGGTTATTGGAATGCCGCAGGCCTTGTGCACCAAGAACAAACTACAGAAATCGGAGTCATGCACGCCTCCTATTTTGGTGGGCTCGCTGCTTTTGATCACTTAGGCGTGGCGTATCGATACAATCCAGTAACTGTTTTGGCGTTGAATTTGGTCAGACTTGGTGTAGACAACATTTACAACACTACGCAATTAATAGACAATCAAGGCAACATCGACTACAGCCAGCTGCAAACTTTTAACAGCGCCGATTACGCGCTTATTGGCTCTCTTGGTAAACGCACCCGAATAGAACACCTGAGTGTTGGTGTCAGTGCAAAAGTGCTGTACCGCCATATAGGGAATTTTGCAAAAGCGTATGGTTTTGGTTTTGATGCAGGTCTGCAATACCGACCGAGCAAATATTGGTCGGCGGGCTTGAATTTGCGCGATGCCACGAGTACCTTCAGCGCCTGGACCTACAACCTCAGCCCCGAAATGCAGGCCACATTGTTAGAAACCAATAATGCGCTTCCACAAAATGGTATCGAGCAAATGCTTCCTCGAATTGTTTTGGGGGTCGCTGGCAAGTTGCCACTTAAAAATGAAAAATACGAACTCGGTGGGCAATTGAACGCCGAAATCACCACAGATGGCCCGCGCAATACGCTCTTAGCCGGCAATGTATTTTCGCTAGACCCCAAAGCAGGTATCTACCTCAATTACGACCGCAAACTCATCCTGCGAACAGGCGTGTCTCAGTTTCAATATTTCTTAGATTTCGATCAAAACAAAAAACTTGGCTTACAGCCTCACTTAGGTGCCGGGGTAGTACTTCAAAATTGGACCATAGATTATGCATTTACGCGCTTAGGTCTCGGAGGAGAAGGATATTTCACTCATTTGTTTTCGCTCAAATGGGCCTTTGGTGGACCTCAGTCTTTGGGCGCAAATTAAAAGAATTTACAACTGAAAATCGCGGTGTCGTCTACGTAAGGTAGGCTGCCTTTCCAATCTTCTAATTTGGAGAAAATGATGTCGTTCATGTCTTCCATTTTGAGCGCAGAGAAAGACCTGACTTGCTTGATGAGCTGCTCTACACCAAATTGCGTTCCTTTTTCATTCTCGAGTTCTACAACACCATCAGTAAAGAGCACCATAGTCGACTTCGCTTGCATTTGCATCTTACCAACGCGCACAAACGGAAGCTCGTCTAGCATGCCCAAACCAATGCAGCCTTCAGTCAGGAGTGTCGTGTTTTTGCCACTCAATATAAACGGTTGGTTGTGGCCTGCATTCACATATTGGAGTTGCCGCGTGTAGGCGTTGTAATGGGCAATAAAAAACGTAATGAATTTTTCACCTTTGGCATTTTTCATAACGAGTTTATTGAGTTCCTCCATTAAAAAGGTCAATTCGAAACGTTGGTATTTGAAGAGTGTTCGGATGGTCGCCTGAAAATTGGCCATGAGCAGTGCAGCGGTAATTCCTTTGCCACTTACATCGCCAATACAAATGATGTATTCTTCGTCGCCGAGCGGAATGAAATCATAGAAGTCGCCGCCGACGGCATGGCGCGGAATATAACGACCCGAGATATCCATCTTTTTATTGGAGGGCAACTCTTGCGGGAAGAGCAATTTTTGCATCTCGGAGGCCAGTTCTAATTCTTTTGAAATCTGTTCTTTGATTTCATTTTGCGCGCTCAACTTGCGGTTTTCGAGGGCTACAGTTAAGATGTTCGTCAGCGTTTGGGCAAAAGAAAAGTGTGCGGGTTCGAGTACTTCTGTTTTACTTGGTGTAGCCAAAAGCAAATAGGCCAGCGGGCGTTCCTGGTGATAAATAGGAATCACCGCCTGAAAATCTTCTAGTAAAGCGCTATTGGAAGACTCTACGAGTGTAATTTCCTTGAACCTCGCCAGCTCTAGGGCCAGTTCTGCCGCGCCAATTTTGCGCTTGTAACCACTTTTGGCAGCAAGTGTCCAATCTTCTTGTTGGTGCAGGAGGGCAAAGCGGCTAAAATGCAGTTGTTCTTTGAGGATGAAAGTGAAGATGCGGTAGAGTTGTTCAACGGCCATATTTGCGTTGATCGCGTTTGTGAGTTCTAAAATAGAGTGCAAACGATTGTCCTTGAGTTCAAGGTAAGACAAAGCAGGATCTGACGCAGGGCGCATAAAAAGGAGTAAATTCGTTACGAAATTACATTTTTTTCGTTTCGGGGCTGATTTTCTTGTTTTTCAAGAAGAAATAGCTATCTTTGCATTCCATTTTCGAAAAGTAATACTCATGAAAAAAGATATCCACCCATCAGATTACCGTTTAGTCGTATTTAAAGACATGTCTAACGAGTACGCGTTTATTTGTCCTTCTTGCGCAGAAACCAAAGAAACCATCTCTTGGGAAGACGGCAACGAATACCCACTTGTAAAGTTAGATATCTCTCATAAGTCTCACCCTTTCTTTACTGGTATTGCACAGTTCGTAGATACCGCAGGTCGTATCGACAAATTCAAAAACCGTTACGGTCGTCACATGAAATAATTGAGTTCGCTCAACTGATTATATTTAAAAGGCTCCAAATCGGGGCCTTTTTTTTTGTGCACCTAAGCAAACTTCGCGGCGGCTCTTGCTAAGCGGTCGTTCATGGCGCGGCCCAGGCCTTCATTCGGAAACGGCGCTACATATATTTTCTCGAGACCAAGTGCATCGGCTTGGTGCAGTGTGGCATAAAGGTTGCGCGCCGCTTCGATCATGGAGCCATCTGTGCTCAGGGCAAGTTGTGGGCCTCCGATCTTTGAATCTGCTTGAATAGAGATTTGAAGTGCTTGCGCTGCTTCGTGCGCGGGTTTTGTGCCGAGATAGAGCGGCGTTTGGGTCGCATAATGGTGCTTGACCATTCCACTGGTGAGCACAGTGCCTTCTGCGTGCACTTTGGCCTCCGGGAGGTAACCCAAAACAGTAGCGAGCGTTTCTGGCGTAATGCTGCCGTAGCGGTACACAACCACTTGCTCGTTTTCTATTCCAATTATCGTAGATTCCAGTCCTTCGTTGCACTCACCGCCATCTAAGATATACGGAATGCGGCCGTTCAGTTGTGAATAGACGTGGGACGCTGCGGTGGGGCTGAGCTGACCATATAAGTTAGCGCTAGGTGCCGCTAGTGGCCGCCCTAGGGTTTGTAGCAATTGACCGAGTAGCGGATGCTTTGGAAAGCGCAGGGCCACGGTTTCTTGACCACCAGTAATGAGGTTACTTACCAAACTGCTTTTGGGTACAATAAAAGTGAGAGGCCCAGGGCAAAATGCAGTGTAGAGTGCTGCAAAAACGCTTGGAAAAGCAGTGGTATAGGGGAGAGCGGTTTCGAGCGCAGCAAAATGCAAGATCAGCGGATTTGATGTCGGGCGCCCTTTGGCTGTAAAAATGGAGAGCACGGCGTCTTCATTGTTGGCGTCGGCGGCTAAGCCATAGACTGTTTCAGTTGGCACCGCTACGGTTTGCCCACTTTCAATTAATGAGAGTGCTTTGAAAGGATCTGTACCGAGCTCCGTATGCATGCCGCAAAGTTAGGGGCTTATTCGAAAAAAAATGGTTTGCGTGGCCGATAAAATAAATTTTGCGCGTAAATTTGTGTAGAATAATTCTAAATAAGATGCAAATCATTCTCGCCGATAGCAATGAACTGATTCTTTTGGGTTTAAGAACCATCTTAAATGCACAGTCTGGCATCCGCATTGCAGGCGAAGCCAAAAACCAAGACGAGCTCATGGCTCAGCTCAAAACTTTTGGCGCCGACATCGTGCTCATCGACTTCACTTCACACGGCTTCAGCATCGATATCGTACCAAAGGCACTATCCAAACACAAAGACCTCCGTTTTGTAGCGATAACAGAAGCCCAACATGCCCCAATTTTAATCGACGCACTCAAATCAGGTGTCACGAGTTACGTTAAAAAAGACTGCGAACTCGCCGAAATCATTGATGCAGTCAAAGAAACCGCGCAGGGCAAACAGTTTTTCTGTGGTCAAATCCTCGAGACCATTCAAAAAGCAAACATCGACCTCTCTGAACTCAACACCGAAGAATTTAGCTGTGGCCCGGTAGTACTTTCGGAACGCGAAAACGAAATCATCATCCTCATTGCAGAAGGCCAAACCAACGAACAAATTGCCGAATTTTTGTTTTTGAGCAAGCATACCGTCAATACGCACCGCAAAAACATCATGGCCAAACTTGGCGTGAAAAATACCGCCGGAATTGTCATGTATGCCGTGAAAACTGCTTTGGTATCTCCGAATCGCTTTTTATTTGCGCCTAGCCTTAATTAATTGATCAGCGAACGACAGCACTAAAAGGCCATGCTGAATTTCAGGTTGAATAAACGCTGTGTAAGGTAATTTGGCACGGAATAGAATTTCCCTTGTACATCCTGGATCCATTGCTTTGAAAGCACATTATTGACGCCTAAAATATTGAAAATCTCTAAAGATATGAGGGCTTGGTCAAGTTGCTGCCATCCTTTTTTACCCGCTTTGGCTACTGTTTTGCCGTGCAATAAATCGTAAGACAACCCAAGGTCTACCCTGAAGTAAGCGCGCATGCGCAAGGTGTCTTTGTAGCGCGTTAAATCGGGTGGGCCATAAGGCAAGCGGGAACCGTATTGCAAGCCCATCTGCACCTTGAAAGCTTCGTAGCCTGGCATCTGGTCTTGAACCAAAGCTCCAAAAGTAAGCCATTGGTCTGTAGGACGCGGAATATAGCCTGGAAAAATAACTGTAGAATCTACTACCACTTGATCCTCGCTATAGCCAAAAATGATGCGTTCGCCTGCTGCATTGTAATAATTGGTGTAGTGATCGCCAATGATGTCTTCTTTAGTGGAGAGCAGCCCTAGCTTAAAAAAAGATTGAATTCCTTCTACAAACTCACCATGCACATTGATGTCGAGGCCATATGCATAACCGACGGCATTGTTGTTGGCATAATAGCGCGTGCGCACGTTTTCGATTTCATAAGGGTTGAGGTCCCAAAGGTATTTGTAGTAAATTTCGGTGTTGAGCTTGAAAGGGGTCTGCCTGCCCCACATCTGAAACAAAAATTCGGAGCCCGCCACCACATGCAAAGATTTTTGTGCCTGCACACCGAGTTCCAAATGGCCGTCGAACGTCCGGAATTCACGGTAAAATGGGGGTTGGTAGTACAAACCAGTGGAGAATTTGAAAACCAAACCGCGACGGACCGCTTGGCCGTTTTGCCACATGTAGGCGGCCGGGGCATAGGAGAAGCTGAGGCGGGGTGTGAAGTAAGGTTCTTTGTTGATGCTGGTGTAGCCGCCGCGCAAACCAAACTGGAAATTAAACTTCTTAGTGGAGATGTCTAGGGTGTCTAAGACGCTCGTTTTTTCGCCGTTTTGGTTTTTATAGGGCATTTTGATGGCTACAATCTTGTTGTGACTCACTTTTACCCAGGAATTAGACCACTGAAAATAGCCCGTGCTACGGTAGCCATTGAGGTTTAAATTACCTTTAATGGTTTCAAAAAGTACGATTGAATCGGGTTTGGTTTGTGGTAAGCTGTAGCCCGAGGAGTCGATGAGGCGCCATTCGCTGAGTTGGTCCACAAAGTGATCTGCCTGGACATTAAAACCCCATGAAAGTTCGGAGTAACGTTTTTTGGTTTTGTTTTGATCTGTGTAGTTGTCAACAAGTAAATAACTACCGTTGTGGTAGGCGTTAAAAATTTGAGCTTGTAGGCGGTTTCGTGCGTGATTGAGAAAACCACCCACACCGAGGGTTGCGATGGAGTCGCCAAATTCTTCTTTGGACGGATCAGTCTCGAGTTCATTGATGTAATACTGCCCGAGGATGTCAAAATACTCGCGTTCGTCGGATTGAAAGGCGGAGAGATAAAAATCTAATTTGGTCTTGTTTTTGGCGTATTTGAGCGAAGTACCACCCATGAGGGTCTGGAAATTGGAGTTTTCTTGCCCTTCGAAATAGATCATGAGGCGGTAGGCTTCGTTGGCTGTGCCGAAGTCGGATTGTGCAGTTTGCGGCGCAAAGCGGTAGGCGTTGGTAGAGAAATGCCCTAAGAAACTCCAGGTCCAGAATTCGTTGAGTTGGTAGTTAGTCAGGATTTGCGCATCGGCAAATACAGGATTGTAGGCGCCTTTGGTCGGGAGTGTATTGAGCAAATAACCATTGGAACGATAGCGCGCGCCAACTAGAAAATTAAAGCGCTGACTCACGGCCTCTTCTACATGTGCCTCGATGCCGAGTAAGGAAGCCATTGCCGAAGCGTGAAACGAGTCGGGGGTTTTGTAGGTAATATCAAGTACTGAACTGAGCCGGTCGCCATAGTTTGCAGCAAAACCGCCCGCACTGAAACGAACATCTTCTACCAAAGAGGAATGAATAAAACTCATGCCTTCTTGCTGTCCGCTGCGGGTCAGAAAAGGTCTGTACACCTGAAAACCATTCACATAAACAAGGTTTTCGTCGTAATTTCCGCCCCTCACATTGTAGTTGGAGGTGAGTTCGTTGTTAGAGGTAGCAGCAGTGGTGAGCGTGAGGGTTTTTTCGAGATTGACAATTCCCTTCAGGTTCAATTGGGGCAACTTCTCAATTTCAAAAGGGTTTTGCCCTTCTTGGCGCACCACAACGCCTCGGTTATCCTGAATGGCAAAATTTTGATCGGGAAGCTCTTGTAATGGATTTGTGCTGGTGATGATGGTATTTAAGGAGAGGGCAACACCTTCGAATTCATATTGTATTTCGATGAAGTCTCCCACATTCAAATGACCAAACGAATAATATCCTTTGTTGTCGCTTGTGGTGGTGGAAGGTACTTGAACCGAGCGGTTGTCTATGACCTTCAGTTTGATTGTAGCTCCCTCTGCTGGCTTCTTTCCTTTGTGGTAACAATGCCCGAATACAGTGATTTGCTGCGCCCAAAACAGCAGTGGCATAGTCATGAGAAAAAGAAGAAAAAGCTGCTTCATTGTTACAAAGTTACAATCCTTAACGACCAATCTTGCGCTTTATTTGCATTTCGCGCATTTTCATGTCTTAGAAGTTTCGCTTACATTTGTTTTATGTTGCCTCCCGATAAAATTTTAATTGGTCGCCGCGAACTGGCTTGGCTTCCCGACTTTGGCTTGGCAGAGGTTAAGGCTAAGGTAGATTCAGGCGCTTATACCTCTAGTATACACGTGAGTTATTGCCAGCAAGAAGGTGAATTGCTAAAGGTTATTTTTTTAGATGACAAACATGCTGCTTTTACCGGTAAAGAAATGACTTTTACTAAATTCAGAACCAAAAAAGTAAAGAGCAGCACTGGTCAGGTTCAGGAACGATTTTTTGTTTTTGGAACTATAGAAATTGCCGGAGAAAAATTTAAAACGGAATTTTCACTCACCAAGCGCCAAGGGATGCGCTATCCCATCCTTCTGGGAAGAAAAGTGCTCAACAAACGCTTTGTCGTAGACACCAGCAAAAAATATATCCACGCATCTATCCAACATCCTGCATGAAAATCGCCATTCTCTCCCGCAACCCTCATTTGTATTCCACCCGCAGGCTTGTAGCAGCTGCTGAAGCGGCTGGTCATGAAGCGCATGTCATTGACCACCTCAAGTGCAACATCGAAATCGAACAAACAGGCCCAGCGCTTTTTTACCACAACCAATACCTCAAAGGATTTGATGCCGTCATTCCACGTATTGGCGCATCGGTTACATTTTATGGTACGGCAGTGGTGCGTCAGTTTGAAATGATGAACGTGTTTACGGCTGTGGGTTCTAGAGGCATTATTCACTCCCGAGACAAACTCCGCTGCTTGCAAGTGCTTTCCAAAGAAGGAATCGGCTTGCCAAAAACGGTTTTTACCAATTACTCTAAAGATGTCAAACACGTGGTAAAGAGTGCAGGTGGTGCGCCAGTTGTACTCAAGTTGCTTGAAGGAACCCAAGGCTTGGGCGTTGTATTGGCAGAAAACCTCAATGCGGCGCAATCCGTTCTGGAGGCCTTCAACGGACTCAAAGCGAGGGTAATTGTTCAGGAGTTCATCCGCGAGGCAAAGGGTGCAGATATCCGCGCCTTTGTGGTTGATGGCGAGGTGGTAGGTGCCATGAAACGTCAAGGGCTTCCGGGAGAATTCCGTTCGAATTTGCACCGAGGCGGTAGTTCAGAAGTTATTGAACTCACTACCGAAGAAAAATACACCGCTATTCTAGCTGCCAAAGCGGTGGGTCTAGGCATTGCAGGTGTAGATCTGCTTCAATCTGAGCGCGGCCCGCTGGTTTTGGAGGTGAACTCTTCTCCAGGGCTTGAAGGCATCGAAAAAACAACCCAAACAGATATCGCGGGCAAAATTATCGCCTACATCGAGAAAAATGTCAAGCGCTAAAAAAGTTCAACATCGCAAAATGGTCATGCTAGGGCAAGAAATCTTGCCTGGTAAGGGGGCACAACTTAATTTGGAGGTTGCGCACTTGCATACCCGTACCCCGATACAAGTACCTGTCTTAGTAGAGCGCGCTAAAGAAGATGGCCCTACTGTTTTAGTCATGGCAGGCCTGCATGGCGATGAACTCAACGGTATTGAAATAGTGCGCCGCTTTTTGCGTAAAAAACTCAACAAACCAACGAAGGGCACCATTATTTGTCTGCCCATTTTTAATATTTTTGGCTTTCTGAACCTCAAGCGCGAGCTACCAGATGGCCGCGACCTTAACCGGAGTTTCCCGGGCGCATACAACGGTTCGCTCGCAGCGCAGTTTGCGCACCATTTCCTCAAAGAAATTGCTCCCCACTGCGACTACATCATCGACTTTCATACCGGCGCAGCACAACGCAACAATTTTCCGCAAATCCGCTGCGTATTCTCAGATCAGGAGAGCGTTGAATTGGCAAAGGTTTTTAATCCGCCCTTTATTTTACATTCAAGCTTAATTTCCAAAACGCTGAGAGAAAGCATGGCAAAGCGTCAAAAAAAGCTCTTGCTTTTTGAAGGAGGAAAGTCCAACAACATTGAAGAAAATGTAGTAGAGGAGGGCTTAAATGGCCTCAAGCGGGTAATCAGCCATTTGGGCATCCGCAATTATAAAATCGATATTTCCAAAGACCGACAACCCATCTTTATCGGTGAAAACAAATGGATGCGCGCTCCTTCGAGCGGCATGTTCCAATGTTTTGTGCCGAACGGCACCAACGTACAAAAGGGCGAAGTGCTGGCCTTAGTGACTGATCCGTATGGCAAATACGAAAAGCAAATCAAAGCAAGTCAAAGTGGTTACGTCATTTGCATCAACGAAGCGCCTGTTGTTTACAAAGGTGATGCCATTATCCACATCGCTAAAGAAAAAACACAACTTTGACCTTATTCAAAACATGTCCATGAAAAAGTTATTACTTACCTTACTGTTCAACAGCCTTGGGCCCTTCCTATTTGCCCAAGCACCTTTCACACCCAAACAATTTTTAGGCTACAACATTGGCGAGCAATTTACGCGTCACCACCGCGTTGTGGATTATTTCTACGCCCTTGAAAAAGCCTATCCAAGTCATATCAAAGTGACTAAAATTGGTCAAACCTACGAAAAAAGAGAACTTCTTTTGGCTTATATCGGTACACCAGAAAACCTGAAAAAACTGGAAGAAATCCGTCAAAAACACCTCACGCAAGCGCCCGATGAAAAATTAGCAATTGTTTGGCTATCTTACAACGTCCATGGCAATGAGAGTTCTGGTACGGAGGCTGCTATGGAAACCGCTTATCGCTTGCTGACTGATAAAATTGGCTATCTAGAAAACACGGTGGTCATTATGGATCCGTGTCTGAACCCAGATGGACGCGATCGCTACGTCAATTTTTATTATCAATATGGTGCAAATCCAGTAGATTTAGAGCGCTTTAGTGCCAGCCACAACGAAACCTGGCCTGGTGGGCGCCCCAATCACTATCTTTTTGACCTCAACCGCGACTGGGCCTGGATGACCCAAATTGAATCCGCCACGCGCGTTCAGCAATACAACCAATGGTTGCCGCATGTTCACGTAGATTTTCACGAGCAAGGCATCAACGAACCGTATTATTTTCCGCCAGCTGCTGAGCCTTATCATGAGGTCATCACCGACTGGCAGCGCGATTTCCAAAAAGAGATCGGCAAAAACCACGCAGGTTATTTTGACAAAGCGGGTTGGTTATACTTCTCCAAAGAAATCTTCGACTTGCTCTATCCAAGCTACGGCGACACCTATCCAACATATAGCGGCAGTATAGGCATGACTTACGAGCAAGGCGGAAGCGGCCGTGCTGGCCTTGCTGTCATTACCCAAGTAGGCGATACCTTAAGTTTGGCCGATCGGGTGGCGCATCATGTCACTACTGGGCTTTCTACAGTTGAAACAAGTGCGCGAAATGCACAAAAATTGGTTGCAGAGTATCAAAAATTCCGCAAAGAGAAGGCTTATAAATACAATTCTTACGTGTTGCGCGGCACAAAAGCAAAGGTTGATCCTATCCTCGATTTGCTCGGCAAAAACAAAATTGAATGGCAAGTTATTACCACAAGCACGCAGGCGATCAGCACCAAGGGCTATCATTACAGTTCGGGCTTGGTGGAAGGATTCAAACTGGAAATTGGCGATGTGGTGGTCTCCACCAAACAAGAAAAAGGAACATTGGTATCGGTCTTGTTTGAACCCCGCACCAAGTTGTCTGACAGCCTGACCTACGACATCACTGCCTGGACCCTCCCACATGCCTACGGACTCGATGGTTTTGCAGTCGAGACTACAATTAAAGCCACACCATTCATTCCTGTGCCCGCACCCAAATCTGATTTTTTTGCCACAGAAGGCTTTGTAGCCTATGCCGTTCGTTGGGAATCTTTGCGCACGGCGCAGTTCCTGAATGCGGTGCAGCAAGCGGGCTTGAAAGTTTATTTTCACGAGAAAGGCTTCAAATTGGCCGGGCAAACCTATGCGCCCGGAACGCTCTTGTTGCTAACCGGCGAAAACAAACGACCAGATTTTCATGCAATTGTGAATGATTATGCGGCACGCTATGGCGTCGATATCAACGGCTTGCTAACAGGAATGGTAGATAACGGCACTGACTTTGGCTCTTCTTCAGTGAAAATGATACCCAATCCAAGGGTAGGTATTCTCGCTGGCGACAGCTTTTCGTCTCTCAATGTAGGTGAGATTTGGCATTTCTTCGAACAGCAACTCACGAAACCTGCCCACCTTATTTTTGAGGATGACCTCAGCAGCGCCCTTGCTGATCTAGAGGTGCTTTTTGTGCCAGAAGGCGGCTATGATGTAGCGGGCAACGAAGCCCTCACCGCTTGGGTACGCAAAGGTGGAACCCTTATTGTAATTGGTGGCGCCATCGATGTATTGGCTGATAAAGGTTTTGGTCTCAAGCGCAAAGAAAACGCAGCAGGAGCCACAACCCCTGTCAGTTTCGCTAACCAAGAGCGCGATCAAATTTCTGATGCCATTACCGGCGCTATCTACCCTTGTATTATGGATCAAAGCAACCCAATGGTGTTCGGCTACGACTTTTACTACACCTTGCGCCAGGGCGCCACAAGCTACCAAATCGATGGCAAGCCCGCCTTTGCCTTAGCCAAAAACGCTACGGCTGTCAACGGTTTTGTAGGTGCACGCGTCAAAGCACAGCAATCTGAAGCGCACATCGCCGGATCTGTACCTTACGGCCGCGGCACCATCGTCTATTTCATCGACAACCCGCTCTTCCGCGGTTTCTGGGAAAGCGGCAAACTCATGGTAGCCAATTCGATTTATTTTGTGAATCAGTAGGGTTAGATATCGTCATAGTGATACCGACATTTCACAACAATGATTTGTTGATCCAGCACTTGATAAATCAATCGGTTTTTTTGATCGATTCGCCGCGACCAAAAACCAGTATATTGAAATTTTAAAGGTTCTGGCATGCCAATCCCTTCAAATGGATTTCTGAGAATGTCCTTAAGAAGTTGGTTTATTTTGACAATTTTCTTTTTGTCTTGGCTCAACCAGTATTGGTAGTCATCCCAAGCAATTGGGGTAAAACTGATATTCATTCTGGGATAAAATCAATCATATCCGTACCAATTTGTTGAATTGATGCGTCGAAACGTGCTTTATTTTTGATGGATGAGAGCTCATGACTTGTGGCGCACAATGCGTTGTACTCTTCCAAAGACATGACCACAACAGCTTTGCCGCCACCTCTGTGAATGATAAGGGTATCCACATTGGTAATGACTTGGTCTAAGAACTGTTTGAGGTCTTTTCTGAATTCTGAATAAGTTGCGCTTAACATGAGTACCGATTTAGGTACAAAATTACGTACTTTTAACATAGGAGTTAGTTTTCTCCAAAATTAAACTAGACCTCGCAAATTATATTCAGTAGATTTTCGGGATTAGAATAGAAAATGGGTGAAGAAGTTGGTGCTCAGGTAAGCACTAAAAAAATACTGTATACGACAACTGACAAGAAACGAATCGGGTTTTTTGATCAGTGAGGTCGGAGAATGCATGGTTATACACATTGGATCCGCCATTATTGAAAATAGCTATTTGCGGATCCAGAGACAACTGCGAAGTTTTTTCTTTTTTGGAAATAAAATACTTTGAAAAAGCCAGCCCTCCAATGAATTGTGTTTTGCGCCATCCGATGTTGTTGTTTATCATATTTGGGGGAGCTGCACCCCAAATACGATCGATCGTGTAGTTGTCTTTGCTCGATACGAGGTAAGAAGGCATGAGTTTGATACCTAATTCAAGGCCGGGTCCAAAGCTGCGCGCGCACCCGATTTGTACTTGAGCAAGGTGTTGAGTACTGTTGGAATAGTAGATATCGTAATAATAACTATTGGGAAGGTTCGGATTGAAAATGTAGACCGATGCCACACCGCGATAGGCAAAAAACAGATGCTGGTAATTTAATCCTGCTGAAAAGTTCCAATTTTGGTATTGTTGTATAGCCTTAATTCCAATTTGAGAGGCTTGGCCATATTTGTAGTCATGGGCAAAACCAATGTTACTAATGGTTGGGTTGTAATAAGTAGCAGGCCCGGTACTTATATTTATACCTAAATGCGGTCTCAACTTAAATTGGGCATTGATTGAAACGAAAAGCAAGACAAAAAGAGGAAGAAATATAGATTTCATATGCCTTGATTTTTTTATTCAATAACGATATTAATTTCGGGTTCTTGGCCATCTATCAATTTGCCAATTCCTTCAATTTTAAGGTTTTTGTACCTTGATTCTGTAATATCACCATTGAATTGATATACATTAGACGAATACACGTTGAGGGAGTGTAACCTACCATTGACCTTAGTATCATCTATCAAGAGGGTGTCCGCCCACTTGCCATTTACCAAAAAGATTAATTTTTCTTTATCGCGTTCAATGAGTGTATAGGCCTGAAAGGCGCGTTTTGCATAAGATTCATCTAAATGGGAAAACCAATAAGTAACAGAGAATTTTCGGATTGTTGGTTTTTCATATGTCGAGACAACGCAACCAAAGAGCAGAAAAGGCAGCAGTAGTGTTAAACGTTTCATTGGCAATGAATTAGTATGTTGGTAGGAACATGAAAATTAATGAAAATATTCCCAAAAAAAACGCTTAGTAAAAATTTTACTTCCTCTTCGCCAACGCCTCATACACCACATGATGCATGTCAGTTCGAATATTGAGATCGCGAAGTTTCCAGTTGTCTTGGCTAGGGTGAACGCGGTTTGACAAAAAGATAAAAATGACTTTGTTTTTGGGATCGGCCCAAGCCAGCGTGCCCGTGAAGCCGGAGTGTCCGAAAGATTGTTGGGAGGCGAGTACATCGCAGGTGCCTCCGCCGCTTGCTGTAGGCCGATCAAAGCCTGCTGCCCTGCGGTTGCCTGGGTATTGTTGTTTGGTGAATTCAGTATAAGTGGCTTCAGAGAAGAAGTTCATGCCGGCCATTTGCCCTTTGTTTAAGAAAAGTTGCATGATATGCGCAAGGCTCCAGGCGTTTGAAAAGACTCCGGCATGACCTGCGACGCCCCCTAGCATGGCTGCACCTGGGTCGTGGACGTATCCTCTTAAAAGTTGTTTTCTAAAGGCTTGATCGTCTTCGGTGGGCACCACTTGAGCGTCTGCAAAACTTTTCAGCGGTTGGTACAGCATGCGATTGAGCCCGAGGGGCAAATAGATATTGCGGCGCAAATAACTCGCTTGGCTTTCGCCGATGATGCGCTCTAAAATGGGTTGGGTGAAGTAATAGCAGAGATCAGAATACACATATTTCTTGGGCCCGAGTTCGGAGCGCATGATTTGCGCATACATGGAGTCTTTGTAGTCTTTGCGCATGTACATTCCTTTGGCAACTTCAAGTGAAAAGTCTTCAGATTTACTTGTTTGGTAGATTGTTGGTTTCCATTGGCCGTCTGTAAGTGTTCTCTTGTAAAAGGGAATCCAGGGGGTGAGACCTGCCTGATGCGCCATAATTTCTCTGATTTTGAGCGCGCCAAATGGGGTTTGGCCAGTGACTTCAGAAATGTAAGAGCCAATGCTCCGGTCTAAATCAAATTTGCCCTTGGTATGCTGTTGCATGGCGAGTAGGGTGGAGGCGGCAATTTTAGTTACAGACGCGATGTCGTACATGGACTGCAAATCAATTGCTGGAGCATTGGTTTCGTAACCTTGCTTTCCATAGGCCTTGTGCCAAATGATTTTATCTTCTACGGCAACCAACACCTGACAACCAGGGTAAGCCCCTGCTGTGATTCCTTTTTGAGCAATGACATCAATTGCTTGTAGGTCTTGGCTCTTGAGACCGAGTTCTTCTGGTAGCGCTATACCGAGCCTACCATTTGCTTGAATACCCGCAGCACTGAGCCCTCCCATTAGTAGCTGTGCAATTTGTGCCTGTGCAATCGGATGGTTTTCGTGTGCTACAATGATGGCGTCAAATAAGGAAGTGTCTACATCCTTTAGAATGTTATGCTCTCCGAAAACGACAAGTATGTTTTGGTCGTTGCTGTCCAGGAGTTTAATTTTTTCAGTCGCCCATTTTTCTATTTGGTTACTATGAGGAGCCGCAGCATGTAAGCTAAATATGCAAATTTCTGGATCGGTCAGGCCATAGAATTTAGAGACTGCTGCCTGAATTTGCAAAGAGTCAGCAGTAAAAAAGGCCATTTGGTCGGCATAGAGGTTGAGCGTTTCCGTGAAGACAGAAGAATTTCCGCCCAAGGCCAAACAAGCACTTTTTTGGTCTAGCCTGCCTAAAGGCAATAAATTGCTACTGTTTTTGAGAATCTGAATTTGTTTTCGAAATCCTACAATTTGTTCTTGAAGGGGTAGTGTGTTCAAGCCTGAAAAATTGGCACCTATCCATTTGGTGGGGAGCTCATATTTGAATTTAGATTTATTTTCCGTTGTTTTTTGATCGGAATAAAAGCGCGTCAAGGCAAAGCCGAGTAGCGATACAACAAGAAAGGAGGAGAAGAGGCGCATGCGAGTCATTTGTTTCAAAACTAGCTATAATTGTGCGCTTTTCAAAACACAAAGTGTAGTTCTGACACTTACTTTAATATACGCTTTTTTCTTTAAAAAGTCAAATTAAGTTCTTCACATTTAATAACATGTGCTGTTTACAAAAACCTAATATATATCATGGTTTAGGTTTATAAAGCGTCGTAATTTTGCCCTGTCAAACTCTTAAAAAAGTAAAATGGAATTACACGGAAAATTCGGAAAAAATGCCGACCTCGCCGCAAGCATTGGTTTGTCTCAAACAGGCGACCAATTCTGGAATCTCACCCCAGCAGAACTTATCGAAGACTGTATTATTTTGGGTGAAGGCATGCTGACCGATACCGGAGCCCTTGCTATTGAAACAGGAGAATTCACTGGTCGCTCTCCAAAAGACCGCTTTATTGTACGCGATGCCGTTACAGAAAATGCAGTTTGGTGGGGCGATGTCAATATCGGTTTCGAACCTGCAAAATTTGATGCGCTATACGAGCGCATGAAAGCGCATTTAGCAGAACAAGACATCTATGTACGCGATGTATATGCGTGTGCAGACCCCGCTTACCGCACCAATATTCGTGTCGTGGCTGAGCTGCCATGGTCTAGTTTATTTGCACACAATATGTTTTTGCGTTTAGAGGCCAATGAAATTGAGGACTTCACGCCAGAGTGGCACATCGTATGCGCGCCAAGCTTTTTGGCAGACCCTGCCATTGACGGCACGCGTCAGCACAACTTTGCTATTCTCAACTTCACCAAAAAAATGATCCTGATTGGAGGAACAGGATACACTGGAGAAATCAAAAAAGGGATTTTCTCTGCCCTCAACTTCATCTTGCCTCATGAAAAGAACGTACTCTCGATGCACTGTTCAGCAAATATTGGCCAAGACGGCGACACCGCCATTTTCTTTGGTTTGTCCGGAACGGGTAAAACAACTCTTTCTTCAGATCCGAATCGCCGCCTTATCGGCGACGACGAGCACGGATGGAGCGCTAATACCGTCTTTAATTTCGAAGGCGGCTGCTATGCCAAAACCATCGATTTATCTCGCGAAAAAGAACCTCAAATTTACGATGCCATCCGCTTTGGCGCCTTACTAGAAAACGTTGGATTCCCACAAGAGTCTTCGGCACCAGATTACGCAGATGGCAGCATTACCGAAAACACCCGCGTTTCTTACCCGATTCATCATATCGACAACATTGCCACACCTTCAATTGGTGCAGCGCCAAAGAATATCTTCTTCCTGACCGCTGACGCATTTGGTGTACTGCCTCCGATCTCTAAACTGACCAAAGCGCAAGCCATGTATCACTTCATGTCAGGCTACACTGCAAAGGTCGCCGGTACCGAAGTAGGAATTACTGAACCCACCACAACTTTCTCTGCTGGTTTTGGCGCTGCATTCTTGCCTTTACACCCCGCACAGTACGCCAAATTACTTGGCGAAAAATTAGAGGGTACTGATATCAATGTATGGCTCATCAATACAGGTTGGTCTGGTGGTTCTTATGGTGTAGGATCGCGCATGAGGCTCTCTTACACGCGTGCCATGATTACCGCGGCGCTCACAGGTAAGCTCAATCAGGTGGCTTATGAGCAAATGCCTTTCTTTGATCTTTCTTTCCCAACCACTTGTGAAGGCGTTCCTGCAGAGTTGCTGAACCCGCGCAATACTTGGTCCGATAAAACAGCTTACGACCAAACTGCTGCGAGCTTAGCTGCTAAATTTGTGGCCAACTTTGAGAAGTTTGCTGCTCAAACAGACGCAAGCATACGCGCTGCAGCTCCTAAAGTTCCTGCATAATTCCTCCTTTCCATCAGTCAACAATTTTTGGAAAGACTGAAGGGCCGCATAGCGGCCCTTTTTTTATTGCTCATATTTGAGTTGGTAGGCAAGACTTTGTGAAGTCTAATACCCTTGGGTAGACGTGGGTCTAAAAAATTGGGACAAAAAAAAGCCCTAACCAATAGGAAAGGGCAATTTTATAGTTGCTGAACGAATTAACGCTTGTGCATTGGTTCGTCAGATACAGTTAATTTTTTGCGGCCTTTGCGACGACGCGCAGCCAATACACGACGACCGTTTTTTGTGGCCATACGGCTACGGAAGCCATGTTTGTTTCTTCTTTTTCTTACCGATGGTTGAAACGTTCTTTTCATGTCGTGTCGTTATTTGTAATGTTTTTGGGAATGCAAAGATAGTATATTTTTTAGAATTTCAAATTCTTTCTACAAAAATCGTGAAAAAAAGCCATTGCCCCAAGAAAGCAAGTTATTTTTGTAGTGCAAAGCGCCATAGCCATGATGAGACCCAAGAAAACTAAAGAACCCAAAGTTAAATTAACTAAAGATAGCTGGCGCAAGGCTGCACGGTTTTTAAAATACCTCAAGCCTTATGCGGGCACCTATTTTATTGGCTGGATTTTCCTAGTGCTCAGCACCTCAGCCGGTTTGGTTTTTCCTTACCTTATGGGTAAGCTTTTGGGCAGCTCTAGTGCAACTTCGAACCCAGCGCAAGCCATTCGCCTCATCGACCTCTCCAACGTTAATCAAATTGCATTTGCACTCTTTATTTTATTCTTTTTTCAGAGTGTGTTTTCTTTTGTTCGGGTAGTGTTGTTCAATAACGTTACCGAAAATGCCCTTCGAGACATGCGCAACGATGCTTTTGAGCGCTTGGTCTATATGCCCATGGATTTTTTCAATCGCCAGAAAGTAGGGGAGCTCACTTCGCGGGTCGCATCAGATATCGCGCAAATTCAGGAAGTACTTCGCACCACAATTGCCGAATTCTTCAGGCAAATCATCATTGTTTTTGGCGGCATCGCTTTCTTGTTTTTTATTTCCTGGAAGCTTTCTTTGATCATGCTCGCCACCGTGCCAGTCATGGCCATTGTAGCTGTGTTTTTTGGCCGTTATATTCGCAAGCTTAGTAAAGAAGCGCAAGATTATATTGCCACTTCTAATTCCATCTTAGAAGAAGCACTTACGGGTATCGCCAATGTAAAAGCCTTCACCAACGAATGGTTTTTACTCTCTAAGTACAATAAAAGCACTCAACAAACACGCGACCTCAATGTGCGCAGCGGCATTTGGCGCGGCTTGTTTGTCTCTTTCATTATCTTCTGTCTCTTTGGCGCCATTGTATTTATTGTCTGGAAGGGCTTGCTCATGACCCAAGGCCCCAATCCAGAGTTGGCAGCTGAAGGATTTTATCAGTTTGTTTTGTTCACAATCATGATGGGTGCTTCTATCGGTTCATTGCCCGATCTATACGCCAGTGTACAAAAAGCTGTGGGTGCCACCGAAAATTTACTCGACCTACTTCAAGAAGAAACCGAAAAGCTGAGCAATACCGCCAAAGAGCCCCTTTATATCGACGGTTCTGTGCGCTTTGAAAACCTTCAATTCAGCTATCCCCAACGTGCCGATATCGAAGTGCTCAAGGGTATCAACTTTTCTTTAGCACCTAATCAAACTTTAGCCCTTGTAGGTAAAAGCGGTTCGGGTAAGTCCACGATTGCCAATTTGCTTTTGCAATTTTATCAACCCACGCAAGGAGCTATCTATTTTGGATCGGAGTTGGCCAGCTCTTTTGATTTGCATCAATTGCGCCAACAAATGGCGATTGTGCCCCAAGAGGTACTCTTGTTTTCTGGTAGCATCTTAGAAAATATCCGTTTTGGTCGACCAGATGCCACAGAACAAGAAGTGATAGACGCTGCTAAAAAAGCCAATGCTTGGGAATTCATTGTTGGCTTCCCCGAACAATTAAATACAGAAGTTGGCGATCGCGGCATTCAGTTGTCAGGAGGTCAAAAACAGCGCATCGCTATTGCAAGGGCAATTCTCAAAAATCCGAGTATTTTGATTTTAGACGAAGCTACTTCTGCGCTAGATTCCACCTCAGAAAGACTTGTTCAAGACGCTTTAGAAGAGCTCATGAAGGGCCGCACCTCAATTGTGATTGCACACCGTTTGTCTACAATCCGTCAGGCCGATCAAATTTTGGTCTTGCAAGATGGTCAAATTACTGAACAAGGCAAGCACGACGAACTAATGGCGCTCAAAGGCCAGTACGCAACTTACGTGGCGCAGCAATTGATTTAAAGACAACGTCCATCAAATGAGTGTCTTCTTGTCTTGAATTAGTTCTTTTTTGAATTCCTGGATAACCTAATTATTCCTTCTGAACCTACTTAAAGAGGGTTTCCACAAAAGCCCTACGGTCAAAAAGCTGGAGGTCTTCCATTTTTTCACCCACGCCAATGTATTTGACAGGGATTTTCATCTGATCAGAGATGCCAATGACCACACCGCCTTTGGCTGTGCCGTCGAGTTTGGTCACGGCAAGCGCATTGATGTCTGTGGCTTGGGCAAATTGCCTTGCCTGTTCGTAGGCATTTTGGCCCGTTGAGCCATCGAGCACCAATAAGATTTCATGAGGGGCATTTGGCACAACTTTATCCATCACACGCTTGATCTTAGAAAGTTCTTGCATAAGATTGGTTTTGTTGTGCAAGCGCCCTGCGGTATCAATGATGACGACGTCGGCATTTTGAGCTTTTGCGGATTGCAATGCGTCAAAGGCCACACTTGCAGGGTCTGCTCCCATACCTTGTTGTACAATTGGCACACCAACGCGATCTGCCCAAATGATAAGCTGATCAACAGCTGCCGCTCTAAAGGTGTCTGATGCGCCCAAAACGACCTTTAATCCTGCTTGTTTCATTTGATAAGCGAGCTTGCCAATGGTGGTCGTTTTTCCAACGCCATTTACACCAACAACCATCAAGACGTATGGATTTCCATCTGCAGGTTTGTTTACCTTGAGTTTACCTTCAAAATTAGCAGCGTTCTCTTCTAATAGGGCAATGATTTCATCGCGGAGAATATGGTTGAGTTCTTCTGAATTAATGACGCGGTCTTTGGACACCCGTGTCTCGATGCGATCTATGATTTTGAGGGTGGTTTCCACACCAACGTCTGCGGTAATAAGGAGTTCTTCAAGATCGTCTAAAACGCCTTGATCTACTCGGCTTTTGCCCACGAGCAAACGCGCGATTTTCGAGAAAAAAGTCTGTTTGGTTTTCTCTAGTCCTTGATCGAGGGTTTCTTTTTGAACCGGATCGAGGGTTTCTTTTTTAGATTTTGAAAAAAAATCAAATATGCCCATGTGCTAAGATAAAAAAAAAGCTCCCAACTTGGAAGCTTTAAAAGGGAATGCACAACGATTTAACCTTTGGTAAACCACTCTTTAACTTTGTCGTTGTGTACGATTTCTTCTTTGAAGGTGTATGAGCCAGACTTTTCAGACTTGACCATTTTGATCACCTTTGTATGTTCTTTACCTCCACCTTTTTGGAGTGATGCAACTACTTTCTTTGCCATGACTTACTTATTTAATTTCTTTATGGACAGTCATACGCTTTAGAATGGGATTAAATTTCTTAATCTCCATACGGTCTGGCGTATTTTTACGGTTCTTTGTGGTGATGTAGCGTGATGTTCCAGCCATACCAGATTCTTTGTGCTCGGTGCACTCTAGAATTACTTGGATGCGGTTGCCTTTACTCTTCTTAGCCATTTTCTAAATGTTTATTCTGTTTCCCAACAGGTTATTTCAAAAATCCTTTTTGGCGTGCTTCTTTTAAGCAAGCGGAGATTCCTTTTTTATTGATGGTGCGCAATGCAGCAGCAGAAATCTTTAAAGTGATAAAATTATCTTCTTCAGGAATGAAAAACTTCTTCGTGATCAAGTTCGGATAAAAACGACGCTTGGTCTTGCGATTTGAGTGCGATACGTTGTTTCCAACCATCACTGACTTTCCTGTTAACTGACAAACTCGTGACATGTCTAAATTATTACGTGTAATTACAAAAGCGGATGCAAAGATAACAACTTTTTACAATACTACAAATCCATTATCCACAAAAAAGCAGCCTTTTTCAACAATCACTGTTATTTCACCTGATTTCTTGGGTGGTGATTCAGGATAGCCTTCCGCAAAAAGCGTTGGTCTAGGTGGGTGTAAATCTCTGTGGTGGTGATAGATTCGTGTCCGAGCATTTCTTGAACAGCCCTTAAATTGGCCCCGCCTTCCACTAAGTGTGTCGCAAAACTATGTCGAAAAGTATGCGGAGAAATTTGTTTGTTGAGCCCCATTTTTTGGGCAAGTTGCTTAATGATGGTGAAAATCATAACGCGTGTGAGCTGATGACCTCGCCGGTTTAAAAAAATAAAGTGTTCTTGACCGGCCTTAATGGGCACCTCCAAACGACTTTGTTGGGTGTAGTTCGTGATTTCAATGATCACTTGTTCAGACACTGGCACCAAGCGCTCCTTGTTACCTTTGCCAATGACGCGTATAAACCCTTCGTCAAAATACAAATCTGAAAAACGCAAACCAATGAGTTCCGATACCCGCAAGCCACAACTGTAGAGCGTTTCTAACATGGCATGATTGCGTTCGCCTTCTGCACTGCTCGGGTCTATGGTGGCAAGTAGCGCGTCAATTTCTTCGATTTCAAGTACCTCTGGAAGTTTGCGTCCTAGTTTGGGCTGCTCGAGTAACTCAGAGGGGTCTGTTTGGATATAGCGCTCCAAAATGAGGAACTTGAAAAAGTGCTTGATCCCGGAGATGATCCGTGCCTGACTTCGCGCCGCCAAACCAAGGTCATAGAGATGCGCCACAAAGGTTTTGAGTTGGTCGTATGCAACTTGTTCAGGCTTGCAATTTTCTTCTTCAAAAAATGCGGCTAATAGGGCAACATCGCGCTGATAGGCCAATATAGAATTGTTAGCCAAACCCTTTTCAATTTTCAGGTATGAAACAAAATCCTTAATATAGCGCTCCCAATGCATGTTTTATGAAGTTGCTTATTGTCAATGGTCCTAATTTGAATTTACTCGGCACCCGTGAAACACAAATATATGGTAATGTCACCTTTGAAGCGTTTTTCGATGAACTTAAAATAGGCTATTCTCACGAATTGACTTATTTTCAGTCAAACATAGAAGGGGAACTCATTGACCAACTTCAAAATTCCACTGCCGACGGCATCATTTTGAATGCAGGTGGCTATACCCATACGAGCGTTGCAATCCGCGATTGCATTGCGGCTATTGCAACGCCAGTTGTTGAAGTCCATATTTCGAATATCGCAGCGCGCGAATCTTTTAGACATGCATCCTTACTGACCCCGGTTTGCAAAGGTTGTGTTTTTGGCTTCGGCTTGGATAGCTACAAACTTGCCTTGCAATACTTTGATTTATAGGTTACAATTATTGGTATTTTTGTACCATGATGCAACAACTCGAACATTTCTTTACTCACATTGATCCTGTTTTTGCGGCGTTTTTAGCCACCACCTTCACCTGGTTTGTGACGGCAGCGGGTGCTAGTCTTGTTTTCTTTTTCAAAAACATGCACCGTGGCTTGCTCGACGGCATGCTCGGCTTTACCGGTGGGGTCATGGTGGCAGCTAGTTTTTGGTCACTTTTAATGCCTTCGATCGAATTATCGGAAAGACTTTATCCCAGTGCCCCTTGGATGCCTGCTGCAATTGGTTTTTTAGTTGGTGCGCTTTTTCTTTTCTTTCTAGATAAGAAATTACCACACCTCCACATTAATTTCAATGAGAACGAAACCGAAGGTGTCAAGACCCAATTACACAAAACTACCCTGTTGGTATTGGCCATTACACTCCATAACATTCCAGAAGGTTTGGCGGTAGGTGTCTTGTTTGGTGCTGCAGCCAATGGCATGGAAGGCGCTACCATAGCAGGCGCCATTGCCTTAGCCATCGGTATCGGTATTCAAAACTTTCCGGAAGGATTTGCAGTAGCCATGCCCCTCAGACGTGCCGGCGCGAGCCGTACGAAGAGTTTTATGTACGGCCAACTTTCTGCTATTGTAGAGCCAATTGCGGGTGTCATAGGCGCTATGGCTGTCATTTACATGGAACCTATTTTACCTTTCGCACTTTCATTTGCCGCAGGCGCCATGATTTTTGTGGTGGTAGAGGAAGTCATACCAGAAACCCAACGAGATAAATACACCGACGTTGCGGTCTTGGGTTTCATTGGGGGCTTTTTGGTGATGATGATCTTGGATGTAGCGTTGGGTTAATAAGTTAGGATTTCTTGTAGCGAATTTCTCAACTCCTTTAATTTTTTAGAGTCTATTCTCCCTATTCTTTCAATAAAGCGCTCTTTTGAAATGGAGCGAATATGAAACGTAAATACTTCCGATTTTTCTTTGAGGCAATTTTCTGGGTCTGGTTCTAGAATGATATTGCCTTTATAGTTTTTGATTTTAGTAGAAAGCGGTAGCCCAATAATAAGAGGGGTATGGGTATTGAATAAATCTCCGCTGAAAACTAATATAGGCCGGTAGCCTGCTTGTTCACTACCCCGAACAGGGTCTAGGTTGGCCATCCAAATTTCACCTTGTTTCATCTTGATCAAGACCGTTTAATTGGGCAAAGTATACCTGCATCCCTTCCTCAGCTAATTGTAAAACATCAGTATCTTCCGACATTTGGCGATACGATTTGATATATGCCGCCTTGCTAAGTTGCTCTAAATAAAGTGCGAGTGCCTTCTCAATGATTTTGTTTTTAGGAACCTTGAGTTCTGCAGCTTTGTTAGAGAGGGCCTCGAACAAAGTATCGGGAAGTGAGCTAGTAAAGACTTGCATATGTATAATTTATAAATATAAATTTAGCGCTTTTGATTTGAAGGCACAAAAAAAGCCCTCCAATTTGAAGGGCTTGTCCGTATATCATGCAGTCTTTTAGTTACAAATGGTATCAGCAGTCACTTTCAAAATTGTCCTGACTTCTTCTAAAGTTGGCGCTTCGGCGTAGGTTCTGAGCACAGGTTCTGTGCCTGATGGGCGGATCATGACCCAGCGTTCGTCGTCAAAGAAGTACTTGAAGCCGTCCAGTGTTTGTACTTCGCGTACCTGGTAGTTGCCAAAAGCACTATAGGCATTGGCCTTGCAGTTGGCAATGATTTTTTGCTTGAGGGGTTCTGTGATGTGGAGGTCGTTGCGCTCGAATTGGAAAGGACCAACAATGGCGTAGACTTCGTCGATGAGTTCGTCGAGGGTTTTGCCTGATTTGGCCATGAATTCCCAAATGATGAGGCCCATCCAGATACCGTCGCGCTCTGGGATGTGTCCTTTGACGGCAATGCCGCCCGATTCTTCTCCGCCCAACAAAACATCTTCTTTGATCATGATACTGGCGATTTCTTTGAAGCCAATTTTGGTGACTTCAAGTTCAAGGCCGTAGTGTTGGCAGAGTTTTTCGACGCGTGGGGTAACAGAGAATGCAATGACTACCTTGCCCGTCATTTGCTTGTATTTGACCATGTAGTGGATCAAAAGCAAAATAATGTGGTGAGAGTCGACAAACTCGCCGTGGCCGTTGTACAGGCCAATTCTGTCAGCATCGCCGTCGGTTGCCAAAGCGCAAGCGATGTCGCCGCGGGATTGGATGGTTTGCGCTAATTCTTGTAAGTTTTTGGCAATCGGCTCAGGCGCCGTACCCATAAAGGAAGGGTTGTGGTCGCAATGCAGCAATTCGACTTCTGGCAAAACCAAAGGTAATGCGCGCTGACCAGCACCGTACATGGCGTCGTACATGAGTTTGAGGCCAGAGTTGCGTATGGCAGCGAGGTCAAAGTTCGCTTTGACGTGGTCGATGTAGCGGGTTTCGATGTCGATGATTTCAAGCTGGCCGTTTTTTAGCGCTGCTTCGAGGTCAATTGTGTCAAAATCGATGCTGCAAGTGTCTGGAATAAGGGCTTCGACTTCATTGACTTTTTCGGGCTCTAATGGGCCGCCAAATTTGGCTTTGAGTTTGAATCCGTTATAAGACGGTGGGTTATGGCTGGCAGTCAGGATAATGCCGATTTCACAGCCCAATTGGTTGGCGGCTAAGGAAATCATAGGTGTAGAGACAAACCCGCGGGCCATTTTGATCTGAATGCCTTGCGCGAGCAAAACTTTGGCAGCTGTTTCCATGAAAAGTTCGCCAGCAAAACGGCAGTCGTGGCCAATAACAACAGTAGGGTTTTCAAAGCGTTCCTTGAGCCAAATACCGGTTGCTTCGGTAACGCGCGCTACGTTAGCGACCGTGAAGTCTGCAGCAATGATAGCTCTCCAGCCATCGGTTCCAAATTTGATAGGTTGTGCCAAAGTATGATTATTTAGTGAAATGTTGAACTGTTTTTTCGATGATAGCGACGCACTCTAGGAGTTGCACTTCTGAGATGACCAACGGTGGCGCAAAGCGGATGATGTTGCCGTGGGTAGGCTTGGCCAAAAGGCCGTTTTCTTTGAGGGCCACGCACAAACGCCAAGCGGTATCTGAATCTGGGCTGTCATTGACCACCACCGCATTGAGCAAGCCTTTGCCACGAACTTTTACCAATAATGGGTTTTGATCGATGACGCGCTGCATTTCTTTGCGGAAGAGTGATCCTAACCGACGTGCATTTTGGATGAGGTTTTCTTCGTCGACAGCCGTAAGTGCAGCAATGGCTACTTTAGCCGCAATAGGGTTGCCACCGAAAGTGGAACCGTGCTGACCTGGCTTGATCACCAACATGATGTGGTCATCGGCGAGCACAGCTGAGACCGGATAAACTCCTCCAGAAAGGGCTTTGCCCAAAATTAATATGTCGGGTCTAGCATAGGTGGCGCTTTGCTGTTCGCATTTGGCTTCGCAGGTACAGTTGCCGCATACTGCTAATAGGCTACCGGTGCGCGCAATGCCCGTTTGAACTTCGTCTGCGATAAACAAAGCGTTGTGCGCGGTGCAAAGCGCTCTTGCCTGTCGCATGTAGTCGTCTTCGGGGGTGTAGACACCTGCTTCACCTTGAATGGGTTCTACCAAGAAACCTGCAACATTTGGTTGTGCCAAAGCGGCTTCTAAGGCAGAAATATCATTATAGGGGATGGAGATGAACCCTGCCGGATACGGACCAAAATTTTTGTTGGAGTCTGGATCAGAGGAGAAGGAAACAATAGTGGTGGTGCGGCCATGGAAATTGCCTTCACAAACCACGATTTGGGCTTGATTTTCGGCAATACCTTTCATTTCATAGGCCCATTTGCGACACAATTTGATAGCGGTCTCGACTGCCTCTGCTCCGGTATTCATAGGGAGTACTTTGTCAAATCCGAAATAGTTGGTGACGTATTTTTCGTAGTCGCCTAGACAGTTATTGTAAAAAGCACGTGAAGTAAGTGCTAGTGTTTGGGCTTGATCGATGAGCGCTTGGGTGATTTTTGGGTGCGCATGCCCTTGGTTGACGGCAGAATAGGCCGAAAGAAAATCAAAATAACGCTTACCCTCTACATCCCAAACATAGACCCCTTCGCCCTTTTCCAGGACAACCGGTAGCGGATGGTAATTATGGGCGCCATGCTGATCTTCTAAATCGATGTAGGCTTGCGATTTGCTAGATTGAGTTGTTGTTTGCATAAGAGGCAAAGATAAGGCAAACTTGTTTTTTTAGGAATATTTTAACAAGACTTTACAACTAAGCAACTAAATTTGTTCCATGCATTGGTCAAAGAGAGCCGTTTTCTTCGTCACCTTAGTTGCTTTTTTGAGCAATATCACTTTTGGTATGTCCTTGCCGGTATTTCCAAAAATGAATCTAAAAACGACCGCGCAACAACTCAGCCAAGCTAAATACAAGCATCCATCCAACGATTATCTTTCTTTTTCTGCTTGTGCGTATCTCGAAGAAATCGAAGAGGCTGAACAAGAGGCTGAACAAGAGCCTGTTCTTGACTTCTACACAGCGTCAAAAAATCCGTTAGGTATTTTTGAGGAGTGTCAAACCTTTGTTTTTCCCTTCATTCAACATGAAAGCAAACATCCAGAATTTGACGGAAACAGCTTTCGTAATTGGCTGTATATAAAAAGTATAAGTATTTATTTTCAGGTATTTAGGATTTAGAAGTTTTGAAAAACCCCTCGTTTTTTACACTTTTTATTCCTATTTTATGCATGAAAAACACCAACTTCAAGACATCTTACATGTACTTGAACATTACCTGCCAAGTCAGGCTCCACTAAAGGATTTTATCCACCACAATACGCTGCACGCTTTTCAAGATTTACCATTTCACAAAGGTTTACATGCAGCGCAGCAATTATTTGGTTTCCAAACCTATTTGTCTTTAGACGCTTATCGCGAATTATATTCAAAGGGCGTTATTTCAGCCGATTGTTTAGGTCGTGCATTAGCTGATCAAAAAGAACTGAGTAAAGACCAGCTTTTTCATTTTGAAACCGAAACTGAAAACCTTGCAATCGTTGGTTCCTACAGATTGCAATGGAAGAAAAAACTCGGATTTGATTTAGATGCACGCGTGCATCCGCTCCTGTTTCGTATAGCCAATTCATTTCTCGATCAAGGAATTGCGATTTGGCGCTTTCCGACGAATGGCTTGCCTTTTCTTGCGGCATTAAGACGAATGGAGTCGGAGAATTCGGCCTCTATTTTTTCAGGTGAACGCGCTAGAAGTTGTTTTTTAAATCCGGCTTTCACCCTTGAGGATGCGCTCGATTTATTAGTCGGCGACAAGCGTGCCTTTGAGAATTATCTCTACGACCAACAATTTGCCCATCCTGGCTATTCGGGCATGATTGCTCAAATTGCAAATAGACCCAATTTATTGGTTCTAAAGCGTGAAATCTCTTTTGAAGATTTTGTGCTTTTGGAATGTCTATTGGAAATAGACGCCTTGGATCAACATCATGGTAACTGGATTCCAGCCGCAAAATCAGGTCTTGAAACATATCAATTTGATCCCAAACAAATTCTATCTACCACTGAGCAAAAGCTAAAGGCTATTTGGCAAGACGCTTATGAATGGACATACTACGATCAAGTTTTGGCCTCGCTTCAACAAAAGGTGAACCAAGAGCAGCCAAAAGCGAGTAGCATTGGTATCTTTTGTATCGATGACCGCGAATGTTCTATCCGTAGACACATTGAGCAGCTCAATCCGTCATTTCTTTCATTTGGAACACCTGGTCATTTCAACATAGAAACCTACTTTCAAGCGCATGGTTCCTTACAACGCACCAAAATATGTCCCGCGCCATTGCAGCCCACACATTTGATTGTGGAGCGCTCTGTTACCCAAAAGAAACAAAAAGAATTGCATTTTGACGCCCGTGCTTATGGACTTATAATCGGTTGGGTACTTACACATACCTACGGTTTTTGGTCGGCCTTGAAACTGGCACTGAGCATTTTGTGGCCTGCTAAAAACACGATGGCCGTTTCGTCTCAACAGCACATGGATCCGGCTGCAACTCTGAGTATAGAGCACATTGACGGCCAATATACACCAGATGGCCTGCAAATTGGTTTTACAGTGGAAGAAATGACCGCAATTGTGGGTGGCATGTTCAAAAGTATAGGTTTTCAAGACCATTTTTCGCCCCTTGTTTACCTAATAGCACACGGCTCAAGCAGTGCCAACAATACGCATTATGCAGGATATGATTGCGGCGCTTGTTCCGGAAGGCCAGGTTCAGTTAATGCCCGGGTTTTTGCCCACATGGCCAATCATCCAATGGTTCGTCAGGCCCTGCGAAATAAGCAAATAGACATCCCAGACCAAACACATTTTGTTCCGATCTTGCAAGATACTGCCAGGGATGAATTTATTTATTATGATCTCAATCAAATTCCACCGCATTTGGTAGATGTATTTGAAGCAGATCGAGCTGTTTTTGCGAAAGCCTGTGAAATGAACGCAGTAGAGCGTTCGCGTAGGTTCATTACGGTCAATTCGCATGCGCAACCTAAGAAAGTATACCAAAAAGTACAGCTTCGTACGGTTTCATTATTTGAACCAAGGCCAGAATTGAATCATGCTACCAATGCCTTGTGCATTGTAGGTCGCCGACAATTTTCACGCGACATTTTCCTCGATCGCAGGGCATTTTTGAATTCCTACGATTACCGCATCGATCCTGCTGGTGAATCATTGAGTGGTATTCTCAATGCAGTTGCTCCGGTCTGTGGTGGTATTAACTTGGAATATTATTTTTCAAGAGTGGACAACGAACAATTAGGTGCCGGATCCAAACTGCCGCACAATGTGATGGGCTTGTTAGGTGTCGCAAATGGCGTCGACGGTGACCTCAGAACAGGATTGCCAAGTCAGATGATTGAAATTCACGATCCTTATCGCTTAATGGTGATTGTGGAGCAGAAAGCACCAGTTGTTTTCGCTGCAATTTCTCGCAATCCGAATACATTTGAATGGTTTGCTAATGAGTGGGTTAGATTGGTGAGTTACGACCCAGATACCAATTCATTTGCCGTCTTTAAAAATGGGCAGTTTCAAGCTTATCAGCCTCAAGCAACCACTGAGAAACTTTCTGATAATTTACTTGAGAAACTGATACAAACCCATGAAAATTATCCTGTTGTTGAACTTTCAAACATTGCCTCATGAATAGTACTTATTTTGTTCATGGGTTTTTAGGATTACCCATTTTCGGTTTTTTAATCAGTTTATTTCTATCGTCTAAAAAAGAGGGTGCGCTCTCTGTTTTGAGTTACAGCACTGCATTTTTACAATTGCTTTTAGTGCTGGTTTTTGCTGGTTTTTGGCTACTCAACGGAGCAGTGCCTTTTCAGTTCAAAGAGATCTCGGTGTATCGCTCAGAAAACTATGACTTTTTCATTGATTTTTTAGTGGATAAACTCACCTTGACTTTTGCTTTTTTGGGTGCCTCACTCACTTTTTTAATTACGATTTACTCTCGTTATTATTTGCACAGAGAGAGCGGTTACAAGCGATTTTTCAACACCATTCTTTTCTTCAATATAGGGTATTCAATCATTATTTTTTCAGGTAATATGGAAACGCTCTTCATTGGTTGGGAAATTTTAGGTGTTTCTTCGTTTTTGTTAATTGCTTTTTATCGCGAGCGCTTATTACCTGTCAAAAATGCATTGAAGGTATTTTCAGTCTATCGAATTGGTGATATCGGAATTATTCTTGCCATGTGGTTATTGCACCATTTTTGGCACGAGAATGTCACCTTTATGGAAATGAATCGGACTGTTCCACTGCACGAGCACTTAGCCCAAAATTCTGGTGTTGGTTTGCTTATCGCGACACTATTCTACCTTTCAGCTGCAGCAAAATCAGCGCAACTTCCTTTTTCGTCTTGGCTGCCTCGCGCTATGGAAGGTCCAACGCCATCAAGTGCCATCTTCTATGGCTCAATGTCGGTACACATTGGAGCATTTTTACTCTTGCGGACCTTGCATTTTTGGGAGAACCAGTTGTATTTTAAATTCGGGCTGGTTTTCGCTGGCCTCCTTACAGCTGTAATAGCTACGGTTATTAGCAGGGTCCAGAGCACGGTTAAAAGTCAGATTGCGTACGCCTCGGTTGCTCAGATTGGCTTGATTTTTATTGAAATTGCATTTGGTTGGGAGAACATCGCACTGTTACACATCCTCGGCAATGCCTTCTTGAGAACTTATCAATTACTCATTTCTCCCTCGATTGTGAGCTATAAAATCCGCGAGCAATTATTTGAAACACCAACTCAGGAAACTAAAAATAATTGGTTGAAAGGTTTAATGGATCGTTATTACATATTGAGTCTAAAAGAGTGGAATTTAGATAACGGACTTTACAGCGTTATCTGGAATCCCTTGAAAAAAATAGGAAGGGGATGGAAGGTACTGAACTTTCGATATGTTTTTTGGCTCATGTCGCTCATCTTAGGAATTGGGTTGCTATTGCGCTTCAATGAAGCAATCCTTGCACCGGTGGTCAAAGAACGCCTGCCATTTTTCTTTGCGTTTTGGGGCTTTTTAATGGTCGTAAAAGCTTTTACAGAACGAGATTCGGTACGCAAAAGCTTGACATTAATTATGTTCAATCACGTATCCATTTCTTTGGCGCTCTCATTCAATGCCCATTTTGACAATACCCATCATATTTGGTACCTCAGTGGGATCGTTTTGGCTTGGGCCATCGGTTATCTCCTTCTGACCCGCATGAGAAAAACAGAATGGATCAGCTTGGATAATTTTTACGGACATATTTATGAATATCCCAAAACAGGATTTGTATTTCTATTGGTTTGTTTAGGTTTGTCTGGATTTCCCATTACTCCTTCCTTTGTGGGAGAAGATTTGATTTTTTCTCACATCGAATTGAATCAAATTGGCCTTGCTTTTTTTACTGCAATAAGCCTTGTCATTAATGGATTGGCAACCATGCGAATTTATGCCCGTGTATTTCTTGGTCCGCACGTTAAAAACTACCATCAAATCGCTAAACGTTCATCTTAATTTAATTACAAATGAAAAATTCAATTTATAACCGACTCGAATTCGATCAATTGAAGCAACATTGGAAGGCTGATATGCTTTCTGGTTTTCTGGTTTTCCTACTTGCTTTGCCCTTAAGTTTAGGCATTGCCAAAGCCAGTGATTTCCCACCTATTTACGGCCTTATCACGGCCATGTTTGGAGGCGTTGTGGTGTCTTTCATTATGGGCGCTCCACTCACCATCAAGGGCCCAGCCGCAGGTCTCATTGTTATAGTTGCAGGCTCTGTTGCAGAGTTAGGTCAAGGCAATAACGAGCTTGGTTGGCACCTAGCTTTGGGAGCAATTGTTGTGGCCGGTGCGCTACAGGTGCTCATGGGTTGGCTCAAATGGGGCAAATACACGGATCTTTTTCCGCTGTCGGCTGTCCATGGAATGTTAGCTGCAATTGGGATCATTATCATCAGTAAACAAGTACATATTCTGGCCGGATTTTCTCCTACAACCCTGGAAGGAAAACCGATGACTGAACCACTTGAACTTCTTGCCGAATTCAAAACGACGCTTCCTAATTTCTTCATGCATTGGCAAGTTACCCTGATTGGATTGGTATCTTTAGCCATAGTATTTATTTGGCCACTATTGAAGCAACCTCTATTCAAGAAAATCCCATCTGCTTTAGTGGTAATTCTTGTTTCGATTGTCTTGGTTCAGGTATTAGGTGTGCAAAATTCTGATACATTTAAACCACTCTTATCTTTTGATAAAGCACTTTTCGAAGTACTCCGCGTCAATGTGAGTTTTGACGGTTTCAATCAAATCGGCACCTTCATTAAGTTTGTGATCATGTTTACTTTAGTTGGTTCTTTGGAATCTTTACTTACCGTAAAAGCCGTCGATTTGCTAGATGCCCAGAAACGAAAATCTAATTACAACAAGGATCTAATGGCTGTTGGTTTAGGTAATGTATTTGCTGGCGTATTCGGTGGCCTACCAATGATTTCTGAGGTTGCGCGTTCATCTGCTAACGTGGCAAATGGTGCACAATCCCGTTGGGCCAATTTCTTTCATGGGGTTTTTATTCTCGCTTTCCTAATTGTAGATGTTGCATTTAGCGATTTAATTCCAATGTCTGCTCTAGCCGCATTGTTGATTGGTGTGGGATGGAAACTTGCACACCCTAGAGAGTTTGGTTCAGCTTTGAAAATTGGTGCTGATCAATTGTTGATTTTTTGTACAACTGTAGTCGTTACTTTAGCAACCGACTTGCTTATCGGAATTGGCGCAGGTATTTTACTTAAGCTACTTTTACACGTAATTCGCGGTGTTAGTTTTGGTAGCTTATTCCGCTTGCGTTTAGCTACGGAGCGCGATGTCATCCGCATTGAGTCGCCACTTGTCTTTACCAACTTCTTGCAACTTCAGAAAATCCTTGAAAAACACCGACCAACTGAAGAACTACACTTAGACCTCACCAATTCGCGTTTTATCGATCACTCATCGATAGAATCTTTGCACTTATTGCAAGATGAATATAAAGCAGCTGGTGGGCATCTGAATCTGATCGGAATCAACGATTTTAAACTTTTACACAATTCCAAGCATCACGCAGCCGCTAGGCGTAAATAAGTAATTATGAAAAAAGTAATATTTATCGCAACATTACTTTTGAGCTTCTCAATGAGCGCTCAGAAGTTAATTGACGACCAACTCCATGGGTGGGTAGTCTACCAAGGAAATCACAAGCTCAATAGTAAATTCGACTTGCACACCGAATACCAGTGGCGCAGAGCAGATGGTTTCAACGATTGGCAGCAATCCTTAACACGGGTAGGTCTTGATTATAAATTGAATCCGAACTGTACTATTTCAGGTGGTTATGGCTGGATCATTACCTATCCTTACGGTTCGCAACCAATTGCCGCAAAGACCCACGAAAACAGACTGTGGCAACAAGTCAATCTCAAGGCGCAATACGGCCCAATTCAAATTCAACACCGTTATCGTCTAGAGCAACGATTTATTGATACAATTTACCGCCAACGGATACGCTACAGAGCGCAGTGTATTATTCCGCTCCAAAAGACCTATTTGGATCAAGGGAAAGGGCTTTTTATGAATGTAAATGATGAGGTTTTTCTTGGTTTTGGAAAGGGAATTGGCAAAAACATCCTTGACCAAAACCGTTTCATTGCGGCAGTCGGATACAAGTTCAGTCCAAAAATGAATATTCAGATGGGATATCTGAATCAATTTGTTATCAAATCTAACGGCGTACAAATGGAGCGAAATCATACGCTTTGGACGAGCGTTGTATATAACCTTGATTTTTCCAAATAGTCTTTCACTCAAATTTTGTAAATACGAAGCCGCTGTAAAAGGCGGCTTTTTTTTATCTTTCAAGAAAAAAAACTTGAAAAGAAGAGATTTTGTTCAAAAAACAAGTGTGGTTGGTGCTGGCGCTTTGTTGCTCCCTCAGCTAGCACTTTCTTTTGAATCAGGAACCAAAACCCGCGTTCGTTTGGGCTTCATCGCTACGGGCTTTCGGGGCCAGACACACATCGAAGAGATGCTCAAGCGCACAGATGTAGATATCGTCGCACTTGCAGATCCCAATCCACGCATGATCAAAGATGCGTTGGCTTTGATTGAAAAAGCCGGACGTCCGGTACCAGCAATTTATCAAAATGGCCCGGAGGATTACCTAAATTTACTTGCCCGAACAGATATCGACGCCGTATACGTTTCTTCTCCATGGGAATGGCATTTGCCACACGGCATTGCCGCAATGAAAGCGGGTAAGATTGTCGGGATGGAAGTAGGGGGCGCCATCAAATTAGCCGATTGCTGGGCTTATGTCAAGACTTCCGAACAAACTAAAGTGCCCATCATGCCATTAGAAAATGTGTGCTATCGCCGCGACGTGATGGCCATTCTAAATATGGTGCGCAAGGGCTTCTTTGGTGAAATCGTACACGCACAAGGAGGCTACGAACACGACCTGCGCGGTGTGCTCTTCAACGACGGCAAAAGTGCCTACAACTCAGGTGTGGAATTCGGTGAAAAAGGGTTCAGTGAGGCCGCTTGGCGCACCAAACATTACCTCAACCGCAACGGCGAACTTTACCCCACACATGGCTTAGGGCCCGTTGCCACCATGCTCGATCTCAACCGCGGTAACCGCTTGGTGCGCCTCAGTTCCTTCTCAAGCAAAGCGCGCGGTCTACACGAATATATTGTCAAGCATCCGAAGGGCGGTGAGGCGCACCCCAACGCACAAATTACTTTCAAGCAAGGCGATGTCGTGACTACCCATTTGCAATGTGCCAACGGTGAAACCATCATTCTGACGCACGACACCAGTTTGCAGCGCCCTTATAATTTAGGATTCAGGGTGCAAGGAACCAAAGGCATTTGGCAGGATTTCGGCTGGGGCGACCCCGAGCAAGGCCATATCTATTTTGAAGACGCCATGAAGCATTCACACCGCTGGGACAACACCAAATCTTGGCTAGAGACACATGACCACCCATTGTGGAAGCAAAATGCCGCAGCAGCCGAAACTTCTGGCCACGGAGGCATGGATTATTTTGTAGACAACGCATTTATTGAGTGCATCAAGCAAAATCAACCTTTTCCGCTGGACGTCTATGATTTAGCGGCTTGGTATGCCATTACGCCGCTCAGTGAAAAGTCAATTGCTGAAAATGGTGCCCCGCAAGAAATTCCTGATTTCACGAAAGGCGCCTGGAAAACGCGCAAACCTATTTTTGGCTTCGATGCAAACTACTGATACCGCGTTAGTCATTTTGGCGGGTGGCCTGGGTTCGCGCTTTGGCGGCGCCAAGCAAATTGAACCCTTTGGTGCACAAGGGCATTTTCTCTTTGAATATGCTTGTTACGACGCCATGCAAGCCGGTTTTCAGAAGGTTTTTATCATTGTTCGGCCCGGAATGCAAGAAATAGTGTCCGAACAACTCAGTCGTTGGATGCACGCACAGCGCTACGAAATCATCATTCAAGAACAAACCCGCACCAAACCGTGGGGAACCGCCCATGCCTTGCATTTTTTGTACGGTAAATGGGAGGGCGCTTTTTTAGTGCTCAATGCAGATGATTACTACGGCCCGTCCATTTGCCAGCGCGCCATTGAATTGGTTCAAGACGGTGTTGCTGCTGCTGCGTTGGCCTTTGAACTTGGCCCAACCCTTAGCCCGCATGGTCCTGTGGCGCGAGGTATTTGTCAGAGCCAAAATGCCTATCTCAGCGCGATAGAAGAAGTAATGAAATTAGAGGATAAAAATGGTTTGATAACCGATGAACAAGGGCGCGTTTACCCTTCAGATACACTGATTTCAATGAACGCCTGGTTGCTTTCGGGTACCTTCTTAGCGCACTTAGCTAGCAAAGTACAAACATTTTTACAGCTCAATCAAGGGAACGAACAAATCGAGATCTATCTCCCTAAGGTGCTCCATGAAATGATTAGGGAAGGGCGTATGCAGATCAAAGTAGCAGCCATGCCCTCTGCTTGGTTTGGCATCACGTATGCCGCAGATTTGGCGCTCGCCCAAGCAAAAATCCATGCACTTGAAGGCGCACAGTATCCACTTGAATTCCCTTTATGGATGTAAGAAGTTTGTTGCAGACGCATTGGAATCTTTTTCCTTCTCAGGTGGTGCCCATTACCGAAGGCTTGATCAATCAGACCTGGTTGGTAAGGACTGCTGCCGCGGATTACATCCTTCAACAAATCAATACCGAAGTTTTCAAGGAGCCTGCAGTGCTTCAACAACAATTAGTTGACCTTTCCGCATCGATCCAATTGCCTTCTTTGGTTCCGCTTGATTATTGTCTTATCTCTAAAGGAGCTGCGCTAACTCAGGTGGAGGGTAAGACTTTTCGTTTGTTAAAGGCGATAACGCCAAGCACGACAGTACAAACTGCAACTGTCCAAAATGCGCGGCTTGCAGCTTTGGCGCTGCTCGAATTTCAAGCGGCATTGGGGTCAGTTTCTATAGAAGAATGGAAATCGCCAATACCCCGGTTTTTAGATGTGGAGTTCAGGCTGACTTCCTTTGGGAAAGCCAAATCACTGGCGCGTGAATCCAGAAAGGAAAAGGCCGCAGCGTTCGTTTCTAAATTAGAAGCAGATTGGGCAGCGCTCTTGGCTTGGAAGCAGCTTTCCGATGAAGTGGAGCCTGTTTTGATCCATGCCGACCCAAAATTGGGTAATTTTTTGTTTCATCCAAATGGCAAGCAAGTGAGGGCACTCATCGATTGGGACACCATACAGCTGGGCAGCCCCTATTACGATTATGGCGACATGATACGTTCTTTTTGTAGCCACGGAGAAGACTATGCCGAGCATGCACAGTTGTTCAAGGAAGAAATTTTTGAAGTTTTGGTGGCTGCTTTTGCGGTAGATGAAGCCAAGCTCTACACGGCAGCTAGAGGTGTAATTTTGGTGCAAGCACTGCGCTTTTTGACCGATTACCTACAAGACGACCGCTATTATAAAGTCAAGGACGAGGAGCATAACCTTAGGCGCGCAGCCAATCAGTTGCGCTTGGCTTCAGAATTAAAAGACTATTGGCTTACCACTCGAAGGCCAACTCAGTGAGCCATTTGTCTTGGCAGCGGAGCGTTTGCTCGATGAGGTCGCGCACGCAGGTTTTACCCCCTAAAAATGGACTTTGGTAGTGAACGCTGGCCTTGACATCGCTCACGGCATCTTGCGGACAAGCCGCCACGCCAGCTTTGCGCAAGACGGGAATATCAGGAATGTCGTCGCCCATGTACGCGATTTGGTGGTCAGAAAGCCCATATTCGGCCTTGATTTGTTCGTAGCGCTCGAGTTTGTTGCGCGCACCCAAATAAACGTCGTGAACACCCAAGCCAATTAATCTTTTTTTCACTTCTGGCGATGACCCTCCGGTGATGCAAAATATTTTGTAGCCCATCTTGACCGCATATTGCACCGCGTAACCATCTTTGGAGTTGAGCGCACGTACGATTTCGTCGTTGATGAGGTAGACCTTGCCGTCGGTAAATACGCCGTCGACATCAAAAATAAAGGTGGTGATGTCGTTGAGTCTTTGTTTGTAGCTAAGCATGCGGAAATAGATCTTGAATTCTTTTGGTCAGACAATTATATACCACTAATTGTTCTGGGTTGAGTGCTGCGCGGTGGCGATCAAGGGTATTTTGATCGTGGCGTAAGGCTGGGCCGGTTTGTGCGTGCTCGGGGCCAAGCAAAATAGCTTTGGCGATGGTTTCGTTGAGCAACGGATAAATGGGGGTCATGTCTAGGTTGGCTTCGCCCAGAATTTTGCTGGCCTCTAGCAATAAGAGGTTCCCAAAATTATTGACAAATACACCCGCCAAATGATACTGGGCACGCTGTGCTGAGCCGCAAACTTGGAACTGAGCACCTAGTTGTTGTAAAAAGGTGCTGATGCGTTGCAGTACGAGGTCGTTTTTACCTTCGATCATGAAGGGAATATCTGAAACGAGAAGGTCTCGACCTTTAGAAATACTTTGATAAGGGTAACAAACGCCAAGTTGTTGGTGCGCAAAAAGCTTGATGCTCGGGCTGCCTGCAGTGTAGGCGGCAATTTGCTGCGGTTTCAACTGTGCAATGATCTCGGGTAGGGCGTCGTCAGAAACACAGAGCAAGATGAGCTCCGAGTGGAGTTCCGAAAGCTGCGCTACGCACTGGGTATTGTATTTTGCAGCAAGTTGCTCAGCTAGTGCTTGATTGCGTGCATAGATGCCTGCAATTGGAATACCGGCTGCATTTGCCAAGCGCAATAAGGTTTGTGCAACTTTACCAGAACCGACAATGCCAATTTGTATTGCGTGCATTTATTGTCCGTGACACTGTTTGAATTTCTTACCGCTACCACAGGGGCAAGGGTCGTTGCGGTTGATTTTCACCTCCGCTACTACTGGTTGCTTTTTCTCGATTTCTCTTGGGGCTGGCGCCGAATTGGCGATGGCCTCTTGATTGCTCGTTTGGGCTTTGTCGTAGTTGTTTTGGTGGTCTTCTTGGTTGGTGCTTTGGATTTGTTGCTCTACTGGAACGTCCATGCGCATGAGCAAGTCTAGCGCTTCTTCGTTGAGGCGATTGAGCATGCTGCGGAAGAGCTCATAGGATTCCAGTTTGTAGATGACAAGTGGGTCTTTTTGCTCGTATTGGGCATTGCGCACTGCAGAGCGGAGGTCGTCCATTTCTCTGAGGTGTTCTTTCCATTCGTCGTCGATTTTGCTCAATAGTACGTTGCGCTCAAAATACTTGCTGATGACACGGCCTTCTGTTTGGTAAGCTTCTTCGAGGTTGACGATGAGTTGCATCTGGCTGCGGCCGTCTGTGAGCGGGAAAACGATGTTTTTGTATTGCTGAGACATGGTTTCAAAGACGTGCTTGACCTGCGGATAAGCCAAGCGCGCAATTTTTTCGCACTTGCGGTCGTAGGCCTCGCGGAGCGCTGCATAAACGCGTTCGGTGAGTTCGGACGTGCTGAGTTGCTGGAAAGTGGCTTCGTCTACGGGTGTTTCGATGCCGATGAGGCGCAAAAGCTCGAGTTCGAATTCTTGGAACGGTAATTTGGAGCAGGTTGCTACAGTGTTTTCGCAATGATCGTAGAACATGTTGTCGATGTCGATGTCGAGGCGGTCTCCGTAGAGCGCGTTTTTACGCTTGCGGTAAATGGCCTTGCGCTGGGCGTTCATGACGTCGTCGTATTCCAAGAGGTTCTTGCGCATCCCGAAGTTGTTCTCTTCTACTTTTTTCTGAGCGCGTTCAATGGATTTAGAAACCATTCCGGCAGTAATGACTTCGCCTTCTTTGAGGCCCATGCGGTCCATGATAGATGCAATGCGCTCTGAACCAAACTTGCGCATGAGGTCGTCTTCTAAAGACACAAAGAAACGTGAAGATCCCGGATCGCCTTGGCGACCAGCGCGTCCGCGCAACTGGCGGTCTACGCGTCGGGAGTCATGGCGCTCGGTGCCAATAATGGCTAAACCACCAGCTTCTTTTACGCCCTCGCCGAGTTTGATGTCGGTACCGCGGCCCGCCATGTTGGTGGCAATAGTGACCGTTCCGGCAGAACCTGCATTGGCTACAATTTCAGCTTCTTTTTGGTGGTATTTGGCGTTGAGTACTTGGTGCGGAATTTTTTTCATTTGGAGCATGCGCGAAAGCAACTCAGAAATTTCTACGGTGGTGGTACCCACAAGTACTGGTCTTCCTTTGGAAACGAGGTCTTCGATTTCGAGGATGATGGCGTTGTATTTTTCGCGGGCAGTTTTGTAGACGAAGTCGTCTTGGTCTTTACGAGAAATAGCACGGTTCGTCGGGACCACCACCACATCTAGTTTGTAGATGTCCCAGAATTCGCGCGCTTCGGTTTCTGCAGTTCCGGTCATGCCCGCAAGTTTGTGGTACATGCGGAAGTAGTTCTGCAAGGTAATAGATGCATAGGTTTGGGTTGCAGCCTCTACGGTGACGTTTTCTTTGGCTTCGATGGCTTGGTGCAAACCGTCGGAGTAGCGTCGGCCTTCCATGATACGACCTGTAGATTCGTCTACAATTTTGACTTTGCCGTCCATGATCACGTATTCCACTTCTTTTTCGAAGAGGGTGTAGGCGCGCAAGAGTTGGCTCACGGAGTGAATGCGCTCTGACTTGATAGCGTATTCGCGAACCAAAGCATCTTTGCGCTCGAGGTAGGCTTCTTTTTCTAAAGCTTCTTTTTGTAGTTTGGCAATTTCAGCGCCGATGTCAGGCATGATGAAGAAATCGCGGTCGTCTTTGCCCGATACGAGGTCAATGCCTTTATCGGTGAGTTCGATGGAGTTGTTTTTTTCGTCGATGACAAAGAACAAGTCTGCATCGATTTTCTTCATGTTTTTGCCTTGTTCGGCCATGTAGAAATTTTCGGTCTTTTGGAGGTGAACTTTGATACCTGGCTCAGATAAAAACTTGATGAGCGCTCTGTTTTTGGGCAAGCCGCGGTGCGCGCGCAACAAGGCAATACCACCTTCTTCGAGGAGGCGTTTTTGTTCGTTTTTATCTGGGTTGGGCTCGTTGATAACGCTCAGCATTTTTTTTGCCTCGTTGAGACATTGCTGAACAAAAGCGCGCTGTGCTTCTACCACGCGTTCGATGCGCGGCTTGAGTTCGTGGAACTCGTGTTCGTCGCCTTTAGGCGTTGGCCCAGCGATGATGAGCGGTGTACGGGCGTCGTCAATTAAAACGGAATCGACTTCATCCACAATGGCAAAATGGTGCTTGCGCTGCACGATGTCGTCTACGTGGCCCGCCATGTTGTCGCGGAGGTAGTCGAAGCCGAATTCGTTGTTGGTACCGAAGGTGATGTCGGCCATGTAGGCTTGGCGACGGCGCTGAGAGTTGGGTTGGTGTTTGTCAATGCAGTCTACGCGTAAGCCATGGAATTCGTACAGTGGGCCCATCCATTCGGCATCGCGCTTGGCGAGGTAGTCGTTGACGGTAACCACGTGCACACCTTTGCCAGAAAGGGCATTGAGGTAAACGGGTAGGGTAGCAACCAAGGTTTTTCCTTCACCGGTTTGCATTTCAGCGATGTTGCCGCGGTGTAAAACGGCACCACCCATGAGCTGCACGTCGTAGTGTACCATAGCCCATTTGATTTTGTTGCCGGCGGCAGTCCATTCGTTGTGCCAAATGGCGCGGTCGCCGTCGATGCTGATGCCGTCTCGGGCCGAAGCAAGTTGGCGGTCAAAATCTGTCGCGCTCACGTTGAGTTGGCCGTTTTCGGCCCAGCGACGCGCAGTTTCTTTGACTACCGCAAAGGCTTCTGGTAAAATCACGAGCAATTCTTCTTCGATGCGCTCGTCGATCGACTTGACCATTTGGTCAATTTGCTCGTAGAGTTTTTCTTTCTCTTCGAAAGAAGTTTGGAGGTCTGAGGCTTTGGCCTGGAGGTCGGCGAGGTTAGCTTCTAACGCTGCAATGGCGTTGCGTACTTGTTCTTGAAAACCGCGGGTTTTGTCGCGGAGTTGGTCGTCGGAAAGGTTTTTAACGCTTTCCCAAGCGGTGTTGGCTTTATCTACGAAAGGCCAGTATTCTTTACGGTCTTTTGCGGTCTTGTCTCCGAAAATAGATTTGAGTAAATCTCCGATCATGTCTGTGTTCAATTTAGCGAAGCTCAAAATTAATGAATTCTATGGATTTTAGCCTTAAATAAATCCGATTTCAGCTATCTTTGCGGCATGCATGAATTAATAGTAATCCTCGATTTTGGTTCTCAATATACCCAGCTGATTGCCAGAAGAATCCGCGAACTCAACGTTTATTGTGAAATCCACCCTTGGAACAAAATTCCAACGCTCGGCAGCAATGTCAAAGGCGTCATCCTTTCGGGTAGTCCGTTTTCAGTTCGCGATCCGCAGGCTCCTCAACCAGATCTTTCCGCAATCAAAGGCAAAATGCCACTTCTCGGCGTTTGTTTTGGCGCACAATATCTCTCGCATCATTTTGGTGGCGAAGTACTTCCTTCTAATACTAGAGAATACGGTCGTGCGCACCTCACTTACCTCGACTCCAACAACGTGCTCACTAAAGGCATGACCGAAGGCTCTCAAGTCTGGATGTCTCATGGCGACACCATCAAGAAAATCCCTGCTAATTATCAAATCATCTGCTCTACCCAAGACGTAGAAGTAGCGGGCTACGCCATTGAAGGCGAGCAAACTTTTGGTATTCAGTTTCATCCAGAAGTATACCACTCCACAGAAGGTAAAACGCTTTTGCAAAACTTTATCGTCGATGTTTGCCATTGCGCCTGCGACTGGACACCCGACTCCTTCATCGAAGAAACAACTGCCCGCTTGCAAGCACAACTCGGCAACGACAAAGTCATTCTCGGTCTTTCAGGCGGCGTAGATTCATCTGTTGCGGCAGTCCTTTTGCACAAAGCCATTGGCCCGAACCTCCACTGCATTTTTGTAGACAACGGTTTGTTGCGCAAAAACGAATTCGAAGAAGTTTTGGCCTCCTATCAAGGCATGGGCCTTAATGTGAAGGGCGTCAATGCTTCGGAGCGTTTTTATAGCGCACTGAGCGGCCTCACCGATCCAGAACTCAAAAGAAAAGCCATCGGAAAAGTATTTGTCGACGTATTTGACGAAGAATCTAAATTAGTCGAAAACGCCAAATGGCTCGGCCAAGGAACCATCTATCCAGACGTCATCGAGTCGGTTTCAGCCACAGGTGGCCCATCTCAAACTATAAAATCTCACCATAACGTAGGTGGTTTACCAGATTACATGAAGCTTCAGGTGGTAGAGCCATTGCGTTTGCTCTTCAAAGATGAAGTGCGTCGCATTGGCCGTTCTTTACAAATAGACGAACGCATTCTTGGGCGTCATCCTTTCCCAGGTCCTGGTCTGGGCATCCGTATTTTAGGTGAAGTCACTGCCCATAAAGTCCGTATTTTGCAAGAAGTAGACGCTATTTTCATCAATGGCCTCAAAGAAGACAACCTTTACAACGATGTCTGGCAAGCTGGCGCTATCTTCTTACCGATCCAATCTGTTGGCGTCATGGGCGACGAACGCACCTACGAAAACGCAGTTGCACTCAGGGCCGTCAGCTCTACCGATGGCATGACCGCCGACTGGTGTCATTTGCCTTACGAGTTTTTGGCCAAAATATCCAATCGCATCATCAACCAAGTGCGCGGCATCAATCGCGTCACCTATGACATCAGCTCCAAGCCACCTGCCACCATTGAATGGGAATAAAATGAGAATTTTTCTATCTTTCTGCTGTTGCTTCTTGCTTACATTTTTGGTGAGGGCTCAGGCTTTACCAATCGTAGAGAAGGATGGTCAAAAATTTTATCAATATGTGCTGCCCGAAGGCCAGAGCCTGACCCAGTTGCAAACTATGTTCAAATGCGACGCAGACCAATTATTGGCGCTGAACCCTGGTTTGGAACGTGGCTTAGTAGCGGGTCAAACCATTGTGGTGCCGGTGCTGCGCGGTCAACTTACACACAAAGTAGCGCCCCAACAAACGCTTTTTGCGGTTTCGCGACTTTATGATGTGCCTGTAGACTCACTCTACAGCTGGAACCCGAGTGCGCGTTCAGGTTTGAAAGTCGGGCAACAATTGGTGCTCAAAAATAGGGTCTTGCCCTTCCTGGTCAACGGCGCAGATCCAACACCAGTTGTTACCAGTCCGGATACTTTTGCGCACAAGCTCACCGATTCCATCATCAATCATACCGTTTTGGAAAAAGAAAACCTTTACGCCATTTCCAAGCGTTATATGGTGCCGGTAGATTCCTTAATGGCGCTCAATAAACTGACTTCCTCGCGCGTGAGCCCTGGTCAACAAATCTTGGTGCCCATCCAAAAAGTCAAAACTACGCCTGTTCCGGTGCAAGCTGTACCTGCTCCAGCGCCTAAAGTAACAAATAGCGCCTTTCGCTTCCCGGTTGCGCCAAAAGCACACTACAACATCGCTGTATTTTTACCCTTTGCCCTCGACTCCGCTTTGGGTCAAAACCGTTTTGTCGCAGCCGCTGCCCTCGATTACTACATGGGCATGAAAATGGCCCTTGACAGCCTCAAAAACCTGGGCTTTTCAGCCGATATCCACGTTTTTGACGACAACGCCTTGAGTCCTTCTTTAGAGGCAGTGCTGCGCAGTTCTGATATGAACGGTATCGATCTGATTTTTTCGCCCTTGCAAGAAAAGCAAGCCAATATTGTCGCTACTTACGCCAAAGAAAAAGGCATTCCGGTTGTGTTTCCAGTACAGATGTCTATGCAGCTTGTGCAAATGGCGAGCAATTTCATTGCCTACACGCCTCCCGACGCGGCCTTGGTAGAAAACCTTGCGCTGCAGTTGCATCAAAAATACCAAGGGTATACAGTGGTACTGATCAATAGCCCTTTGGCAGCAGATCAGCTTTTAGAGCAAAAATTTAAAACGGCTTTTGCCGCTGTGCCCACCACGCAATCCAAACTCAAACTGCAAGAGGCCTCCTGGACCACCTATCAAAAATATAAGTCTATCGGAGGGCCGCAGCTTTTGGTGAGTTTCAGTTCGGAGCGCGCAAAAGTGGTAGGCTTGCTCAAAGCGGCCGCCTTGGATAGCAATTTATTGGTGGCAGGTCAAAAAGACTGGCTCGATTACAAAGAGCTCGACGTCCCGCAGGTCCGCGATCAAGCTTTTTTAGTGGCGCTCCCGAGTTATTTCAACTACCACGATCCTCAAATCATTCTTTTTCACAAAGCATACCGCAAGCGCTACAATGCCGATCTCACCAAAATGGCTTGCTTGGGCTATGACCTCACGCTGCATGTTGGCAAACAATTACTCGGCAATACCAAGCCGCAGCAGGGGCTCATTAGCAACATGAATTTACGAAACAGCACAAACGGTTTGTTTATCGAAAACAACGCCGCTGTTGTTGTTCCTTACAGAAACGCCCAACTGTTAGTACCCCATCATGAATAAAACAGAAATTGCCGAGCGCTACAGAGCGCTTCAATTGCATATTTGTCAAGCGCTCGAAACACTCGACGGTGCAGCAACTTTTCAAGAAGACACCTGGCAAAGAGAAGAGGGTGGAGGTGGTCACACGCGCACACTGCAAGGAGGTCGTATTTTAGAAAAAGCGGGCGTGGCTTTCAGTGCGGTTCATGGCCCAGTTACAGCAGCCATGAAACAACAACTCGGTCACGAAGGTGACGCGTTTTTTGCCACTGGTGTATCTATCGTTTTGCATCCGCGCCATCCGCGCCATCCGATCATGCACATGAACGTGCGTTATTTTGAACTCGAAGACCATACCTATTGGTTTGGCGGTGGCATTGACCTCACGCCACACTTTGTAGACCTCGACCACGCCAAAATGTTCCATCGGTCTTTAAAGGAAGTTTCTGACCGATACAACCCTGATTTTTATCCGCAATTCAAAGAATGGGCAGATCGTTACTTCTTTTTACCACATCGCGGTGAGTCTAGAGGAGTAGGCGGCATCTTTTTTGATCAACTTACCGCGCAAAAGTCAAATCTCAGTAAAGACCAACTTTTTAAGTATTGTGAAGATTTAGGTCGTTTGTTCCCCGTTGTTTACCGCCAGCAAGTGGAAGGTGTAGTGTTGCAAGAACCCACAGCAGCGGAGCTTTCTTGGCAGGCACTCAGGAGAGGACGTTACGTGGAATTCAATTTGCTACACGACCGCGGCACCAAGTTTGGCATCTATTCTGGTGGGCGCACGGAGTCTATTTTGATGAGCATGCCGCCAATGGCCAATTGGGTCTACAACCATGAGCCAATCGAGGGTTCTGAGGAACAAAAAACCCTGAGTTTCCTCAGGGCTTTCCACGAATTTTGTTAAGCGTAAGCGCGCAAGTTTTTATAGTTTGGTGAGCGTGAGGTAGTCCGTACCACCGCCACCGCTAGTTACTTCCATAAGCTTGATTTCTGAATCGGTATAAGACTCGATATCCCAGTCATCGGAGAGGTCGTCGAGTTTGTTGCCAACATTGAAGTTCAAATTGAAGTCGAGATCATCAAGGCTGTTTTCGTTGCTATTTGAGTCTGTGACAGACCAAGTGCCAGTATAAGGATTAGAATTGCTACTAAGTAAATCTGTGCCATTGAGAATGCCAGATTCCATGAATTGAAGTCGAAACGTACTAAAATCTGAGGTTTCGTCGTCGCCGTCATCGATGTAGCTACTGATCACCCAAGTGCCTTCGGTCGAAATTTTAGTGATTTGTTGTTGGTTGTTTTGCCATTTGCTACAGGCCGTTGCCAATGTAAGTAAGCCAATTGATAAAAGAACTGTTTTCATTACGCTTGTTTATTTGAAGTCTTCCAATGTCCAAAAATAATACCAAAAATCGGGTCATGTCCTATCTGAAATTGATTTTAACTGATTTATCTCCGCAATATTTCTGCGTTATAATTATATTTGGTTATGCTTCAACTCAAAGCACAAAGCCTGCGCATTCAATTGATACTCGATTTTTTAAAAGAGCAGGCCTTTATGCGCGCTTCTTTTGCCCAAATTCACGAGCACCTCAATCAGTTGCTTCCCACATTTGGTCTCAAAACCATTTCGAGAAGATCCCTAGAAGCGGATTTGCAAGTCCTCAAGTCGAATGTTACAGAAAAACTTTTGCATGTTCGGGTTTCGAAAAAACACTACTATCAACTGATTGCCGAGCCGCAAAGCGCCGTTTCAGAGGCTTTACAAGGGAGCATGCTCCAACAAATTGCACAGCAGTTGGGCGCCAAATTCCAAGAGCCGAATTTAAAGTTACAAGACAAACTCGTTTTCAGTTTATCGGCACTCAATGACGACGGGCAGTCGCTGCAAATGGCGGCCACTTGTTTACAGGCCATCGAGCAGCAATATTTGTTACAGTTTTTGTATCAATCGGCATTCGGGACCTACAAGTCGCGTTTGCAAGTAGTGGCACCGCTGCAGGTGCGCTTTTACGAGGGTCGCTTTTATTTGGTGGCGTGTGAATGGTCAGAACGTCAGAAAGCCCCCAAGCAGCAAATCAAAGTATTCGCCTTCGATCTGATCGAAAATCAGGTGCTCGTGCCCGCCTTAGCCGAACGTGAAGACGGTACCGAAGGCGAACTGCAACATTTCTCTTGGCAGCGCTTGTCTCAAGATGTGGAGCTCAAAATGCACTTCAAACATTGCCTCGGCATTGCGCGCTTCAAAGAAAGTATACCAGAACTGATCCGCTTGAAATTTACAGATTGGGCCATCTCTTACGTAAAATCGCGTCGCTTGCACAGCTCTCAACGCATTGTCGTGGACAATCCGAATTACATCGTTGTCGAATTATATATTTACCGCACCTACGAACTCTCCATGCTCCTGTCTCGCTTTCGCGACTTTGGCTCAGAAGTTCGTTAAAAAAAGAAACTTATGTTGATAGAAATTTGGTCGGACATCGCTTGTCCGTTTTGTTATTTGGGGCTCACAAAACTCCAACAAGCCATCCAAAATAAAGGCCTCGAGAACGAGGTGCAAATTGAATTGCGTACGTTTTTACTCAATCCAGGTCTCAAAACAGATCTATCTAAGTCCATTTCGCAATATTTGCACGAACACAAGCATATTCCATTAGAGCAGATTGAAGTCATGAACCACAGAATTGTTGGCCAAGGCAAAGAGTTGGGGCTGGATTTTCAGATGCAGCAAATCAAGGTAGCCAACACCATCAAAGCACATCTCTTATTGCACGAAGCACACGAACAAGACCTTCAGTGGGCTTGTAAAATGCGCCTCTTGAAAGCCTATTTTACGGATGGCAAAAACATCGACGATATCCAGGTGTTGCAGGAACTGGCGCAAGAAGTTGGTCTGAAAACCGAGCACCTCGACCTCGCGATCCTAGGCGGCAAGCACAGCCGCGCCTTTACCCAAGATTTGCAAGAAGCCCAAGAACTCGGCCTGCGCGGCGTTCCGTATTTCATCTTTGATCGCAAGGTAGCCATTCATGGTGCAAGAGAGGTGGAGGCTTTTGAGCAAGCGTTGATGGCTTAAAAACCACCCATAGCTTCATACGCTTTTTTGTAACGGCGTTTTTTCAGGTTGTAAGGCAGGTTGCGGACTGCCCTGCGGCAAACGTGTCTTTGCATGTTTTCTTTGATCGAGCCCATTTGGCCGCGGTTCACCTGTTGCGTGTTCCAAATTTGCTTGGCGCTCTTGGCGTCGTAAAGATTCAAGGTAAGTTGGACAATATTGGTGATCACCATGGCGTTGCCGTAGGCGTTACTAATCGCCATTGCAGCTACTTCGCTAACGGGTTCGCGTACTTCAATTTGACCATAAATAAGGGCGTCTACTTGGAGCAAACTGCAGAGTTCGTTGTTGGTGAATTTTGTTATGGGATAGCCAGCGCCGTTCAAAATTGAATTGACTTCATCTGGGCCCATGATTTCGGCATGGATGCTGCCATTTCTGGAATAAAACTGCATGAAATTATAGATGCGCTGCTGGGTCTCTTCGCTTTTGCTCTTGTTGAGCTCATTGTATTTTTCTTGGTTCATCCAAATCTTGCGTTCAACGGTGGCATCGATGGGGATAACAGCAATGCGATTGTGCTGTTGGCTCAATTCAACTACATTTTGTGCTTCTTGTACGGAGACGCAAGAAGTGAGTAGGGTAGTAATGCTGAGAAGGATAAAAAGATGTTTCATGAAATTATTTTTTTGCTCTTGCGTACGAAAATCGTTCCAAAAGTTGCGGTTGCGCGTAGCCATCTAGTCCATTGATGGCCACTACCTTACCTTTATCTAGCTGCAGCCAGTTGTCTGGGCTCAGGAGTGCTTCTTCGTAAAAAATAGCCTCAATAGATGCGATGACATGGATGCACCCGTTTTCTTCAATGAGGTATTCGTTGACATATTTACACAACAACTTGACTGGGCTTCCCTTGACAAAAGGAACAGGGCAACCTCCATGATAAACGGGTTCTAAGTTGGTCATGTCGAATTCGCTGACCTCCTCTGGATAATTGGCAGAGGTGTGGTGGGCCTCGGCAATTTGGTCTGTGGTGATATGATTGACAGAAAAATAGCCGTATTCCTTGATGTTTTTGTAGGTGTGGCGCGGAACGGTGGTCGGCCGCAAAATAAAGCCGATGAGCGCAGGGTCGCTGCCTAAGTGCGTGATGCTTGAAAACACTGCAACATTCGTTTTTCCTTCGTTGGAGATGGTGGCAATGAGGTTGGCCGATTTATAACCGGTGCAGCTATTGACGAGGTTCAGGCGCTCTATGCGGCCCATTTTTTCGATTTCGGGACGGTCTATTCGGATCAATGACATAAAGAATTTTTATACACAACAACTGCTCCAAGGAATAGTTTGAAGTCGGGTAAAGTTAAGCAAAGCAACAAGAATTTCGTAAGTCTTTCCGAATCTTTTGTAAGGCAAAGGGGCCTAAAGAGCGGCAATTTTGTAGCTGTTTATTCATTTAAATTTCAAACATGAAAAGAAAAATTACAATGCTCACTACCGGACTGCTATTGTGGTGCGGTACCGCCCAGGCGCAGTATTCCTGCCCCAGCGATCCCAATGGGTTTGTGGCCAGTAAAAATGTTGGCTCAACCAGTAGTTATCAACTCAAAAGTGGTTTTGAAGAACGCGCCGCCCAAACCTACAAATACAATGGCGCAGGAAAAGTGCAAAGCGTCAGGGTTTATGGGAACCATCAAGCACCATACTTCTCGGGTGTGCCGCTCAAGGTGAGCGTAACCAACGTGGATGCAAGCGGAAAGCCGACCACTACAATTGCCAGTACCCAACATGTTTGGTGGTCATACCCAGACAACGGCAACGGCTACATTCAGGTTAACTTCCCGGGTGGTGTCAGTGTCAGCAATGATTTCGCACTTACCGTTGAGTTGCTCAATGCACCGCCATTTGGCACCACCTTTAACTTGAAGTACACAGGTAATGGCGAAGGCTTAAACCAAGATTTGGCCTCGCTTTCGGGCACCTCAACTGGTAACAACTGGACGAGCGCAATGAGTAGTTTCGGCAGTAATGGTGACTTTTACATCGTCCCTACGATGGCTAATAACAACGCGCCTTCTTTTGAATTGGCTAGCGAGTGTCTGACGGTCAATGCAAATGTGCTGCTGACCAATACGTCGCAACTCGCTACAGACAGCATGTTCAATAAAATTGGTGCGAGCAACTACGCGGGTCCTCATTATTTGTATACCTGGGACTTCGGCGATGGCACTGCGCTTTCTCACGTGGCCAACCCTAGCCATGCGTATGCCACGGGTGGGGCCTATACAATAAGCCTGACCACAAAAATAGATGGTTGGAACAACCTTTGTACACAAACCTATACCAAACAAGTTTCTGTCGGCCTGACGGCAACAGCTACTGCCATCACCAACGTAACTTGCAATGGTGCTGCAAATGGTTCGGTTCTCGCCGTAGGCACATTTGGTTCAGCGCCTTATCAATTCAATCTCAATAATGGACCTTGGCAAACAGCGTCAGCTTTTTCAAATCTTGCACCTGGTGCCTACACGCTCAATGTTAAGGATCAAAAAGGATGCTTGCACGCTACTACTTTTTCTATAACACAGCCTCTTGGCATCGCTTTCAATAGCATATTAACGACCAATAGTGCCTGCGGATTGGCAATTGGCGGCTTTACTTGTGTTGCATCTGGAGGCGTTGGAACTTTACAATATAAAATCAATGCGGGTGCCTACCAGAGTACTGGTACTTTCAATGCACTTGCCGCGGGTGCGTACGCCCTCACGGTAAAAGATGCCAACGCATGTACAAATACAACCAATGTATTGGTCAATGCGAATGCAGCACCAGTTTTAGCTGCGCCAAATGTGAATCACGTGAGTTGCAATAATGGTAACGATGGCTCGATTAGTTTGGCTTCGACAGGCGGTACGGGTGCGGTTCAGTACAGTATCAATAATGGTGTCACATTTCAGACAGGAAGTTTATTTACGGGCTTAGTCGCAGGTAACTATACGTGTGTGGTGAAAGACAACGCTGGTTGTACGAGCTTTGCCGTGGCAACTATAACGCAAGGAACTGCCTTGAGCATGCAATTGAGCACGGGTATCGTTAGCTGCTTTGGCGGCAATAACGGCAGTATTCAAGTGGCTTCTTTTGGCGGAACAGGTACACATATTTACAGCCTCAACGGAGTCAATTACCAATCGCAAGCTGTCTTTACAGGCTTGTATGCGGGTAACTATACCGTATATGTCAAAGACGTGACAGGTTGTGTCAAAACAGGACTCGTTTCTGTGAGCCAACCTGCACAACTCTCCAATGCAATTACGCAAGTGGCTGCTTCCTGTTACGGATCATCTACAGGTGTACTCACAGCAGTTGTGAGTGGCGGTACAGCAGCTTATTTGTATAGTTTGGATGGGATTTCTTACCAAACCACCAATGTATTCAACAACCTACCGGCTGATACCTTTTTATTGCGTGTTAAAGATGCCAACAATTGTCAGCTTGCTACATCCTTGATCATTACCCAACCAAGTCAGATCACTGCAACGGTGAACACCACCAATGCAACCTGCACTACGAGTAATGGATCAATTATGGCGATGGCTACTGGTGGTTCTGGTTCAGGCTATCAGTACAGTATGGACGGCAGTACTTTTAGCAGCACAGGCTTGTTCACCAACTTAGCTGCGGGTACATATTTTATTGTTTTACGCGATGCAAACTTATGTCAGAACATGGTTTCGGGTGTCATTACTTCAGCAGGTGGCCCTACCATCGGTAATTTGAGTGCCCAGAACGCATCTTGTTTTGGTGGCCAAGACGGTGCCATCAGCATCCAAAATGTAACGGGCGGAACAGGTGCCTTGCAGTACAGTAAAAACGGAGTGAATTTCCAGGTAAATCCGGCCTTTCCAGGCTTAGCTGCTGGGGTGTACATCATGTATGTAAAAGATGCCAATGGCTGTTTGGATACAATGGCAAAGACCATCTTGCAACCAAATGCTTTTGTGGTCCAGACCAATGTAACAAATATTCTGTGTCATGGAACGGCTGCAGGTGCAGTTCAGGTTTTGGCTTCTGGTGGTGCGGGCTTTTTTGCCTACAGCCTCAACAACGGTCTTAATTACCAATCTGGGGCCAGTTTCCCGAATTTGTATGCTGGTGTCTATACCGTACTGATCAAGGATGCTGCAAATTGCGTGGCGGCACAATCTTTTGAATTGACCGAACCAAACGCAATTCTCGTTCATACCTCGGCACTCAACGTTAGTTGTTATGGCGACAACAATGGCGCAATTAATATCACGGCCAGCGGCGGGGTAGCTCCTTATTTGTACAGTTTAAATGCGTTGCCTTTTGGAATGGCGAACAACTTTGACAGCTTGCCAGGAGACCTCATTTACGAAGTCCACGTGCGCGATTCAAACAACTGTTTGGTAACCGCGTATCGCTATATTAATGAGCCATCTCTGATACATGTGGCTTATGTACTCACTCCGGTTTCTTGTTATGGTGGCAACAACGGTGCACTTGCACTTAATGTAAATGGTGGTGTTGGTCCGTATGCTTACCTTTGGTCTGATCAAAGCGAAGCTGCTCAAATAGGCAACCTGAGTGTAGGCCCTGTAAGTGTGCAAGTCACTGACCTAAATGGTTGCAACGGCCAAATGGATTTCACCATCACCGCACCAGCATCTCCGCTTGTTGTGAACGCAACCATTACGAATGCCTCTTCGTTAACGGCATTGGACGGTTCCATAGATTTGACTACAACAGGTGGCACGGCTCCGTACACTTTCATGTGGTCAACGACCGCTACAGAGCCAGACCTCACGGATATCGGTGTGGGTGTTTACCTCATTACCATCACAGACAACAACGGCTGTTCTTTGGCTACCACCTTCCAAATCAATAGTACAGCGGGTATTGCCGCAGCTGTAGCTCCTGATTGGAATGTATATCCAAATCCGGCAAGTACGGATGTGCTGATTGAAGCAAGCAACGCAGCCATTACAGATCTTCAAATCTATGACCTCATGGGCCAACTTGTTTGGAAACAAAATGTGACAGATGCACAAGTATCGGTTTCAGTTGCTGACTTTACACCTGGAACATATATGGTCAGGGTACAAATTGGTGAAGGTTTTTACACAAAAAGACTCACGGTCATTAAGTAGCTTCAACTACCTAAAAGACGCGATAAGCCGCTCCGAGGAGCGGCTTTTTTTTGCATAGTTGTTTCAATAATAATATAAAATTTCGGCCAAATACTGTAAGCAAAACGTCTTGAAGTATGCTGAAATTTGAATTGTAACAATGTCGTTGCAGTCAAACAATAAGAAATATGAAAACAAACGAACAATTGCAAAAGGACGTGCAAGATGCCATCATGTGGCAACCGTTGCTCAAAGCCGCAGAAGTGGGTGTAACTGCCAGAGACGGCGTGGTTTCACTTACTGGTGTGGTCAGCAGTTTTACCAAAAAACTAGAAGCTGAAAAAGCAGCAAAAGGTGTAATGGGTGTGAAGGCAGTCGTGGAAGATATCCAGGTCAAATTCGCCAACGATACCACTAAAACTGATTTGGATTTAGCCACAGAAGTGCTCAGCGGCATGAAGTGGAATTGGTCAGTACCTAATGATAAAATTCAAGTCAAGGTAGAAGACGGCTGGATCACTTTAGATGGTGCCGTTGAATGGAACTACCAAAGAGATGCTGCAAAGAATTGCGCAGCAGACTTAATTGGTGTCAAAGGTGTAATCAATAATATCAAGGTCAATTCGCTTTCTGCCGATCAGGTAGAACAAGAAGCGATTGAAAAAGCCCTATCGCGCAGTTGGATGCTCGACGATGAGCACATCCAAGTGAAAGTGAAGGGCAATAAAGTTGTCTTGCGTGGCGCTGTAGAATCTCTCTTTGAGAAGGACGAAGCAACACGCTTGGCCTGGAATGCGCCAGGGGTCAATGAAGTAGACAACGAACTGGCTGTCGTGTATGATTTTTGAAGGAAAATCATACTATAAAAAAGGAGCAGTGCGGGAAACCGTGCTGCTTTTTTTCGCAACGTAAAAAACTTACGATCTAGGGCCGTAATTTTACCACAAACTTTATTTTATGACCCTACTTGTTCCTGCACTATTGGCTTTCAATTTATTACTTGCGCTGCTGATTTACGCGCATTTACGCCGTCAAAAAGAAGGTCGCTCCGAAGCACTCATCAAAGAAATGCTCAGCGCCCAATTCAAAGAAAACCGCCAAGAATTGTCCGAAGCGCTGCGCCAAAACCGCGAAGAACTCACAAGGCAGGTCAAGGACAACCGCGAAGAACTCGCAAACTCACTTAAAAATTTAACAGACACCATGGCCCTGCGCCAAGGAGAACTCATCAAAAGTACGGAGGCCAAGCTCGAAAAAATGCGCGAAACCGTCGACGAAAAACTCCACAAAACACTCGAGGAGCGCTTGGGTCAGTCTTTCAAATTGGTATCGGAACGCTTGGAGGCGGTACAAAAAGGCCTGGGCGAAATGCAAAACTTGGCCAGTGGGGTAGGCGACCTTAAAAAAGTACTGAGCAACGTTAAAACCCGCGGGGTCTTGGGTGAAATCCAGTTGGGCAATATCCTAGAACAAATTATGGCGCCAGAGCAATACGAGGCGAATGTCAAGACCAAAAAAGGGTCCAACGACCACGTCGAGTTTGCCATCAAGCTCCCCGGCAAAGACGACCTCGGCCAAGAAGTGTACTTGCCAATAGACGCCAAATTTCCGCAAGAAGACTACGTGCGCCTCCAGACCGCCTACGACAGCGCAGATTTAGCGGGCATAGACAGCGCAAGCAAAGCACTTTCGGCAAGCATCAAGAAATTTGCCAAAGACATCCGAGACAAATACATAGACCCGCCCCACACCACCGATTTCGGCATCATGTTCTTGCCCCTCGAAGGGCTGTTTGCAGAAGTGGTGCGCCAACCAGAACTCGTGGCCATTCTGCAGCGCGAATACAAAATCATCGTAACGGGCCCCACTACATTGGCTGCCATGCTCAACAGCCTGCAAATGGGCTTCAAAACCTTAGCCATTCAAAAACGCAGCAGTGAAGTGTGGCAAATTCTAGGCGCCGTCAAAACCGAATTCACCAAATTTGGAGGGGTCTTGGAAAAAGCGCGAAAGAAAATCTCAGAAGCCGACGACGAACTCGAAAAACTCGTCACCACACGCACAAATGTCATGCTTACCAAATTGCGCAAAGTGGAAGAGTTGCCTTCAGCGGAGAGCCAGCAGTTGTTGGGTGGGTCGGTAGAACCCCTAGAAATCGAGGAAGATTAAGCCTCCACCGTACTCGCCTTCTTAGACTGGCGGTACAAAAAGCTTTCGTAAATGAAGCGCTTGGCGAAACGCACTTGTTTATCGGCGTTGATCAGTTTTTTATAGACATTGGCATTGACGCCAAAGTACTCATAGCAAGAGCCATCGGTAAAGGTGATTTCCAAAAGAAGGCCTTTGTGGCGGAAATCGGCGATGCCACATTCGTTGATGGTGCGGTTGTAATCTTCGAGGTTCGCAGCTTTGGTTTCGGGAGCAATGCTCACTAAAAAATGGTAGCCATCTACCACGCGACGGCCCATTTCTTCGGCTTCTGCTTTGAGTGGGTCGCCATCCTGAAACTTATCGGGGTGCCATTGCTTGACCAAAATGCGGTAAGACTGTTTGAGTTCGGCCAAAACAATAGGTTTGTCGATGCCAAATAATTTTTTGTATTCGTTGATACGTTTCATGAAGAGAATTAAGCCCGCAAAGGTAGTGATATTAATGCTTCAGCCAAACCAACTGGACTTCTTCGGGTTCTTGAAGCCGTTCGGCAAGGCGATAATAGCGCTCGGCAAGGCCTGAGAGGTAATCTTGCGCTCGCTTGCCTTGGTCATTGAGTTCTTGCAGTTTGTCGATGTGCCAAAACTTGACCAAATGGTCGATGATATTTGCGTAGTCTAGGCTGGTATACACGCCAATTTTCTGCGTGATACTCGCGTAGCTGTTGTAATTATTGTTATGGGTACCAACGTCCATAAGGCTTGCTGGCATCACAATTTTCTTCTTCATCATGGTCATGAACGCATGGAGGCCACCGTTTGGATCAAACTCCATGACCTTACTCATGAAAAACTTGTAGGCGCGCTCGTGCAAGGCTTCTTCACCGGCAATGGTATTGCAGATTTTTGTCAGGATGGTGTCGCCAGCTTTGGTAGCAAGTTTACCTGTATTGACATGTGAAATTTTCGTGGCGCGCTCCTGAAAAGAAGTATAAATTAGACCAAAGTACGGATTGGCATCGGTCTGTAGGTCAATGCCATTATGGATCAGCTGCTGAATACTTTGCTCCACCGCCCGCATGTCTACACGACCGCTCAAGTACAAGTATTTATTCAGTAAATCGCCATGACGGTTTTCCTCGGCAGTCCAAAGTCTAGACCAACGTACCCAAGGCCGCAAACTCGCCACATTGCGTTCCTCATTGATGCCTTCGAGCAAATTGAAAAACGTCTGGTAGCCCGGCAAAGCTTCCTCGGTAATCATATTGCCAATCAAAGAAACCAAAACGGTATCCGGCAAATTCGCCATGCGTTCCTGCAAGGCCTTAATGGTATCCGGAAAATCCTGCTGAGATAAATCGGGCAAAAAATCAGTTGGCTGCCAAGACGCAGCAGGCAAGTTCATTTTGTCGTCAATGAAATTCCCAACTTCGGGTTCAATGGCTTTAAGTACTTCGAGTTGGTGTGGTAAAACCATTAAAAGGCCGTATCGGTAAAAAAGATGCAAAAATACGGCAAACTGAAGGAATAATGGCTATTTAGTTTTACTTGATAAGTGGCGGAGGAATTCGGTGGCGGTGAGCGTGGGTAGTTGGGCGTATTTAAAGTCTTTTTTATTTCTAGTAATGATGAGCTCCGCTTGGCATTGAAGGGCCATATAGTGTTGAAAACCGTCCTCTAAATCCGCAAAATTCGAAGCCAATGCCAAATCAATGGTTTGCTCCTCAAAAGGAACAACTTTTACCAGGATTTTAAAGAGCTGTAAGTATTTTTTCGCAGCAACTACTCTATAGGTCCTCGTAAGCGCATAATACGTATTTGCTAATGTCAATGCCGAAACACAAATCTTAATTTCCTTGCGTTCGGCCAAAGTGAACAAGCGTTGCGCATCTTTGACAAAAGGCTCGCGATTGCCAATCAAGTCAATGACGATATTCGTATCCACAAAAACGCGCTTCATCAAGAATGTTTTTGAAGTTGGTGCGCTCTATAGTCTAACTTCTCATTGTAATCAGCCGGAATTATGCCCGTCAGCTGAGCTACCAATGGGCTTACCACTTCTTCTCCAGATTGTTTCTGAGTGATTGCTTGCAGATAAGTCGCGATCAGTTTTGACAGACTCAAATTTTGTTTTTTTGCGTACAACTTGGCCTGCTCAATGATTTCTTTATCTATGTTCAGGGTGAGTTTGGTATACATATTTTTTGTATTTACGTGTAAAAATACAAAAAAGACACGTAATAAATTACCTGCGTTTATCGAATTATTTTTCATAGTGTTTTTTTATTTTTAAACACTTGAGGGAGGGAATTATTGTATGCTTAAATCAATTAGTATCCAAGATCAATAGGATATTTTCATGCACCTTCCGAACGATTTCCCTAGGGACTTCACCAAGTTTTTTAACCAACTTTTTATTGTCTATTGCAAGGAGTTGGTCTATCATGATGTCGCTTGCCTTTTCGACTTTCCCGACTCCTTTCTGAAGGTGCACACGCAAAATTTTACTGTCAGGTTGAATGTTTGTAGTCAGCGGACAAACTAAAGTAGAGGGGTGCATGCGGTTGAGTAAATCTGTCTGAACAATGAGTACAGGTCTGGTTTTTCCGGCTTCTGTTCCAAACCTTGGATCCAAATTAGCCAACCAAATTTCAATACGGATGTCAACCCTAAATATAATACGAACGTTAACCCCAAGTATAATACAAGAATAAACCCGAAGTACTCAACCGGCTTGAACCCCAAATATGGCAGTTGGACAGGTAAATATTTGTTCAGTCAAGACGGAGAAGTAATTGGCTTTTTGGTGCAGGCTAATTTTGATATTTACATATACTACCAAACCAACGGAGAATGGATTGGGTATTTCGTGCGGGCTGAGTCCAATTACAATCTATTTAACCTAGAAGGCGAATGGACAGGTCAATACCTCTGCTCAGATTCAGAAAATGGTTTCAACCTTTTCACCGAAGACGGCGAATGGTCAACAAACTATGTGAAGTAGGGGTAAAAAGACCATCCCCTCAACCCTCACCTCAACACAAACCGACAACTTCTCGAGGCGTAAACAAAGCCGTCGTTAAAGTTCATGACAATAACATGAGCGTCTAACAATGCATCGTCTTTTTCTTTCAAAAACATAAATCTTTTTGGAGAAGGTGCATAAGTATCGACAACATGCAACTCCCCGTTTGGAATTTCATAAACCTCCACATCAAGCACCTCTTCTGGGCATTTCGCAAAGAAATAAAATTCTTGATGACTTTTATCTACCCGGTAGTGCCGTTGTATTTTTCCGAGTTGAAGTTCGTGAAAGGGTTGAAATAAATAATCCATTTGTTAAAGTATCAATGTTTTTTCATCTCCTCCAAGTCCCACTGCGTCAAAGCCGATCCACCGCACATTTCGCCATCAGGAGAGCCTTTTTCCCAAAGGCCTAATTCGTTGTAACGATTTTTGTAGTGCTTGAGGTAAATCAAATTGATGCATGGCGGTATGCCCGAGCCCCACCATTCATCTTCTTCAGCTTTTGGGTACTGCAATTCCACTTGCGCTTTCAGGTAGGCTTCAAAAGCTTTTTGTGAGGCGTCGAGGTTGTTGAAAAAGCGGGTTTTGTGCGCTGGTGTGGTCCAGTCGGCACCTTCGTAAATCTTTTCGATGCTTTTTAAACGCGCATTCATTTTTTGCTTCCAATATTGCACAGCGTCATAGCTATCCATATTGATGGTCGCTTGGTCTGCCTCAGGGCCGGGGTCAAATTCAGCGGTGTTGTTCTCGACAACTTTTTCTTGCTTCGGACATTTTTTGGCAGGGGAGGTGCAAGCCACAATTAGAAGGGTCAAAAAGAGAGTGGCTGATATAGGTTTAATTTTCATTTATCTGATTTTAGTTCCTGGCGTTTCGCCAAAATTCTTGTTGCAGAAAAGACCATTCCGTCTTCGTAGGAAAAGGCGACGAGTTGCAGGCTATGGAAAACACCATCTTTGAGTTGGAATCCGTTGGTGAACATATATTTGTAGAGGTAGTCGACCGTTTGAAATTGTGCTGGTCTGATAAACATGTTCCGATTTTATAATGACTATTTTGCATAATAGGAGTTTGAGCATCTCCCTATGCAAATGCTTAGAAAACTGTTGGGTAACTATTGATACGAGCTTCGCGAATTTCCTCTTTAGTCATTGGCTTGAGTTCGAGATTTGTGAAAAAATGAGCAATGGCTTCTTTAGAAGGGCGATATATGGCCGCTTCATTTTCCAATGCTTGTTTCTTACGCTGTCTTGATGCTGATGAACTCATGATGAACCCCTTTTACAATTCAAAGTTATGGAAGAAATTTTAAGATGAACGAACAATCTTTGCTTTTTAATTTACCCTTAGGTAGATTCACTTACAAATTTGACTAAATAATCGACCCATCTCAAAATAACCTCAACTCATTTCTCACTCCGCATATCCCGTATTGATTGGACCACCTATTGGTTTTTTTTCGCATCTTTACCTCATGTCCCAAATCCAAGAACTAATCAACGCACTAGTTGCTTTTCGCGATGAGCGGGAGTGGCAGCAGTTTCACGATACCAAGAATTTAGCGGTGGCGCTGTCTATTGAGGCGGCGGAGCTTAATGAGTTGTTTTTGTGGAAAGATGCGGCGGCTGCGGAGTTGGTCGATAAAGAGAAGATCAAGGAGGAGCTGGCCGATGTTATTGCGTATGCGCTGCTGTTGGCAGAGAAGCAGGGCTTGGATGTGAGGCAGATTGTGTTGGACAAGATTGCGAAGAACGCCGAGAAATATCCGGTGGAGAAGGCGAGAGGAAGTGCGGCGAAGTATACGGAGTTATGAGTGAAAAAGAAATTCAAAACAAGGCATTATTTGATGAGTTGAATGAGCTCATTCAATCAGGCAGATCTCAAATTCTCGTTTCGGTAAATAGTACTATTACTTTGGTATATTGGCAAGTAGGATTGAGAATTCAAAAGGAAATATTAAGTGGTGATCGTGCTGCCTATGGACAACATATTATTAAAAACGCCAGTAAGTACCTAACTGAACAATTTGGTCAAGGTTGGGGAGAAAAACATTTGCGTCATTGTATGCGCTTTTCAGAAATTTTCTCCGATTACCAAATTGTCTCTACACTGTGTAGACAATTGAGTTGGTCGCATTTTAAGGAAGTTTTATACATCGAGGAAGAACTCAAACGCACCTTTTATATTGAAATTTGTCAAGTTGAAAAATGGAGTGTGCGTACATTTCGCGAAAGAATTCAATCCATGCTCTACGAGCGAACCGCAGTAAGTAAAAAACCTGATGAACTCATTAAAAAAGAATTAAGTGCGCTGCGAAATAATAATACCTTATCCGAAGACTTGGTATTTCGCGATCCATATATTTTAGATTTTCTTGAATTAAAAGATACTTACAGCGAAAAAGATTTAGAGTCTTCTATTTTGGTCAATTTACAAAAATTTATTTGTGAACTTGGATCTGACTTTGCATTTCTAGCTAGGCAAAAGCGCATTCAAATTGACAATAGGGATTATTATATTGATCTTTTATTTTTTCATAGAAAATTAAAGTCACTAATTGCAATTGATTTAAAAATTAGTGATTTTGATGCCGCTTTTAAAGGTGAAATGGAATTGTATCTGGGTTATCTACAAAAATATGAAATGAATGAAGGTGAAAATCCACCAGTTGGATTGATTCTGTGCTCAGGGAAAAATCCAGAACATATTGAAATTCTACAATTGGATAAGAGTAATATTAAGGTTTCAGAATATCTTACTTTACTCCCTCCAAAGGAAAGATTACTTGAAAAATTACAGATGGCAATGGCAATGGCAAAAGGAAGTCGATAATTAGAGGATGAGCAATAGAAGCTAGAAGAATTATGATCGTTTACCAAGAAAACAAAGAGACTTTCATGCGCCAGGTTCGGGAGAGCCAAATTGAGTATATTATTCACGACAACTTTAAGCGCAATTTAGGACGAGACACCAGTCAGAATGAGGTCAACTCTTGGAAGAACTCGATGCAGTACATGCGCAATGTGCTGGACGATACCGATATTCCGGGCGACGCCAAAATCAGTATTGAGTGCCAGGTGCCCAATACGAGTAAGCGCATCGATTTTATCATTACCGGCCAGACCGAAACCCATCAAGACTGCGCGGTTATTGTGGAGCTCAAGCAATGGGAGACGGCCACCGCTACCGACTTAGATGGTGTGGTCAAGACTTACATTGGTGGTGCGGTAAGAGAGGTGAGCCATCCGAGTTATCAGGCTTGGAGTTATGCGGCGCTGTTGCAGGGCTTCAATGCGGCTGTCGAGGACCAACAAATCAAATTACAGGCCTGCGCATTTTTGCACAATTGTGCAGATCCGAGCGCCATGACGGGCCCTTTTTACCAAGAATACCTTCAGAAAGCGCCATTATTTGCCAAAAGCGATGTCTTGCGTTTGTCTGAATTCATCAAGCAGCATGTCAAGTATGGCGACGCCCGAAACGTGATGTATCAGATCGAGCACGGTGAAATCCGACCGTCGAAAGGACTTGCAGACGCCATTGCCAAAATGATAGAAGGGAATGACGAGTTTGTGATGATCGACGAGCAAAAGGTAGTTTACGAGCAGATCTGGAATTTGGTGGAGCAGGCGAGTCCGAGTTCCAAAAATGTGGTGATTGTGAGGGGAGGGCCAGGCACCGGCAAATCGGTTGTCGCCATTCAACTCACTGCGAGGCTCACCACCAAACAAAAAATGGTGCAGTACGTCAGTAAAAACAGCGCGCCCCGCGACGTCTATGCCAGCAAACTCAGCGGCATCCGGACCAAATCTTGGGTCAATAATTTATTCAAGGGCTCGGGTACTTACATCAACGCCGAACGCAATCAGTACGACGCCTTACTCGTAGATGAAGCCCACCGCCTCAATGAAAAAAGCGGCATGTTTTCTAACTTAGGCGAGAACCAAATCAAAGAAATCATCAATGCGGCACGCTGTTCGGTTTTCTTCCTAGACGAAGACCAACGCGTCACGATGAAAGACATCGGCTCCGACGCAGAAATTGCCACTTGGGCCGCCCACGCAGGCGCAACCCTCCACCGCCTAGAACTCACCAGCCAATTCAGGTGCAACGGCAGCGACGGCTACATGGCCTACCTAGACCAACTGCTCGGCATCCGCAAAACCGCCAATACCAACCTAAGCGACCTCAACTACGACTTCCAAATCTGCAGCTCACCCAACGAACTCTACGAGCGCATCAAACTCAAAAACGCCGACCGCAACCGCGCCCGAATGGTAGCCGGCTACTGCTGGCCCTGGAACTCCAAAACCGACAAAAAAGCCAACGACATCGTCTTCCCCGAACACAACTTCGCCAAACAATGGAACCTCACCCAAGACGGCATGCTCTGGATCATCAGCCCCGCCTCCGTTGAGCAAATCGGCTGCATCCACACCTGCCAAGGCCTCGAGGTAGACTACATCGGCGTCATCATGGGCCCCGACCTCGTCATCCGCAACGGCCAATGGATCTGCCAACCCCAATCCCGCGCCTCCAGCGACAAAAGTATCCACGGCCTCAAGGGCTTACTCAAAACAAATCCAGAAAGAGGTCATCAAATGGCCGAACTCCTCATCAAAAATACGTACCGAACACTCATGACTAGGGGAATGAAGGGCTGTTATGTGTGGAGCAGTGATGTGGAGACTTTGGAGTGGATGAAGGCGCAAGTGCAAACAATAGTTTGATATATTGACAATGGACGCCATTCTCGTATTTCAGAAAATCATTGAGCAGGAGAGCAAGACTTCTACGTATAAGTTTGCGTTGTTGCGCGCCATAATTGATATCATTTCAGCGCAATCACCGCACATCGAGCACCGCCAAAACCAGGTTGCTATTCCTGTATTTTTGATCACAGACAAGTGGTTGTTTTATTATTGGGATTTGCTTGCAAACAACTATGCGCAAATACATCAAAATAGGAGCTTGGTTTTTGAAAACCGCTTGCGCGATATACAAAATGACCATCAATTACAGAACTACTGGGACTTCAACAAAGAATTTCATCAACACCAATACAAGATTGAATTAAAGTCGGTATTTATTGATTTGGCGAAAAGTTTGAACGACACCATCATCAAAAATCCGGTCAAATACATCGGAACTTCTATGGGTAATGGCTACAACGCCTTATTTCAGATCGAGTCAGGAAAGGCAGTACGAAGTTCTTCTATCAATGGCTACCTCGATTTGCTTTCTAATTCACCTAAGCTAATCATGGACAGTTCTTATTTTGAGGCCCTCAAGATTTATGGAGGTTTACTTTCCGGAACCAATTCCATCATCATGAACTGGGTAGATTTCATGGAAAAGCAGCGCTTCCAAAACACCAAAACTTCATCGGGTGAACTTCAAGAGCAAGCAATGCATTACGGCAAACCAAGTCCGTTAGCTATCTTACTCCAAAGCGAAACAATTGCCCGCGACACCGATCAAATCAGAAAATTTTGGTGCAAACAAATTGAATCGGGCCAAACCGTCTACTGCACTTGGTCGGGCCAGCAAATCAAAAAAACAGATGATCTAGCCATCGATCACGCCATCCCGTTTTCAGTCCTTTTCAACAACGATTTCTGGAACCTGCTTCCCGCCAAAAATGCAGTAAATGCCAATAAAACCGATAAAATTCTCTCCAAAACACAACTTTTAGCCTCAAAATCACGCATTTTGATCGCTTGGCAACAATATCTCCAAACGCCAGAACTAGCGGATACTTTCGCTGCCCAGTGCCAAATCTCCCTCACCAAAGCACCAATTTTCACCCCCGAAGACCTCCTGGAAAAATTCCAAGAAATAAATGTGGGGTTTGTTGAGTTGAGAGGGATGGAGAGTTGGGGGTGGGGTTAAATACTGAGAATTGAGTCATAATGGGATGACCCTAGATTTTCTTTTGCCCAAGCATCTTGACTCTCAACGATTTCCTTAAGTGTTAATGCATGTTTATTCATGTACGTAAGTACTAATTCTGACAGCTTTGCTCCATTAATTAAAATTATTGGAAGCTTATCGTCTTTAATTTCATGTTGAGCAGGTACTGAAAACACGTCAAGTGTTATAACAACGCCTATATATCCCCTTGTCATACGAGAGGCTACTCTGGTCAATCGTTCTCCAGAAATTGCTGATTTATAACGTTTTGATTGACCTAAGACTATTATAGACGTTTTAGACAGAAAATCGTGTCCAATATCTAAACGACCCACAAAATCTACTCCTCTGTCTCCTGTTCCTACTGTAATCCATCCACGTTCGTAATTAAATTTCTCGAAAAATAGGGTTGTTACAAATGATGCAAAAGCCTCGAATCGGATGCCATCTACAGTTGGGTTTGGGTAGTGCACATTGAGTAATTCATCTATAATTTGTTTGTTTTGAGCGGGCAACTTTCGTTGGTTAACTTCCGATATTGTTTTATAGGATTTAATTTTTAGTTGAATTTTTGGTATACTGGAAGTACCATTTTCTACCCATTGAATCCAGTTTTTAGGAGCAAAGGCCAGTGTTGATTCATCGCTTAATTCATTATTTCTTCTATCATCAATCCATTTCCAATTTATAAAATCATCAGGTGCGAGAGAAATTAATGTTACTGTAAATTGATAATTTGAAAATACAGCTTTTGATTTTTTTTCATACTGATGAACCAGTTGAGGACTTTCGTTTATGAGACCAAGACCAATTATTTCCCGGTAACCAGTTTGCGCACCAATTTTAACGGTTCTGGTCACTAAAATTGGAGGAGCCTTTAAGCGCTCAGATTTATCTTTTGAAAAGTATAGAGGTAGAACGTCGAGTACTTTCTTATTGCCAAAAGTTTCATGCGCTTTTTTGTCTGAAGTTTTGTTATCACCATTGTAAATGACGATACCTTCATCTTGAAAAACTAGATCTCGCCAAGGGGATTCACTGTTCTCTTCTTTGTATGGATTTATATGAAAATTGATCAATGGTATTCTACCTACTACCTCAGATAAATAAGGCATCCCCTTATAGAGATTCAATCCACTTTGATAATCACCAGTAGTTAATTCTACCCAAGTTTTGTAATCTTTGTGCGGAGAGGTGGATAAAACCTCGTTGAGTTTTATTTTCATATGTTCTTAGTCATGGGGTAAAAATAGTCATCATAAATTAAATCTAGAGTACATGTAAAATCGTTAATCGATTTTCTTACTTTTATGTAATTCAGCTTGAATTTTACTTTCTTGTTTCCTGATATAATTTTTTTTGATTCAAGTTTAATCTATTGTTTTATGAATACAGAATTTAAGGGAAGAGTGATTTTTTCTGAGAATTATCTTTCGACAATTGAAAATATCAAATTGATCAATAATTCTCAATCTAATACAGCGAGCATTGTAAAGGGGTTAGGTGAAGATGTTTTGAAAGGAGCAGGTTCCATTATTAGAATTATATCTGGGCATAGCACAATTAAGAAAATTAATCTTGAGCAGTTTAATAAAAATTCAACCTTCCTATTAGCGGCCTATGACGAATCCATATTAGAGTTAAATTCTCTAGAAGGGAAAATTCGTTGTATTACTCATTGTAGTGTCTTACAAAATGAACAAGAATATACTCCTGCTGCATTTGTAACTCTAAAGTTTTTTACCAAATCAAAAATAATTAAATCCAATTCGACATCGTTTTCAGATGTGATTTATACCGAAGATTTAAGCAAATCATTGAATGAAGAATATGTTAAAGAAAGAAAATATTTCCTTTCAAAAGTAGCTCCTGAAAATTCATTTTTATTTATAGATGGGTCGATGTTTTCAGGTGCTTCCACAGCAGGAAATTTTACATTAATTGAATCTTTATTATCACAAAATTGTAAACCAGTATTTTTTGTAAAGAATAGTGAAAGTACAATCATTACGGAGTCATTTGATTTTGCAAAAGGGTATAATTCTGATTTGCATTGGGCATTTCTTAATTTAAAGGTTGGTGAAGTTTCTCCTATATTTTCCTACATATCTGATGACGGTAGAGGTAAGGCTATGTGTTTCTTGAAGGTATTTACAGGGAGAAGTCCGATTAGAATTGAATTTCCTCTTAGAGCATTTCTTGATGGGTTATATTCCGATGAGATTTTTAATTTAATTTACTATCAATTCCTAGCCAATGGTAGTGGGATTAATGTACAACCAAGGATTGTCCAGATAGCTGAATTATATGCAAGAGAGATACTTAAATCCACTAACTTATACAATGAAATTGAGAGAATGGGTCTAACAAAGAGTATGAATGAACAACGAGGATTTTAGAGTTCTGAAAGAATAAATTCATTTAATTCTTTGGGAATAATTGATAAATCAATTAGCATTAAATTAGTTAGTTCACGAAGTGAGTTTTTCAACAAGTCTTTTGCTAAAATTTTCTCGGCACCATCATAATTGTCAAGTAATAAATCGATTAGATATATTGCATTTTTTCTTTTGGTTAAATCAAGAAAATAGTTGTTGGTAGGTCTGTCAAAGTAAATTCCAGTTTTAGGCAAGAGGACATTATTTGTAATAAAACTTCTAAATGATTTGTCTTTCCCCGTTCCCCAAGAAATTGACTTTCCTAATTTAATACCATTGTTAATAATTACTTTTTCTATTGACTTTAAAAAATTAAAGAATCTATCAAGTTCAATATGACTTAGTATTGTTGTGTCAAACTTATTTTCTACTGAGTCAGCCCCAAAAAGAAGTAAAAATATACACCAAATTTTTTCTTGAACTTTTAGGGAAATTTCATCATTTTTAAATCGTGTTTCGTCAATTGAAACAAATGTCTCAATAATGCTTTTGTTTTTCAATAAATAAAATTGATATAAGCCGTAAACACCTATAAAATATTTTGTGTCGTTAATTGTTGATCCTTGACGAATTAGTTGATTCTTAACGCATTCATCAAAGCTTATTTTTGAAAATTGATAAACTAAAACTGATTTCTCTTCAGCACTTGATTCAAATAGTCGTATTAGTTCTTTTTGAGTTTTTGAAAGTGTTAAGACGGTATTTAAAACGTCTAAATTTTTTGTCTCATCATATTTTTTTTCTTTACTTTTCAGTGAAGAATTCAATTGTTCAGTGAGATTGTTATAAAGGAATTCTAATATTTCTTCCATCAATATTTGTTAATTTGAATAATGCCATTTTCTTTACTTGGCTGCGTGAGTATAGAAACAATTAATCGTTTTTGACTTTCAATTTTTTTTATTGAATTAATAACCTCTTGAAGAGTGTTGGTTGACATATTTCCTATTTCATCTAAAAGAATCACGACGAATTCTCCTTCTAGATTTTCAATTCGTTGCCTTAAATAATTTGCACTCGCTAAACCTGTTGAGATATTATTTTTTCTGATAATTACATTTTCGTCACAATGGAATTCTTTGTTTATAATGTCGTAATATTCTAATTTTTTGTAGTGTCCATCTGAAAGAAGTAGCTTGTTATCTAATGTATATGCAATAATTTTCCCAGCAACATTAATGAATTGTATATCTTCCTCATGTTTGAATTGTTCTAAATTCCCGTCGTTTATATTTTGAATTAGGTGGCTGTATTCACCAAAATTTTTGATGAAAATTTGAATCGCTAGTTTAAATTTACTAATACGTTTCTGCTGTTCTGAATTGAATTTACTAATTGATTTTTTCTCCTCTATTGTCAAACTTGCATCAATTAGTGACAACGATTTTTTCAAATTTTCGATTTCATTATCGAGTAGGTTTATTGCTTTGTCAATTCTATTGATTTCATCATTTAAGTTGACAGAATTAATATTTAATACAAGTTTCTTTTTCAATGCATCTCGAGTAGATTCTGCATTCTCTTTCGAATTTAAAAGTGTATTGCTGAGTTCTAGATTTTCAGAAAGGTTATGGACTCGGATGGAGATTAATCTGGTTCCCTTGTCTATTTTTGATTTTATTTCTTCAATCTGACTCCTGATTAGATAATATTTCTCACCGTCCGAATCTATTCCAGTTTTTTTAGATTCAATCTCGATTTTTGAAATGATTTTCTTAATCTGTAAAAATATTTGGCTGATATCATTTGGAAGTCCTTTTGCGGTAATTTTTAATTTAGTGTAATCTTGAATCTTATGTTCATCGATTCTTATTTTTATCTCTTCCTTTAATATATTGGTGTCATTTTTAGTCAATACTTTTAGTATGCTGTCAGCATCATTTTCTATAAGTTCATCTATTTGTTCAAGTAATTGTTTTAGAAAATTGTGAATTAAATATTTTTTCTCGTTTTCCTGATTACTAATAAAATCAATTATTCCACGACATAAAAACTCTACTTTTTCATTGAAAAATTCAGTTTTGGTGTCTTGTAAAATGGTATCAATTGTTTCTGCCTTTACATTAATGAAGATATCATAGAGCGATGTATGATTTTCAATAAAGTCAACTAATTCTTTTGCTTTAGTTATTTCTATTATCAATCCTAGGACTTTTTCTGAAAACATTTTTTTCAGGTTGATGACCTGAATTTGAAGATTTTTTAATAAACTTTCATCCTTTTTATCTACTTTTTTTGGTTTAGGATATTTCTTTAATTCCTTTTCCGCTCTCTTTAATTCAACGTTTAATTTCTCAATTTGATGAAATTCAGAAATCAGTTTTTCTAGTTCAATAATATTATTTAAGTCACCATGTGAAATTTTAGCAATTAATAATTGCTTGTTTTTATCTTTTAAAATGGTTTCTAATTCTGCCTTTTGAATCTTTAGTTTTGAAATTTTAATCTCATCTCTTACATCGCTAAACTGGTTCTGGATTTCATTGAGAAAATTGTTGTACTTTATGAACTTTTCTCTTATTCTATTATTCCAGATACCGAGGTCTTTGATCACATCATTTAGCCTCAAATTTGGATCTACTGGAACGTCATAGAGTATTGAAATCATTTTATGTAGGTGATTTACACCCATTGGTGGTTCATTCTCGAAGTGAACGATTCTATCTGATGCGCCTTTTTTAGAGAGGATTATTTTCTTGCCATTGGGCAAATTAAACTTTAGATTATATTCTAAATCATAAGCATCGATATTTTCATAGTCTGCAACTCTTTCCTTTAATGATGGTAGGATAGCTTCTTCATTTAATTTGTCTGCAAATAGTGCATAGGCAATTAAATTCAGGATAAACGTTTTTCCATAACCATTATCAGCATTTATTTCAATAATTCTTTCAATTGAATTTGTTAATGGGTTGATGAATTCTGGGCGAGGTTTAAATTCGGACCTTTCTTTTTTTATCTTGAGGGTGTAATCAATTTCCATTTATTCAAGTATTTTTCGAAGTAATTCTTCTGTATCTATTTCGTCATTCACAAATATGTCTTCCAAATTTTGAAGTTCTTTCTCTGTGAAATCTCCAACAGATTCTTTTAAAAGATTGAAAATCTCACTACGATACATTACTTCTTTGCCTAAATTCTTCTTATTGTCCATACGTAGGGTTTATTCGTAAATCAATTTACTCCACAAATTGAAAGTGGAAATTTAGCAAGTTTCAAATGTGGTAAACCATGAATATTTGTTACACAGTAACCTGAATTCATTGACTGAATATCTTCAGAGTTGATGCCATTTATTTTTTTTCCAAATTCATCGGTTTTAAACATGAATTTAGAATTTATTACAGAAGTCAACCCATTAGGAATATCATTTATGTTTTGTGATGAAAAAATAACACCAATTTTTTGACTTCTTCCTACTCGACAAATGTAATCTAGCTCACCTAATGCGCTTTTGGAAGAATTAGATTTATAAAATTGATGTACTTCATCAATAATAATCAATATTGGGATATTATTTCCAGCTTTTTTTTCGTGAACAATATTACTAAGTAAATACCTTAGAACTATGGAACCAAAATCAATACTATTTGCCACATTAATTACAGTCATCTTTCCTTCTTGAAGAATATCCTTTGCACTTATATCGTTTCCATTTGGATTTTCAAAGTAAACGTTTGCTGCTGTTAGTTGTCTTAACATGGCGTTAGCAGTTGAAGGATTTAACTTTGCAGTACCTTCTCTTTCTGCAACATCAATAGTATTGAATGTGTAATCTTCGCTTATGCAGTTATCTAAAAAATCTAAAAAATCAGAGAATTTTTTTCCTGGACCTTTTTCTTGCCAGTATCTAAAAATATTGGGTAATGCCTGACTTGCTAATTCGGTAAGATTTTCAACAATTCCTAGCAAAGAATCAGGTTTAATTTTGCTTGCATTCAGGGTTATTGGTTTGCATAAGTGACCACTAATTCCTTGGGAAACTAATTCATTTATGTTTTCATGAGCACTATATAGAATTTCAAAATTGTTTAACCCTCTTGCCTCCGCACCAATTGAGTCCCACTCATTTTTTACTTCTAAGTTTGAATTATTTGTTGATTGATCCATTGACAGGAAATCAACATCTTTAACATTTATGGCAAGAACACAACCAAATCGATTTAATCCATCAGCGGTAATTTTATTTTCGACAAAATGTTGAGCTAAATATTTTGTCGCAACTGTTTTACCGGACCCTGTTTTACCTGTAATTTGCATCTGGTGCCAATATACATCTTCGGGAATTCTAATTTTGACAGCTTCTTTGTTAAGGTCATTAATTTTTTGACATTTAGATCCATAAATAGTAGCTGGAAAGATATACGGCCCATTATTATTTTCCGCACCTGTTGCTTTTAAGATCTCCTCTTGACTAGAAATCCGTGCAATGGACTGTGGTTTAATGTAATCTATTAATCCATCATTACGATCGGAAAAGTCATAAATTCTTCTCGCGCTAATATGATTCTTACATTCTCTATCAGCCTCTTGTAATCCTAAGTTTAAATCCGCCAGTAGTGGACTTGGTGAATACACCGTTGTTTGCTCGCTTTCCTCAACTCGAAGAACAAATCTTCTTGGGTCTTCACCATTCGTAATAGACATATCTACTGTTAAATAGCTTCCTTTGGGCAATAAACCAGATTCAGATGACCTTTTGGAAGTTAATACAATATTTCCTGACTTTTCAGCTAAAACTATCCAGTTCATTTTTGGTGTAATTAGTACAAATTAAAAGGTTAATTTACTTTTAATTTTTGAACTTATCAAAGTTTGAAAAGGCAAATTAGATAAATTTGAATTAGAATAAACTGAAAAAATAATTGGGTAGAGTTACTGATTCCTCCTCAATAATTCCTGAATAAATCCCTTATTAAACCAAAAACAATGCTTAGTTATTTCAAGCGGTGCAGTGGTGTCTAAATCCATGGCATCTCGGCCGTGGGGGCGCATGTGGATGATTTCTGTTTTCGCGGGTAGATTGCTTTCGCGATAGAAGCCATTTTTGTTATTTGCTGGGATTTTTGTGATACTGAGATTTTTTGCGCGGTCTCTGAATCCTTCCCATTCTGTTTGTATTTTGAGGATGGTTTCTTTTTCGGGATAGTAAATGAAGGCTTTTCCGATGATTGGGTTGGGATCTTGTTTGTCAATTTTGTAAATCGGTATCATCAAGAAACCTTGGAGGTAGGAGTAAAATTCGGATTGATCGAAACGTTCTTCTTCAATGAGGTCTCCAATGCCTTGGTGAGGAAACGATATCGCTTCAAATGGCATGAGGTCTTTGGCGCGGCATTGAATAGTTTTGACAATGAGGCCCAGTTGTTCAATTTCTTTGATTGGTTTATTTCCTTCAAAACCAAGCGCTTTTCGGATAATTGTGGCAGTGCTGTTTTTGGCTTTTGAAGGAGTAAAGTTGTAATGTTTCAGTAAGTCATTGTAGTATTTTCCGTGCCAAAATTGAAGTCGGCCAAGTATGAAGTTTTCAATTCCAGCAGGGGTTTTGTATTTCTCAATTGATCTTATGGTGTCGTATGAAGTATTTTTTAATTCATTCCAAATTACATTCGTATAGGAGGGCTTAAGACTAAAAGACCGTTGAGGAGCGTGTTTTTGAAAGATGGTGTTGGGTTGCGTAGGGTTTTTGTGTTCTTCTAAACCTCCTGCGCCGCTGCGAGACGCGGCAAGAATTTTGTTTTGTGATTCACTGAGCTCGTGTGCTCTTCCATCTTCCACGATTTGTTTGGTTCGGTGCCAATCGGTTTGAATGATAGGTTCTTCAAGTTGATTTTTGAGTTCAAAGAAGTAATAATCTTTGATTTGAGACTCCAAGTGGTTCTCCTTGTTGTAATGGTAAAATACAAAAAGAATGTGGTCTAGCTTGTGCTTTGCATGTGAGGTTTCCCAACTTGATTCAACAATTTGGTTGTAATTGATCAAACAAACTTTGGTTCTCTCTTTTACGGATAATCCTTTTTGTGATTGTTTTAATGGGACAACCTTGAGTTCAACACCAATTTCATGAAAATCGGGTCTTGACTCTGAATTGTTCTTTACCCCAAAACCGTATTCTTCAATGATTTTACCAATTGCACCTTTGTCCTTGACATCAAGTGTTGGTTTCAATTCAGATATAAATTTGTCTTTTAAAGACTCAGCACGGTTACGGAGCTCATCAATGGTTTTCATCACATCCTTTTTTTCAACTCCTCTCCAACTTTCTCCACGACACCAACAACCAAAGCGTTGCCCATGAAAAAGGCGCGTTTGGCCGGGCCAATTGCTACTTCTTTGTCATTTCCGGTTCCGATTGCGGTGTGGTTGTCTGGGAACATGTTGAGGCGTTCTAGTTCAATGGGATGTAAACGGCGGAATTTGCCGTCTATTTCGATGAGGTGTTTGAAACGAGAGGCTCCGGGGCCGCCTTCGCTGGTGATGATGGTGCGAGATGGCTTGTTGAGGTCGTCTGTGAGGGAGAGTGGGCCTTCTTTGTAGTAGAATTTACCTTTCGATGAAATTCTTTCTTCGGCTTTGCGTCCCTTTAAGTAAATCCACTTATCGAGTTCGGTGTGGAGCTCTATGACGTCGCCTTGTCTTTTGAGTCTGGCGTCTACTTCAAAACCTGTTTGCATGATTTTGAGTAGGGGCTCTTTGAGCTTTTTATTGGCATCGATGAAGAATGAAGGTTCGTCTTTCATTTCGCCGTTCAGCAAGATGTCTCCGAGTAGTTGGTACTTGAGGCTGTAGTCTTTGAGTGCTGTGCGTGGGCAAATGGCTTTGAAGTCTGACATCAGTACTTTGCCGTCTTTCATGATACCACAATTCAGGAATTTACCTTCGTTGTATTGGTCTGAAATGCGTTTGAGGTCTTTTTCGAGCTGGAGCTCTTTGATTGGGCCGTGAAATGAACTCGGAAAAGCTGTTGCAAATACGCCGTCGGTCTCGATCCATTGTAATAGGTCTTTGACTTTAATGCTCGATTTTTGATACGCAAGAATATACACGCGTCGGCGGCGTTGTGGCATGCCAAAGTCTGCAGCGTTGATTGCTTTCCATTCTACGGTATAACCGAGGTCATTGAGTGTGGCGAGCATAATGGCGAAGTCTCGGCCACGGTTGTTTGTTGGTGATTTGAGAAGGCGGTCAACGTTTTCTAAAAAAACGAACTTCGGGCGCTTCACCTTCAGAATTTTGTGGATATTCCACCACAAAACGCCTTTTCTTCCTTCAATTCCTTTGGTATTGACGCCCGCAACCGAATAATCTTGGCAGGGGAAACCTCCAACCAACATGTCGTGATCCGGAATCAGGCCATCCACTTTTTTGTCGGTAAATTCTGGTGAAGCCACCGTATTGAGGTCGTGCGGGTAGTGTTTAGAATCAGGTGCGTCTGGCCAGTTGTGATGGTAAACCATATTGGCTTCCTGGAGTTCTCCGGAACGCGCCGAACTGGGTTCCCACTGGTTAGACCAAACTACTTTGTATGGAGACTTAAATGGTTTGGTGTAGTGACTAGAGGCGCTTTTTCCTTGCCATCCTTCGAGCCCTAAACGAAAACCACCAACTCCTGCAAATAGTTCAACTACCCTAATTTCTTTCATGATTTAAAGTTAGCAATTTTCTTTTTCATACTTATTTGTCAAAAAAACCAAATCTAATCAAGTACGTCCCTTCTTCATCGGGCCAGATCAGGCTCAATCCGTAAGTCTTGCCCTCGATCTCTAGCTCAGGCCACACGCCAAACTGGCCTAAGAAATCAACTTGGCCAAATTCATGGAGCCTTTCATTGATCAGACATTCAAAACGGTGGAAGCCATCGTGTCTTTCGAAATGATGATGGTGGGTGAGGTGAACTTGGTGCCCCTTGAATTCAAATGTACAAGAGGCACTTTGTTCAATTATATTTCTTTCGAGAAGAACTTCGTCGGGAAGGATGAGTGTGGTCATGGCTTCATTTTCAGATTTGTTAATGATCTCCCTCATATTCCAAAATTGTATATTCCTCCTCAAATTTGGTGGGTTCGTCTTGTAAGTATCGGAACCAAATCACATAACCGGTCTTTGTTTTTGCGACGTAAGAGACGTAGACAAATCCGGGTTCGGCATCGCGGTGGAAGTAATTGAATAGAGGTGCATTGGTGTCTTTCTTGTCGATGTTTAGGGTGTGCATCTTGGCACCGTTGTATTCTAGTGTATTGAGTGCGATGGCAAGGGCCGATTGCATGTCGGGTGCGGTAGTCCAGAAGTTACCTGGTTTGAATTCGTTGTAATCATCTCTGTCGGGTACCCATTGCGCGTTGGCTATACTTGACGTCAGTACGAAAATTAAAAGGAGCTTTTTCATGGTTGTAGTTTTAGTTGTTTGCTGAATTATGGCTTAGTTAGGTTGTCGCTGCACTGTATCTAATCCCTAATCTCCCTTCCCGATTCGGCCATTCAACAATGAAGCGGTATTGCTGCCCTTCGATTTCGAGTGTTGGCCTGTTGCCGTAAGCACCTGCACCGAGTCTGGACCTGACCACGCCGAAGGAGTAGTGTTGGTCGTCAATTTGGCAGTTGAAGTGGTGTTTGTTGTGGTGGAGGCTGAACTCGTGGCGATGCGAGAGGTGGAACTGGTGCCCCTTGAATTGGAATTCGCAAGAGGCACTTTGTTCGTTGGGGTTTCTTTCGATAAAGACTTCGTCGGGGAAGATGAGGGCGGTCATGGTTCGTCTACTTTAGTGGCGCCGAAGCTCGTTAGGACACTGCTCGTATTTTTGGCGGGATCGTAGACTAAAGCGTAGAGGTCTTTGCCTTCGGTGTATTCGAAGTGGTGGGTGAGGGTGTTGATGCAGTACAAGAAGTAGAGTTCGTAGCCCTCGCGGCCTTTGAGTGCGTGGATGACGTACATGTAGCGGTCGTCGGACGGATTGACGTAGTAGGCGGCGAAGTAGAGGTTTTTGCCTTTGTTGAAGACCAAATCTTGGTTGGGGAAGCGGTGGCTTTTGAGTACCGACTGCACCGTTTTTTTGACTTCGGCTTCTTTGTCGAGATGGATGAAATAATTACCGGCGCCAATTTGCAGGTAGTCTTCCATGAGGTTGAACTGGTATTGGGCAGTGGCTGTTTGCTGGAGCCCAAGTAGGATGGCGATACTGAACACAATTGTTTTCATGACTTGTTGTTTAGCGTGTGGATACTTTTCTTATTTGTTGTTTTTGTCCTTGTTCGGGCTCACGTCGAGCACGCCAGGTTCGTAGATCAGTGAGATGCGGTTTTCACCTTCCGTGATGTCATAGAAATAGCGGTAGCGGTTTTCCATGTAGTAGCAAAAGACGTGGTAGCCTGATTTGTTGTAGTACTGGCCCTTCATGGAATGGATCACGTAGACGTATTCGCTATTGAGCGGATCCACAACTGCAGTGGTGAGCAGCAGGTTGGCGCCCTTCTTGAACACTAAATCGTAGCTCAGTTGGTTGTCTTGGAGTGTTTCGAGGATAATGCGCCGTGCATCTTTCTCCGTGGAGGCAAACAAATAGTAGTTGCCTTTGCCGAATTCGCTGTATTTCTGCATCACTGACCACTGTGCGTGGGCACCTGCGCTGGCGAGTAAAAAAATCAAAAGGAGCTTTTTCATGGTCGTAGTTTTAAAGGTGAGTAGTTTAAGAGAAGCTTCTAACTCTTAATACCCAAACCTTCAAAAGGTAACCCTGAAATTTGAACTTATTCTGAAAAAAAATACATAGCAGCTGCTAATGCAATGACAATCAGCGCAATAAGAATCATGTAATTTTTAATTTTTTGAATTTTGGCTTGGCGTTTTTCTTCTAAAATTCGAGTAGCACGTCTGAATTTGATTTTGTCAAAATCAGCTGAAGTTGTTTTTTGGAATTTGATTCCCTTAGGATATTCTATTTTTGGACTTGTAAGGCGCTCAATATCACGCTCCTCATATTCTAAACGTCTTTTCATCTCTTTGCGTCTTTCACGCAAAAAACCGAGTTCCAACAGGCGCTCAAATTGGTCCATTTGTTCTTGCTCTGCACTCATTTCTCTTCCAAATAAAGTTCACGCAATTTTTTCTGACAACGTGCCTTCTGATTCTTGGCGTTGTCTGCATTGGTATAACCCATCACTTTGGCAATGAGCTCAAAAGATTCCTTCATGTAAAAGAAGCGATAGAGCAGCTCGTAGCACTTTTTGGCCATGTATTCAAACTCCCGCAGCGCAGCATCCAAGCGATCCAACTGGGTTTTCTTGCGCTCCATCTCAACCTGATTACCAAGCCAATCGCTATAGTTGGTCGGCTCACCCTCCAAACTCACAATTTCCGGTGCTCGGCCCGCTCTCTTGAAAATTTGATTCCTACAAATCGCAATCAGGTAAGTACGTACAGAACAAGTTAAAGTAAACTCAGGGTCTCGGGCTTTCTCGAATAGCACAATAATGGCGTCCTGAAATAAGTCGGCCAAATAAGCCTCGTCTTTGGTAAACTGCTTCAAATGCTGATACACCACAGCACGGTGCTGCCTATACACAATGGTATAGTAGTGCGCATCGTTGCGAAGTAGTTCGAGTTCGGTCATGCTTCGTGTATTACAGTCTGTTTCAAAACCTCCACAATCGGCACATCAGCACCCGCCCAATCCAAAACATCCAATTCAGCAAGCGAAAGCCATTTGAAGTCTATATGCTCCGTCAATATCGGTTCGCGCTGCTCCGTTTCGCACAAATACGTATGCATCGTCAGGTGAAAATCGGGGTAGGTATGCTCGACCGTCAATAGTTTGGCTTTGACCGCTATTTGCATGTCGAGTTCTTCTCTGATCTCGCGGATGATGGTCTGCTCCTCTGTTTCATCGGCTTCCATTTTACCGCCAGGGAATTCCCATTTTTCGGAGATGTAGGCGTATTTGGCAGGGCCGCGCTGCACGGCCAGGATTTTGTTTTGGTGTTGGATGACGGCTGCGACTACCTCGATTGTTTTCATTGGGTTAAAGATAGTTGAAATTTAATGGGGCAAATGCTCAGTAAGTGAGTAATTTGACACCATAAATTCAAGATAGGCATTTAGTTTTGTAGCTAAATAGTAAGGCAGATTCATCAAAAAGTAGGATTTGTTTTTAGGTGTTTGGTGTTGTTCAATGCTGAATTTTCCGGCATAAAGACGAACGGCATAGGGATGGGGAGTTTCGTCAATAAATTGATGCAATGATTTGAGTTTGCCTTCTTTTCCTGATTTGATTTCAATAGGAATGGCCATGTTTTGAAATTGCACTAAGAGATCTACTTCTGCTGAGGATTGGTTTTTCTCGCGTACCCAAAAGAGCGGTTTGATATGTTTGGATGTATTGAGCGACAGCAATTCTTGAGCGATGAGATGCGGTATAATAGCGCCTTTGTAGGCTGAATTGAGGTCTTGCATGGAAAGCATTTCGGCTTGAATATTCAATTCGTAATTGATAAGGCCTGTATCGAGGAATTGTAGCCTAGGAGACTTGTTGAGGTCGGGAAGCAGGGGTAAGGTAGTTTGCGTAGTTGGGTAGATGAGTTGAATCACTTTGGCATCATCTAGATTGCGAAATGCTTCACCTACCTCTCTTGAGCGATAGTTCGAGTTGCCAAAATTTTGAAATTTGATCCTGGCATCAATGCTTAGGTGTGCTGAAGACATGATGTGCCTGATGACGCGTGCCTCTGAATTATTGGTCGCGTACTTTACAACATCTTCTTTGTAGGTTTCCCAGATGCTTTCGTAGACTTTTGAGAGATCAGCGACATCTTGCCCCTTGGCGTATTTACTTACAATTTCAGGCATGCCACCAATAATTGCATAGCGATGGAATAAATCAAGTAGGGTGCTGTGTGCCGCGGGATTTACTGGGATTAAATTGAGTTGGTCTAGCGGGACGTCTTGGTTCAACGCATTCAGGAATTCTGCAAAATTAATGGGGTAGAGGTAGAGCATATTGACCCGACCAACCGGAAAACTCTTTACTTTTTTAAGCGCATGTTCAAGTAGAGATCCGGCAGCAATAACGTGTATTTCAGGTTCGAATTCATAAAAATAGCGAAGTAGTGCAATGGCTTCTGGTGATTCTTGAATTTCATCGATAAAGATGAGTGTTTCGGCTTTTTCAGAACTAGCAATATTTCGAGAAATCAGGAGGGCTTCAATCATTGTTTTGATTTGCCCGTAGTCAGTAAAGAAGCGGAGGTCTTCCTTGAGTTCAAGATTGAGTAAGACTGCGTGTTTGTATGTTTGCGCTAGTTTTCTAATGAGTGTTGTTTTGCCAACCTGTCTTGCGCCTCTTACTATTAGTGGTTTTCGGTCTGAACTTTTTTTCCAGCTCAACAACTCACTAAATACATGTCTATCGATATTCATCACGAACTTATTTGAGGTCAAATGTAACAAAATAAGGGTAAAATATCTAAATTATGTCACAGAATAAGGGTAAAATATCTCCATTTTTGTAACAAAATAAGGGTAAAATATATAAATCGTGTCACAAAATAAGGGTAAATGCGACTTGAGGATCTTCTGTTATTAGTGCTACGGGTGCGGCGCTCGATCCGATAACCCAAACTTATAGTAGTGAATAGCAATAAGTTGAATGTAGAAACAGCTTCATTGCAAAGCGGCGTGTACTTTTTGGAAGTGCAGACGGTAAGTGGTTTGGAGTTGGTGAAGGTGGTGAAGTAGGGGGGGGTTATTCTTCGCTAAGGTATTCGTCGATAGCTCGCCTAGTCATGAATTGGGCTACAAAATCATGATTTTCAGATAAAGTTTCAAGTAAATCTGAAATAAGACTTTCAAACTTGTTGTTTTGTATTGAACTAAGACAATAAAGATTGATCGGGTCGAATTTGAAATGTTTGAAGTGCTCATTAGAGAAAAAGGTTGTCACCTGTTTTTCGTATAGATTAAATCGTTTTGCTGACAAGCGATTTTGTTGATTGTCTTTATCATACCATTGACCAAAAAATGCATATATGATGTCAACTTTTAGTTCTCTATCAATTTCGTCGAGTACAATAAGGCAACAAGTGTTCAGTAATTTTCTTTTTTCTGAATGTGATAATCCCATTGCTGTAATTTGATAGCGATCTGGGTTTGATTCATGAATTTTAGGGTGGAATTTCAAAAATATAAAGCCCTTGTAATCATAAAGTTCTACAATATATACAAGCTTTTTTCGAATTGAAATCTTATATTGTTTGATGCCAGTTGCTTCAAAGTAATCAACGGTGTATGGTATACCTGATAGATAGGTATTTTTTAAAAGGGTATAACGGAAGGAATTGTACTGAGATTCAGAAGACATGAGCAAAACTTAAGAGGTAAAGCTGTAGAAGTTATCTTACAGCCTTATAAGCATTTAATCGGATACTATTGTATTCTTCCTTCGATAAAGGCTTTATCTCTGTTGACATTATTAACTGACGAAGCTTGCTGTCTTTTGACTTGACAGCAACTGACTTCGCTTTAATAGTGTTGTTTGATGATGAGAAACCCATTTTCTTGTAATCAGAATACAAAGTTATGCATTAATCCAATTGCTTCAAATATTTTCTCCTCCCGTTGTCCGTGATTTCACTTACTCAATCTTCCCCAATTCATCAAACTTCCCCTTCATTGTGGGGTTGCCGTGCGTCAGTTTTTTAATCGTGATTTCTTCGGCTTTGTCGTTGGCCAAACGCAAGTTTTTTTCGGAGCCCAGGAGGTTATCTCTGACCTTGGTAAGGTGTTCGATGGTTTTGTCGATTTCTTTGATGGCCGTGTTGAATTTGTCTGAAGCGAGTTGGTAATTCTTGGCAAAACCGTCCTTGAATTTATTGAGGCGGTCTTCGAAATTGGTGACGTCGATATTTTGGGCTTTGACCAAAGCGAGTTCAGTTCGGTATTGCAAGGAGTTGAGGGCAGCGTTGCGCAGTAGGGTAATGATCGGGATGAACGCTTGCGGGCGCACCACATACATTTTGGGGTATTTGTACGAGACATCTACAATGCCGGCGTTGTAGAGTTCGTTTTCGGGCTCCAGTAGCGATACCAAGATGGCGTATTCGCAGCCTTTTTTGAGTCGGTCTTCGTGGAGTTTTTTGAAGAAATCTTCGTTCTTTTTCTTGGTGCTGCCTTCCTCTTGTTCGTTTTTCATTTCGAACATGATCGAGATGAATTCGGTTCCGTTGTCGTCGGATTCACGATAGATGTAGTCGCCTTTGGTGCCGCCCGAAGCGTCGTTGTCTTTTTCGAAGTAGACGTTTTTGTTGAAGGCGGTTGGCCTGATTTTATTGAATTCGATTTCGCAGTGCTGCTCTAAGCTTTCGCCCACCATTTTGGTAGAGAGCTTGGCTTTGAAGTCGCGCAGGCGCTCTATGGCTTCATCTTTGAGACGCAGTTCGTCGTTTTTGCGCTCTACCTCTGAGCGCAGCTTTTCCTCGAGCGCAGCCTTTTGGTTCTGCAGCTCCATGTCCTTGAGTTTTTTCTCGGTTTCGAGCTCGGAGGCCAGTTTGTTTTTGTCTTGTTCGATGACGGCAACCGCTTCTTTTACCGCCAGGCTTTTTTGGAGTTCAAAGGTGCCGAGTTGTGCTTTTAGCTCAGCCACTTCTGTACCTACTTTGGCACGCAGTTCGGCAAGTTCCGCATCTTTGGTGCGCAGTGCCACTTGTAATTTTTCATTCGCCTCGGCCTGCGCTATTTTCAAGCCATCTAGGCGCTGACGCTCGAGTGCTTGCTCGCGTTTCTGGAGCTCAACTTCAAATTCATGATTGCGCACCTGTTGAAGGATATCGGCATATCCGGCTTCGTCTAAGTTGAAAGTTTTTTGGCAATGAGGACACTTGATTTCGTTCATGGGGGCGCTGAATTATGGAAGAATTAAAGCTAAGGAATTTTTTTGGTTCGCTTCACATCCGCAATCAATTGATAAGGTTGTTTGTTTTGTGCATACAGCTCGCGTGGGGTGTAGTAGGGGAGGTGCACGTATTCAGACAAACTGAGTTTGGTCGTTAGGAAGGCGTCCCCAGGATTTTCTGGGAAGTGCGTGAAAATAGCGTATTCCGGCTCGACATCAAACCAATCGGCATTGAACTGCTTGACGCATACCAGCTGCCCTTTAGAGCCCGTTACGCCGTAGCCCTCGCCCCAAGTAGCGTCAAAAATGCGCCATACACCATCAATTTCGATGGCGTTCCAGGCGTGGTTGGAATCTCCAAAACCATCTCCCTCCGTATAGCCGTAGCCTTTCGCATAACCGCTCACCGTTCTGATGTGCAGCCCCATGCGCAAACCTAGCGCGGTATAGAGATCAGCAAAACCCGCACAAACCGCTTTCTTGCTGCGCAGCACGCCCTCGGCACTGTTGTCGCCGAAGTTGCCCGAATTGTAGCTTTTATCGTCGTAGCTAATGTGTGCAGTGAGCCAAACGTAAATGCTGCGCGCCTTCTCCATGTCGTTGAAGGTCGCTTTCCGGAGGTAGGTAGCCACTGCATCCAAACTCGTCTTGGCAGCCGCAGGGCAGGCCCGCGCATATGCGTCTATCGTTGCAAATTGTTTATTTTGAGCAGTAGTACGCCCAAAAACAGGGCGGGCACTCAACAAGAGCGCGACCAGAAATAACAAGGCCACCACCACGGTGCCATACGGATTTTCTTGTGCTTTGTTGGCCGCACGATAGCGCGCCGGACGAGTCAAACGTTTCATGAGCTTTAGTTTATAGGGTTCGTGAGAAAGATTGGAGCAGCCTCTCTACCCAATAATGAAAAGTTTGGAGATGGTTACAGAATCAATGATTGAATTGGTATTCGTAGTCAATCTTTGTAATTAAACCTAGTAACGCAAGAAAGGCTCAATTGCGTATTTTTGAGAGACCAACAAGCATACTTGATTGCCAATGCTCTCTTTAGTTTCTTGTCAGGTCTGAATGATATCCTCTTTGGAATAAAAATTTTCAAGAATGGAGATTTCCTGCTCAAATGTGTCTTCATCAAAGCTAGCAGTTTTCAAAAAGTAAATAAAAAATATTTACTCTACCTACTGCATTATCTTCAATTCCGTTCGACGGTTTTGTTGGTGTTCTTCGTCTGAGCACTCGATATCGTTGGCGCAGCGGTTCTTGAGTTTGTATTCACCGTAGCCTTTTGCGATGATGCGGTCCGGGCTGATGCCGTTGCTGATGATGTAGTTGACGCAGCTGTTGGAGCGTTGCTGGGAGAGCCATTCGTTGTAGGCGTCTATACCGCGGGAGTCTGTGTGCGAAGAGAGCTCGACTTTAAAGTCGGTAGTTTTCATGTAGGCAATGAGTTTGTCTAGCTCCTTGATGCTCTCAGGTCGTAAATCCCATTTGTTGAAATCATAGAGAATGAGGTCGAGGTTAATGAAGGTAGCCGAAGCATTGGGCTTCATTTGGAGTTGGATGAGGTCGACTGCTTCACAAGAAAGACGGTCTTTGATGGAGATGTATTGGTCTTTGTGGTTGATGGCAGTGATGCATAATGAGTCTACCTGCAGGTTGGTGATGTCGATACTGCCTTCTTTTTTGGTGACCATTTTACTGACTAATTTTTCGTTGGCATAGAGTTTTACCAATGCGCCGTCGAGGGGTTCACCTTTGTAGGATACAAGGTTCAGGACGCGCGTTTGGTTGGCGGGTGCAGCCTTGAGTAGAATGGTCTGATATGGATCGATTTCGTTGGTGAAGCGCACGCTGTCTTTGAAGCCCGTTTGTGTATTGTGGTAGCAAGCAATGTATTGCTCGCCAATAAGCCCGATGAAGTTGTCTTTACCGAAGTCGTCGGTGGTGAGTTTTTTGTAATAGCTGCCGTCTTGGTTGTAAATGTCGATAGTGGCATTAGCCAATGGTTTTTTAAGACAATCTTGAAGTGCGAGCTCTACGTAGCGCTTTTGACCTTTGAGCTTGATGCTGTAGACTTCGTCCTTCCAGTTGTTGCGGTTCGAAGAAAAATACCCTTTACCGTTGAGGTCGTTGACCGAAAATGCGAAATCGTCGGCGTTGGAATTGACAGGATTGCCAATGTTTTTTGGAGTATTTTGGATGAGGTCTGATTGGAAAACATCTAAGCCCCCAAGACCCGGCCAACCGTTTGAGGAAAAATATAGATAACCGTCGAGCGATACAAACGGGAAGTTCTCATCTCCTGGGGTATTGACTTTAGCACCGAGATTTTCTGGGGCCTCATAAGCCGATCCGTTCCACTTGCAGCGGTAGATGTCTGCGCCGCCAAAGCCACCGGGCATATCGGAAGAAAAGTATAGGTTCAGAGAGTCGTCAACAACCCCATGAGCCACAGAATAACTCGGGTTGTTCCATTTGAATAGGGTTGTAGGGTTCCATTCGCCTAGGGTGTTTTCGTAGATGATCAACTGAAGGCGGTTGAACTTGACTTCGTTTTCTAAATCGATGGCTTCATGGTTACTGGTCATGTAGGCATAGCGATTCGACTTAGAAAAACTTACTGGGCCGTCATGCGGGTTGGTGCGCTTGATTCCATTCCAAATTTGGTCTTTTTTACTGCCGTCTTTGGCGTAAACGATATCGGTAAAATACTCTCCCGTCTTGCCATAAGTGCGGTTGACAAAACCTGAATTGTATTGTGTCGAGACATACAAAACGCCTTCAGGGTAGTCTGCAGCTGCAAACACTTCACCTGTTTCTGAACTTCTAAATATTTGGGCAGTATAGGGTGCCTGAATTTCCTTAGCCTCTGTAATTAAGGGAAGGTGTTTTTGCCAAGTCAGGAGTTGTGGATCTTGTGCAAATAGCTTCAAGCCAAGGTCTAGTGTTTGGGATAGTTTGTCGCTATTTTTGGTTAGTTGCAAGAGCTGAAGTTGGGTTATGAAGTCTTTGGGCTTGAGGTCCTTGTTATTTTTTGTGAACTTCATAGACCATTCGAGCGCGGCCTCGTATTGTTCTGATTCATAGGCTGCAGTAATGAGCTGACGTACCGTATGAGTGTCGATTTGCGTATTTTCTTGTGCAAGTTCGAGCCAAATCGGGTAAGATTCAATGAAGTTGTAGGACTTCGAAAGCTTTTCGGCATATTGCTGCTTGTAGGTTTGAGCCATGAAGCTGCTGCTCAGAGCAAAAAACGTAAAAATAGATAATAAACGCATCTTAAAAATATCTTGGGCTAATGAAAGCATTGAGTTTGGAACGGAGGTCAAAAGAGAGGCAGATTTCGTGACTGCCCCAGTTGCGGTAGAGTAGGCGGTTAAGCGGTAGCTCGTAGGCGTAGCCCAAAGACCAGCGGTCAGAAGGCGAATAAGCACAATTGAAACCAATGCCTTCATTGTAGCGATAAAGCACGCCAAGCCAAAACTGCTTGTACAAGAATGCAGAGACGTTTAAATCGATGCTCAATGGCGCATTGGCCGTGTATTTGATCAAGATACTTGGCTTGATGTCGATTACTGTGTTGTAAGGTATGACCATGCCAGCAGTAAGGTAGGTGTGGCGTTGTAGGTAAGAATTACTGATGGTGTCGAGGTTGCGTTGGATGAGGTGCGGTACGCTCAGTCCGATATACGCTTTTTTATGGTAGGCGTAAATGCCAGCTCCCAAATTGGGCTTGCTCAAGTTGTAACCTTGCACCATGTTAGGATCGTTGAGATCGGTAACCAAAAGCGAAGAGAAATCAGCTTGGTTGTTCATCCAACCTCCAGACATTCCAAAGGAAAGCCGCCATGGGCTGTTTTTAAACCTTAAATGATAAGAAGCATTGACGAGCGCCGCAACATTTGAACGCACACCAATTTTATCGTTATTTACAGTGAGTCCTATACCAAAATTTTTACGGTATATAGGTGCGTGAATGGATAAAAACTGCGAGCGCGGTGCGCCATCCCAACCCAACCATTGAGCGCGGTGCACAAGTGTGGCGTTCAAAGAACCACGGCTCCCTGCATAAGCTGGATTAAAGTGTAGCGGATTGAAAAAATAAAGCGAAGACTGAGCGGTTTGCTGAGCTGTACCGGCAAAAGAAACCACAAATAATAAGAGAAGGAGGATAGTTTTCATCGTTTAGGGCTGAATTTCGATATAACCTTTAAGTGGTTCTTGTGATTTTTTGTGGGTGTCGATATAATAAAAATAGGTGGCAGCAGGCAGCGGGCCTTCAGGGCTTCCTTTTTCAGACCAACCATTCCAGTTGTTCAAATATGGTTGAGCTTCATAAACAAGGCTACCCCAGCGGTTGAAAATCTTGACTTCAAGTTCTGGATATTGCGCCGTATTTTGCAGCAGCCAAACATCATTGAGGTTATCTCCATTTGGCGATAAAAACTGTGGTGTCACAATATCTATTAAAGGTAAACAATCGATAGAAAAAGTATCACTTAGCACGCAGTTATGGGCGTCGGATAGTGTCAGAATAAAAGTGCCTTTATCAATGCCGTCGAGGTAAGCGCCGCTTTGCCCGTTGCTCCAATTGTATTGCAACGGACTCTGACCGCCGCTGCCTTGCACCGTTATTGATCCATTTGCCTCGCCACATTCAGAAATTTGCGAACCCAACAACTCAATAGCAAGTGCATTAGGTTGAGTGAGGGTCAGGCTCGTATCTACCTCACAGCCGTCTTCGTTGGTAAGCGTAACGGCGTAAGTTCCGATACTTAAATTTTGTGCTGTATTTGAACCCGAAACATTCGGTGTCCAGCTGTAAGTGATCGGCGAAATTGATGTGGCATTAATTTGAATTTGCCCGTTGCTGCCTCCAAAACAAGAGATATTGTTGAACTGAACTGAAGTAATATTGATTACATCAGGCGCATCCACCGAGATGGAATCACTACTACTGCAACCTGTATTGGTGTCGGTTAGGTTGAAATAATAGATGCCATTTAGATTGACGTCAATGGTGGGTTGGTTATTCTGCCCTAAAATTCCAGGTCCAGTCCACAAAATAGTACTCGGCGGTATATTACTGACTCCAATTTGAATCGGGTCAAACTGACAATTGAGGCCAGCTGATGGATTGATGAATTCTGTAAAGCCAGGATTGGCATTGACTTGAATTATAAAGGTATCGATTGCGTTGGTGCAATTGTTAAAAGAAGCCTCGATTGTAACCGTTCCCGAGGTGGCTTGGCCATTGTTGGTTGAGCTGGTGAAATTAATGATTTGCCCTGTGCTAGAAGTGGCAAGACCAATGAGTGTGTTGGAATTAGTCCAGGATAATTGCGCGCCAGCTGGTACGGTTTGGTAGTCTGGCAAATTGACCAAAACACCCGGACAAAAAGTAGTATCTGACAGCAAATTGGCAGTCACTACTGGCGTTACAATGACTGGCACCGTTTGTGGGAGTCCTGGACACTGATAGCCCACCACGCTAACAATGTAATTAGCTGTATCGAGTGTAGTGCCGCTGTTGCTTAGGGTTTGCGCAATGTTGGCACCGCTGCCGGCTGCTTCACCCCCAATGGTGTTGGGCGCCTGCACGGTCCAAGCAAAAGACATATTGGCCAAATTGCTCGTGATATTGATATCAGTTTGCTCGCCGTTGCAAATACTTTGTTGGCTCGGATCTAATTGCACGTTGGCGTTAGGCAGCACATTGATCTCTATTTCTATAGGTGCTACGTTGGTGCAGCCTACGCTAGCGGTGAGTGTAACAGTACCCGTAGTGTTGCCAGAGTTAGTCAAGATTAACGGCGCTATTATAGTGGTGTTAAGGCCAGTGCCGCCACTAAGGTTGAAACCTTGCACATTGACAGCAGTATCGAGTTCCCAAGTTACGGTGTAGCCCGGTACTGTAGAAGTCAGGACGATCGGAGAAAATGGCGAACCCGAACAGATATCTTGCGTTAACGGCAAGGCCAATACGCTTCCCGTTGGGTTGATCACAACAATTTGCATTACTGAATCGATGCCACAGCCATTGCCTGTATACATCCACATGTGATACGTGCCGGGCACGCTGAATTCCAAAACAAGGCTGTCCGAACCGTTGGTCCAGGAGGCAAAATCGTAATTGCCACCGACAAAACCGTTTGACGAACCAAAGTTGCCGTAAGTGACAGCATAACCATTTGGTTCTTGCACTTTCCAGTAATGACCATAATTGCCACTACAAGTGCTGCCATCTACCATTTGCCCACTCTGGCTGGTATTGCTAAACGAAACAGGTTCATTCTGGCAAATCGGCGAGGCCGGACTATAAGTAAATGCAGCATTAGATGGTGCCGAAATTACAATAGGTCCTACTGTTGCAAACGTAGCTCCACACACATTTTGCGCAATAATTGTTGCACTGTAGGCATTCTCAATGAGCAGCGGACCAACCGGATAAGACTGCCCACAAGAACTCGTATTGAAAATATGCGAAATAGTTGTATCGTTTACCGTACTAAAGTTCACTACAGGCGAATTGTCAGTAAATGAAACCGTATAATTGGTTCCAGGAATATTGTTGGATAGCACGTCAATTTCATAAGGATATGGCAAGCAAGTATTCTGCCCCGAACCCGAGACATTCACGACCGGAGCTGCTCCGTTGAACACTAAATATTGTGTAGTGGTCTGACAACCATTGGCCGAGGTAATGGTATGACTCAATAAAAACCCACCAAGTGCAAATGTATGCGATAATTGACCAGCCACGATAGCGGACTGCGTTTGCACGGGGCTGCCATCTCCCCAATTGAATGTTTGTGTGGTATTCGGATAAGTTGGTGTATTGAAATTAAATAGCGTAGCAGTAACGCCAGCGCTTGTACACTTTTTAAAAACCGTCTGACCATTCACCAATTGTGTCCCAAATCCACTGCTCGAACTAGCAAGAGTCAGCTGCGAACTCGGCATGGCCTGCACCACAACATTCAAACTTGCGGTAGACTGTTGCCCATTTGGATTGCTGACCGTTAACGAAATTTGCTGCCCAACCGACACGCTATTATAAACAACCGTGTGCGGCCCAGGGTTACTTGCACTTGCAGGCAAACCACCACCAAAATTCCAAACATAACTTGTTCCGACGGCAGTCCCGGTAGAGCTACTCGCAAAGTTGATCGTCTGCCCCTGACAAACCGTTATAACGCCATTCACCGCCGCTGGAATGCTATTGATCGAGGCAATAGGGGTTTGCGCGTAATGTGTGATAGCTATCGGCAGCAAACTCCCGATAAGCATGAGTATTTTTTGAATCATAAATTTAATTTCCTAGGTCAGATTGTATTTTAATGACTTGGCCATCAAACAAATTTAAGGAGTTTATTTTGAATAATCGAAGGTGTTCATCATTTCTTTATGTTGCTTGCAAGCATAGACATCTAGTTATAGAAACCTACTTTGAACCTAATTTCTGAGCGCCTGATTACAAAAACCATTCACGGCCGTTTCGATTGGCAAGATGTCAAGCATAATTTGCTTGGCTTATACATGGGTTCAGTGTGCTATTTTGTGTTTTTTGTCAAGCCGGAAGGGAAGGCTGGAGGGTCTTGATGAAACCAAGTCCAAAAAGTCTATAAAAGCAAAAACCCTAAGACATTGATACATCTTAGGGTTTTCTAATTCCTACAGCCATATAGGACTTGTCTTTAACGTTAGCGTTTTGCGGTCTGGACGGGTTGTCCATTCTAGTGTTTTCAAGGGTTTCAGGAATCGGATTAAGTTTACTTATAATACAATCTAAATCAAATAGTTACAAAAATATTTTGTAAAATTACAAATGTTGAAAACAACATAAATGGAGATAATCCGTCCCCCAATCCGTCCCCCCTTTTTCGTATCTTTGTAGAAAGATATGAACAATGATAAACTACTATTTGAAGAATAAAAATGCGGTCAATCAGACCCTCATCTTTATGACTGTATTTTATGACAATATCAGAGTTAAATTGTCTACAGGTTGTTCGGTAGATCCGAAACTATGGCTTGAGAAAAAGCAACGTGTAAAAGTAACAATTGAGAATCAAGATGCAAACATTATCAATGATAAATTAGACCAATATGAAGTGGTCATGGATTCCTTGATGAAAAAATACCGTGACGAAGATTTCTACCCAAGCCCCGAGGTCATCAAAGCAGATTTGATGAAACTCAACAAGGTGCCAACCAAAAGCAAGAAGGCCAAAACCTTCTGGGACCACTTCGAAGATTTTATTGCCGAAAAGCGCAAGATTAACCCAGATGTGCGCCATTACCATAACGGCTTACGCAAGCACCTGCGCAAAACCGAAGAAATCATCGGAAGGCCTTTGACTTTTGCGCTCATCAACGCACAAAGCAGCAGGTTCAATGAAGAATGGACGAACTACCTTTCTTTCATAGCCATCAATTCTCAAGGAGACAGCGGCCTCATGCCAAATAGCATTGGAAAGGAAAACAAAAATATCAAGGCCTTCTTCAATTGGTGCTTTGACAAGAACATCACGAGCCGTTTCAGTCTGAAGGATTACCCAACCATCATGGAAGATGTCGATAATATTTACCTTACCGAAGCCGATTTAGAAGCGATTGAAAACAAAGTCATTGAAGATCCAAAATACGCAGTGGTCCGAGATTTGTTTTTGGTAGGTTGTGAAACGGGCTTGCGCTACTCTGACTACGTGCGCATCCAACCCCATGACTTCATGCGTGAAGAGTTGCATATTGTCCCGAAGAAAACCAAAAAGCAAGGGGTGAAGAAGGTTATCATTCCGCTCAGTGAGCGCTTCAAACGCATTTTGGAAAAGTATGACGGCGTATTGCCGAACCTCGACAAAAACCACATCACCAACTTCAACAAAATGATCCGTGAAATCTGCGAGTCATTGAATATGAAAGACGAGATCAAGTTCTACCGAGAAATCGCTGGCAAGACTATTAAAGTCACCAAATATAAATTCGAAGAGGTGTCGTCACACACCTGTCGACGCACATTCTGCACGCTCAAATTCCTCAAAGGAATGCCTGCCCAAGCCATCATGAAATTCACCGGACATACCTCCGAGCGCAACTTCCTCAAATACCTCAAACTCGACGCTGAACTCACCGCACAGAAGTATAAGGGTTATTTTTAGGGATAACACCAGCATGGCAATGAACCATTTTGCCGTTAACCGGAAGTGTTATTTTTTGAAATAACAATTCCAACTTAAAGCTAGCTTAAGTTGAGATTTCCGTTGATTTGTTGAATAAACGTATAACAAAATGCAAAGAAACCAAATCATGTGTATTTGTGCTATTTCCAACTTAAGTTGACTTTAAGTTGAATTAAGTTGACTTTGAGTTAGGTTAAAGTTGGATTGGAGTTGGATTGTTTTGGGGTGGGGAGCGTTTTGTTGTATGAATGTGCAATTTTAGGCCTCTAAATTGGTTTTTGTAATTCTATCACTCAAATCACCCAACAAATCATCAACGTGAATACCTAATGCTGCTATTAAAGAGAGTAGTAGGGTAAGACTTATGTTTTGTTGACCTTTCTCAATTCGTTGTATTGTTCTGATATCAACATCACACATTGTGGCTAAATGGCTTTGAGTCAGTTTATTCGCTAATCTAAACTGTCTTATTCGCTGTCCGACCAATATAATTTCGAATGGAAATTTTTTGTTCACATCCAAAAGTCATGGTTCTTTAAAAAATAACATACGACATATATGTCATATTAAAAAGAATTCATAAGTTTGGATTGCTTTTGAAGCCGAGTATTCCGAAAATCGAAAGAGTAGGGCCATGTTTATTTTTTTGCTATGAAAAAACTTAGAATTTTAACTTTAGGCTTGTTTGCTGCTACCACGTTAGTATCTACTTCCTGTAAGAAGGCAGTAACTGATCATGAACAAAATTACCCCCATACAGATATAAATATTCAAGAGGTCACGGTTAGCAATTGGGTAGGTGACGCCAGTGGTTATGAAGCTGAAATAGTAGGTGAGTCGTTAACACCTGAACTTCTTTCTGAAGGTATTGTAATGTGCTATATCAAAGATGAAGGCTCATATATAGCAATGCCCATTACATTGTCGTATGGCTCATATATTTCACATTGGGCTTTTGCTCAAAATGCAAATAGCATCACAATATTGAATTATGATGATGACGGCGCGACCCCCGAGCCAGGAACCCAAACATTCAAAATTGCAGTATTTACACAAGCAGGCTTAATTGCTCATCCCGATGTTGATATTCTTGATTATGAGTCGGTTGAGAAGGCATTTAATCTTTAAACAAAATAAATAAGTGATTATGAAAAAAGCAATTTATACAGGTGGCTTTTTGTTGATTTTTACTTCTTGTACAATTTCAAGAGATTATCAAATCACAGGACAGCCAATTGGAACAAAAACGGGGGTTGCTAAATCCAAAATAATTGGAAACAGCGATACTTCAATCAAAAAAGCTGCGGAGAATGGTAATATAACCAAGATTGGTGCTGTAGAATTTCAACGAAAATTAATTAGAACCAAGACGGTTGTTCATGGAGAATAAAACAAATAAAATGAAGAAAGTATTTTTGATTATAATGGTTGCGAGTGCAACAATAGCAACATTGAATTCATGCACAGTTGTAGTGCCCGTAACTGTTTCAAATGCTGAAATAGGTGATTTACGAGGGGAATCTCATAGTATTGTAGTTTTTGGTGGAGTTTATTTAAATCCAAAATATGGAATTAAAGACGCTGCGATAAATGGCAATATAACCTCAGCAATTGCTACAGTCGACGAAAAGACTACAAGTTTTATTTTGTTTTCAAGAAAAACAATGATTGTAACTGCAAAAAAATAATTTATGAAAAAAATAATTTATTCGGGCCTATTTGGCCTTTGTCTTGGTTCTTGTACGGTTACTTATCCAGGCATAGCAACAGGTAACACTGCAGAAAAGGTAGGTGTTTCAGAAAGAACTGTTTGGTTAGGAATAGCAATACGACCAGTTGATGTGAGTGTAGAAAAGGCGGCAAAGAATGGAGGGATCACCAAAATTGCTACCATGGACTATTCTATGAGATATGGGTTATTCAGAAATACATACAAAACGATTGTAACAGGTAATTAATTTAGATAGTATGAAATACACATACACATCAATTCTCATTTTTCTTGTTCTAACCATGGGCATGAATATAAATGCTCAAGTAGAAAAATGCGCTACAATGCAAGTTTTTGAGAAAAGAACGCAGTCAGACCCTGCAACTCTTTTGAGGATGCAACAAACCGAGATGGAAGCACAGACCTGGATTTCGCAAAACAATAACTTATTAAAACACAAAAATCAACCAAAAAGCGGAGCGCTAGTGACAATACCTGTTGTGGTTCACGTTTTGTATAATAACCAAACAGAAAATGTATCCTACGAACAAATAATGTCTCAAATTGATGGTTTAAACGAAGACTTTAGATTATTAAACAGCGATTCTTTAGATGATACACATCCATTTTGGTGGTATACAGCAGATACAGAAATTGAGTTTTGTTTAGCATCCATAGACCCTAATGGAAATGCTACTACTGGTATTACCCGAACTTTTACCAATATTACAGGATTTACGGGTGATGGAAGCGAGAAATTCACATCATTAGGTGGGAAGGACAATTGGGACCCGACAAAATATTTGAACATATGGGTCTGTGACTTGAGTGGTGCTGGAACATTGTTAGGATATGCCGCATTTCCATCAGATTTGACAGCATACCCGGATGAAGATGGTGTGGTAATTCATTACCAAGCATTTGGCTATGTTGGCACAGCCGGAACAGGTGATTTTGCTGCAAACGACTTAGGTCGAACGGGTACACATGAAGTGGGTCATTGGTTGAATTTAAGACACATATGGGGTGACGATTTTTGTGGTGATGATTTTGTGCCTGATACTCAAGTTGCAGAGGCTGCAAATTATAGCTGTCCATCTTTTCCTCATAATTCGTTTAATAGCTGCGGTTCAGATAGCGATGGTGAAATGTATATGAATTACATGGACTACGTTGATGATTATTGTATGGTAATGTTTACTTATGACCAAGGAACTAGAATGTTATCTACTTTATTTGGCGCCAGGGACGGCTTATTAACTTCTTCAGGTTGTGGAACGATTTCCGTGAATGAGTATTTACCAGAAAATAGTTTTAATCTTTACCCGAATCCTAGCAACGGAAATGTTGTAATAAATTCACAAATTAATGGAGTTAAAAATGTAACAATTTCACTTTTTGATTTGTTAGGAAATGAGATAAAAGTATTCGAAAATAATAGTTTTCCTTTCGAAATGAACTTGATCGATTTACCTAATGGGAGTTATTTGATAAAATTCCAAAGTGGTAATCAGTCTGTGACTAAAAAATTATTCCTGTCGAAATAATTTTAGAAGATGTCTATTCTAATTTACAACGCTTAATTAATCAACTATAAAATGAAACTCATTGTCCTCTTAATGGTCTTGCTTTTTACATCTGCGGCTTGTAGCATGAGTAAAAAAGCAGAATTGAACCAATCTGTAAAAACAGAAAGCAGTGCTTCAGAGGATACTAGTTATCGTTTTATTGTATCCTTTATAAGCATTGGATCTGGTATAGATAAAAAAGCTAAAAATCATTACGAAGAGTTTTTAAATGACTTTCAGCTAAAGCATAACGTTACCATTTTATATGAGAAAAAATATTGGGGCAGAGAAGGTGAAGTTAACTTCTGTTTTATGTTAAATGAACTGAACAAAGAAGACCAAGAAAAATTCATCCTTGAATCAAAAAATTTGCTCTCAAATTCTACACGTGTTCGATTCAAAGAATCTAATTCTCAAGAGCCAAAGAACTAATTGTTCTTGACTATGGATTATATAAATTTTAGAATAGTTAAATCAAAAGGGAAACCAAAGTAAAATTTAAATACGCAATTATTTTCTTCAGACATTTCTTTCACCCCCTCGAAGCTATCTAGATTCATAATTGTTAGGTCTGCATGTGGTCTTGGCTATTATTTTGCAGGTTTTTCCTTGATCACTTTTCAGGTTACGAATATGTGATGTAAGGGGAGGAGCAAGCCACAATTACAAGGATCAAAAAGAAAGTGGTCGGTATAAAAGTTAATTTCATTTTATTTTGTTTTCATTTCTGGTGATTCCCCAAAATTCCACCTACAACTCTTCGAGGCATACACAATCCCATCCTTGTATGGGAAGGCAATAAGGTATCGGCTTTCGTATTTCCCTGATGTTTTTTGAAATCCATCCTTCAACATGAAGATGTCTAGTTCTTCATCGACTAATTTGGTTGGCTTAAATAAAAAACGACGGACTCTAAAGGCGTCAGAGTCTACTTGATGAAGTTCGCCACCAAAGATTTCATAGACCACAATATTGAGTGTGGTGTCAGGCATTTTGGTAAAGAAAAAATATTCAGCTTGGTTTTGATCAAGTTTGTATTGCCGTGTCACGGGCCCCATATTTATTTCCCTGGAGGAGCTCATGAGGTAATAGGCGAGGGTTTCTGAGTAGTCGTAGTCTTGCATAAAGAGAATCTCAAATTTGTTTAAAAATCCTCCAAACTATAGCTTGGGTCGCCGTCTGCAATTCGAACGCGTTCACGGCTGATTAAAATACCATGCGTACCATTGGGTAGTGGATCGATGAGGTATTTTTTTGAGAACTCTGTACCAATCGCATTTTTAATTTTCTTTCTGATGCGAGAGAGTGTAACGCTGAGTTCTTGTTCATTATAGCTACTGAGCAATGAAACGGTGGTGCTCATTCTCTGTAAATCTACCTGGCCTGAAACGTCTTTGTAGTAACACAATAATTCTTCTTGATGGTCTGTCACGCAATTTAGGGCAATTCCTTCAGGATGATTGAGGTATAACAGGTATAAAGACAGCTCTTTTGGGTTGAGTCTTGCCTTGGTGGGTGAATAGTCCGGGAATTGAAGTGTTTTTTGTTGTTTAGATACCAAAAGCGGACTATCCATGAGATACACATTTTTGGTTCTGCTGAATAAAATGTGTTGCCTGATGTCGTTGAGCGTATTTTGAATTTGCCTAAGAATAGGAGGTGGCACATCGTTTTTAACTATCTGATCCATACAATCAAGACAGATGTCGCCAGTGCGCATCTTGAGTATAATTTGATCTTTTTGGACACAAAAATCATTGATGCATCCAAGCGGTTGATCATGAACATGGTCAAGAATTTCTTCTCGATGTGTAAACATCATGGAACGCAAAATCCACACTACAATTTCATAGGCAATAGGGTAGATGGGTTTGTTCAGCATTTTGAAAAAGAAAGGCCAATCTGCAGTATGAACAAAAAAGTTGCGCATACTTTCGTCTATGCTACCAAACCAATTTTTTTTGTTCATGGCGTTTGTAAGCAAAAACACTAAATCTTGCGCTGGGATATCATTGAACTCCCGGTAAGCCTTGCATGTTTTAAAAAACTGAGACCATTCATAGGTGCGTTGCCGCATCGGAAATGAGGGGGGGCTATAGGAAAAAAACACACCCGAATCTGACGTTTTTTCATTGGCGCTGAATCCTTTGTGTTTTCTGACGTCAAACTTTTGTTTTACGAATTCCTCTTCTTCAAAGATGTGGTAGTCATAGTTCGGATTTAGCGTCACAACCGGCCCCTCTATAAACTGTAAAATGCCCACTTGGCCTTGCAAAAACTGCAAGACCTCGTGGTATTGTGCTTTAGGAAAATCTTCCGTTCGTATGAGATGAATTTTCATTTGAATCTTTGCAACGCTGTTCTGCTCTAAGTTAAATATTTAATTATTGATATTCGAGCCGCAGGCTATTTTTCGTCATCTTCTTCGAAGAAAGAAAATATCCTTTTTCCAAAACTGCCGTCTGATTTTGATTTGGCGTAGCGCATAAAAGATGCGTCAACTTTCTGTGACATTTTGCCGTATTCCTTTTTATCGTAGTTTCTGACGTTTTCACTTCTGATATTTAGCATTTTAGAAGTGTGAACTGCGTCAAAATCACAGCCAATGAAGCTGAATGTCCATTTGCCTGTTTCGTCGCGTTCCTTGATTTTTTTTGCAATGCTGTGATAGTTAAAAAATTGTGAGGCATTTTCTGCACCGTCGGTAATAATTACCATTACAACACTCATTTCGTCGTTCTGAATTTTACTTGCGTATTCACTTTCTATATGATGAATGCCCTTTCCTATAGCGTCGAGTAGGGCGGTCATACCACGAGGTTTAAAAGCATCATTTGGCAGTTCATTGAGTTCACTGATTGGAGCAGGCTTCACCAACCATTGCACGTCGTCGTCAAAGGTGAGTAAAGAAACCAAGAATTGCTGGTCAGGATAAGTAGCTTGCATGTTTTTTACCGCACTGAGGTGTTCATTGTATCCGCCTACTACCATTTGCTCGAGACCACCCATAGAACCGCTGCGGTCAATGATGAATTGATAAAGTGTTGTGTTGTTGCCAGGTTTGTTTGTCTGTGTTGATTCCATAATATTGTTTTTAAGTTCGATACAAAGTTCAGTAGCATTTGAGGTGATTTTCATTTTTTGCAAGGTTGCAATTGAGCGTTATTTTTCTGGCTGAATGGAATTATTGAACTCCTCAAAAAACCTAGTTAATCTGTCCACTTTTGGGTCGATGTAATAGCGCTTGTTAAGGAAGATGTCCTTAAAGTTGGTTTTGAAAAGACTGCATTCATAAAGGTCTTGCAATTCGAGCTGGTCCTCGACAAAGAGTAAGTTCATGTAATTATGGCTGTTGTTGCCGATGAACAAATAGCCGTTTTGCCCCTTGGAGCAAGAGCCACCACAGCTACCTTGTACGGCATTTAGGTAGGTGTCGCCAGCAGCCTCGAAGCGTTTCATGATGCGCTCGAGTTTCAGTATAAACTCATTGCGTTTCCAGTCTTGATAAGTGCGCTCTACATCGAGAATATAATATAGCGCATCGGTATTCATTTCTTGAATGCATTTGCGCACGAGTTGAGCGTTCGTAATTTGGATGTGAACGATGGTTTCTGCCTCGGTAATAGAAGTCTCGGGATTTGGCTGTAGCTTTTTAGTTGGAGTGGGTAGGGTGGTAAGTGTTTCCATGGTATTAATTTTCGTTGATGTATTGTTGAAGTGATTTGGTGACATTTGAAGCAATTCTGATTTGAATAATTTTACCCGCACGGATTTTCAATGCAAGCCGAACGATTTTTTCATCGTATGCTGGGTCTGGTTTTTCTCCAAATCTTTCACGATGCATTTCGTATTCAGAGAAATTATCTTCTTGTAGTATTGGAAAACGAAATTCTAATACTGGTTGCCCTGGTTCATTATCAAGGCTAAATCCTCTAGAGCACATGTGCGAAAAGAGTCTTTCTTCATGGCCGTCCACTTGCATCAGCTCATAAAGTTTTGATTTTCCGTAATGAATATTCTTCTTTCCAAAGAATTCACCTTTTGGATCAAGAAGCGCAGTGATGCGTTTGATGTTTTGTGTCAAAAAAGCAAATTGAAAGTCGTTGAGGAGGTCCTCATTTTCTCTGATTTGACGCTCGTCGATTTGTAATGTTTTAGCTAGCATAGGATTTTTAAAAAGGTAAACCACCGTCATCTTCATCTGAATGATCAAATTCTGATAGGGGAGGAAGACTACCTAAATTATTGGTATTACTTGTTGGATTGTTTTGAGCGTTTATTGCATTCTCGATACCTTCAATGCGCCATACTTTTATATCTGTAAACCAACGCCCAGAGAATTCTCTGCTTTCGATGTCAATATCGAATTTATAGTTGTTTTGCTCTGTGAGTTAAATGTTTGAAAATTTATCGCCCCACAGACTAAGGCAGATTTTCTTAGGAAATTGACCATCTGTTTCCACGATTAAATCTTGTTTTTGCCAAGTGCCATTTTTCCCTTGTCCCGATTGTATAGGTAGTTTTTGAATCAATTTTGCGATGAGTTGCATGAAGTTGTTTTTGGTTGTGCTGCCACTTAGTCAATCTGTATGCCAAACTCAAAAACGAGCAAAATCGTTCGAAAAATGCTCAAAAAGTGTCAAAAAATGAAAAATATGTCAAAAAATGGAGAAAAATGAAAAACACATGCTTCTTAGCTCAAGGCATTTCAGTATGGCATAATCCTTGTCAATTGATGCTGATCAAATCCGAAAAAGATGAAATACAATACGCCAAAAGAGTTGTGGAATTTATACAAGGAGCTTCAAGCATTCAACAAGAAAAAGCAAGACCAAGAAAAAATTGACCAAGTGGTTTTTGATCTCTTTTGTGCGCATTTAAAAGATAAGGAAATTCGCTATACCGTCTCCCATCCAGATGACATGATCAGATGGATTGTGGGTTTCGATGATCACCGCATCGGAGAAATGTATTACCATCAACATGGCCAAGATTACATGCTGAATGCCATGTGCTATCGATTGAAAGAAAACGATAACCCGCTCGATTACGTTCGGCTCTCTAATGTGTTCAATTCGCTGTTGTTCAGAGGAAAAGTTTATTACGACGGAAATCGAAAAGAATTGCGCTTTCTGCAGGTTGTGAGTATGCACGAGCTTTTTTGGATGCCAGAAATGCTACCTGACAGACTCTACCAACACTATGGCACTTCAGATGACGTCTCACTTTGTGCCAACCTGATGTATTCCACAGGCAAAGATCCTTTTGATGTTGTGGCCGATTTTATGAGTCAACGCAATCAGGAATCGGCTTCGTAACGACTCAGATCAATCCCATACTTCTCCATCTTGCTTTTCAAAGTATTGAGTGCCCAGCCAATAGAAATGGCGGTTTGTCTTTGATTGCCTTGGTGGTGTTTCAAGACTTTAATAATGTGTTCTTTTTCGATGAAATCCATGTGCATGGGTTGCTCAGTACTCGACTGCTTCAGGCGCTTGGGCAAGACATCTGCACTAATTCGCTCCTCATTGAAAACATAGAGTCTTGAAATGATATTTTCTAACTCGCGCACATTGCCAGGGTAGGTGTAGTTGAGCAAAATTTCTTGTGCTTCTTTATCCAAGACCAGCTTTTTGGGCCTGTGCAGTTCTTTCTTCTTAGTACTCAAAAAATGCTCCATGAGCTGCTTGAGGTCGGTTTTGCCACGCTCCAGAAGGGTAGGGAGGTCGAGCTCAACCACAGACAAACGGTAATATAAATCCCACCTGAACTTACCTTCTTCGCAAAGCTTCGGTAGGTTTTGATTGGTAGCGGCAATCACCCTTACATCTACTTTTTTGGCTTTTCCGCCTAGGGGCATGATTTCCTTTTCTTGCAGAACCCTTAGCAAACTTTGCTGCATATAAGGGGAAATATCCCCAATTTCATCTAAGAAGATAATGCCTTGGTGAGCTTGCTCGAACAAACCAATGGTGTCTTTATCCGCTCCTGTAAATGCGCCTTTTTTGTAGCCAAATAAACGGCTTTCCAACAACCCATCCGAAAACGCTGAGCAATTGATCGCAATATACGGTTTGTCTTGCCGCGCCGAATTCTTATGAATGTACTTCGCCAAATTTTCCTTTCCGGTACCACTCGCACCAAGTATCAAAACACTCACGGCATCTACCTGCGCCACCTTTGCCGCGCTCCCATAGACTTTCTCAATCGAAGGCGTCAAAAAATAATGATCACCACTAGACCGCATGATCTCTTCCTGATGATACATCGCCGTCACAGGCAACGAAGACTTCTCCAAAGCCACCTTCACCAACTCAGGTTTGTCTTTATCCTTCTGTCTAGAAAACTTCGCCTCACGCGTTTGAAACAGCGTCGTATTCAGCCCCAGCGACATATGACACAAGTACCACACCAACTGCATGGCAGGCGTCCCCGGCGAAATATAAATATCAATCTTGTCATCCTTGCACTCCGCCAAAATCGGCGCCACCTTCGACTGAATCTCCTGGTGGTCAATCGGGTCGGCAATATTCAAATACCGAACTTCCACAACACGCTCCGGATACTCCTTCGCCATAAAGTTCAAGAAATGCGCAGCCCGCAAATCTTCTTCCGCACTTTGGCCACCCGTCAACACAATATGCCGATCATGATCCTTATAGAAATATTTATGAAAACCTCCCGTAGGCCCGTTAGGCTTAAATTGCCCATTTTCAAAGTCATTTTTTTGAGCTATCCAGGAAATTAGCGTTTTCATGTGTCAGGAATTGATAGGTGAAGGTGAGGAATGAGAGATTCCTTGTTAAAGGTAAATATTATTTTGATTTGACCAATTAGATCTTTTTTCTATCTTTAAATCAAAGACTTAAGCTATGAAAGCACTTTTATATATACTCACAAGTTTAATATTTATTTATTCATGCCAAAATTCACCAGAGGTACCTGTTGAACAAATAACTATAGCAGAAGATATCGTTTTGGGAATGGATATAGATAGCATGTATAATTTCTTGAAAGCAAACGGTAAAAAAGCTCAGAATTTTCAAGTTAGCGGTGAGGTTGTTGGATTTTATTTATCTGACGTTTTTGACCTCAGTAATTTTAGAAATTCGGCAGTAAATTTAAATCATTATGGGTTGTTTTATCCTATCCAACTTACAGGAACCAATAGATTGCTTGGATTAAATGTTCTGCTAGTTAGTACCCATAATTCTTACAATGAATATAATACACTCTCAAATATCCCCGCAATCAAGCAGGAGGTTAACGAACGACTACTCAAAGAGGTTGAAGATTTGCTAAACAAAAAATATGGTAAACCATCAAAAACAAAGACGGAATATTGTCAAGTATATCAAATTCAAAGTAATCAAGTCAAGGAATATAGTCAAACTCCGTCCGAATGTGAAATACTAACCTGGGAAAATGACTTTCTATTTGTTGAATTTAACAAAGGTTTTAAAAGTTATGAGACTTCTTTCGACCCAATAAATATTTGTTATAATTATTGGGCAACAATTGGTGGTGATCCCAAAGAAGTTGATCCTAGAGGAGATCAAATATATTCATATTCGCTACCGTTTATCAAATATGAATTAAAGGATACAACTGTTAAAATTTTGAAACTTGAAAAAAAACTAAAAATATAATAATCAATGTTTTACCAAAACATCATTTCAAAGCTCCAATATTTTTTGATTTTTACGATTGCAACGTTTCTTTTTTCATGTACAAAAGGAAAAGGTGCAATTTGTAATGATGGTTGGAGAAGCCATTCTGTTGGAAGTGGTACATGCAGTTGGCATGGAGGTATAGATCATTATATTGACCCAAATGAAATCGATATTTTTAAAACAACTGTATTAGTTTTAGTAATACTCGTCGGTTTAGTATTATTTTTTCTAAGCCAAAATCAAAATAAAAAGTAAAAATTATGAGAGCTCTATTTGTTTCTTTATTTGGTGTTTTTGCACTAACGGCTACAGTTACGCATATTTGGACTGTAATTATTGCATTTTCTGAAGGTGGATTTTTAGGAGGCGTAGTCACATTTATCCTTCCATTTTTAAGTGAACTTTATTGGATGATTGAAATGTGGGATAAAAATGATTTGTATTCGACTATTGCTTTGTGGCACTTAATTCTTACTATTCCGTTTGGTGTATTTGGAAGAGAATAAAAAAATAGGTGATTTGCACTGAAAGTTCCTAGAAAACTAATCTCGACGGTGGTCGCACAATAAACATTAGCTTTGATTTTGATGAAGGATACGAAACGTATATTTTCTATTGTACGTTCTAAACATCCTCAAATTGTCTAAAACACAGCATATGAAACCACTTTCCTTCATCCTCGCCATTCTGCTCTTTCTCTGCCTGGCAGACATGCCATATGGCTATTACCAATTTGTGCGCCTCGCAGCCGCAGCGTTTTTTGTCTATGCCGCTTACCACGAAAATGAATCTGGGAGCAAGGAATTGGGGAAAAAAATTCATCGTTGCGTACTACAAATTTTCACCTAAGTATGCTAAGCTTATTGAAAAAAGTGACCTTCTAAAGCGAATTGTTAAAATCATTCTGATAAAACCGGTATACTTTTTTTCAAAAGTCATGAAGAGAATAAGTTAACCCCCCCCCGCACCCCAAATCCAAAATCAAAATTTTCCCTACCTTCATCTCACTCAATTTTTCCTTGAGAATAGCATGCAATGCCCATAAACAAAAGTGCCTATCGGCGTTATAAGATCATTGACCGCATGGTGCGGGACAGCTTGAAGCGGTACCCGACGATGGAGGAGTTGATTGCGGAGTGCAATGAGCGCTTGGGGATTGATACGTCGGTCAACACGATCCAGAAAGATCTTGAGCATATGCGGGAGTTGCCGCCCGATGGTTTTGGGGCGCCGATTTATTATAACAGGACACATAGGGGTTATGCGTATTCGGATCCTGATTATAGGCTGACGGACATTTCTTTGAATGATACGGATATTGAGGCGATCAAGGAATTTGTGGACTTTATTGCGCATGTGGGTGGAGCGGGTATGAGTGAGAAGTTCAATCATGCGATAGAGAAAATTTTGTCTACGGCGCTTGAAGAATTTCCGGAGAAGGGACAGAACGGTAAAAATGGAAAGAGTGGGCAGAGCTTGCCGGTGTTGCAGACGATGTCGCCGCCGCCGTCGAGGGGTTATGAGCATGTCGATTTGTTTTATAAGGCCTGTCGAAACAAGATTCCGGTGTCTTTTGTGCATTATTCCTATAAGAAACGGAAGTTTAGCCATATTACGCTGCATCCGTTTTTGATCAAGGAGTTCGAGCATAAATGGTACATTTTGGGTTATTCTGAAAAGCACCAGGAGGTCAGGACTTTTGGCCTCGATCGGGTATTTGACCCGCTGTTGTTGCGCAAAACTTTTGTTGCGGTTGATCGAAAAATTGTGGCGTCTACAATTGCCGATTATTATGGGGTGTTTCCGATTCCGGAGCAGCCAAAACAAAAAATAAAAATCATGGTGAGTGCCTTGGCTACCAATTATTTCCAGGCCTATCCGATACATAAGAGTCAGGACATTCAGAAAGAACCTGACGGGCACGCGGTGCTAAGTTTAGAGTTGGTGCCAACGGTCGAACTCACGCGCTTGTTCTTAGCGCAGGGGCATCATGTTCAGGTGCTCGAGCCCGAGTGGTTGATAGAATTTACCGAAAAACTGAAATAACATGGCCACACCACACGACACTTTACTTTTTGAGATTGGCCAACTCTCAGGGCCCAAGCAAAACCCGGTGCTGCTCAGAGTTATCTTAGGCCCCGATTTCACGCGCCTCGACTTCGGCTACACCACGCCTTGGTATTATGTCAAAGGCGGCTGGATCAAAATTGCCCCGACCACCTATTTGCAACTCCAGAGCACCAAAGCGAAGTTTGCCTTGAAAGAAGCAAGCGGTATCACGCTAGCACCCAAGCGCAAGCATTTCGAATCTACTGCCGATTGGCAATTTTTCTCGTTGTATTTCGAGCCATTACCCAAAGAGCCAACACTCATTTTTAACATGATCGAGTCCGAAAAAGCGAGCCCTGATGTATTCAATTATGAGGGCATTACACTCCACTTGAAAGAAGGAGTAGGGGTGGTGGGGTAGGAGGATTATTTTGAAACAATTACCCAACCTCCATTTTTTTTATTACCAACCCTACGTATTATATTTTTTTCTTTCAATTTTTTAAGGTTTTTATCAATAGCACTTGTACTGATGCCAAGGGATTGAGATAGTTCTTGAATAGTTACTGTAGGTTTATTTTTAATCAGAATTATTATTTTTTTCTGATTTTCTACCAACCCATTTACCAACCCATCTATGCCATAAGCGTAAGGAGGAATATGCGAATGCTGAAGCTCGTCTACTAAAGTAGATTTAAAAACCATCCGGATAAAATTATCTGTGAAAATAAAACAATCTTTTGAATAGAATTTGAGGATTCTTGGTATGCCAGAACCAAGCTGTTCAACCAATTTCACATCTTTGAAGATGCGCATGATTTCTTTATTCCTTGGCGCAGAATATCCTTCAAAAAATTCCTTTTTGCTCAAGCTTTGGGGAAGACTGCCACAAGATGTAATTTCAAGCCGATCTGTAAAGAGTTCAAATTTCGGTGAAACTTCATTCGAATAGTCATTATGTACAATTGCATTGAGAATCGCTTCTCGCAATGAAATCGAATGATATCCGCTTATTTCTTGACGTGTTGACCCAGTTATTTTTATTTGTTGAGGGTTGTTTAACTGAATATAGTCTAATACTTGTTTTACCGACTTAATTAAACAACAATGGCCAAATTCAAGACACTCCAAAAGATTTGACCTATCAAAACCATCATACTTTGCAACTTTAATAGAGTTTGAATTATTATCTGACATCAGATAGGCGACATAATTTAAAAATCCGTCCTCTGAATGAAATTCGAGTGTAGATGCAAAATGTTCGTTAAGTGTTAAACCATTTTCATGATAGTATATTTTGAGCTGCTCAAAAGTTAAGTTTTGTTTATTTGAACGAATGTGATGTAAGGAATTTCTTGTTCGTGATGCAAATAATTGTTCTATCATTCGTTGTTCCATTGGTTCAGCTGCAGTGCCAACCCTTAAAAAACAACCTCGAATAGACATTCCCTTACTGATTAGATAATAAGGTTTTTCGGGGCCACTTGCCAAAATAATCTTAATTACATTTGCCGACTGAAATTGCTTAAGTTGGATATCATATAAGCCTAATACTGAAGGTGATATTCTTGACTTTAACCGATTATTGATATTTAACATCATTTCATCTGGATTCTCGATCCCTAGAACTAGACTTTGGTCATTGATTCCAAGATAAATTTCACCCCCTTCATTTGAGTTTAGAAATGCGATTACCTCTTTTTCTAGTTCATCAGTTAGGCTTGATTTGAGTTCAATTCGGTGGGATTCAAGTAGCATAAATCAAAGGTGCCAAGGATTTTTGCTTTCAATTTGAAATTGTCATGTTAAATCATCTTCACTTACGTAAATATCACTACCCAACAATCATTCCCCCTCGAATAAAAAAATCCAAACTTTTTTTCACTCGGTATTTACAATACGGAGTGATGTTTTTCCTTTGTCTAAAAATTAATAGACATGGAAACCAAAGAACACAAAAAAACGAAGCTCAAACCCAAGCTGTTGCCTTCAAAAAACTTGCGCTTCATCAACCCCAAACAACGGGCCAATGCCAAGCATGAGATTGCGCGCATCGAGCTCAACGACGCCTATACCCGCATCGATTTCAACTACACCGCCCCCGACTATTATGTCAACGGTGGCTGGATTCATATGGACGCCGACGCTTTCATCAGACCAACCGGTTCCGCCACGCGCTATTCACTGCAAAAAGTAGTGGGGATTCATATTGCGCCGCAAAAAACCTATTTCAAACGCAGTGGCCAAAAGCACACCTACACCCTCTACTTCCCTGCGCTCCCGCCCGACACCCTCTCCATCGACATCATCGAAAAAGAAGCTCCCGGCACCTACTTCAATTTCTACAACATCCGCTTCTCGAGCTGGCTCAAACTCAACATCCCAAAAAGCAATTTTATTTTTTCTTAACCAATAAATCCCATCACATGAAACTCTACCTGATCATCGACCAAAGCACCAACAGCCCCCAAATCGAACCGACTTCAACACACAACACTCAAGAAATCCCCTTTCCAAGTGAAACTCCTATGCAAGCCTTCAAAGAACACTTCGCCCACGAATTCAACCAACTCACCGAACTCTACGAAAAACTGCAGTCAGAAGAAAAGTACCAGGAAGCAAAGGTGGTGTTAGAGATGAGTATGATGGTGGGGGAGTGGCTTGCGCGGTAGGGGGATAATTTGTAGATTTAGATCCAATTCAGAATTTAGGTTATGTCAAAATTAAATGTAGATCAAAAAACGATTCTTTTATTATTCTCAGATAAAAAATCTGATTTCTTAATTCCTGATTATCAACGTCCGTATGCTTGGGAGGAAAGTCAATGTCAGACACTTTGGGATGATATTTTCTCATTTGCATTTCCTGATAATAATTGTGATAAGTTCGATAGTAATGAAGAATATTTTTTAGGTTCTATTGTTACATTTGAAAATGATAAAAATAAAAAAGAGGTAATTGATGGACAACAGCGATTAACAACCTTAATGCTCTTGTTGCGCGCTTTCTACACAAAGTTTGGAAGTATGCAAGATGAAAATTCCAAAAGTACCAGGGAGAGAATTGCACAGTGTTTATGGAAGACAAATGAATTTGGGCAAGCAGATCTTAATGTGCTAAAAATTGATTCAGAAGTTGCAACTGATAATGATAAAGATGAATTTCTCGAAATCTTGCGGACAGGGATAGTTAGGCTTGATCAAAAAAGTAATTACGCAAAGAATTTTCGTTTCTTCCAAGGCAGGATAGATGCCTTTCTGAATGAATATCCTTCCTATTTTCCTTATTTACCAGCACGAATTCTAGGCAATTGTATTTTACTTCCTATTGAAGCGGAATCGCAAGATACGGCTTTACGCATTTTTTCAACTTTAAATGATAGGGGTTTGCCTTTATCTGATGCAGACATTTTTAAAGCTCAGTTTTATAAGCATTATAGTTCGAAAGGACAAAAAGACGAGTTCATTGATCAGTGGAAAGAATTGGAGGAAATTACAGGTCGGATTTTTAAACCGGTAAATGGTACGCCAATGGACGAGTTGTTTACGCGTTACATGTATTATGTTCGCGCAAAACAAGGAATTAAGTCAAGTACTACAGAGGCCTTGAGGAAGTTTTATGAAAAAGGTAAATATGCTGTGCTAAAGCAGGATGACACCTTACCCAATCTAAAAATACTCGTTGACTTTTGGCAAGATGTGAATACTCAAAATGAAGATAGATTTTCAAAAAAGATACTTCGAAAGTTGTTCATTTTGAATTATGCACCTAATAGCATGTGGACATACTTTCTTTCTGTTTATTTTCTTCACAAAAAAGACGCGAAAGGTTTACTCGAAGAAAGCGATTTAGAAGTCTTTTTAGACAAAATTATTGCGTTTGTATGGGCTTTTTCATTTACTAATCCAGGTGTAAATGCGCTTCGAACACCTATATATGCAGAAATGGTCAATATCGTTAATGACAAAGCTGTGAGCTTTGCCGATCATAAATTTGAGCTAAACACATTCTCGACGGCAATAAATAATTTTGAATTCAAAAATGGTAGACCAATTACTAGGTCTATGTTGACTTGGTGGGCTTTAAAGGATATCAACCAATCAATTCCGAGTCTAAGTGCGAGTTTTGATATTGAGCATATTTTTGCCAAAAAGCGTCAAGAAAACGACAGGATATTGAAGAATATCAAAAACCTTGAATCTTTGGGAAATAAAGTCCTACTTGAGGAAAAAATAAATATTCGCGCCGCAGATTATCGATTCCATGATAAGATAAAGTACTATACTGGCTTTACGAATGACAAAGGCCAATACAAGGACGGGACAGTAATCACCGAGCTCATCACTTTAGCAAAGACAACAACAGATTTTCAGGAGGATGATATTGTTAAGCGGGAACAAGAAATTATCAATGCTTTGATTTCATTTCTTGGAGAATGTGAATTAATGAAATTGTAATTGAAATGATTCCAACTTTGTATGTTGTTTTTATAGGTTTACGAAAAAATTCTAGTACCCGGTGAAATTAATTAATAACCAAGATATTAAGCTCGTAAACGAGATAAAGCATCGAATTAATCAGTATTCAGAGATTTTTATAGCAACTGGCTACGTTACTATTCCAGCTTTGTTTGAATTGTCGAGCGAATTGAAACAATCAAAGGGTGTTAAAGTGATTCTAGATTCAGAGCCATCATGTGATTCTCATTTTGCATACGATTTAAAGGAGTTTTCGCTGTATTTTGATCTCAATGCTTCTTACAAGGCTAGCAGCACATATCAATTAATAGATAGCAAATTCCAGATTAGAGCTGGTAATGTTGGAGGACAGAAATTTATTCTAATTAAAAACCCTGATAAAACGCACTGTTTTTCGATTGTACCGCAGGATCTCAATACTGTTACTTTAGGCACTGTGCCGAGCCCAGCGCCAATAGTTCTTTCGCAGTTCGAAGATCAAGGAGGACAATTTCTTCAGTTGTTTGAACAGTTCTGGTCTATAAGCCCAAAGGACTTAAAAAGTGATTTACTTAAAAAAGTTAAAGAAGCATTTGAAGACAATAGCCCTGAGTTTTTGTATAAGTACACACTTTATCATCTATTTAAGAACACAACAATAAACCAGGAAAATGAACAGCGTATCAACAAAATCGGGTTTAAAAATACTGAAATTTGGAAGTACCTATTCAACTTCCAGAAAGACGCGGTTCTCGGAGCTATTGATAAAATAGAGACATACGGTGGATGTATCATAGCAGATTCTGTTGGACTTGGTAAAACCTTTGAAGCTCTTGCGGTTATTAAGTATTATCAAATGCGTAACGACAGGGTGTTGGTACTGGCACCAAAAAAGTTACGCGATAACTGGTTAGTGTATTCATTAAACGATGTACAAAACATATTGAGTAATGACCGTATAAACTTTGATGTGTTAAATCATACTGATTTATCAAGAACAGGTGGTTACTCAGGGATTATAAACCTTGAATCAATTAATTGGGGAAATTACGACTTAGTTGTAATTGATGAGTCACACAATTTTAGGAATAATCCAAGTAGAAATTCCATTACCCGTTACCAACGTTTGATGAATGATATCATTAAAACCGGAGTGAAAACGAAGGTACTCATGCTTTCGGCTACACCTGTAAATACTAGGATGAATGATATTAAAAATCAGATTGCTTTTATTACCGAACAACAAGATGATGCGCTTGCAGCTCATGGTATAGCAAGTATCGAACAAACATTGAGGAAGGCCCAAGCAAAGTTTAATGCTTGGCTAAAATCAAATAATGGCTCAGCTGCGAGCAGGGAAAGTTTGATAAACGGCTTGGATGGTTCTTACTTCAAGTTGCTAGATTTACTTACTATTGCCCGATCTCGTAAGCACATCGAGAAGTATTACGATGTAAACGATATTGGCAAATTCCCTGACCGATTAGCACCGATAAACAAATACACCGACTTCGACAAGAATGGTTCATTGAAGGCGATGGACAAGGTGAATGACGAACTCAATGCATTGAACCTCGGCTTCTATTCACCACTTTCTTATGTGCGTGACGATAAGCGAAGTTCCTACGAAGCAAAATATGACATCACCACTTCAAAGGGTAGCATATTCAAGCAAATTGAACGTGAAAGCAGTTTGATTCACTTGATGCGAGTAAACCTGTTAAAGCGACTTGAAAGCTCAGTTCACTCATTCAGGTTAACATTGGAGGGCTTACTTCGTCAAATAGATGGATTACTCAACAAAATAGAAGTAGCAAGCAGGGCTGAATACTTTAACGAAGAGCTTGAGATTACAGATATTGATACCGATGATACTTTGCTTGATGATTTACTAACTGGTGGTAAAGTAAAAGTTTTGCTCCAGGACATGGACTTGATCCGTTGTAAGGAAGACTTAATGGATGACAAACGCAGGTTGGAAAACCTTTTGGCTCAAACCAAGGTAATTGATGAAACCAGGGATGCAAAATTGCAAGAGCTGAAGAATCTGATTCAAAGCAAAGTTGAAAACAATCTTAACGATGGAAACAAGAAGGTTATCGTCTTCTCGGCATTTGCTGACACGGTTAAGTACCTATACGAAAACTTAAGCTCCTGGGCTCTTGGAGAGCTCGGAATCAAATCAGCTATGGTAACGGGTGGTGATGCCAACAAAACGAATTTAAGTGACTGTAAACCCGATTTAGGGCACATCCTGATTAACTTCTCCCCCTTGTCGAAAAAACGAGATTTGATTTATCCCGATAGCAAGGGTGAGATTGATTTATTGATCTGTACGGATTGCATTTCGGAAGGACAAAACTTACAGGATTGTGATTATTTAATTAACTACGATATTCACTGGAACCCTGTTCGCATTGTTCAAAGATTTGGACGTATAGACCGTATTGGTTCCATTAATGATAAGATTCAATTAGTAAACTTCTTCCCCAACCTAGAGTTGGACACTTATATTGATTTGATTGGTCGTGTGAAAGGACGTATGCAAATCCTGGATGTATCAGCTACGGGAGATGACAATATAATTGAAGAACCTAGTGTGAGCTATGGAGACTTAGATTACCGCAAACGTCAGCTCAAGCAAATGCAGAGCAAAGTTTTGGATTTGGAGGATATTGAAGGTGGTATCAGTATTACCGACTTAACCTTCAATGATTTTAAAATTGATGCTGAGCGTTTGAGCCACGAGGAGCGTGAACATTTTGAACTTGCACCTAAAGGCATTTACGCCATTACTTCAACTAATACAGATGAAGCCACCCCTGGAGTAATATTCTGTTTCAATGACTTGAACGGAGCATTGATGGATACCAACACATACAGTGCTACCCATCCGTACAGCTTATGTTACATCAATGCCAACGGTGACGTTTTTGTTCCTGCAAGTAACCCAAAGAAAACCCTGGATCTGTACAAGAAACTTTGCCTGGGTAAACACGAAGTGCTTGCCTCACTTATAAGTTCATTTAATAAAGAGACCAAAGCTGGTAAGCAAATGGGTACATATACTTCTCTGCTTCAAACGGCTTTAACCCATATCAAAGGTGTGGATGATGAATTAGGTCTAGACACGCTGGCTTTTGCTGGTGGAACCAAAATGAGTAAAGCACAGCATTCTGATGCGTTTGAATTAGTAAGCTACTTGATCATCAAATAATGCTTAACCAAATCATCAACATATTGCAATTGCCCGAAAGGTGCTTGGTGAACAAGAAGATCACCAAAGCGTTCTTTAAGCGCAATTTTGATATGACTTCAGCAGAAAAGAGTTTGCTGGATGATTACAATGCCATTTCCGCTATTGATTGGATCGCATCCATCAGTCAGGCAAATGCAAATGTTCCTGCATATCAGGATTACGAAAGTACATTTGAGGAAATACAAGTTATAGCAGTAACTACAAGTACTGAATCGTTGACCAAAAATGCTGCGAAAACTATTGATTTGGTTCAAAAATATATACCATACCACATGTTGTTAATAGTGCATGACGGTGTGAACACCATTTGGAATGTTACTTACAAACGCATCAACCAAAACGACAAAAACAAACGCACCGTAGACAAAAAGTTTACAACCGACAGTATAACTGCAAATACAACCAATAATGTGCACGAGGCATTTTTTAAAGCACTTAGCTTTACTAGAGTTCCTTCAACTAATTTGAAAGTGCTATACGATGGTTACGTGCAATGTTTTGTTGGTTTAACAACGGCTCCAATAATCGGAACGTTTGAAACCAGACCAACCGAGAGAACCAAAGAAGATGTTGAACGATTAGAACGCATCACAACATTAGAAAAAGAAATAACCACCTTAACCAATGCTGCACAAAAAGAGACTCAACTTAACAAAAAGATTGAGCTAAACACACAAGTGCAGCAAAAGAGAAAACAAATAGAAATACTCAAAAACAGCATAACGAACGCATGATGGAAAAGATAGATAAAGGACACCCAATGAGCCAAAGCACTGATTTTGTTGCTCAGAATATAGAAACGCTTAAAACCCTGTTCCCAACCATAGTTAAAGAGGGTAAGATTGACATCAAGGAACTGCAAGCCTTGTTGGGCGATGAAGTAGAAACGGAGGAAGAATACTACCGTTTTACTTGGGCAGGTAAAAGTATGGCAAGGCGTGAAGCAAATAAACCGAGTACTGCAACCTTACGCCCAGACAAAGAAAGTAGCAAGGATTGGGATACCACCCAGAATATCTTTATTGAAGGAGACAACCTGGAAGTTTTAAAACTACTTCAAAAAAGTTATGTCAATAAAATAAAGATGATTTACATCGACCCCCCCTACAATACAGGTAAGGACTTTGTGTATAAAGACAATTATAACGATAATCTTGGTAATTATTTAGCTGTTACTGGTCAAATTGATGAAGATGGTAAGCGTGTAAGTACCAACAGTGAAAGTGATGGGCGCTACCACAGTAATTGGTTGAACATGATGTATCCAAGGTTAAGATTAGCTCGAAATTTATTATCAAAAGATGGGATTATTTTTATATCAATTGATTACAACGAAAATCAAAATTTAAAGAAAATTTGTGACGAAATATTTGGCGAAGAGAATTTCATATCTGAATTTATTTGGGAAAAAGGTAAAGAAGGGGGAAATGACTCCAGTGTCATGCGAAATCATCATGAATCAATTCTTGCATATTGTAAAGATAAAAATTCGCCAGACATTATTAATTTGGATGAAAAGGATACTTCAAGGCATATAACGAGTGTTCCATCAAAAAACTTGGTAAAAGGAATAGAGTCAAATGAAAATGAGGGTGAGCTATTCCAACTGATAAATTTAAGTAAACAAAAGGATTACACAGTAGAAATACCATTGATTGATGGTACAAAAATTGAATGGCCCTCATACGCCCCTCAATCTACAATTGATAAATGGATTAAAATTGGAAAGTTATATTTAAATGAAAGTGGCGTGCCATATGTGAAATCATATTTAAAAGATGAGCTTCAGGGGCAAAAGCCGTCAAATTTGCTAGGTCAAAAATATGGAACCACAAAGGCAGGGTCAATCGAAATCAGAGAGATTTTTGGTAGTAGAGAGATATTTTCATACCCAAAACCAAGTTCTCTGATCGGAAGATTTATTCAAATTGGAGCTAAAAATGATTCTGTTATTCTTGATTTTTTTGCTGGCTCTGGAAGCACAGCACATTCAGTAATTCAAAAGAATTCAGAGGATGGTGGTAATCGAAAATTCATTTGTGTTCAATTACCCGAACAAACGGATGAAAAAAGCGAAGCATTTAAAGCTGGTTACAAAACCATTTCAGAAATAACAAAAGAACGAATTCGAAGAGCAGGTGATAAGATAATATCAGAACAGAAAGAAGACCTATTTAGTAAAGAGGGTTATATCTTGGATATTGGTTTCAGGTCTTTCAAACTAGATAGTTCGAACATCAGAGCTTGGGATGGTAATCCAGATGCTTTGGAAGCCAACTTATTCTATGCAGAAAGTAATATTAAAGATAACCGTACTGAAGAAGATGTACTTTACGAGATACTTCTGAAATATGGCTTGGATTTAACCATGCCAATTGAGCAAAAAGAAATAGCTGATAAGCAAGTGTTCAATATTGGTATGGGAGCTTTGTTTATCTGTCTAGGCGAGAACATTACCACAGCAATAGCTGAAGGAATTGGAAATTGGAAAGAAGAACAGAAACCTGCAACATCCAAAGTAATTTTCAAGGATACAGGCTTTACCGATGTGGAGAAAACCAACAGCATGCAAATCTTGAAACGTTTCGGAATACATGAAGTAAACACCATTTAATCGATAAACTGTAAGGCATGAAAATAAAATTCGACAGCAGTTTATCCTATCAGCAAGATGCAATAGAATCTATTGTAGACGTGTTTAAGGGACAAGAAACCTGCAACTCTAACTTCACGGTGTATTCGCCAGATTTTCTGGCCAAAAACGGCTTGTTTGCCAACCAAGACAGCACAAACCTGTTAGGTTATGCCAACAAACTGCAAATAACAGAAGGACAAATACTGGAGAATATCCAAAAGATTCAGCTACGCAATGGTTTGAAACCATCGGTTCAAGGCGAAATAGACCGTAATGCCTTAGACTTGAGTGTGGAGATGGAAACGGGTACGGGTAAAACTTACGTGTACCTAAAAACCATCATGGAAATGCACCGTCAATACGGATTCAGCAAATTCATTATTGTAGTTCCCACCATCCCAATTAAGGAAGGCGTTTACAAGAGTTTACAGATCACTGAAACCCACTTGAAGGAGCACTATGCCAATGTAAACTACAAGTACTTTGTTTACGATAGTTCTCGCTTAAATGAGATCAGGGACTTTGCCACCAGCGATCAGCTTCAGATTATGGTCATCAACATTCAGGCATTTGCAAAAGATGTGGATGATGATTCAAGCAACACCAACAGGATATTACTCAATTATAATGACAAGTTGGGCTACAAACCTATTTCGTTAATTCAAGATACCAGACCGTTTGTAATTGTAGACGAACCACAACGTGTGTTAAATACTTCATTGGGTAAAAAGTCAGTGAACAACCTTAAACCATTGGCTATTGTTCGCTATTCTGCAACTCACAAAGAGAAAGTGAATCTTTTATACAAGTTGGACGCCGTTGATGCATACAACAAGCAGTTGGTAAAGCAAATTGAAGTAGCTTCAATTAAAGTTGATGGAGCAGCATCTGCTGGACCGTACATTAAGCTATTGCAGGTATCTAATAAAAATGGATTTAAAGCCAAGTTAGAGTTGGATTTAAAAGGTAGAGACGGTAAATCAAAGAGAGAGAAGAAAGACGTTAAGACTGGTGATGATTTGCTTCAGCTAACCAAACTGGAGCAATACGATGGATTCATGGTTCGGGACATTTATACCGACACAGATAATGAGTGTATAGACTTTACCAATGATGTGCTAATTCGTTTGAACATGAGCATCGGTGGCACAGATGATTTAGCTATTAAACGAGCTCAAATTGCCAAAACCATAGAGGAGCACCTCAATAAAGAATTGATACTTAATCCGAAAGGGATTAAAGTATTGAGCTTATTCTTCATAGATAAGGTAAGTAACTACCGTGAATACGATTCAGATGGTAATGCAAGCAATGGAGTGTATGCCCGTTTATTTGAGGAAGAATTCAAGAAAATCATTGCCCGACCACGTTATAAGAATTTATTCGAAGGCATTAGGGATATTAATGGAGAGGTTGGTCAAATTCATAATGGTTATTTTTCGGTTGACAAAAGAAAAAAAGCTAGTAATCCTAAAGAAACCTATACATATTTCAAGGAATCAACAAACAGGACTACTGATGAAGATACTTATAATCTCATCATGAAGGACAAAGAAGAGCTCCTCAGCTTTGACTCCAAATTGCGTTTTATATTCTCCCACACAGCACTCCGTGAAGGTTGGGATAATCCAAACGTATTTCAGATTTGCACCTTAAAGGATTCGGGGGGTACCGACATATCACGTAGGCAAGAAATTGGACGTGGTTTGCGTCTTTGTGTTAACCAAGATGGTGACCGAGTACATGGCTTTGACACCAACACATTAACCGTAATGGCAAACGAATCGTATGAAGAGTTTGTAAAGAACTTCCAGAAAGAAATGGAGGAAGAGACAGGTATTGTATTTGGTTTATTGCAACCTCATAGTTTTAGTAATATTACAGTTGAGATGATAAGTAATGATCCTGTTTTTTATGGTCAGGAACAATCGGAGTGTTTATTCAATTATTTTGTTTCTACAGGCTATATCGATTCTCGAGGCAAGGTTCGAGAATTAATGAAAGACGCCTTAAGATCAAATGAATTGGATTTGCCTGAAGAAATGCCAGATCATATAAAAGCACAGGTGTTGGAGATTTTAAAACAAGTTGCTGGCAAATTAGAGATTAAGAAAAACGAAGAAAAACAGATAGTTAAGGTTCGTAAGGAAATATTAATTAGTCCAGACTTTGAAAACTTGTGGAATCGAATTAAGTATAAAACAACGTACTCAGTTGATTTTGACGCCGACAAACTAATAGATGCTTGTATTAAAAACATCAACGAACGATTGGTGATCAGCAAAGGGAAGTTGGTTTACACCAAAAGCAAACTGGATATTTCAAAGGGTGGTGTAGATAGAGTTGGAGAAGAACAAACAGCTTATGGTCAAGTTGACCAGGACGCACAGGTACTACCTGATATTGTAACTTACCTACAAAATGAAACGAACCTTACCCGAAAGTCAATCGTTAGAATCTTACAGGGTTGTTTGAACCTAAGATATTTTAAAATTAATCCACAGAGATTCATTGAAGGATGTATAGAGATCATCAATGAACAGATGCGCTTGCACATCGTTGACGGCATTGTTTACAGCAAGATAGGTGACCATGAGTATTACAGCCAAGAGTTGTTCGAAAACGAAGAGCTGGTAGGTTATCTCAAGAGCAACATGGTAGAGAGTACCAAATCACCTTTTGAGTATGTAGTGCATGATAGTGCAGTTGAATCGAATCTCGCCAAAGAGTTTGAACGAAACGAGAATATCAAGGTCTATGCTAAGTTGCCAGGGTGGTTTAAAATAGAGACCCCACTTGGATCATACAATCCTGACTGGGCAATACTGTTTGAAAAAGATAGCGAAGAGAAATTGTATTTTGTAGTAGAGAGCAAAGGCACACTTGGTGTTGATTTTCTACGCCCATCGGAAAAAGGTAAAATCGACTGTGGTATCAAACACTTTGAAGAGTTATCTAGTCAATCATGTAAGCAATTGAGTATGATTGTTGCTAGAGATATTGATGACATAGTTAGTAAAGTAATGTGATAATTTTCTCTCCCTTTTGAGATGTTCTAAAGCGATTTGAATTAAAAAATCCCAAATCGCTTTTTCTTCTCTAAAAACAGAAGCACGGCATGTATAAATCTGTACGAGAAGTGGGAGTAAAATTCGCCAATACAATAAAGAGGGTCTACTTTGAACGCGCCAAAATCTGCTGCGTAATTATCTTCCCAATCTCGTAAAAATTCTTTCCAATGAGCTTGTCCTGAATACTTGCTGGAGAATTTTACTTTTTTAGAATTTAATGGGTCTCGATCATTGAATTTTGAGATCTGAGTATAGATATTAGGCATCATTTTGTTCAAAATATCGATAGAATCATGTTTGTTTCTGTTTTCTTCGGGATCCTTTGCATTTTCAAAAAATAAAAAGTCATGAAAGCGCATTACCCAATTTTGAGCTTCAACGTCTAAGCTATATTTTTGATCGGATAATCTACTGTAAATTTCTTTCGAGAAGACCCATCGATCTGGGCTCGAACAAAATTCTCCAGGAAGTGGAAATGTATTCATTACATTAGCCAAATACGTAGGTTGAATATTGCTAAGTATCACAGCCCCTATATAGGCTTTCTGTTCAGCTTCATTTTTTAAAGTCATTTCAGCATGCAAATAACCCAGAACAAGCGCTTGTTCTTTAGTCAGCTTGCCTTGTATTTTTTCTCCTATCGATTTAATTAAATCTCGGTAAGCACAATTGATAGTCCAACAATTAGATTCAGCATAAAAATATTTATTGGTACTATTCAAAAATGAAATGTTTTGAAAACGATCTGGAATTTGAATCAATTTTTCTTCATCATTTGATTTGCCAGCAAATAGCAATTCGATAAAAATATCGGTACCTAGTTCTCTAATAACCTCACTGCTCAGGGGTAGTTTGGAATTTTCCTGTAACAACGGCATAAGAGGAGTAATTTCTTGAGGTTTATTGTTAATGACTGAAAGCACTTTGGATACACTCCCTGTTAAATAAGCAAAACCCAAAGTATGAGGATCACTTATACCGATTTGCTCTAGGTTTATATTCCAATTTTCTATACTATTCATCGCTTCAGTTACAGGATTTAATTTAAATTTAAGATTTATTTCAGCATTTATCCAATAAAACCCCTCACTTTCCCTCAAACCACTGCACGATTTCTTTGCCTTTATAGAAGGCTTGATAGCCGTCGGTTTCGACAAACCTTTCATTGAATTCGGCCAGAGACATGCCCTCTTTGGTGGCTTTGGCTGGGTAGCGGGCGCCTATGTTATCGTCGGGGTTGGTTTTGCAGATTTTGCTGAAGAGTTCATGGGCTTCTATGAGTTGCCCTGCGTCCCATAATTTGTCGGCCTTGAGCATGAGGCCTCTGATGATAGGGCGGTTTTCGAGACAGCCCCAAACGACTTTCTTCTTGAAGATGTCGTCTTTTTGGGCAATGTGTTCGCAGGCTTTAATTTTACGTTGTTCCAGATCATTTTGAAGCGTTTCCGTTTCATCGGATGGTTCAAATTGGCTCAGCATTCCGAGTGCATATTCATAACTCAAGACAAAATTGGGTGCTTTGTGATTGAGGTCAAGTAAAAAATGGAAAACGCTGTTGAATCGATCAGGGTCGTCGATTTCTTCAGGCATAAAATCACAAGAGCCCATTAGACTGTTGAATGTCATGTAATCAATGGGGTCAATGTATTTGTCTTCTTCGTGGAAATATGCTTTCATCCCAAGTGTTTTGATGTTTGGACAGCTAAAAATAACACAACTCGTTTGAACACCCACCACCTACAAAAGAAAAACCGACCTAAAAAGTCGGTTTTTCTCGTTTTTGCAGGTCGGCTCGGATAATTTTCATTTGCCGGTTTTGATTGGCAATGTAGATGGCTCCTCCAATGATAACAACCCCCAGGGCAATCATCAAGATGATTTTGTCGTTGTTTAAGTTACCATTTTCTGCTTGTAAGTTGCCATAGTCAGAGCCTTGGCCTAGCACGTCGAAGGTGCCTAGTTCTGGATGTTTACTCATTGCTTATTTTTTGTAGGTAGACATAATTAGTATCTTCTGGGTCATTGATGATCATGACGTCGTGTAGGGTAGGCTGCTGCTTTCCATTGTAGGGTGTGTAAAAGGTGAGAAGGCCCAAATCTGCTCCTGCTCCTCTTAGAAACTCTCTTGATTTATGAATCTTGGTTCGTTTACCCATCAGCTTCCGATAAATTTCCAGTGTTCTTCTGTGCTTTGCTTCCATCTGATTAAACGCCCGATACTTCGCGTTCTGAACTAAATTATTGTTGTCCTTTTGATGTTTGAGATTCACATACTTCTTTGTGCAATTTCTTGTAGTGAAAGTTTTTCCACACCCGCACTTACATTCCAATGTAATTGCTTCTTTGTAACTCATGGCTGCCGATTTAAAGGTTCCTAAATCGTTCTGGATTGCGTTGTCTGCGCTGAATGCATTCCACTATTTCTTCTTTGTAGAAGTACACCCGTGAGGCGATTTTTACCTCTGGAGGAAGGATTTTAAACCTTCGCCACTTGTCAACGGTGGTTGTTGTAACCCCGAAGCGTTTGGCCACCTCTAAGCGGCTAAATAGCGCTGAAGGGTCAGCTTTCACATTTTCCTGTGTCATAACAGGCTTTAACTTTTCATCGAGTACATCTGCGATGAGGCTCCGAAGGTCGGAGGTGGTCAGTGTGACCAGTAGGTTGTTACTCATAAAATATATTTTTACGTTATGAGAACAAAATTCAGAAAAGGTCTAGTAGAAAAGCTTCAAATCGTAATCGTCGTCAACAGAGTCGTCATTTTTTAATAGAAAAAGGATAACGACCAGTTATTCCACGAGAAAAGTTCTTTTTCAAATTAACTATCTTGTCGTGTTTAAATTTGGTGAAATTATCGATGAGTAATTGACAATATAGAGTCGCTTTTTCATCATATACTTCGGGATCTTCTTTATATAGCTGATAGACAAATTTGTTGAGGAATTGCTTTTTAATATTTACATCAAGATGGTTTTTCTTTCCAGATGCTTCTATTTTTTTAAACCTAAAATTAGATTTAACGAGGTTTACGATATCTTTAGATTTGATGTGCTCATGATTATCTAGTTTAGTCAATTGCATGAAATAGTTTAATACTTCATCATATGTGAGCTTAATCGGGATTAGTATCGTGTTCTTATTTGAATCACCTAAATTCTTATCTGGATTTTCTGTATCCGAATCAATTGCATCTTCGTCTGGATTAATATAATTTGAATTAACGAATTCATTGAATTGATGAAATGTGAATTGTTTGAAAATATTTATAATTTGGTTCTTGATTTCTAAGTTGATGATTACGTCATTCTTGATTAAATTATAATGTTCAAGGTAGATATTTAATTGTGGTTTTTCTTCTTTTTTGCTTTTAGTTTCTTTTTCACGATTCTTGCTAACCCAATTGATAACAGCCAATTTTTGATCCCTAAAACCAAAGAACACATTGGCTTTCATAATTCTAATGACTAAATATTGAACATGACCAACGAAATTTTCAAGGTCTCCAAAATCACCATTTTGGTAAGCATCCAATAACATTGAAATTTCGTCTGGATCTTCAATACTCAGGTGTAATGCCAACCAAAAGTTAAATGCTGGATGAGTAGGAGAGATGACGCATGCTTGTTTCCTTGCCGTCTCTGAGGTATTGACATCAAAATTGATAGAGCGTTTGTATTCTTGAATGGCAATTTTGAGATGGTATGCGTATTGTCCAATATTGACCTTGCTTACTCTCTCATTTATCATGCGCTCTACTACGCAGTATGCACATTCAACGATGTTTATTTCGTAGCGGTGTTTGCTGTAGGTTCCTTCGATGTTACTCATGCTGAAATTTAAAGATTTACATTCTAACAATAATACTCTCCAATATCTAACCAATGAACTTGTCAAGGTAAGTTAATATTTGGTGTCTTGAGATACAAGATTTTGGGTTTTAAAAGATAGTTAAGCCTCATTAGGATTTTGACCTGAAGTTTAAACTTTTTTTTGTTGTAGTAATTGACATAATAATCCACATTTTTATAAAGTTCTAGACCAGTTTTTTTCCGGGATAAAAAGTGAATTAATTGTATTTGTTCCTTTTACTAAAGTAATCTATTCAGACATTATAGATTGCTCTTCCTTTGCCATCCATTTAGATTTTCACATTTTGTTTTTCAACGGCTCTTGTCCAAACTGAGCTTTTGTATTGCGAACCTTGGTCTGACTAAATGATTTCAGTGTGCCATAGCGTTCTACGGCTTCGTTAAAGAAATTTTCTTATCGTTGTGCTTTCAATGTGTAGCTAATGCCCCTGGAAATGATTTTACGACTGTAGACATCTATAATTGCGGCAAGGTACAGAAAGCCTTTTTTCATGGGGATATTGGTAATGTCTGTAGACCAATCTTGGTGGGGTCGTTCAATGACTAAGTTGCGCAGTAAATAAGGTTTAAGGTAGTCTGCTAGACCAAGTCTAAAGAGGTATTTTTGCCTGTAAATAGCAAAGTAGTCCATGATTCCCATCATTCTCAAGTCTTCTCCTTAACAGGACAATAATACAAGCGAAATCTCGGAACTTCCAACAGGTAATAATGCCTTCTTATCGATACATTATCTAGTGATTTTACCTGCCGCAAGTTGCACTGTATATCCCCATTCTGGCTGATACTTTTTTAACAAGTCGACTTCAACTTTGTATTTTATTTTGTCAATTAATATAACATCCAACACCAACATACAGGTTATAATCATATTTATGCTTGTATGTCATAAATACCTAAAATCTTGCTTCTTTAATCAACAAATATTAACTCGACTTAACATGCTTTTTGGTCGGATATTTAAAAAAAGCTTTCGACACCGGAGTGAAATTGATCAAGGCAAGTGGAGTTCGCAAAAATTGAGTAATGGCTATCATTACCAAACTCCACATAAGCGTGGGGAATTTTTGAATTATAAAATTAATTTCCTAACTAGGATTATTGTTTGATGACTTTTTTATGTTTATTGTTGATTATCTTTTAATAGTACTACGTGGCCAATTTTGACTTGTTCTTTTTTGGTTTCTTCCGGTGTAAAAGTTAATTTCCAAGTATATACGCCATCTTGACAAAATCGACCATTGTCATTTCCATACCATGCTGTATTTATATCTCTTGTTTCAAAAACTAATTCTCCCCAACGATTGTAAATCTGAAAAATAAATGAATTTGGAAGGATTTTCCCAGTAATTACAGGGTAAAATCGATCATTAATATTGTTTTTATCCCCAGGCGTAAAGGCATTTGGTACATAAACAATCACCTCGTCTCTAATTCGGATGATTTGCGTGACGGTATCGGGACAAAGACCTTGATTATTGGCATAAAGTGTTACTGAATAATAGCCTGGAGAACAACCGTAAGTGTAATTCAATTGGTCGACACTATGCGGGTTGTAAGAAAGTGTTGGACTTGTGTACAATTCGCTATATGGTAGTTGTGGGTCGCATTCGCCGAGATCCCATAAATAGGAGGTTGAATTTTCGGAAGTATTGATAAAACTAAATGTAGGATTCAAGATGGATTGAGATGGAATCTCTGGGTCAATATCGAAATTAGCAACAGCCCATTGCACAACTCCAACTTCAAATACAGCACTCGTGTCGTTGTCACAGCCAAAACCAGAGTTGTCCACACTTACAATATAGCTGGTATCAGAGGTAATGGTACCGACATAACTATTTTGTTGGCCAGCAGATTGAACAATATATGGCGCCGGATTTTGCTCGTTTCCTGGACTGAACCAAGTAAAGGTATTGGTCGAGTTTGGTACACCACCCGTTACAATGGCTTGAAGGTTATTGACGAGCCCCGCACAAGTAAGACTGTCTCCATTCATACTCACTTGCGGATCTTCAAAAACACTGATCAGGAAGGTATCGGAAGCATTACAGCCTTCTACGGATTGAGCCATATTTACTGCAATACCCACCTGATCTTCTAAAATAAATGTGGTATAATCAAATGCATTTGCTCCAGAAGAATTTACATAAGGATTTCCGTTAGGATATGAACTTGACCATTGATATGAACTGATTGTTCCAAAACCTCCTTGAACTGTAGTGATTAAAGGAACTTCTGCACCTTCACACACATTTGACGTTCCAACAATCTGAATAATGGGGTCAGCAACAACAGTTATTGCAATAGTATTCGAAGGAATGGACCCACAACCAATACCAGATTGTTGGACAATGATATTGTAGTTTTGGGTCCCTATTTGATCGGTTGTCGGGCAGAGTGTTTCATCCGCAGACATAGTTGGCAACCATAGATAAGTATTATTTCCAACACCTCCTGAAACTACAGTTGTTATGCAAGAGGCTGTTCCGCCTTCGCAAAGTGTTTGGTTGAACAGAGGGTCTAGCGCAACAATCGGATCCGCAACCACAACCAATTGCGCTACGTCACTTGTCAACTGATTACAACCAACCCCAGGGAAGGTCACTTGCGCATAATAATATTGCGTTGTTGTTTGAAGAATAGTCGGCGTCGAATAAATAGCATTATTGCTGTTAGGTATAGCAGCCCCACTGTAATTATTCGGCTGGTTATTCAAATACCAAGTATAATTCGGCGTACCGACACCGCCTGTCGTTGCCACGTTAAATGTAAAACTCCCACCTACACACATCGTTGTATCGGAAATTAAATTAACCGAAATCATCGGATCACCCGTCACATTTACAGTTGTTGTTGCCACAGCGCTTTGACAAGTTCCCGACAAACCTATCACCGTATACTGTGTCGTATCCGTCGGACAAACTTGAATCGATTGTGTCGTTTCACCAGTTGACCAACTATACCCAGTAGGCGTAATCGTGGACGCTGCTGGAACGGCGCTAAGTGTTACGCAACCTCCCTCACAGATGGTTGCATTTGGATTGTTTTGAATAGTGATTTGTGGGGCATTTTGAACGATGATATTGACGGATTGCGGTTGACTTGGGCAGTTGTTTAGGGTGTAAACTACGCTGTAGTTGTTCGGACCAACAACCGATGGATTCACAGTCTGACTAGATGAGTTAGTTGTGCCATTACTCCAAATATAACTACCTAAAATGGAGTTAAATGAGGAAGGTGAGCCAACGGCTGTCAGCAATACAGGTTCATTTGGACATATCAATAGAGAAGATGCTGAGACGCTGACAATAGGCGTTTGAACAACTTGAATTGTTGCGGTCTGTAGGTTAACTGTATTGGTACATGTCCCAACTCCAACACCAATTAAATTATAAATGTACGTACTAGGTAAAGTTGTAGGTACAGGTAATGTGACTACGGAACTTGTAGCAGATGAAGTAATTGTTTGGGGAGCTCCGTTATTGATAGTATAGATGAAGGTGTAAGGTGGGCTGGCATTGCTTCCAGTAAATGTGACAGTGGGCGCGTTATTTCCCTGACATAATATCGTGTCGCCTGTTATTGTTCCGCTCGGGAGTGGAGCTACCAAAATAGTCATAGATCCGGTTAATGCACATTGAGGCGCATTTGAATCCTGTAGGTTTGGAGTAAATGAGTAAGTCGTGGATGAAACAGATCCTGCAATTCCTCCAGTAGATATAATATTCGGCGACCAAGTACCTTCAACACCATTATTGGAAGTTGCTGGCAAGAGATTAGGCGTTGCCCCTTGGCAGTAAGGCCCAAGTTGCGTAAAGAGCGGTGTTGTATTAGGGTTAACCACAATCGGCATCGTAGCAGT
>JBDLVT010000002.1:0-353769 GCA_039804625.1 Bacteroidota bacterium
TGTTGAACCAGCTAACAAGATAGCTTGGTTTGTTCCAAATGAAGCAGCAGGAATTGTAGTCACTGTTGTTACACCTGTAGTTGCATTGGTTACGCTCTTGTACCATTGTAGGGTAATTGAACCTGGTGTGGTAGCGGTACCTGAAGCAGCCACACTTGATGACAAGGTAACTTGCGCAGCAGTACCACACAATAAAGTAGCTCCACTCGCTGTAGCAACTGGTGCCGAAGGAACAACACCTACCGTTACTACTTTAGCTGCACTCATTAAACCTGTACATCCTGTAGTTGGGTTCGTCACCTGTACTTGGTAAGAACCAGCTTGAGTAGCTACATAGTTCTGAGACGTGGCACCTACAATTGCTTGTCCATCTTTGTACCACTGTAAGGTAGCCACAACTGGTGTTACTGTAGAAGCCGTTGGTGCTACACTTGATTTAAGTGTGACACCTGTTGTTCCACAAAGTACAGGATAAGTAGATCCTACTAACGAAACTACTGGTGTTGCGGGTAATGCTACTGCCGTAACAGCAACAGAAGTACTCGCTGCACTTAGACACTGACCGGCTGCTGCTACTTTAACATTGTAAGCACCTGCCAATGAAGTACTCATAGGGCTTAATGTCAATGTAGAAGACGTAGCACCAGCAACTGCTGTTGTTCCTTTATACCACTGATATGATGGATTTGTAACAGAAGTAGATGCACTTAATGTAACCGTACCTCCAACACATGCACTCGCTTGACCCACAGCTGCTGCAGACGGAGTACCAGAAGTAATTGTACCTTGGGTAATGGTAATAGTGTTAGAACTTGGTACAGCGCAAATATCATTTTTGACTGAGTATAAGCCTACAGCTGTCGGCGTGTAAGATGCTGAAGTCGCACCTGCAATAGCAGTTGGGGCAACAGTAGCGGAAGTAGTTTTATACCATTGTAATGAACCAGTAGCATTTGTAGTTAAACTAACAGGTACACCAGTACATAGGATATTGGTATTCGCCGTTATTACCGGCTGCGCATTGCTAAAACTTAAAGAAGAATTTAGAATTTCTGAACCAGTTGCGTTGCTATAAACATAAGTGTAAGAAACACCAGTAGCTGTATTTTTGATTTGAACGTTAAAGTTCAAAGACAAAACACCATTAGTCGAAAACTGACCAACCAATACACGGTTTGTAGAAGTAGGACCTACTAAACCACCAAGAGCAGATATAGAACCATTTGAAATAGAAATTGTACTACCTGAACCAGCAGCTAATGCTGCAAGAGCAGCGTTTCCTACGCCTAAACCTAAAACTGTAGGTGCAAGATAAGTACCTGAAGTGGTAGATGCAAAACCATCGGCAGCACCAGATCCCTGTAGTGGAGAACCATAACAACTATTTGAAGGGTTGTTAAGTAGAATCCCTTGGGCATTGGCTAAGGCACCATCTGTATCCTCTGATTTCATCACACCAACTTTACCGTTTGCTACACCACCAGTTGTGAACCATGAGTCTAACATTGCGGTGTTCTTTGCAATGTTTGTAGTGCTAATAGTACCAGGGTTCAATGCGACACCGTAAGAAGGGTCGTTGTAGAAGTTTGTTGTAGTTGAAACAGACATAGGATGCGCTGCGTTACCAAAAAGTTGGATAAACTTATACCCAGGTAACATATCTACATAAACGCGATACACTACTGTATTCGTGGTAAGTGCATTACTTGCTCCGTTAGCAGCAGCATTCGCTACATCTGCGGCGTTTGCTTGATAGTATTTTTCAATGATTAGGCCTTCTAAACCCTGTTGAGCCCTCAAAAAATTGGAAGCCAACAAAACCAATGAAAACAACAATGTAAATTTGAAATTTTTCATAACAATAAAATTAAAAACGCCCACCGAAAAAGATGAAAAGAACGATGGGCGTTGGCCTTATTAAGACTTATTTTTAATTACAGCTTGTTCCAAATGCAGGAGCAAAGATCAAGAAGTCATTCACGTCTGTTACACCGTCACCAGTTAAATCTGTAGGGCAAGACTGAACGCCTAAAGTAGTACCTAATACTTGAGAGTAAGACCAGTCAGACAACCAGTTGTCACCAGCAGTTGAAGAGAATGCACCACGGTAGTTAGCTGGCTCAAAGAAACCATCCATAGGAGCTTGCGCACAACCTGATCCTAGCGGCAATGCTGGATTTGGCGTTACATCATTCTTGGTCGTAATAACGTTTCCAATAGGGTTGATTGCAAATGAAGAGCTAAATCCAGGGATACCTGCTGCGTCAGCGATAATAATGTTGTTATCTACACCAACAAATTTGTCGAATCCAACATTACCTGCACCAAGAATGATTGAACCTGTAGGAACGGCAGTTGTAACACCTAAAGTTACACCAAATGAGTTACCAACAAAAGTGTTACACTTGATTTTCAAACGCTCAGAACCGTTACCAGAAGTAGCGCTGATAGGACCGTTTGCAGGTAAGTAGTTGTGCCAAGCCTCACCACCAAAAGCCAAACTGCGGTTACCCGCTGCTGCTGTTGCTGTAGTAGTATTTGCGAAGTTTACACCTTGACGGAAATTAGAGAAGATTGAGTTGTAAAACTCACCACCCGTAAATTCTTTTGCAGCAATAGCAGACATACCTGTGTTGTCAGAAGTAGCTGTTGATTTAGCATTTCCAATAACGGTAGCATTGTAAATTTTAGGAATAGAATACGGAGTAGCGTAACTTTTGCCATCGTCTGTGTCACATTCGAAACCGTTATCGTTGTCAGGGCTAACAGCAGATGCGAGATCCGATTTCATTCCAAATAAAAACTGAGCGCGTCCTGACCAACCTAAGTCGAAGTCATACATGTCGTCGTTTCCAAAAAGTGATGTACAATACTTAAGGTCAACTGTACCACCGAAAAGCTCGATGTTGTCATCTGCACAAGAAACAATCTCGATGTGCTCAATTTTTGTTCCACGACCTACAGAAGCAAGCGTAAGACCATTAATTTCAGAACCAACTAATAAGTTTGCACCTGAGTGGCGGATAGAAACGTAAGTCATGATTCCTGAATTATCGTTGTCTTCAAAAGAACCAGTAGATGAATAGTACGCACCCACATAAGAAGCAACTGTTCCGGTTGTACCTGAAACTGGCGCTGATCCAGAGTTAGGAGCAACGTAGGTCATGGTTGTAAAATAACCAGTTAGTCCGGCATTTGGATACGTTCCGTCGAAGGTAATTTCAGCACCTGAAGTAATTGCAGCAGTAAGAGCCGCAGATAATGTCAATTGCTTACCAGAAATGCTCACAATTGTTGTACCTGCAGGAATACCAGCGCCAGAAACAGTTTGGCCTTGAACAACATAAGCTGGAGCATTTGCACTCAATTCAATTTTAGTATTACCAACACCATTACATCCTGAAGTAGGTGTAGCAGAAGTTGATAACAATCCAAAGGTGTATGCACCACTTGGCGAGGTAGAAGAAACAGTACCTGCTGGCAAACTCTGAGCCACACCAAACTGGTCTTGTGGGTAAGCAGATGCAAAACCTTCAAGAACTCCTAAACCGTCTGCGATTGCCAATTTACCTGCTTGACCAGGAATAAATGGACCATTTAAGGCAACTTTAAGGTTATTTGACGCTTTACCACAAATTAGAATACCACCCCATTGACCTTTGTTGTTCACTGAGTAAGTACCGTCCATTCCGTCAGCCGCTGCTGTAAATACGATTGGGCAATCTTCTGTTCCTGGTGCAATGATCTTACCACCTCTTTCGATGATCAAAGCACGGGCTTGGGCTAAAGATGCAGTGTATGATCCTTTGATTACTGTTCCTGGCTCAATAGTGATAGTTGCACCTGAACCAATATATAACTTTTCGTCAAGTGTCCAGATTTTATCACAAGTTAGTGTGATGTTACCAGAAGTAAGTTCTTTACCATAAGCTGATGATGGTAAATTGGTCCAAGTACCAACAGACGTAATGGCCTGTGTAGTCCTTGTAGAAACAGTTGGGCAACCGCAAGCTGCACCAAGGTTTTGTTGAGCAAAGAGGGAATTGCTCATTGTGGCCATTCCCAGAACTGAAAATAAACCAGCAAGTAATTTTTTTCTTTTCATTTTAATATTTTTTAGTTGGTGTAAAATTAGACCAACAAAAAAAGTTGGCTATGAAGCCAACTTTAATAGTTCAATAACTTTATGTTTGTTTTAAATTGCGCCAGTATTACTTAAATGTTAGCTCAAATATTAGAAGAGTATGAATTAAAAAGTATACAAGACCGCAGCTTGAAAAGACAATTGATATGGTCGTTGAATAAAGTTATTAGCAGCAAGGCTTTTTAGAGTATACGTTGCCCAAATAGCGGGTTCAAATGTCCAATGATCAGCGAGTGGAAGCTGAGCCCCAGCTGTAATTGCCATTCCATATAACCAAGTAGTTGCCGGTAAATAACTTTGCAATGTTGTGGTGTTCCAACCTTGCTGCAGGATATAATCCATCTCGCTTTGGATAATTTTAGACCCTTGGACATAAACTCCAAAAAATGGTTGCCAGTTATCAGAGATGATATTGTATTCAAGACCAATAGGCACATTTAACTGTAAAATTTTTTGGTGATAAGCTGCTAAAGAAGGAAGGCTGTTTTCCAAATAATTGACTTGATATTTACCTAGTTCAATACCTGTAGCAAGCGAAAGCTCTCTTGTTAGACGGCGCTTATATGAAACACCAATATTTAAAGCGGTATTTCCAACCTGAAGGCTATCTAGCGTACGCGTAAGCCCAGTTTGTTTGGACGAACTGCCATATGACAAATTGTAATATCCAAAACCTAATTTAGGTCCTAACTGATTGCGTCGTTGTACCTGTGCCATTGCCGGAACAACAAAAACAAGCATTAAAAAAAATAATTTACCTTTCATAATTAATTTTTTACACAGCGAATACTCATACCATATCGCATCTCTGCCTTCTGCCTAAAAATTTGCGTGCGCTGAAAACTTAAAGAGCGGTAAATAGCCTGTTGACCTTGTGTTGTGGACGTCCAAAAATAGGCCTCCAAACCATTAGCCGTTGGCATACCATTTATTTGAACAATACCGCCCGGCTGAATAGCCAAAGCAAATTTATTAGAACCAAAATGAATACTTGAGGTCGGCCAATTTGCAGAGCCTTCTGTCAAAATGAGATTCGCCTCATTTGAACCACGCCAAGCAAATAAATCAACTTCCAAACTATCCATACCAATTGCTCTTTCCAGTGCTTTCCAGTCTGCATCAGAAGCCACATGCCATCCTTCTGGTGCCAATAATTTATTATCTGAAACTGCTTGGTAATTATATAACTTACCGTAAAGGCTATCATTGAAAAATTTAAAAGAGGGGGTTAATTGCCAAGAAGCTGTATCATTTAGTGCCAAAGCATTTAATGGTGTTCCGTCATTGAAGCGCGACACTTTTAAATTCTCGCACATCCACCAACTATTGCCAATTTTAACAGTTTTGTAGCTGTTGCCGTCAATGTCTGTAAGTGTGCCGTATTCTAATACCAAATCTTTTGGTTGGTCTTTTTGACAAGACACCACAATAGATAAAAACAGAATAAAAATTGAACTGAATTGAATGATTCTCATTTGGTTTTGATTAAAATTTTAGACTTCTTCAAATCACCTGCCTTAAATTCTAGGAAATAAACCCCGGCGAGTTGGTCTGCTAGGTTAATTTCGATTTCTAAATTACTTGCATCGGTGGCAATAAATTGACCACTATGTACACTAACTCCGTATGCATTATTAAGTGTCCAAGTAATTTCTTTGTTTAAGAAATCACCATTAGCCTTTATTGTCACATTATTTTCAGTCGGGTTCGGATACATTGAAACCTCAAAATTATCTTCCCATAATTGAGGGCAAACCACCGCAATATCGCGGCCACCGCAATTTCCTGGATAACAACAAAGCCCCGGTACATTTACATTTACATTGCTATCGTAATTACAAGCATTTGTATCCATACAACCCATTACAACAGGAGTAATGCAACTACCATCTTCTAAACATGCAAACGCAGCGTTGTACTCCAAATAGTTTGGATCTGTACAACCGCATTGGAAAGGATAAGTTAAAAATGCATTGAAATTCTCTTGACCTTGAAGTAGCGTATCACGTGCCAAATACTTCATTGATTGCCACGAACCATTCAAAAATACCTCCAATTCTAAGTTGAGTTCAAAACTGAGTTCTCCTGCGGTAGTTAGCTGAGCAATGAGCACCTGATTGAGGGAAGGATCAACACCAGTAACGCCACTATTCTGTAATAAAAACTGTTCGCTATGAAATGAGGTGCCTTGTTGAACAGAACCAAATATAGTAGTGTCTTGCCCAGTGGCAATATCAACCAAGCCAAGTGTTAACCATGAAGATGGTATATTAGCCATGGTATCCATACCATCTGCAGTGGTCAGAGGAAGGCCCATTTGTGAAGCTGTATTGACAAGCAAACCTGTAGCAATACCAGCACTTCCACCATCGTTGTTCGTGCCTCCGATAAAAGAACCATCTTGATCAGTAGCTTTCGGTATACCAAAATAGGTTTTTCCAACTTGAGTCTTGGTCGTTTGACCAAGTGTCATCCAGGAGTCTAGGGCTACTAAACCTTCACCATAACGGTTTTTGAGAAATTCCTTACCATAAGTCTGACCATCAGTGGCATGGTTATAAAAAGGGAGTGTGCTCTCAAAAACGAGCGGGTGATCAGTTTCTCCGTACACAGATTTAAGTCTGGTGTTGGGTAACATGTCAATGTAAATCCTATAGGTGGTTGTTCCGGGAGCAATAGTCCCACCTGTGATATCTGTTGCATCATTTTGATCAGTAATGTAGTATTTTTCTACAATCACTTTTTCTAGCTGAGCCTGAGTTGATAAACAGCTCAAAAGGAATATAAGTACAAGTGTAATTTTTGTCATGACTAAATTTTGTAAGAAAAGCCAAATTGGAAAGAAGTCCCGTAGCGGTAACGATCAAAGTCTGTGTATGAACCATCGCTTAATCGGTATGCCCTGCGCACAGGGGCATTGAGTAGGTCTCGAATAGTTAGGCTTGCCGCATAATGCTTGCCAATATTTTTAGATATTTTAATATCTATGGTATTTCTTGGCATTTCATACACATTGGCATAGCCTTTTAAAATTCCAGCAATAACCAAGCGAGGGCCTTGTACGTTATATGAAGCTGTTGCAGTTAAACCAAGTGAATCTGCGGTGTAACTTAGAATGGCATTCACAATATATGGCGCCTGACCAAACATAGTGCGCACAACCGTATCTACTGGGAAATATTGAACCTGATTGTTATTCAATATTATGAAGTCTTTACGCACAAACTGAGACTGTGACCTCACTAAGGTAACGTTTGACTTCACTTCGAAATGTTTGCCTAAATTTTTATTGAGCTCAAACTCTAATCCAGCTACGTAAGAATTCTCGTTGTTGTCCCAGGTGATACCCGATGAGCCAAAACCCATTTCAATATGGTTCAAGAATGACTTATAAAAAGCACTGACAGAGAAATTGTCTTTATTTTCAAAATAAGACTCATAGCGCAAGTCATAGTTGGTAATTTTAGTCAATTTCAGGTTAGAATTACCATAAATAAGTGTTCTAAACTCGTTGTCGTAAACTGCGGCATCATTCATCTCTCTGATGTTAGGCCTTGCCACGCTTTTACTATAGTTGAGTCGAAGGTTGGTGGTTGTGTTTTTCTCCGATTTAAACTTGAATATAATGCTTCCCGATGGCAAAAAGGACCATTGGTCTAGCACTCCAGGATTGATAATTGGGTAGCCTGGCACACTCACGCGTCTGCCATCGTTTTTGGCATAACCTAAAATATGGTATTTGTAAACGTCTGAAAACAAATTCACGTGTTCGGCTCGCATACCGCCGTTTACTCTAATTTGTTTATTGAACTCATAGTCGAGCATTCCGTAGAGTGCTGAGATATTATTTGAGCCAATAGTATGGTTCCAGTCCCAATTGCGAGGATCGTAATAATAACCCAACTTGCCATTTTGCATGACCATCTGATTGGTATCCAAGAAGCCATTGAGGTCATCACTTTGCAGTGTACTTGGCAAAGCATTGCCAGCCATTAAGAAATACTCCTCCATTTTTGAGTTGCGATCCGTACTTTGAAAAGCACCCCCGAATTTGATTTTCCTGATCAACTTGAGGCTATCACTTCCTAAAGGCAATTCAAATGACAAACGTGAGTCAAACAGATTTTCATCTAAAAAACGGTAATAACGGCGGATGCCATCACCGGCATTTGGCGAAAACTGATAGGTGCCTGTTAATGTTCCATTCGCGGAATAAGCAATATATTCAGTTAGCTTGAAGTCTGGAACAATACTAGAACCATCAGTATATGATGCGTTTGCATCAATTTTAATTCGCGTTTTTGGCAAATAATGCTGAGAAGCATATTGATAAATGCGCTGCTGACGCTCTTCGTAAAAAATATTTTTTCTAATGCTTAATTCTTCAGAAGGCTCACCAATTGCTTGCGTTCGAAACGAACCAACGTCATTGGTACCGGAAACGTTTGGCATAAGCAGCAATGAAAACTTGTTGTTATCATTGATTTTATATGCCAAATTCAAGAGCATGCTCCAAGAATTAATTTCACGGCTCACTAATGCGTCATCTGTAAATAAAACGCCGTAATCAAGGTCTTCAGGGCCGATACGCTGCGATATACCGTTTGGATCGTAACGCACGCTGTTTCCATATCTGAAACCAAATATATAGCCTAAAGGTTTTCCGAGGAAATCTACTTGGTTACCGATACTGAAACTTTGCGTAAAGTTCATTGGCGCTTTTCTAAATTTCGTATTCCAAGAATTAGAGAAACCGTTGTTATAACTTGTGCCATCAGGATTGATCATTGACCAAGCCTGGGGCTTTAGGGTAGCATTGAACTGCGAAATGGCCGCTAAAACAGCTGAGGGGTCATTAACTTGACTTGAGCTTAGTAGACCTAATTCTACAAGACCCAATGCCATGTATGTTTGGTTCTCATTACTTGCGTCTGCCCAGCCGTTTACACCTAATTTCTGATAAAAATCACCTAATCCAAGTGCTACCATACTTTGGTAGTTGCTCGGATTCATGTTTGGTTTGGAAAAGCTCACACCATCATTGAATCCACGGAACCCGTTATCAAATCCCAACCAATCTGTGCCACTTCGGTCTGAGGTGACAAAATCTTTAAATGTAGACTGCAAATTATAGCCAAACTGCGACTCCACATTCACCATTAATTTATCTGGATAATCTTTGGTTTCCACAGAAATGTATGCACCAGCCCAGTCGCCAGGTAAATCAGGTGCTTGAGTTTTGGAAATAACGATATTATCTACCAATGATGTAGGAAAGATATCTAGTTTGATGTTATTGGTAAGCGGGTCTAAGGTTGGGATGCGTGAACCATTGAAATTGGTTCTGATATATCGGTCTCCAATACCCCTAACCGTAATCATGCCGCCGTTGGTAGAAACCCCGGACACACGAGCAACAGCGTTGGTGACGTTTGCGTCACCCGTTTTTTTCATGGTCTCACTCGAAATAAAGTCAATCGAAACTGCGGAATTAACTTTTACGCGCTCCATGTAATAATCATTTGACTTGGTTGCCTTTCTGGTAACCGTTGTACTTTTAACTTCCTGAATTTTTTCACGTTCCTTCATGATGAAGTCAGCAATCAGGACCTCATTATTTTTAAGCTGAAGTTCTTTCTTTAGGGTGTCGTAACCCAAAAGCGTGATGCGCATTTGATGCAGTTTTCCATCGGGAACCTTTAGGGAATAAAGTCCATCGATATCGGTTTTACCCAAAAATCCTGAAGTGTCGGCGAACATGACTTTAGCACCAATAATGGGCTCACCATTGGGGTCAACGATTTTACCCCTAACCGTTCCTTGGGCATGCGAAGACCCTGCCCAAAATAGGCAGCAAATAATTAAAACGTATCGAAACATGAACTTATAATTTGATAATGCGCTGTGTCGCTTGGCTATGAGCAGCTTTTACTTTTACTAAGTAAACTCCTGCTTGCAAATCTTTGATATCTACTTTCTGATTATTAGTCATGTGTGGAATAGCCAACAAAACCTTTCCTTCTAGATCTATTACTTCAAGTTGATAATTTTCATAAGATTCTTGCGTCAACCAATTCATCTGAAGTTGATCAACAACTGGATTTGGGGATACTACTAAATTATTCATGGCTTCTGTAATCATGTGTTCTTCAATACTTGCACTTGGGTTGGAATGATAAATGAGAGTGGTATCGGTAAACTGACCCGTTCCCGGAAAGCTGGCTACATAAATCTCACTGCCTCCTGCCACCGGCGTAGCTAATTGCAAATTGAGTTCAAATGATAAATCACCATCAGTTGTAAACTGTCCTAACAACACATGATTGGAAGGCGTCACACCCTCAACACCGCCCAAGGCCGCAATCGTTCCGTTGACAATTTGAATACTTCCTCCAACAATTTGATCAATTGGATCAAGCTCGTTAGTTATTCCGAGTAAATTCGGTATTGCCGGATTTCCTGGCATTAGTCCATCCTGACCATTTGCTCCCATTATTGGAAGACCCATTATTGGTGAAAAATTTGCTAAAATGCCTTGATTATTTCCTATGGTACCGTCGGTATCTTCTGTTTTTAACACTCCAAATTGCCCATCACAAACCCCACCAATAGTCAAATATGAATCAATTAACGTAGTGTGTTTCTTTGTGTTATTCAAACTAGTTCCTTGAAATACAGCTACACCATAATTGGGGTCATTAAAAAATGCCGTAGACGTATTAAACTTGAGCGGATGCTCAGCGTTTCCGAACATTTGAATCACCTTGTAGCCTGGCAAAAGATTTGCGTAAACTCTATAAGTTATTGAGCCGGTTGTTAGTGCATATGGTGCGAGTTCATTGTCAGCATTTATTGAATCTGCTGAACCAGAAACATAGTATTTTTCAACTACAATTCCTTCCAAGCCTTGTTGTGCTATAAACTGATTTGACATAAATACAGTTAATAAACTACCTAATGCAATTTTAATATTCTTCATGATGTTAAGGTTTACGGGTAAGTGATTGATGAGTGAATTCTTCAGTACTGGGTTTACTAGCAACATACCTTATCGATTTTCCATTAGGCGTTCCGATTTGCAAATTCAATTGATAACTTAATTTGCCGGCTGTTGTAATTTGAGCAATGAGTATTGCGTTGGGTAATTTTGCGGGTGCTGACGCTCCTTTACCCATGCAAGCCCAAGCACCATTTTCTATGATGAACTCAGAACTAGTAGATTCCATATTGAGCCCTTTTAACTGTTCATCTATTTGATACATAGTTGGAACCGGCAATGAATCTGTATAATACATACCAGGTGCTTCGCGGAAAGTAAACTTAGAGTCTCTACCTTTAGCATTCATGAAATAGTTCTTATCCCAATCAATTGTAACTGGTAGCGGTGAGGTTTGATAACGCAAAGGCACTGCAAAAAATTCTTCTGAACATGCGCCAACCGATAGCCAAGAATCCAAGTACGACAAGTTTTTCTTCAGTGCCTTATCTGGTATTCGATTTGGAAAGGTTGATCCTATTCCAGGATGATTGTAAAAATTAGTTGTGCTTTTAATAAACAGTTCATGAGATGGCGCTCCATAAATAGCTTGAAGTGTATAACCGCTATCTAATAAGACATATATACGATAAGTAACGAGGCCTTTCTCCTTGACGCCGGTAAGGTTATTTTTTTGTAGGTCTGCTTTATCTAAAGTATAGAATTTCTCTACAAAAACTTCTTTCAATCCTTCTTGAGACAAAATCGTTGAAAACGGCAGAATTAGGAATACAAATATCAACTTCTTAAGCATGTGCAAGATTACGAACACAACTTTTCTTGCGATTTAAGCCAATATTAAATGTTTGTTAGCTAACTAATATCATTCCGCAGATAAAACCAATTTAAATAACACTGTGGCCTTACACATTTCAATTATTTAATCAAAATGCACCAAGGATAGACAAAAAAAGCCATCCAAAGATGGCTTTCAAATTGGGTATGTCGAGAAGATTAAGCTAAAACTTCTTTCACTAAATCGGCAGCTTCTTGCAATTGAACTGCTGAATGTACGTTGAGGCCAGATTCGTCAATTAGGCGCTTCGCTTCTTCGGCGTTGGTACCTTGCAAACGAACGATAATTGGAACTGGAATTTGGCCGATGTTTTTGTAGGCGTCTACGATACCTTGTGCAACGCGGTCACAGCGTACAATACCGCCAAAGATGTTGATGAGGATCGCTTTTACATTTGGATCTTTTAAAATGATATGGAAGGCCTTTTCTACGCGCTCTGCGTTAGCAGTTCCGCCGACATCTAGGAAGTTAGCTGGGTTCCCGCCAGACAACTTAATGATGTCCATGGTAGCCATTGCCAAACCAGCACCGTTGACCATACAGCCTACGTTACCATCTAATTTAACGAAGTTCAGGCCCGCTTCATCGGCTTCTACTTCAGTTGGGTCTTCTTCCGATTTGTCGCGCAAAGCAGCGAGGTCTGGATGGCGAAACAAACCATTGCCGTCTAGGCTTACTTTGGCGTCTACTGCGATGATTTTGTCATCGGAGGTTTTAAATAATGGATTGATCTCGAACATAGCAGCATCGATACCTACATATGCGTTGTATAAAGCAGGAACGAATTTGACCATGTTTTTGAATGCCTCGCCAGACAAGCCGAGGTTGAAAGCGATTTTGCGCGCTTGGAAGCCTTCAAGGCCTACGCGTGGATCGATGTGTTCTTTGAAGAGTTTTTCTGGGGTGTGCTCGGCAACATGCTCGATGTCCATACCGCCTTCGGTAGAATAAATAATGACGTTACGGCCAGACTCGCGGTCTAGGAGCACTGACATATAAAATTCTTTAACTTCAGAAGGACCTGGATAGTAAACGTCTTGGGCAATGAGTACTTGATTGACTTTTTTGCCTTTACCATTGGTTTGAAGCGTGGTGAGGTGACCACCGAGGATACCTGCTACTTTTTCTTCAACCTGATCGATGCCTTTTGCAAGGACAACTCCGTGAGAACCTGTTTCTTCGACAGTTCCTTTACCACGACCACCCGCATGAATTTGGGCTTTGATCACATACCAGGATGTACCGGTTTCTTCTGTGAGTTGTTTGGCTGCTGGAATAGCCGCCTCTATACTGTCAACAACAATGCCTTCTTGGACGGCCACGCCGTATTTTTTGAGGATTGCTTTACCTTGGAATTCGTGTAAGTTCATACTGTCAAATTTGCGCCGTAAAAGTACGTTTTTTTCATGAGCCAATTTGGCCCCTTGTAAATATTTTTATCTAATCTGGTTTTTCCAGGAAGAGGTGATGTCTCTTGATGCGTAAGCTACTTTCTTAAATGCCTGAACATCTTGCCAAATGGTGTCGAGTGCATAAACTAATGCGCGCTCTTCTTCTTGCATGGCATCTTTGAGAAGCGCCGGATCTGAAAAATGTGTTTTGACAAAATTGGTATCGAAGTGCCCACTGCGGAAAGCCGGATGCTTCAAGACGAATTTGCCAAAATCTAAAGTTGTTTTGACACCTGAAATTTGGTAGTTGTCAATGGCGGCAATGCAGCGGTCTATGGCTTCGGCTCTGGTTTTGCCCCAAACGACCAACTTGGCAATCATGGGGTCGTAATAAATGGGGATTTCCATACCTTCTTCAAAGGCGTCGTCTACGCGGATATGGCGCCCAGACGGAATGCGGTAGCGGTCTAGGGAACCGATATCAGGGGTAAAACCACCGAGTGTGTCTTCGGCGTATACGCGCACTTCAATGGCGTGTCCGTTTATGTACAATTCGTCTTGCAATTTAGGCAAGCGCTCACCGCGAGCCACGCGAATTTGCCATTCTACGAGGTCGAGGCCTGTGATTTCTTCGGTAACTGGGTGCTCTACCTGTAGGCGGGTATTCATTTCTAGGAAATAAAAATCGAGTTTGGCATCGATCAAAAACTCCACCGTTCCGGCCCCTTCATAATTGCAGGCCTTGCACACAGCTACGGCCGCTTCACCCATGCGCTGACGCAACTCAGGGGTCAGGACCGCACTAGGCGCCTCTTCTACTACTTTTTGATGGCGGCGCTGCACAGAGCATTCGCGCTCGAACAAATAAACGGCATTGCCATGTTGGTCGGCGAATACTTGGATTTCTATATGACGGGGTTGGTCTACGAATTTTTCGATAAATACGGCGTCGTCACCAAAAGAAGAACGGGCTTCGTTTTGAGCGAGCGTCATTTGCTCTTCGAATTCGGCTTCGTTTTGCACCAAACGCATGCCTTTGCCTCCCCCCCCAGCAGAAGCCTTGATCAAGATCGGGTAACCCACCTCAGCGGCTATTTTTTTAGCGGCTGGTACATCGGAGATGGCTTCATCTACGCCTGGCACAAGCGGTACGTTGTAAGATTTTACGGCTTGTTTGGCCGAGAGTTTGTCTCCCATTACCTCCATAGATTCTGGCGAAGGGCCAATGAGTTTAATGCCATTGGCCTTGAGCTGACGCGCAAAACCTGCATTTTCAGAAAGGAAACCATAGCCGGGGTGCACGCCTTCTACGCCGAGGTCTTTACAAATTTGTATGATTTTATCCTGCTGTAAATAACTTTCAGCCGAAGGGCTTTTACCTACGTAAACGGCTTCATCTGCTTCTAAAACGTGCGGGGCGTTGGCATCTGCATCGGAATAAATGGCCACGCTGCGGATGTCCATTTCTTTAAGGGTTCTAAGCACGCGTCGAGCGATCTCGCCGCGATTGGCTACTAGTACTTTTTTCATCTTGGGGTAAAGTTACAGGTTGTCTGTGTTTTTTGGGTTGCGGTTGCCCAGATTTTTTTGGAGACTTCGTGAGCAGCTGTTTCAATTGCCTGACAAAAGCCAAATCTGAGAAGCGATGGAACTCTTCGTAATAAGAGACCCCAAAACCTTGTGTGAATGGCCCTTGGTTTTCATTGACCGAGTTGGTATTGGACTGATTAAAAGCCCTCACCCTAAAGTTATCTTGGATTTTGTATTCGATATTGACATCGCCGATCATGGAGTTGGTGTAGGCCTGAGTGCCATTGGAAGCTGCACTGCGGTTCTCGACTCCAAAGCTACCTGTGATCACGAGTTTGTCGTCGAGAAAGCCCTTGGCGACACCGAGCTCTACTTTGCTTTCGCCTGCGGCTGCATCGGATCCGTAGTCTACGTTCAGTTTGTAATTATCTGAGAGCTTGCCTAGAGCTGCATTGATCTGAGATTCTAGCAAGTCTAGGGCTGCAGAGCCGCCTGCAGACAAGTTGCCTTTGAGCGGCTGAAACTTACTGACCAATAACAATGAAAAAAACTGACGGTTGAGCTCGTCTGGATCTGATTTTACGCGGTCTATGAGTGCTTTACCGGTTTCGGTGACACGCGGCGCGACGAGGTCAAAAGTGATTTTAGGCGCAAGCAAGGACTCGCTGAGTTTCAGATAACACAAAATCTCTTGATTCACGAGCGTATTGTCTTGAATTTCCGGACTCAGTTCCAAAATAGAAGCACGCTTGGCTGTTACCGTATTGATGGAGATATCGGCGTTGTACGGATCGCCGGTCCATTCAATTTTAGAACCCGCATCGATGTCGAAAGTTTGTTTGATGGATCCCAAAGCAAAGTTATAACGGCTGCCTTTGGCAATAACGTAAGGGCCGTTCATGGAAAGTTGGTTGTACTGATCTAGTTTGATATTGAGGTCTCCACTACCTTTTGCTGTGATTTCGTCACCAGTTTGTTCATTAAAAATGAGCTTCATGCCAGCGTCCGGGTTGATATGAAAATTGAGATCGAGGTAAAGGCCCGTAAAATCTAGCCCTTGTTGGGAAAGCTGCGTACTGACGCCATGCGCTACAAATTGCACAAAGTTGTCTTCGTCGTCTATCTCAGACATGCCGTACATCGGGAAAATAACTTCCGTGCCCTTTCGGGTTGTAGCGTCAACGCTAATTTCAGTGTTGGTCATGGTGCCAAAAATATTGGCTGTGCCGCGTCCGTACGCCTTGCCATAATAGACGTCACCTTCTTTATATTTGGTATGGAGCAAGAGGAATTTATCTATCGGCACCATCTGATTGGTGCGCGGATCTATTTTTTTAAGGTCGTCTTCGAAGTTGATCTGGATATCGTAATTCCAGCGGTTAAAATTGCTGTGGTTAATGGCACTCGAAAGATAGGCCGTATTGCCCTCTGGATCTTTGACGGGGATGTTGTCAAGGAAAAAGGCGTCTTCGGTAACCTGAATAAGCCCCTCCATCTGGTAGTTGACCCCGAGAATAGCCACTTCAGCACCACCTTCTTGCAAAAGCAGCTTGCCCACCAGCTTGGGCTCCGCTGGACTACCACTCAAACGCAAGCGCCCATTGAGTTTGCCTTTAATGCCCTTCACCACTTCTGGATCTAAAAAAGCATTGACAAAAGAGATGTCGGTTTGCTTGAAGTTGAGCCCGAGGTCGAGTTCGTCTTTTTTGAGCTTGTACAAACCATCAAAATCGAAGGTGCGTTCGTTGCGGTATTGCAGGGTGCCTTCCAACACGATGCTTTCTCTGGCATCGTTCCAGTCTGAATGGAGCATGATATCGCCGACGGCTTGGCCGTCTATTTGCAATTGTTCTAAATTAGCGTCGGCAGCGATGCTCAGGTTGGTAAATGGTGTTGCGAGTGTACCCCAGCCGCTGAAACGACCACTATATTGATTGGGCAAGCCCATTAATGAGCTCAATTCACTTAGATCTAGACCGACGACATCAAAACGCAACTGATCGCGTTTGTTATCAGATAAGCAACCATTGATTTTAATGCGTTGGAAATCTCGGTGAAGCTCGAAGTCATGGACACTAATGTCATTTGAAGCAAGTGTGATATCCGACTGATTGGCTACCTTCCATTCTACCCCATTGATCGTAAAAAATGAAGGCTGGAGCGTGAAGCTGACGTAGTCATTGGGTAAGATGGTGGTGCGCCATTTGAGTTCAGAGAAGTCATCAGTGTTGGGGTCCCAGGAAAGTACGGCGTCAACAACCCCATTGGCTCCGGTATTGACCAACTTAAGCTCGTGAAAAGCAGTAGAGTCTGAAATCAAGAATTGACCCACATCAAGTTGGCCGTAGACTTCATCATGTAATATGGTTTGATTAAATGCGATATTTTCGAATTCAAAATCGGAATAAGCCAAGCGTGAACAATTGAGACCTAATTTGAGGTCTTCCATCTTGGAATTGAAAGAACCAGTGATGGAAGTAGCTGGCGCAAGCTCGAGTTCAGGCAAGAAGATATTGAGTAGTTCGCGGGTGTTGCGAGCCAGTAAACTGAATTCAAATTGTGTATTAGAATGCTCAAAATCGTGGGCTTGCCCCTCGATAGACGGGTACAAAATGGCTAGGTGATGCGTGAGGTCGGCAACTAAAGTTTGCTCATCTAGAATGCCCTTGATGTTGAAGTCGAGGATGGGGCTACTGAGATCGACATTGATGTAGTCTGCCTGCTGACGGTAGTGAATTTGGGCCAGTTCGGAATAAATTTGATGAGCGTCGGCGCGGTAACGGAGATCGCGCAAACTCGCAAATCCGACCACAGATTTCCAACTTGGGCCTTCAAAACCGATGTTGACACGCGCGCTGAATTGGTCATTTGTCAGCGAACTCAAATGTAGCGCTGAGAGGTCAGCAGACAAAATTTCGGCTTGAACTTGGTAACTTGGTGCTGTTCCTAAGCCCAATTGCAGAATGCTGTTCATTTGCAAGTGCGGGTCGTCGATGTCTAGCTTGGCGATGAGCTGCTCGGCCTGGATATTCGCTTCTTGGATAGCTATACCTGTGTAGTTGTAGTTGTTCAACTCTAATTGAGAGAGCAACGCGCTTGTGTTTTGCAGGGTCAGGTTACCGGCGTTGTCTAGGGAGAGCTTAAATTGCGCGTTACCGGTCAGTTGGCCAATTTCTGAAATGTCTAGTAGCTGCCCCAGTTCAAATTGTTGGAGGTTTAAAAAATTGGAATCGGAAGCTCCGCTAATTGTGAGTAAATCAGGCGTATTGGCAATAGTGATCGGGGCTACAGAGAGTTCACCCAATGCCGTTTGAGCTTGGTCTATGGCAACCTGAAGATGATAAGGCGTTCCGCTCAGCTTGGCATTTTGGAGCGAAACAAAAGCCGCTTTTTGAAGCATTTCGGGAATTTCGATGGCACCTTGACCAGTTGGCAAGTGTAATTGTTGTACATCCTTTAGATCTAAATAGGCTTTGGTGATGGTTTCGTCTAACCATAGTTGGGCCGTTGGCTTGCGAAAATCGGGTAAGCGCAGGTTTGCCTGAATTTGGGAGCGCTTGCCAAAACGCAAATTAAAATCTTGGATGCGCAGGTTGCGTAGTTTGTCTTTGACCAAGCCAGACACAAAAACGGTTTGGTCCATACCATTCATTTCGGGGGCAAAAAAAGCGATGTCGTGGAGCCAAATGCGGCTGGGCGCCAACACGCCATCAAAGACCACGCGGTCGTCGAAATCATTGAAGTCTGAGCTAGTTTTAGTGCGCAGTGCCAATTTTGGAATGCGAACTACACTATTTGGGGTGCGCAAGGCAGCATTTTTGAGTAAAAGTCCGTTCGCCGAAAAACTCGCAAAAGCATTGAGCTCAGTGAGTTCAAAGCCCGATCTATCTTTGAATTGCAGTTGGCGAATTTGACATTTAAATGATTCGCCGACAGATTGAATTTGGGTCGCTTTCAAAGAAAGGTTTTTGAGCTCGAGGTGGTCGTAATCTAGGCCAAAGGCAAGGGTGTCTTTGCGTAAATCGTGGTAACTGAAATCGATATGATCTAGTGATAGTTCGGCTAATCGAATATGAAAGTCATTAGCAGATTTATTCGGTTGATCTGAAGTAAAATAATCTTCAATAAACGCAAAATTGGAACGTCCTTCTTTTTGGTCTAGAGAAAGGTTCACTTTGCCTCCATATAGACGCAGCTCCTTGATCAACAATTTGTTTTGCAGCAATTTGAATTGATCGAGCCCTAGGTACATATGTTTGAGCGCTAAAATTGGTTGTTGAGATGGGTCTTCTAGGTAGACATCTTTAAGGTCGACATAGCGAAACAAAACGATATCTACGGCGCCAATATTTACTTTTGCCTGCAATTCTGAACTCAGATAGGCTGTGGCCCTATTGGCCAAATAGGTTTGCACCGATGAACTGCGAATGGCAAATGCTAAAAAGATGACAAGGATCAGCAACCACTCTAGTAGAATGCCAAGTGTTAGGCCCGCGATTTTGAGTACCTTTGTCATGTTTGTTACAAAATTAGCAATCTTTTGACAGCAAAACCCAAGATTATACTAGGCATTGAGTCGTCGTGCGACGACACCTCCGCAGCCATCCTCGTCGGCAACGAAATTCGTGCCAATATCATTGCGGGGCAAGCCGTGCACGAACAATTTGGTGGCGTGGTTCCCGAACTCGCCAGTCGTGCCCATCAAGAAAATATTATACCGGTGGTGCAAACCGCGCTGCAAACCGCTCAGCTCTCGCTCTCAGACCTCGACGCCATTGCCTTTACGCAAGGGCCTGGGCTCATGGGCTCACTCACTGTGGGCACCTCCTTTGCCAAAGCACTCGCACTGGCGCTCAACATCCCACTCGTAGGCGTTCACCACATGAAAGCACATATTTTAGCGCATTTTATCGCAGACGCCAGCGACGCCGCGCCCACCTTTCCATTTTTGTGCCTCACCGTCAGCGGCGGACACACCCAAATTGTGCGTGTCAATGACGCTTTGGATATGCAAGTTATTGGCAGCACTATAGACGACGCCGCGGGCGAAGCCTTCGACAAAGCTGCAAAAATGCTTGGCCTGCCCTACCCTGGCGGACCTTTAATTGATCAATACGCGGCACTTGGCAATCCAAAGGCATTTGAGTTTGCCAAACCGCAAATCAAAGACCTCGACTTCAGTTTCAGCGGCCTAAAGACGTCCATCCTGTACACACTGCAAGCAGCCGAAAAACAAACGCCCAACTTTCGCCAAGACCAACGCGACAACCTCTGTGCGAGCATCCAAAATAGCATTGTTTCCATTTTGATGGCCAAACTCGAGAAAGCGGTCAAGCAAACGGGCATTCGAACAGTTGTCATTGCCGGTGGCGTTTCGGCCAATTCTGAACTCAGAAATCGCCTACTATCCAAGCGCGAAGTAGGCTGGAATGTCTCTATACCCAAAATGAGCTATTGCACAGACAACGCCGCCATGATTGCCATGGCCGGATCCTTCTATTTAGCTGTTGGCCACACCCTAGACCAATCTTGTGCTGCAGACCCAAGACTCAAATGGTAAGTCAAGGCTCACGACGCTGACGATATTTTTTGTAATTTCGAGAATTCAAAGATTTATACTCATGCGCGCTGCTCTCCTAACTTTTGCATTCTTCTCGTTGCTAAGCACTTGTGCTTTTGGTCAAGAAAAGATTCATTGGACTTTCGGTCTCAATTCTTCTAAATGCATTGAAGCGAAAGCGCAAATCGAAACAGGTTGGCATATCTACTCCATCCACCTCGAACCAGAGGCAGGCCCCATACCTACCCAAATTACATTAGAAAAAAACAAAGCCGTTAACATTAACGAACCCTGGATAGAAGTTGGCCAAATGATAGAACACTTCGATCCTAATTTCGGTGCCACGGTCCATTATTTTGAAAAGGAATATGCCCTTTTTGCACCCATTTCTGTCAAAAAACCAACTATCGTAAAAGGTGAACTCACTTATATGCTCTGCGACGACAAGCGTTGTTTGCCACCTAAAACAATCCCTTTTGAAATCAAGGTGACACCTTTCAAACCATAATTAATATCTCCAACCTCATGAAAGCAATCCTTCTCAGCGCCATACTTTTCGCGATCTCTTTTGGGAGTCAAGCCCAGGACTTTATGAGTCAGTTTATCAAATGGAACTTAACCGTTGAAAAAATTGATGATAGCCACGCCAATTTGGTTTTTACCGGCAAACTCGTGCCCGAATACCATATTTTTTCGCTCAAACATGATCCTATGGCTGCCGACGGCACGGGCATAGTTCCCGAGTTCAAGTTCAAGGCCAACAAAGACTATAAAACGGTTGGTAAAACCTTCGAAATCGGGACCCCATTGGTTCAAAAAGATGAACTCGGCACTTCTCTTTATTTTGAAAACAAAGCGGTTTTCAAGCAAAAAATTGAGATCCTTACTGACGAAGCTTTCACCGCTAATTGCGCTTTGTTTTTCCAACTCTGCAATCACGAAGGTTGCTTACCCCCATTTGATTATACTGCCAAATTCAAAGTGAGTGGCTACAAAGCTTCTGGTGCAGCAGCTCCTGTAGCAGACACGACATCAACAGCTCAAACAGCCAATGCAGACACCAGCGCAGCACCAACAAGTGTGGACCAAGCGCCGGCGCCAATCCAGCAAAAAGAAAAGAAAAAAGATTCAAATGTCGTAATCTTCATTGCGGGCTTTATTGCGGGGCTTGTGGCTTTGCTCACGCCTTGTATGTTCCCGATGATCCCAATGACTGTTACGTTCTTTACCAAACAATCCAAAACGCGTCGCGAAGGGATTTTCAAGGCGCTCATTTACGGTGCGTCTATCGTACTCATTTATGTCGCTTTTGGCTTGGTTTTCACAGCCATTATGGGCCCTCTTGGCCTCAATGACCTCTCTACAAATGTCTGGATGAACCTCATCTTCTTCAGTATTTTTGTACTGTTTGCCTTCTCCTTCTTGGGTGCTTTTGAAATCCAGTTGCCCAATTCTTGGGTCAACAAAATGGACCAACAAGCTGACCGCGGTGGTTACCTAGGCATCTTCTTTATGGCCTTTACGTTGGGCTTGGTATCTTTTTCTTGCACCGGCCCAATCATTGGTAGTTTACTCGTAGAGGCGGCCACTTCTGGATCTTATCTCACGCCAGCCGTGGGCATGACCGGTTTTTCTTTGGCACTCGCCATTCCCTTTACCCTTTTTGCTATTTTCCCAGGATGGCTCAACAGCTTGCCCCAATCTGGCGGATGGCTCAATTCAGTTAAAGTTGTGCTCGGCCTCACCGAGCTTGCACTAGCTCTTAAGTTCTTGTCTTCAGTAGACCTCGCCTACCACTGGGACCTCCTCACCCGCGAGTGGTTTGTAGGTATTTGGTTTGTTTTGTTCTTTATCATGGGTATTTACCTTCTTGGCAAATTGCAATTCTCTCATGACTCTCCTGTGCAAAAACTGAGCGTCACGCGCTTTATGTTTGCACTCATCGCATTGGTTTTCTCGGTATACCTCTTTACAGGTATGTTCGGCGCACCTCTTACTTTAATTGACGGTATTGCACCACCGCGCACGCACTCCGAAGACAACTTCCGTTGGGTCAATGGCGGCCAAGAAACCGGTTTGGTAGAAGATTCCATTTCTGCACAATTCGCAGCCGACATGCATCCGGTGGGCGACGGCTCTATTCTCGTATTCCACGACCTCGAAAAAGGACGCGCTTACGCCAAAAAACGCAACTTGCCGATCTTGCTCGACTTCACAGGTCACGCCTGCCAGAACTGCCGCAAAACGGAAAGCACGGTCTGGACCAACGACGAAATTCGCCCCATGCTCCAAAAGAAATTTGTGATCATTTCTTTGTATGTAGACGACCGCGAAATGCTACCTGCAAACGAACAGCGCGTATCCAAACTCAGTGGTGCTATTCGCACTGTCGGAAACAAATGGGCCGATTACCAAATGACGCGCTACAAAAGCTTCCAACAACCGCTCTACGTGGTCACCGACCACGAAGGTAAAGACCTCACCAAAGCCATTGGCTACACCCCAGACATCAAGTCATACAAACAATTCTTGGAGGGCGGCATCGAGCGCTTTCAGTAATTGATGATAGTCTGTATAGCCGAAAAACCCAGTGTTGCCCGTGATTTAGCGGAAATTTTAGGAGCCAAAAACCGCAAGGATGGCTACCTAGAAGGCAATGGCTATGCCGTTACTTGGGTCTATGGGCATTTGTGCTCACTCAAAGACCCCGAAGATTACAATCCCAACTGGAAATACTGGAAACTCGAAGACCTCCCGATCATACCCGCACAATTTGGCATCAAGCTGCGCGGCGACGACGGCGCTAGAAAGCAATTTCACGTCATTGAACGGCTCGTGAGCCAAGCCACAGAGGTCATTAACTGCGGTGATGCCGGGCAAGAAGGAGAGCTCATTCAGCGCTGGGTCTTGCTCAAGGCCAAATGCAAAGTTCCCGTGAAGCGACTCTGGATCTCTTCACTGACCGAAGAAGCCATCAAGGATGGATTCAAGAAACTGAGGCCGGGGAGTGATTTTGACCGCCTCTTTGCCGCAGGCAACGCGCGGGCGGTCGGCGATTGGGTCTTGGGGATCAACGGTACGCGGCTTTTTACCCGCAAATACGGCCGAGACAAACAAACCCTATCGGTGGGGCGCGTACAAACGCCCACCCTCGCGCTCATTGTGCAGCGGCAAAAAGAAATAGATGCCTTCAAAGGAGAAACCTTCTTTGAGCTCAAAACAATCTACCGCGAGACTGAATTCAGCTGCCAAATTGAGCGCCTTAAAACCAAAGAAAAAGCCCAAAAAGGCCTGGATTACCTCCAAGATCAGCCCTTCGAGGTCACCTCTTTTGAGCAAAAAAATGCCAAAGAAGGCAACCCCAGACTCTACGACCTCACTTCACTGCAAGTAGATGGCAACCGCTATTACGCCTACTCTGCCGAAGATACCCTCAACAAAGTGCAGAGCCTCTACGAGAAAAAATTGGTGACCTACCCGCGCGTAGACACCACCTACCTTTCGGAAGACCTTCACCCCAAAATCCCAGGCATTCTCGCTGGTCTTCGCGACTACAAACGCTTTACCGAAGCACTTGCCGGCCAACCGATCAAGAAATCGAAGCAGATTTTCGACGACAAAAAAATCACGGATCACCACGCGATTATTCCGACTGGTGTGGCACCTTCGGGCATCAGCCCCGACGAACAACGTGTCTATGACCTGATCGTGCGGCGCTTTATTGCAGTGTTTTATCCAGAGTGTAAGGTATCCAACACCACCGTTTTGGGCAAAGTTGCGGCACTCGAATTCAAAGCCACGGGCAAGCAGGTCCTAGACAAAGGCTGGCGCGTGCTCTACGACGACCTCAAGGCCCAACAGACCAACCCCGAAGACAAAATCTTGCCGCAGTTCACTAAAGGAGAGAGCGGCCCTCACGCGCCATTTATTCACGAAGGCAAGACCAGCCCTCCAAAATACTACACAGAAGCCACCTTACTGCGCGCCATGGAAACCGCAGGTAAACTCGTCGAAAACGAAGAAATGCGCGAAGTCATGAAAGAAAATGGCATCGGCAGACCTTCTACGCGGGCTAGCATCATCGAAACGTTATTCAAGCGCCAATACGTTGAGAAGAAGAAAAAGAACCTCATTGCCACCCCAACCGGCATGGCTTTAATTGATAAAATTTCATACGAAATGCTGAAAAGCCCCGAACTTACAGGCCAATGGGAACACAAACTGCGCATGATTGAACGCGGCACCTACGAAGCTCAGACCTTCAAGGACGAATTGTTTGTGATGGTGCGCCAACTCACCGACGAAGTCATATTTGGCAAAAAATAAGCAAGATTTTTACATGCGCGCAGGCGCCGCAATACCGAGCAAAGACAACGCTTTTGCAATGGTCTGACGCACCTCAGCACTCAAGGCGAGTCTCAACTGACGCACTGCTTGATCCGGTTCGATTACAATTTTGACACCCTGATAAAACGCGTTGTACAACTTGACCAATTCATAGGTGTAATTGGCCAAAAGCGCCGGTGAATATCCTTTGGCGGCCTCTTGAAGCGCGCTTTCAAAATATGATAATTGCTTGATGATTTCCTTTTCTTCAGGACGCAAAGCTGTAGCCAGTTCGATAGACGCAGGTTGGTAAGCCGCTTTTTCTAACAAGGTAGAGATGCGCGCATGGGCATATTGCAAGAACGGCCCTGTATTGCCAGTAAGATCAATGGATTCTTCTGGATTGAAAAGCATGCGCTTTTTCGGATCTACTTTGAGCAAATAGTATTTGAGCCCGCCGATACCTATTTGCGTATAAAGTGCTAGGCGCTCTGCCTCAGTCAAGCCTTCTAAGTGACCTCTTTCTTGGGTCATGGCATTGGCTTTTTCAATGACTTCGGCCATGAGGTCGTCGGCGTCTACCACCGTACCCTCTCTGGATTTCATCTTACCGCTGGGGAGGTCTACCATGCCGTAGCTCAGGTGAAAGCAGTTGTTGGCCCAAGTGTAACCGAGTTTTTGTAAAATCAAGAACAAGACCTTGAAGTGGTAATCCTGCTCGTTGCCAACGGTGTAAACCATGCCGTGCAAATCTGGGTAATCTTTGAAGCGGTCTATGGCCGTGCCGATATCTTGGGTCATGTAAACGGCTGTGCCATCTGAGCGCAAGACGAGTTTTTCGTCTAGGCCTTCGGCGCTGAGGTCTATCCAAACCGATCCATCGGATTTTTGGTAAAAAACTCCGGCTTTCAAGCCTTCCATGACTTGGTCCTTGCCTAAAAGGAAGGTATCAGATTCGTAATATAGTTTGTCAAAAGTGACGCCCATTTGGGCATAGGTTTGATCAAAGCCGGCGTAGACCCAACCGTTCATGGTGGTCCAGAGCAAATAGACTTGCGGGTCTCTGGCCTCCCACTTGACGAGCATGTGTTTGGCTTCTTGTAAAATAGAGGTCTGGTTTTTGGCAAGCTCCTTGATTTTGTCGTCGATGGCCGCTTGGGCTTTTTCGTCTTTATCTTGCTTGGCCTGCTCAAAATTCAGTACCGCTTGTTGGATGGCTTCAGGGGTGTCAGAAAAGTTCCCACTTTGCCATTGAGTCATGATTTCTTTGGCCTCTAGTTGCAGGGCTCTATCGAACTCCACATAGTATTTTCCCACGAGCTTATCGCCCTTTAGACCTGTATTGGCAGGGGTTTCACGTTCGCCACGGGCATTGACAGGTGAGAATTTCTCCCACGCGAGCATGGATTTGCATATATGGATACCGCGGTCGTTGATCACTTGCGTGCGCACCACCTTGTGGCCCACAGCGCGCAAAATTTCTGCAACTGCTGCACCGAGGAAAATATTGCGCAAATGCCCTAAATGTAAAGGCTTATTGGTGTTGGGAGAAGCGTATTCTACCATGACCGTTGGCTTGGAGTCGGCTTCTGCAAAACCGTAATGAGGCTGGGCTTGCATTTTGCTAAATTGGGAGAGCCAGTAGGCATCGGTCAGGACGATATTCAAAAACCCGTTGATGACAATACAATGCGAAACACCTGGTACGTTGGCTTCTATCCATGCTTTGAGTTTGTCGCCCGCAGCCTGAGGGGCACAGCGCAAGAGCTTGACAAATGGGAATACCACAAGCGTGAGGTCACCCTCTACATCCTTGCGCGTTTGCTGAAACTGAATAAGTTCTTCGGTGATGGCGCAGCCAAATAATTCGGGTGCAGCCTTGATTAGCGCTTGGCGTATGTGTTGTTCCATTTTTTTTAGGAAAGGTGCTTAATGATGTTTTCGATGAGCTCAAGTGCCGCTTCGGCCATTCTGTTTTTTTCGTCGTCCAAACAAGGATTGATCTCCACCATTTCTATCGCAACCGTCTTGGGGTCTTGGGCAAAATAAGTGAGCAATGTTTTGGCTTCGGCAAAGGTAATGCCGTCAGGAACAGGTGTGCCAGTACCGTAAGAAGTTTCTGTTGGATCTATGCTGTCGACGTCAAATGACACGTAAATGAGGTCGCAGTCTTGAAGTTGTGCAGAGATGGCAGCTAAACAAGCGTTTAAACCAATACTGCGGAGTTCGGCAACCGTGTAGTTTTTCAAGCCTAATTCCGCCATTATGGCATCTTCTTGTGGTTCGGTATCGCGAACGCCAATATAGACTAAATCTTGGGGTAAAAAAGCAGTACTCTTGAGGCTATTCCAATGTGCAATTGTAGCTGTATCAAGTTCGTTTTTGGCCAAATGAAGATGATCCAAACCGAGTGCAGCTGCAATGGGCATTCCGTGAATATTACCTGAAGGTGTGGTGTAGGGCGAATGGATATCGGCATGTGCGTCTATCCAAACAACGCCAATTCGCTGCGTTGGAAATTGTTTGTGAAGACTGGCAAGTGTACCTGCTGCTGCACTGTGGTCTCCTGAAATGAGGATAGGGAACGCACCCGCTTGCATACTTGATGCGATTTGTAGATCGAGTGAATCAAAAACTTGACGCAAGCCATCAATGTTCTTGGCAAAAAGAAAAGGACTCTTGCGATCGAGCATATCGTTGTGTTGCTCAACTACATTAATTGGATACTCAGCGAATAGGGTTTTGCCTTTTGTTCGGGCTGCTGCGCGAATGGCCTCCGGTCCAAGTGAAGCACCGCGAGTGCCGGCACCTAATTCAGTAGGATTGAAGATGAAATGAATGTTTTTTGACATAGTTGACCTTTAGAGGCTAGCACAAAGATAAAGCTATTTTACCAAAGGTTTTCATAACAAATCACTAGGATTCTTACCTTTGTCTATGCTCAAGTTCGCCTATCTTTCCTTGTTTACAGCCCTCACCCAGCTCTGCATTGCTCAAAAACAGTTTACCGGTAGCCTCGAATACAATTTGGTGTCTGTCGACCTCCTGAACAAAGACACCATAGAAGGAAAGCTATTTATCTATGCCTTAGATTCTTTGGTTCGGTACAACTACCTCATGTCCGACGGAAAAAAACAAGAAAGCATCCATCATTTAGGTCGGCAAAAATTAATTTCACTCATCGAAAGCGACGGGCTATTCTTTGCCGTTCAAATCAATGATACAGCCAAAAAAGTGGCGTCTTATCAATTTCACAAGCATTGGGAATGGCAGCGCATTGCCGATCTGCGTTGCAGGGAAGCCGAAGTTGCAACAAAAATTGAAACTAAGCCAATGTATTTCACAAAATCGATACCCAATCGCTACTTTGTCGGGCTCGAAGGAGCGCCCGGCTTGCCTGTAAAAGGGCAAATCCCGACCGATTTTGGCTACATGGCTTTTGAGCTCCAGGAAGTAGACCGTCGACAACCTCCGTTTTCGTTATTTGTCCCGGATAAAAAATACAAAGTGCTGCCTTTAGAGGTCTTTTTGGAGTGGTCGAAAACGAACCAAAATAGCCCCAGCCAAGATTAACTAACAGCTTGCTGTTTATAGGTTTGCTCTGCTATCAATTTTCATGTGACCCTTTGCCGTATTTTCGTTTCATTAGACGCTAAAGCCTCATGGAAGAAAACGAATATATCCCTAAATCAGCCGCGAAATCAGCTCCAAAAAACGAAGCAACAAACGCATCGAAGCCCAATAAACGCGAAGAAGCTTCAGACCGGCCAAAAGAAACGGCTCAAGCTATGCGCAAAAACCTGCCCAAAATAGGCTTGCTTGAGCGCCTAAATTTACCTAAAATTAAACTTTTTGCAGGTGCAGTACTGAGTTTACTTAGCATCTATTTATTCTTGGCTTGTGTCTCTTATCTATTTACTTGGGCCAAGGACCAAGACCAACTCCTGAACCGAAGTTTTGTAGCTTACATTTTCAACTCAGATTTGCCAGCGGTAGAAAACTGGTTGGGGAAATTTGGCGCCTGGACCTCTCACCTGCTCATACATCGCGGCTTTGGCCTGCCATCTTTTGGTCTCATCTTTCTATTGTTTATTGGCGGATTTAAAATTTTATTCGGAACCGCATTGGTGCCTTTGGTGCGCACCACGAGCATCGTGATCAGCTACGTGCTTTGGGGCTCCATATTTTTGGGATTTTTTAGTCCACAAATTAGTTACGCAGGTGGCGCATTTGGATATTTCACCAACGCGTGGTTACAACTCACTTTTGGTGGTTTCGGTACGCTTTTCATGCATGTCGTTGCATTTTTTGTACTGACCTCCCTGCAATTTAGCCCCAACTACCGCGCCTTGCTACAACGCTTATTTGGCACTTCAGAAAGCCCTGAAAACGAGACAAACGAAGCCTTTGCTGATGCTGCAGCTCCCTTTGATGACATTTATGTGGTCAACACCATCAAAGAAGACCAAATCAAGGCCGACGACATCTCTAAACCTGTTGTTTTTGACGATGGGGACGACGACGACATTTTTGACGAAGAAAGCGAACTCATTGTCCAGGTTAAAAAAGATATACCGGTTGCTCCGCTTGAAGAAAACACACTGAGTTCAGATTTTGAAATCGAACTTGGCGACGACCCCGTTGTGGTGGCACCAGTAACGCTTCCTGTTGCCGACGAAGATATCTTGGCCAACCAGTTGGTGAGCGAACACGGAGAATACGACCCCACCAAAGACCTCGAAGGCTACCTTTTGCCGCCGCTAGAACTCATGAAAGATTACGTATCAAGTGGCGTTTCGGTTAGCAAAGAAGAGCTCGAGAACAACAAGGACCGCATTGTAGAAACGCTTTCGCACTACAAAATAGACATTGCTAAAATCAAAGCCACCGTTGGGCCCACTGTAACGCTTTACGAAATTGTACCTGCGCCAGGCGTCCGCATCTCCAAAATCAAAAACCTAGAAGACGACATCGCGCTCAGCCTTTCGGCACTCGGCATCCGCATTATTGCACCTATTCCAGGAAAAGGAACCATCGGTATTGAGGTACCCAATTCCAACCCAGAAATGGTCTCGATGCGCTCGCTCATAGCCTCTGATAAATTTCAGCATTTCGACGGCGAACTGCCAATTGTCATGGGTAAAACCATTACCAATGAAACATACGTGTTTGACCTCACCAAAATGCCTCACTTATTGGTGGCTGGTGCTACAGGGCAAGGTAAATCAGTAGGTTTAAATGCCATTCTGATTTCCATCTTGTACAAAAAACACCCCGCCCAGGTGAAGTTCGTTTTGGTCGATCCGAAGAAAGTCGAATTGACCTTATTCAATAAAATTGAACGCCATTTCTTGGCCAAACTTCCAGGAGAAGAAGATGCGATCATTACGGACACGTCCAAGGTTGTCAATACGCTTAACTCGCTGTGTATCGAAATGGACGAGCGCTATGAACTCCTCAAAGACGCCAGCGTCCGAACGATCAAAGAATACAACGCCAAATTTATTGGTCGTCGCTTGAATCCGGAAAAAGGACACCGCTACCTACCTTACATTGTGGTACTCATCGACGAATTTGCCGACCTCATCATGACCGCCGGCAAAGAAGTAGAACATCCTATTGCCCGCATTGCACAACTCGCCCGCGCCATTGGCATACACCTCATTGTGGCAACGCAGCGCCCGTCGGTGAACGTCATTACCGGTATGATCAAAGCAAACTTCCCGGCGCGTATTGCCTTTAGAGTTTTATCGAAAATCGATTCGCGCACCATTTTAGATGCTTCAGGTGCCGATCAGCTAATTGGCCGCGGAGACATGCTCATCTCAACAGGCTCCGAAATGAAGCGCTTGCAGTGTGGTTTTGTCGATACGCCAGAGGTGGAAGACATCTGTAGTTTCATTGGCGCGCAGCGTGCCTATCCAGAAGCACTGATCTTGCCAGAATACGTACCAGAAGGTTCAGAAGCCAGCGGCGACATCGATATGAATGAAATCGACAACATGTTTGTAGATTCTGCACGTATTGTGGTCATCAATCAGCAGGGTTCCGCAAGTTTGCTGCAACGCAAGCTCAAGCTCGGTTACAACCGCGCTGGACGCATTGTGGATCAGTTAGAAGGCATGAATATCATTGGGCCATTCCAAGGCAGTAAGGCCAGAGAGGTCCTGTTTACTGATATTGAAAGCCTCGATGAATTCTTGCGCGTAAAGGGACTACTTTAATAAGTAAGGAACTGCCTGAAACTTATATCACCCGATTGAGCCCCAAAGCCTTGAGCATCCATTTAGGCAAATGCTTCGGCGCACGGCCTTGCTTGAGGTTCAGGTAAAGACCGAGTTTCTTGAAAATAGGTACTTTGTGCGTTTCTACAAATTCAATCCAGTAGCCATCCGGATCCTCGATGTAAGCAAAACGGCCTGCGGCCTCGCCCATGTCAAAAGAGTTGTCTGAATCTACTGTGAACGGCGTTCCAAATTCGTCGCAACGCAATTTAAGCGCATTCATGCCCTGTACATCAAAGCAAAGGTGAATAAAGCCCCAGTCTCCCCAGAAACGGTTCTCAAAAATTTGTCTAGCGCCTGTTTTTGAACTTAACTCGACCAATTCAATTTCTGTTATTCCCAATAATTGAGCAAAGTAGCCACCGCGTACTTTCGGATGCGTCAACAACACCCTACGGAACGCTTCCTTCCCTCTGGAAAAAAAATCAAAATCGGTAAAAACTTGTGCTTCATCATAGATTTTTTGCTCATAACCGAGCAAATCTTGGTAAAAACGCTGACTTTTGTCCATATCGGAAACGCCTATTACAGCTCCAGCAACGCCACCACATTTGGAAGGATGCTTGGAGGTGCCAAACCAAGAGCGACCCTCCACAATCTGAAAATAATTACCGTTTGGATCCTGAACATAACAAGTCCAGCGGCCTGCGGGGTCATGGTGAGCAGCACTGACATTAGCACCCATTTGCGCTAAATGTTGTTGGGTATGGCGCACGTCTTCGGACTTGATTTTACAAATAAAAACACCGTAGTCGCCAAGTTGTGGCTCAAAAGCAGCTTTTTCGGTAGGTCGGGATGTGAACTGCCAAATCTCAAAGCCGCCGCCGCCTGCCATATTGAGTGCCAACGTAGCCGTGCGGTGCTGCACTACCCCACCAGTGTATCGGGTCATGAGCGGAGCGGGCGCTGCTTCTTCAAAAATACGGACGTCGAGTCCAAAAGCTTGGCGGTACCAAGACCAAATTCCTTGAACATCTGGCACACCAATGCCCATTTGCTGAATACCGTTGAGGATAAAATTGTTTGTCATGTTGTTAGCGAATTGCGCGTTCATTAAATAAAAGGTAGCCAAAACTCAATTGAAATTGAAAAGGCTGTGCGTATTTAGGTAAGTAATTGAGTGTAGCCCTAACCGGACCAACAGGAGAATGGTAAATGACATGACCTGCCGCCAAAATACTCCTGCCATCTAGCGGCTTGGCATAGGTGAAGGTACCATCCGGATTGAGTACCAATTGGATAATCGGTAAGAAAGCATAGGCATCCAGTCTGAAGTCGATATTTTTGAGCGGACTCAGGACGAGTTGGGTGCCCAAACACGCGTATTGTGTGGATCGGTAAGCGGCAATAAAATAGGTGTCGAGATCTGGCAAGACATTCAAGCCCGGAAGCGCAAGCATACTCGCGGTGTAATTGGCAAAAAGCGATTGGCTATTGAGAACCGATTTGAAATGCACACCAAAATTCACTATTTGCTTCTTTTGAAAAGGAAAACTCAATAACTCTAATTGGATACTGAGCCATTTATGGTTTTTGCTGCTGGAGTCGTTGGAGATAGAGGTAGAACCCGGATAGGTCAGTTCTCTGCCGCGGACATAACTCGCCTTGAGCTCAAAAAAACTCCCGGAACTGGCAAATTGCTTGCGGTTGAGTGTGTTTTGTGTAAATGCCAAGCGGATACTCTCCCCAACAAAGGAAGTGTAATCCGCAGTATCTTCTTTGGTGAAGTTGCTTGTTTGGTAATAGGAGTCTTCTAGCCAAAACATACGGGTATTGGCGGTGATGATGGCGTGGCTGCCGGTTGGAATTTTGAGCTGTAGTCCTGAATAGCGTTCGTCTTGCACTAAAAACGAGGGCTTGACATCTTCAAAAAATGTGGCAAAACTCTTGAAGTAATCCCAGCGGTTGAGCACCAAATAAGCACTCAAGGAAATGGGCATACTGCCAGGAATTACCAACTCATAATTGACCTTTCCAGAACCATAAAATTTCCCGAAGTACGAGGCAACTTCAAGTCTTTGCCCAACGTAGCCCGCTCTGCGATAAGCCATACTCAAATAACCGGTATTAATAGCTCTAGAAGACATCAGCCCACCGAAATCGACGCGAAACGCATTGGCTTTATTGACTTTCAAGCGCAGCGTTAAATAATTTGGAGTTCCCCTCTCAAATGTAGGTGTCACAAAACTAAAATAGGGAGAGGAGAGCGTCTTGAAATAGCGTTTTTCAAGCGCCGTGCTGTCGAGAATGAGCTTACTAAATTTCGGTAAAATTGAATTGCGAACAAAGGGAAGATCTTGCCTGCGGTCTGAACTAGCGCGTACAAGACTCACGCGTAAAGGAAGCAAGTTGTCCTTAAATTGCTGTCTTTTCTGAGCGAGTTCAGTAGAATCGACACGGGAACTCACGTACTTTAAAATGCTATCCATTTGCAAGTTAGTGGCTTCATATCCATCTTTAATGGCTTGCTTTACATCGGCGAAATCAAACGTGCCAACCGTCGTGTTGGGCTCAATAATGAAGCCTTCGGCACAGGGCATGGCATAGTTGGTTGGAGTGGTCATCATGCTCGTGAGCAGACCAAAAAAGTCGCGTTCTGAGACTGGCGCTAAATTTTTAGATACATTGCTCCCAATAATGAAATCAGGCTGAAAGTCGTTGTACAGCACATCAATAGGGAAGTTATTGTAAAGCCCGCCATCAAAATACAACACGCCATTGACCCGTATCGGATTGAGGTAAAGCGGAAAGGTCATGGAGGCGCGCACCACCTGATTGAGCTTGCCGTGGGCAAAAGCCACACTTTTTTTGGTTTCAACAGCAGAAGCCACGCACCGATAAGGCACAAATAGCTGATTGAAATCATCTTGGACAGAAACACTTGTTCGGCCAAAGATTTTGAGCATCTCGTAATCGAGGTAAGTGGGATCAATAAAGGCGAGCGGCAAAGATTTTTGAAGAATGCTGTCCTGAGAAACCGTAAAATTAAACATCGACGCGCTCGAGGCATCTTGATAGAACAAAAACTGCTGATCGGCCTCTTCCTGTCCTTTTACCATTAGTTGAAAAGACTCCGACAGCACGTAGGCTTCAATTTCTGCAGGCGAATAGCCACTGGCGTACATGGCTCCCACGAGCGCACCAGCAGAAGTACCTACAATATAATCGATTGGAATTTGATGTTCTTCGAGCGCTTTGAGCACGCCCACATGCGCTACACCCGAGGCGCCACCGCCACTCAAGACCACACCCACGCGCTGGCGCTGCTGTGCAAACAACTGCAACGTAAAAAAAAGGAAGGGCAAGAGGTATTTGGTCTTCGACAAATTCGTTCTTTTGTACAAAGTTAACGAATCCCAAAATAATGCATCCACAACCCAGTCCAAAAAGCCCTTTGCTCACCATCACACTTAAAAGTTTTTTTGGCTTCGAGGCCATTCTTGCCGAAGAACTCAAAGAACTTGGCTATCCTGAAGTCGAGCTGCTCAACAGAGCTGTTCAGCTCAAAGGAACTTGGGCCGATGTCTACAAACTCAACCTCTATTGCCGTTGTGCCATCTCCGTTTTGGTTGAAATAGACAAATTCTATATTCAAAGCGAAGAAGACCTCTACAAACGCGCACTCCGAATCAAATGGCATGAGCTTTTTGATGTCCATAAAACATTTGCCATCAAAGGCGCTATCTTTTCCCCAATTTTTAACAATACGCATTATCCGTTTTTGCTCGTCAAAGATGCCATTGTCGATGTCTTCAAAGACAAAACCAATGAGCGCCCCAATATCGATGTCAAGAAACCGAGCGTCCTGCTAGACCTCTACATCAAAGACAAAGAAGTGACTATTTCGGTAAATACAAGCGGTATTCCGTTGTTTCAGCGCGGCTACCGTACAGCGGTTGGCCCAGCGCCACTCAATGAAGTAGTAGCGGCCTGTTTGATCAGAATGTCGGGCTGGGACCGCAAGCAAACTTTTGTAGATCCTTTTTGTGGTTCGGGAACATTGCTCGTTGAAGCTGCGCTTTTATCTAGTGGCATTCCAAGTAACATAGAAAGACAGCACTACGCCTTTAAAAACCTCAAAAACTATGATGCCAGTTGCTGGGAAGAAATTTACCAAAACGCACCGCGCATTGTGAGGGAGCTGCCTTGCCGCATCATTGGTGGAGACATCTCAGATGAAATGGTCTTGAAGGCGCGCAGGAACCTCCGCACTTTTTCTTTCGGTCGTTTTGTGGAAGTTCATTCCGCTCCTTTTGACAAACTCAAAATTGAACCGCATGTGTTTATCCTGACCAACCCACCCTACGACGAAAGACTCTCCACAGACGTCGAAGAACTCTATGGCGCTTTTGGCACTTGGCTCAAGCACGAAATGACCGGCAGCAAAGCGTGTGTCATTAGCGGAACCGTCGAAGGTTTTCATGCGATCGGACTAAAGGCCTCGCAAAAACACCGTGTGTTCAACGGCGATATCGAATGTGAATTCAGGAAATACGAATTATTTCAAGGTAAAAAGGCGCTCAATTGAGCGCCTTTTTATTTCTGTTTGTTGAACGGAGCGCTTAACGCTGCTCAATTGGAACGTAGTTGCGATTGGTTTGACCTGTGTAGATCTGACGCGGACGCCCAATTGGTTCTTTGTTTTCGGTCATTTCTTTCCATTGGGCAATCCAGCCTGGGAGGCGACCAATAGCAAACATAACGGTAAACATTTCGGTTGGGATACCCAAAGCCTTGTAAATAATACCAGAGTAGAAATCTACGTTTGGATAAAGATTGCGCGCTTTGAAGTATTCGTCTTCTAGGGCTACTTTCTCCAATTTTTTAGCAATTGCCAAAAGTGGGTCGTTGACGCCTAATTTTTCGAGGACGTCGTCGCAGGCTTTTTTGATGATGTTGGCACGCGGGTCAAAGTTTTTGTAGACGCGGTGTCCGAAGCCCATGAGGCGGAATGGATCTTCTTTATCTTTTGCTTTGGCAACCCATTTGTCTACGTTACCGCCGTCGGCATGAATGCGTTCGAGCATTTCGATCACTTCTTGGTTGGCTCCACCGTGTAGCGGACCCCAAAGTGCAGAAATTCCTGCAGAAACAGTAGAATAAAGGTTGGCTTGTGAAGAACCGACGATGCGCACTGTAGAAGTAGAACAGTTTTGTTCGTGGTCTGCGTGCAAGATGAGGAGCTTATTGAGGGCGTCGATGACAACTGGATCTACGTGGTAGTCTTGGGTTGGCATCGAGAACATCATGTACATGAAGTTTTTGCAATAATCGTATTCATTGCGCGGGTACATGAATGGATGACGGATCAGGTTTTTATAAGACCAAGCAGCCAATGTCGGCAACTTAGCCAACAAGCGGTGTATGGTCAGGTTTTTGGCCTCAGGGCTGCGATTTGGATCGAGCGATTCTGGATAAAACGTTGCCAATGAAGCCACCATGGAAGAAAGTACACCCATTGGATGTGCTTTAGACGGGTACGCTTCAAAAAACTGTTTCATGTCTTCGTGGACAAGCGTATGCTTGCAGATGCTATCCTGGAAAGAATCTAGTTCAGACTGCGTTGGCAAATTGCCGTAAATGAGCAAATAAGCCACCTCGATAAACGAAGCCTTTTCGGCGAGTTGCTCAATCGAATAACCTCTGTAGTGCAAGATGCCTTTTTCACCATCCAAGAAAGTAATGGCGCTTTTGGTAGCACCAGTATTTTTATAGCCAGTATCTAAGGTAATGTAACCGGTTAAATCGCGCAATTTGGAGATGTCGATTGCTTTTTCATTTTCTGTGCCGACTACAACGGGAAGTTCGTATACTTTGCCGTCGAGTTCGATTTTGGCTGTTTCACTCATGTGATGGAAATATGTCGTTTGATAATTGTGTGCCTAAATTACAAAAGAAAGTGCAAATAATGTACAACACTCGTCATAAAAACAATTATTAACAGTTAAAGTTTAGAGTTCTTCTAAAATATAAGTGTGAATCATGTTAAATAAGTGATTGCGGGTATTCCCACCATAGATACCATGATTTTTATTTGGATAAATAAAAAGATCGAATTGCTTGTTGGCTTTAACCATTGCACTGATCATTTCCATACTGTTTTGGTAGTGCACGTTGTCATCGGCAGCACCATGGATTAAAAAGTACTTGCCTTGTAAATCTTTGGCGAAATTAATGGGCGAGTTGTCGTCATAACCTTTCGGGTTTTCTTGTGGCGTGCGCATGAAACGTTCGGTATAGATGTTGTCATAAAAACGCCAATTGGTAACGGGTGCTACAGCAATGCCCATTTTAAATAAGCCTTGACCTTTTGTCATGGCCAATGATGACATGAAGCCGCCGTAACTCCAGCCCATGATACCCAAACGCGACGCATCGACGTCGGCACGTTGCGCAAAAACTTTGGTAGCTGCCAACACATCTTGAATTTCGAGCTTGCCAAGTTGCAGATAAGTCGACTTTTTAAAATCTGCACCTCTATATTGTGTTCCGCGCGGATCAATGCTCAAGACGATATAACCTTCTTGTGCTAATAACTGATGAAAGAAATAATCGTTGCCGTCCCAGCAGTCCAGAACTTCATTGTGACCCGGCCCACCGTATACATTAACAAACACTGGGTACTTTTTTGTAGGATTGTAATTGACTGGCAAGATCAAGGAGGCATTGAGGTCGACATCTGGTGTCTTGATGGTCATAAAAGTTTTTGTGCTCAAGCGTTCATTTTTCATTTTATCCACTAAGGCCGCGTTATCTTCTAAGGTGCGCACGAGCTCACCGCTTGCCGTGCGCAATGTGATCACCGGAGGTGTGTTGGCATTGGAATAACTGTCGATGAAGTATTTCATCCCCTTTAAAAAGGAGGCGTTGTGATAACCGTACGCATTCGAAATCATTTTTTGATCCGTTCCATCTAGTCGGATAGAATAGATTGACTTGTAAATAGCCCCAGGTTCGGCACTCGCGAAGTAAAGTATATTTTGTGCTTCATCAATACCAAGATATTCAATAACATCCCATTCTCCACTTGTAATAGTCTTTGAACTGCCGTCAAATCCGACGAGGTAAAGGTGATTGAATCCACTTTGCTCGCTCGTTCTGATCAGGCCTTTTCCGTTAGAAAGCAAGACTAAATTGTTGTCTACCTCGACATAAGTACTGGAGGTTTCTGTATAAAATTTAAGCGTACTTACTTTGTTGTCCACACAAGCAACCAACCAATAATTCAGTTCGCTTTGGTGGCGATTCATGGTTTGTACAATTAGCTGATTGGATTGCCCCGACCAATTGAGCCTAGGAATGTATTCGCAGGAATCTAATTTGACCTCTTGTATTTTGGCGCTCTTGACATCTAGTAAATGTAGCGTCACCTTGCTATTCACCTCGCCAGCTTTTGGATACTTGTATTTGTACTGCTCCGGATACAACTCTCCATACATCGCCATCTGAAATTCGGGTACCTCGCGCTCGTCAAACTTTAAAAATGCAATATAGCGGCTATCCGGAGACCAACCGTAGGCTTTAGTGATAGCAAATTCTTCTTCGTACACCCAGTCTGTGGTGCCATTGATTATTTTATTGCGCTTGCCATCTTCGGTTACTTTGCGCACCTTGCCTGTGGTCAAATCTTTGATAAAAAGATCATTGCCGTGGATGAATGAGACTTTTTTGCCATCAGGGCTATATTCGGCTAAGGTTTGAGGCGCATGATCAGCGTCGAGGGCTTCTAATTTTTGGGTATGGAGGTCAAATAAAAAGTAAAAGGCTTCAAAACTGCGGCGGTAAATTGCTTTGGGAGCGGTCCAGAGTAAAACTTTTTGTTCGTTGGCATTGAATTCATAACCTGCCACCGCAATTGGCTGATTGTTATAAAGCAAACTTGACTTCGGGACAAGCAACTTCGTTTTTTCTAATTGATCATCGGCAACAAGCCCTTTCACGATGTCTCCATTTTCATTCATTTCGACAAAATGCAAGCCATCGTTCATCATTTGGTAGGAGCTGCTGCCTTTTGCGCTGAACTCGTAATTGCGCCATATGCGTTCAACGCTTAAGTCTTGGGCAAAAAAAGAGTAGTTCAGAGAAGAAGTCAATAAAGTAAGGTAAAATATTATCTTCATAAAAGGTGTTTTTGTTGCTAAATTAACAGGTGTTTTTATTGTTAAATTGGAATCCTAAAATTACACAGAATTAGAAAGTAAATTATAGAAGATTTAGGCTTAACAAATAAATCATCTCACTTTTTATGAAAGACTTGCATTTTTAAATGTAAATACCTTAAATTTGTGACAGCTTTTTTATGTCCTCCTTGAAGCCTAATTGTGCTGAAACCATAAAAAAGAACTCATTAACATAAAGCTGATTGTCAGTTGATTTAAACTTAACATCATGAAGCAAACATTACTTTTTTTATCTTTCTTATTGTTTGTTGGCGCCAACGCTCAAAACACTTGTAACGAACTTTTCATTTCTGAATACGTGGAAGGTTGGTCAAACAACAAAGCTTTAGAGATCTACAACCCTACCAACAGCCCAATCGATCTGTCTGGTTATTTTGTGAGCCGCTATTCAAATGGTGCAACCACGGCAACTGTTGCGAACTCCATTCAGCTTTCAGGAACAGTTCCCGCAAAAGGTGTTTATGTTGGTGTTATTGAAAAACTCGACCCAAATGGCACAGGCCAAGAAGCCCCAATTTGGGATTCACTTCAGGCAAGAGCGGATGGTTTTTATTGTGCAGACTATAACGTGTCCAACGCTTGGTACTGGAACGGCAACGACGCCCTATTATTGGCAAAAGGAACTTTACCTACGACTACAACAGCTGTCATTAACGCCACTAACGTTTCCGGTTTTGCTATCGTAGATGTCTTTGGTAAAATTGGAGAAAATCCTGCCAATGAAACCGGAACTTCTTCCGGAAATGATGGCGCTTGGTCTACACTATTTCCTTACAGTACCGGTCTTGGCGTTTTGCTCACCAAAGACCACAGCCTAATTCGCAAACCAACAATCCTGAAAGGGCAAACTGCAAATCCATCATTTTTTGACCCACTCTTAGATTGGGATAGCATTCCAGCCGTCATTGTTCGTCTCGATGCAAATGGCGACACTTTATACGGCACCAGCGGAAACCCAATTCTAGATGGCAACTGGACTTCACTTGGCACTCACGAATGCAACTGCAACAACATCGGAATCAACACACAAACTAAACAAAGTCCAAGCATTTACCCGAACCCAAGCAATGGTCTTGTTAATGTCAAAACACAAAACGACGTTCGCAAAATTCAAGTCATTTCTGCGCTTGGTCAGCAAATCAAAGAACTCAACATCTCTAGTGCTCAGCAAGTTGTTGAAATTGATTTGGATAACTACCACGGCGTTTATTTCTTGCGCTTAACTGCTGTTTCAGGCGAACAAAGTTTACACAAAGTCATCATTCGCTAAAATGCGCCTCTTCTTATTTGCGCTGCTTGCAGTACTTCCTGGGCTTTCCATCGCTCAGCAAAAAGGAAAAATTAGCGGAAAGGCCGTCATGTCTCCAGGCGAAACACCTGTAGCTGGCGCAAAAATTACCCTACTCAGCCAAGGCGCTGCCGTTACGCGAGTGGCGACCAATGATCAAGGCACCTACGAGCTACTCAATATACCCTATGGCAAGTACCAATTGGTACTTACCCTGCCGCTCAACGATACACTGCGCTACGACATCCAATTAAATCAAGCTGCAGTCATTCAAAACTTTAACGTTCGTGCCACCCAAGAAGAACGCGAAGTTCGCGTCATTGGCAATTTAGTTCGCGGCCAGAACGTTCCAGTTGCTGTCACCAAAATTGACACCAAAAAAATCACCGAAGAACTAGCTTCTCGCGACCTGCCCATGCTCCTTAACGGAACCCCTGGTGTTTATGCCACCACACAAGGCGGAGGCGACGGCGATGCACGCATCAATGTGCGCGGTTTTGACCAACGAAATGTGGGCGTTATGATAGACGGCGTTCCGGTCAACGATATGGAAAACGGCGCTGTTTATTGGTCCAACTGGTTTGGACTCGATGCCATCACCTCCCAAATGCAAGTACAACGCGGGCTTGGCGCCACCAAGATTGCCATGCCTTCCATCGGGGGCACGATCAACATCCTTACCCAAGGTGTTGGCACTAAAAAAGGCGGGAGTTTCAAACAAGAGTATGCCACCGGCAACTTTTTGCGCAGCTCACTTTCTTATAATACCGGCATGACACCATCCGGATGGGGACTCACGCTCTCTGCTTCATACAAGCAAGGAAAAGGTTGGGTAGACGGCACGCCCACTCAAGGTTTTTTTGGCTACACTAAAATTTCTAAACGTCTCGACAAACACCTCCTCACTCTTTCTGCCTTCGCCGCTCCACAAAAGCATGGCCAACGCGCTTACAACCAAAGCATACAATATTGGGATGCCAATCGTTCTCAAGAATTAGGGGTTTCCTATGACTCCACACTTATTCTCAATGACATGGGCATTCGTTATAACCAACATTGGGGCTATATCACCAACAAAGATGGTCAGCAAGAACTCCTCAACGAAAGACAAAACTTTTACAACAAGCCACAAGTTACACTCAAAGACTTCTGGACTGTAAATGACAAGCTTGATATCTCGAACCTCGCTTATCTATCCATCGGACACGGTGGAGGAACAAGTATTTTCAATTCTTCTGCTATTCTTAGAGATAGCAATTCCACTATAGATTGGGACCAAATGGTAACTGAAAACCAAGTCAACTCTCTATTTGGAACACCTAATATCGACCCTATTTACTCACCGACAGAAATCAAAGCGAGTCAAATTTTATTGGCGACTATGAACAATCACTTTTGGTTAGGTTACTTAGGTCAATTCAACTATGAATATTCAAAGAAAACATCATTTTCCGGTGGATTAGACTTCCGATACTACCAAGGAAGACACTACCAAACGATCAATAATCTGTTAGGTGCCGATTACTTTGTGAGCACCGCAGATTTCAATGATGCAGACCCCATGCAACGCGTTGGTGATAAAATAGCCAAAAACGCATTCAACGCAGACCGAAACGGTATCGTTAGCTACGCGGGTGTTTTTGGCCAAGTGGAGCACAGCGGCGAGCGCATCAATTGGTTTGCAAATGTTTCGGGAATTCTAAACGGCTACAAAGGCATCGACTACTTTCAGCGCAAAGTTCTCGACTTGGGTGATACCATTTTGCGTATTGGTGCACTAGACACCATTCAATACAACGGTCAAACTTATAACGCTGGGTCAGCCGGACTAACGTACTTTGCTACGGACTGGAAATACATTCCAGGGGTAACAATCAAAGGAGGTCTGGGCTATGAGATCAATAAGTTCAACGATGTCTATTTCAATATTGGCTATCTAAACCGCACCCCCCAATTCTCTAACGTAATAGACAACAATACCAATAGCTTTTTTGGCGAAATTGTAAACGAGATCATATACGCAGTTGAAGGAGGGTACCATTATGCGAACAAACATTTTGGCGTCAACTACAATGCCTATTTCACAAACTGGAAAAACAAACCCTTCCCATACGGTGTAGCGGTACCAGACCCAAATGACCCAACAGAATTCATCCGCGTCAATATCAACGGCATGGATGCCATTCACATGGGGCAAGAAATCGATGTGGCGTGGGAAATTTCCCCAAAACTCTCCTTTGATTTTATGTTCTCAATTGGCAACTGGATTTGGAACTCTAGCAAAACAGTATTCATTCCTCAGTACGATTCGCTCGAATTCACTTTTGATGCAAAAGGTGTCCATGTTGGCGATGCCGCCCAAACTGCTATTGCAGCATCTTTGCGCTACGAACCGATTAAAAATGGTTACATTAAGTTACAAGGCCAATTCTTTGATCGCTATTATGCCAATTTTGACCCCTTCTCTCTACAAGGAGCCAACGGAGGTCGCGACTCCTGGAAAATTCCATCCTATTCCTTGATCAATGTATTTGCCGGTTATCGCTACAAGCAGTTCAGTTTGGGCGGCGCGATAACCAATCTTTTGAATACCTCTTTTATCTCTGATGCCACTAACAATGCAAATGGCATCTACAATGAATTCGATGCGCGCTCGGCCACCGTTATGTTTGGCCAAGGCTTGCGCTTCAATATTAACCTCGCAATACAATTCTAACTATGAAAAAATTATTATTCAATCTCGCACTCTTGGCGCTAGGGCAACAAGCCTTCGCACAAACGATTGCCCAAGTCCGCAACTTAGGTATTGGCCAAACAGTCACCGTATCTGGTGTAGTCACTAACGGCAGCGAACTCGGCCCAATTCGTTACATTCAAGACGGTACGGCAGGTATCGCTTGTTATGGCACCAACCTAAGCACCGTTCAAAAGGGTGACTCCATCACTGCAATTGGTGTTTTATTGGAGTTCAGTGGCCTTTTGGAGCTTTCTCCAACAAATAGCTTCACTAACCACGGACAAGCCGTGATCCAACCAGCTGCACTTACAATACCAATCCCAAGTGCTGGTGAAAACCTAGAAGGGCAACTTGTGCGTCTCGATAATGTCAATTTTGTTCAAACGGGCAACTTTGCAACAGGCAACAGCACAGTACAAGTTTTTGACGGATCCAATACTTTTGACGTACGCATCAATGGCAGCACCAACATCGATGGATCTGCAATTCCTACGGGGCCTATCAGCATTATTGGACTCTTGGGGCAATTCAATGCCAATTATCAATTGATTCCGCGCACAACCCAAGACATCTTTGCTTATGTTGCGCCAGCAAGAGAGATTAATGTGAAAATCAATGGCAACAGCGTACTTTCTGGCGATACCTATGTTGTTGGCAATACAGCTGCAACAACAATTACGATTGAAAACTACGGTGTCCAAAATTTAACCGTTTCAGGTGCAACCATAAGCGGCACTAATGCTTCAGACTACAGCTGTAATGCTAACTTTGTTGTTGGTGGTACAAGCAGCCAAAACGTAACATTGAATTTTGCTCCTGCAGGAACAGGCTCTCGCTTAGCGACCCTTTCTATTGCCAACGACGACACCGATGAAAACCCCTACATCATCAACTTATATGGTATCGGAACCAACAACCTAGCAACTGAACCCGTTAATCCAGAATCTAACTCCGTACTTTGGAGTGTCACAACACCATATAAATTGGTAGGAGAATTCTCGCCATCTGGCGCGGAAAAATACCTTGTGCTTTGGAAAGAAGGTGATGCTACTTCCCCTGTTCAAGGTTACCCACTAGACGGAACCACCTACAAAAGAGGAGATGTGATTGGTAACGCAAAAGTAGCATATATTGGTCCAGGCACTGCCTTTTCGCCAAGACACGTTTTGGCCAATACGAGCTACTCATTTGCAATCTTTGCTTTCAACGGACCAGATGGCTACCAAAATTACGATCAAACGATACCTGCTGGTGCAACATGGCAAACTTTGGGTAGCCAGGTGGGGAACTACTATAATGGTATCAATTCTGGCTCAAGTTCATTCTTATCTGATTTAAGTGCCTTGATCAATCCACACACATCTATCAGCTACTATAATTACCTCACCACCATGATGAACCAATATGAGTTGCGCGATACCACCAACGGGCAGTCTTATGTAGAATGTGTGTATTCAGGAGAGCGCAAAGTGTTCGACGATCCATTTACCTGGACAGCTGTTGGTTATTCACGTGAACACTCTTATTGTCATTCTTGGATGCCTACTTACCCTTGCGATAACCCAGAACAAAAAGAATACAACGACCAACACAACCTCTGGCCAACCAATTTGCAACAAGCGAATACGCCACGCAGTAACCTCCCTTTAATGGATATCGACGGCAACGTGGTATTCACCTACTTACAAGGTCGTGTGGGTTACAACGGCAACCAATTGGTTTACGAGCCCCGTCCAGAGCAAAAAGGAAATGCTGCACGTTCGATTTTCTATATGGCCACTTGCTACAATGGTCAGGCAGGCAACTCTTGGCAGCTTCCGGCAAACCAAAGCCAAGAGTCTCTCAAAACTTGGCACTTTGCCGATGCACCGGATAACTACGAAATCGCACGTCACGAATATGCAGCAGTACTACAAGGTAATCGCAATCCGTTTATCGATTCAGTTAACTTTGCATGCCATATCAATTTCTCCAACATGAGTTATTTGGCTTGCGACATGGGTCTGTCAGAAAAACTTGATCAAAATTTCTCTGTGTTCCCGGTTCCAGCCTCACAAACACTCTATGCACAAGTAAATGGTTTGGATATTCTTGGGTATGAAATTCACGATATCCAAGGCCGTCAGATAAGCAGCAATCAAAACCTACAACTCCCTGTATTGGCTTTGCCAATAAATGACTTCAAGTCAGGTGTTTACATAATCACAGTTGAAACCCAATATGGTCAGGTCAAACGCGAGTTCGTGATTGAATAATGATAAAATATATTTTGTATAGCATTGTCGGAGCAAGCCTAATGGCTTGCTCTGCTTGTTTTACCCCTACATTTCAAATTGAAGCAAATACCGTCGATGGCGCACAAACCTCAGGCCTTAAATTGACTGAAATCCTCCAACCATTTCAAGACACTCTACATTCGGAATTTGATGCCTTTGTTGCGGCTACTCCTGAAGCACTTGTGCTCAGCAGACCTTCATCGAATCTCATGAATTGGTGTGCCGATGCTGTCTTCAGTTCACAGACTGTGAACAAGCGTTTCAGTGAACCTGTCATCTGCCTTTTAAATACAGGTGGTTTGCGCAGTAGCTTTGGTGCTGGCACCCTTACTCTTGCCGATTTTTACAAATTAATGCCCTTCGACAACCGTTTGGCATGGATTCATCTACCTGTTACTAAAATTTCAGAAATTGAAAAGTATCTCACAAAAAGTGGCGGGGAACCAATTGCTAATTGCGTCTTTCAAGATGAAAAGTTGCAAATACCGAGTTTGAACAAAAGTCATGACTACATTTGGGTACTGACCTCCGACTATTTGGCAAATGGTGGTGATCAGATGAACTTTTTTTTAGGACTTGAAAAAGAAGAAACCAATATTTTGTTGCGCGATATTTTTATCGAAACCGCAAAAAATCAAGGCGTTTTGGTCCTAGATACCCAACCTAGATTCTTCAGATGAAACTCACGCGCAGAAAACTCTTTCAAAAATTTGGACTGCTCTCCTTTGGTTTAATTATTCCGAAGTGGTTAGGAGCTCAAACGAACCGAAAAAAACTTCCTGAACTTGTCATTCTTCATACTAACGATACGCATTCTCAAATAGACCCTCTGCCAGCTAACCACAGCAAATATCCAAATCAAGGGGGCATCTTGGCGCGTGCTGCAATGATTGCGCAGTACCGCGAACAACACCCAAATGTATTGTTGCTAGATGCCGGAGATTTTTTTCAGGGGACCCCATATTTCAATCGCTTTCATGGCGTTTTGGAAATGAAACTCATGAGCGAGCTTGGCTATGACGTCGCTACTTTGGGCAACCACGATTTTGACATCGGGGTAGAAGGCTTCATGAATGCACAACAACATGCCAACTTCACGTTTGTCAATGCCAATTATAATTTTGGCCACACCCCAATGGCTTCTGTTGTTCAACCTTATCAAATCATTCAAAAAGGGCGCTTCAAAATCGGCATTTTTGGACTTGGCGTCGATTTAAATGGCCTAGTTCCCCAAAGCAATTTTGAAGGAATAATAATGAAAGATCCTTTTGAATGCGCCGTGGCTGTTGTCAAAGAATTGAAAGCAGCCAAATGTAATTTGATCATATGTTTATCGCATTTGGGTTATCAATACGAAGACGCATCTAAACCTAGCGATCTGTTGCTGGCTGAGAAAGTTGCTGGCATAGACCTCATCCTAGGTGGCCACACGCATACTTTTATGCAAGCCCCAACGAAGGTTACACATTCAGACGGGCACGCTGTATGGATACATCAGGTTGGTTGGGCAGGCGTCAGACTCGGTGCCATAGAGGTCGCTGAGCAAAAGATGAACTTTTTTCAAAAAATCATACACTGACCAAGACGACCGCATAAATACTAATATGAATGCTTAATGATTTTTATAAAGAACCTTTATAAAAATACGAGGGATTTTGTTAAACATTAGCCCCGTTTTTGTGTTACGTTCAAAAAACTCATCATATGTTTCGTATATTTTTTTCCGTATTTATTTTGGTCTTTAGCGGCTCATTCATTGCCCAAACAACTGTCTCTGGCGGTATTTACCAAAACACGACATGGTCAGCAGCTGGCAGCCCCTACCTCATGAGCGGTTCCGTGGTGGTATTTCCCGGGGTTACGCTCACAATTGAGCCTGGAGTGGAAGTTCTTGTCACTCCTGACTACTCATTTAATACGGGAAACTTGCGCTATTTAGAAATAAGAGGAACGCTAGTTGCCGTGGGTACAGATGCGGCGCCAATTACCTTCAAAACAACCGATGCGAGTATTTTGGGTCAGCAAACATGGTATGGCATTAACATCAAGGGTTCTCAGGGTGGAAACGTGCAACTAGATCGCTTTAGCTTGCATGACAGCTTTTACGGGATTGCTAATGATATCGCTCAACCTGGTGTGAATTACAATTGGACGAACTGCCAATTCAAGAACAACAACTACAGCATCCAGCTCAATGCCGATATGTCATATACAAGTTGCTTATTTGAAAACAACGGTGTTGGGCAAGCTGCACAGCTCTTGTATGGGTCGCTCACTGCAGAGAATTGTCAGTTCATCAATAACTTTTGCTCTTTTACATGGTCTAACAACATCAATGTAAATAATTGTTTGTTCGAAGGTAATGGCAACAATATTGTTGGATCGCCAGGAACGGTGAGCAATTGCCAATTCATCGACAACGACTTCGGTTTTGCGGAGGCATACGGCCACACCATCCAAAACTGTTATTTTGAGGGCAACGGAGTAGCCATAGACAACACTGGTGGCGCTAACATCAGTAATTGTGCTTTTGACAGCAACGACCTAGCAGTGCGCTTGGGCGACAACAGCACCCTGACCAATAACATGATTACCAATAATAGCGTAGGTATAGCCGTTTTAGCATACAGCCCCAATTCAACGCTTATTGAAAACAACACCATTTGCTACAATACAAGCCACAACCTACAGAACCTTACTGACAAAAACTTTCAAGTAAATGCCAATTGCTTCTGTTCACAAGATTCAACCTATATCGAAAACCTCATCCTTGATGGTTATGACGACATCACGAGAGGTTTGGTCAATTACGCTATTTATGACGATTCCTGTGCCAATGTGCTGGATTATGTAGTCAAAATCAACCTTGATGGCGGAGTTGGAATTACAACGCTGCAGCCCAACTCATGGCGCTTGAAAGGCCAAGATGCCAGCACGCTATATCTGGAAAGTGATCAAATGCTGCGCATCGAATTATTGAATGCTCTTGGGCAAGTTCAAAAAGAAATGACGCTTCAAAAAGGAGAGAATAAAATCTCTACAAATAACTTCCCAAGTGGCCTCTATTTTCTAAAAAATGAGTTTGGCCGCACTCAGAAAGTGTTACTGTAGAAAAATGAGTTTGTCAAGAAGCTACATCCATTTAGCCAGAAATTGATCGAAGTCCGCCCTAAGATAGCAATCTCTTCTTTGTAGAAGTCCAGACATTTGAGCCAATCTTGATTTTCTTGATGTTGGTCGTAAATGATAGTTTTGTTGTCATGATGTTTGATTTTTAGACAAAGTTCCGGCTATTTCGGTGCCCTAAACACGATAGAAGTCAATTCCTGACTTGATTCTTTTTCAAATTACTATCTTTGCATCCTATTTCATTTATATGTCTTCAGTACCTGTTCGCGTTCGCTTTGCCCCCTCACCTACTGGCCCGCTCCATATGGGAGGTGTGCGCACTGCACTTTACAATTACCTTTTTGCCCTCAAGCACAACGGCACCTTTCTGATCCGCATCGAAGATACCGATCAAACCCGCTTCGTGCCTGGCGCCCAAGACTACATCATGGATGCACTCGAGTGGTGTGGCATCATGCCAACAGAAGGTCCGGGTTTAGGTGGCAATTACGGCCCCTATGTGCAATCTGAGCGCAAAGAAATGTACAAGCCCTACGCCGAACAACTCATCGCCGAAGACAAAGCCTACTACGCTTTTGACAGCGCCGAAGACCTCGACCGCATGCGCGACCAAGCCAAAACAATGGGCATGCCCAATTGGCAATACAACAGCGTAACGCGCAGCGGGATGCGCAATTCACTTACGCTACCCCAATCTGAGGTGGAGCAACTTTTAGCTGCTGGCGCACCATATGTCATCCGCATGAAAATGCCGCGCAACCGCGACATCCGCTTCCACGATCTCATCCGTGGCTGGGTAGTCGTGAATACCAACAACCTCGACGACAAAGTACTATTTAAAAGTGATGGTATGCCAACTTATCACTTGGCCAATATCGTCGACGACCACACCATGGCCATTAGCCACGTGATCCGCGGCGAAGAATGGTTGCCTTCAGCTCCTTTGCACGTCATGCTCTATGAAGCATTTGGCTGGGATTGCCCTGAGTTTGCACACCTGCCACTTTTGCTGCGTCCTGACGGCAATGGTAAACTCTCCAAACGAGATGGAGACCGCCTCGGTTTCCCGGTTTTTCCAACCAATTGGCTCACCGCAGAAGGCGAACTCTACTCTGGCTACCGCGAAAAAGGCTACTTACCTGGTGCTTTCATCAATATGTTGGCGCTACTTGGCTGGAATCCCGGGACTACCCAGGAAATCTTCACCCTTGAAGAACTTATTGAAGCATTCTCACTCGAGCGCGTCAGCAAGGCCGGTGCAAAGTTTGACCCAGAGAAAACCAAATGGTTTCAGCAACAATACTTACGTGCACAATCTAATGCAACACTTGCTGAACAATTGCGTGCGCTTCAGACCATTGAGCAATCCGATGCCGATCTTCAGCAAATTTGCAACCTCATGAAAGAGCGCGCCACCTTTGCACAAGACATCCTTACCGATGGCGCCTACCTTTTTGGACGCCCTAACGCTTTTGATGCCGAAACCATTCGTAAAAAATGGAAACCAGAGACAACCGCATATATCCAAGAATGGAAAAGCATTGTGAGTAACCTCACAGAATTTTCTGCTTCAACAATTGAAGTTTCATTCAAAGCCTTCTTAGCTGAAAAACAGCTCGGTATTGGTGCGGTACTCTTGCCATATCGTTTGGTGCTTACTGGTGTAGGCGCAGGCCCTGGCATGTTTGAAATTTCTGAATTCCTCGGCAAAGAGGAAGTGCTCGCACGCCTTGATCTTGGTCTAGCTGAAGTAGCAAAAATTCTTCATGAAGCATAAAATTTTTGTCAGTGGCATCCAATGCTATGCTTATCACGGCTGTTTGCCTGAAGAAGGGCGCATTGGCGGGCACTACATCGTCGATATCGAACTGCTCACCGACTTCAGCAAAGCTGCTGCACAAGACACGCTTTCCGACACCATAGACTACGTTGACGTCAACCGCATCGTCAGCGAAGAAATGGCCATCCGCTCTAAGCTCATCGAACACGTTGGTCAGCGCATTGTCAATCGCATCAAAAGTGAATTAAACGGTATTCTTGCGCTGCAAGTCAAGATTACGAAACTATGCCCGCCAATTAACGGCGACGTGCAGTCTGTGGCTATTTTGATAGAAGCCTAAACCGCTTTCGTTTTCAAAAACACTAGAAACTGCGCCATTGCCCTGGCACGGTGGCTAAATAAATTTTTCTGTGCAAGCGGCATCTGAGCAAAGGTAAGGTGTTGGTCTTCTGGAACAAATATCGGGTCGTAACCAAAGCCTTCTGTACCTGTTTTTTCTGTTGCTATGACACCCTTTACAATCCCTGTAAATTGCTCTTCTTTCGCTCCATCGCAATAGGTCATTACAGTTTTGAACTGTGCGCTTCTGTCCGCCTCATTAACCAAAGCGCGCAATAATTTATCCATATTGGCGTCGTCGCTGCGTTCTGGGCCCGCAAAACGCGCAGAATGCACACCCGGGGCACCGTTCAAAGCGCTGACTTCTAAGCCGGTATCATCAGCAAAACATGGCAAACCAAAACGCTGCCAAACCCAGTTGGCCTTGAAAGCAGAATTGCCCTCAATTGTAGGCTCATCTTCGGGAATTTCTTCGTGGAGCTCGAGGTCCTGTAGCGTGAGCAGGGTCATGCCCGTGGGTAAAACAGACCTGATTTCTGCTGCTTTCTTCTGATTATGGCTTGCAAATACGATTTTCATGGGCTAAAAATAGGAAATATAGCCTAAGTGCAGTTTACCTGCGTTCAATTGCAGGCCGTTTCCTATTTTTGCTCCTAAGCCGTAACTCAACTTGAACTGGCCGTTATTTGAGCCCAGCACCAAGCCTAAACCGACAGCATACGCGGTCGTTTGGGCGCTGTTGAGTACTTTGTTTTCAAACCAAGACCAATCAGAAAAGACCAATACATGTGCATATTCGTCGAGTAAAAAACGATACTCTAAGCCTGCAAAAACAATTGTAGACGCAAAAAATGCCTCTTCGTCAAAACCGCGCATGCGTTCCAAACCACCAAAACGGTAAAGCTCATTGGTATATAAGTTTGGCGCTTGAATGCGATCAAATTCTTGGCTCAAGCACAAAACCTGTCGTTTGGAAAGCGGCAAAAAATAGCGCTGTGTGAGTTCTATGCGCCAAGTAAGTTGCTCCGTTTCGGATTTTTTATTTCCAACCAAATACAATGCTTTGAGCTGCATGCCTTTTCTCGGATTGGGCAAAAAATCGAGCTGCTGCCTCTGCAAGCCAATCCCATATGCTAGGGTGCTGAAAGATCGTAAATTGGTCGAAGAAGCGGCGCTTTGCAATGTATTGGAACGCCAGTAATCTAATTGCGCCAACACTTGCCAATTACCCGAAAACAAATAGGTCAGACCTAAATTTCCCTTTACTTCTAAGAAGGCCGTATCTCGGCGGTAGAGCGTGAATCCAGAACTCAAACCATAGGGCGATCCGCCAATGTAAGGCCAACTAAGTGAACTCTTGAGCATTTGGGTTTGTGGCGCTATACTGCGCCAATGCAGCAAGAATTTTTCATTCTTTTGAAATGTATTCTGAAGTTGAAGGTTGAACTCACCCACCAAAGCGGTCTTTTGATTTACCGGATTAGGTTGCAAGCCTATGATGCCCATTGCCGAAGACATTTTGATCCTTTCGAGAAAAAAATAGAGCTCGGCGCGCTCGGCTGTATAGGCCCACTCCGGTGCGCGCAGCATTTTAAAGGGCAGCTGCCCTGCCAATTGGGTTTGGGCCTGTAAAAGTTGAGCTTCGCTAAATAGAGCACCCGTTTGAATTTGAAACAGGTTTGACAGGACTTTTTCTTGGATAATGCCTTCAGGCTTGACTTGAACCTGCCCCCACCGCACTTCAGGCCCTTTGATGGTTTGCAATACGACTGTGGACTGTGGGCCCGAGCTAAAATGCAAGTGTACTTGACCAAAAGGATAGCCGTTATTGAGCAGCTGGTCCAGGGAATCTTGAACCATTCGCTGCAATTCTTTTGCTTCGACCCATTCAAATACACCTGAAGTGTTGCCTTGGGTCTGCAAAGCAATGCCGTTAAAAAAAGGCCCGGAATTGATTTGAAAATAAGCCACAGAATCGGTTTGCCTTGTTGGTGTCAAAGCAAAAAGAAAATAACCAGATTCGATAGCTTGTGCCTGCCAATTATTGATTTGTTTTTGCCAATTGACAAGATTATATTTTGCGGATGGATCAATCGAAATAAAGGAAAGTGCCTTAGGCAGTAGAAGTTGGCGAGGATCTAGTGCAAACTGAGCTTGCTGCGCACTAACTTGCCACACCCAAATAACTAAAAATATGAACCTGACAACAACTTGCATCCTTTCAGATTAAAGAATTAACGCGCTAATTTTTCAAAAATTGTAACTTTGTACAACAAACGCCGTTAAACGCAGCAACAACAACAAAACAAACACACCATGAAAACAAAATCTACATTTATCCTCGCGGCATTCGCTACATTACTTGTATTAGCTTCTTGTGGCGCAGGTCGCAAAGCAAGCTGCGATGCTTACGGAAGTCTTGAACAAACGACACAAAACGCAGATTTAGCCACACGCTAAGCCTCCATTACAATTCGAAGCGCTGAACGTGCATAGCCATTTGAGCTTGCATTTTCAGCGCTTCTTCTTTTGCAGCAACTGCAAAATCTTCGCCCTTACTGGCATAAATAATGGCACGTGACGAATTCACGAGTAGCCCACACTGCGCATTCGCACCGTACTTGACAACCGTAGCTAAATCGCCACCCTGTGCGCCAACACCTGGTACCAAAAAGAAGTAGTCTGGTGCCAAAGCACGCACTCTAGCGATATCTTCAGCTCGGGTGGCACCCACCACATACATCATATTTTCTGGCGTGCCCCACTGTGCAGATTTTTCCAATACAGTCTCAAAAAGCGCTTTACCGTTCAATTCCATCAATTGGAAATCCTTGGCGCCTTCATTAGAAGTAAGTGCCAGTAAAATGACCCATTTGTTTTCGAATTGCAAGAAAGGCAAAACGGAATCAGAACCCATGTAAGGCGCCACCGTCAGTGCGTCCGCTTGCATGTGTTCAAAAAATGTTTGGGCATAATAAGAGGAAGTATTGCCGATATCGCCCCGCTTGGCATCGGCAATGACCAAACATTCTTTGGGAATGTAAGCCATCGTTTTGCGGAGTGCCTCCCAACCTGCAGCGCCATGACACTCAAAAAATGCCGTATTCGGCTTAAATGCAACAGCATACGGATGCGTGGCGTCTATAATAGCTTTGCAAAATTCAAAAAGCGGGTCTGCAGTTTGCAGCAAATGAGGTGGTATTTTGGCCAGATCTGGATCGAGTCCAACGCATAAAAAACTTTCTTTAAGCTTGATTTGCTCGATGAGGGCTGCTTTGGTCATGTGGTTTCTCCTTTTAATTTCTCGGCGTTTTCGGCCATTTTGAGGGCGTCTAGCATTTCTTGGACATCTCCATTCATAAACGCGCTGAGGTTGTACATGGTTTTGTTGATGCGGTGGTCAGTGATGCGGCCCTGCGGATAATTGTAGGTGCGGATTTTAGCGGAGCGGTCTCCGGTAGATACAAGTGTTTTTCTTTGGGCCGCGCGCTCATTGTGAATGCGATCGAGTTCTTGTTGATACAAGCGCGAACGCAAGACAGAAATGGCTTTTTCTAAGTTTTTATGCTGTGAGCGACCATCTTGACACTCCACTACCAAACCTGAAGGGATGTGAGTCAGGCGGATAGCCGACTCCGTTTTGTTGATGTGCTGCCCTCCAGCACCTGATGCGCGGAAAGTATCTTTTCTGACGTCGTTCATGTCGAGTTCAAAATCGACTTCTTCTGCTTCCGGCAAGACAGCAACGGTAATGGCCGAAGTATGCACACGCCCCTGAGATTCTGTTTCCGGTACGCGCTGTACGCGGTGTACCCCGGACTCAAATTTCAAGGAGCCATAAATACCTGTGCCGGTAATCTCCATGGAGATTTCTTTGTATCCTTTGACCGATCCTTCGGAAGAGTTGAGAACGTCTACTGACCAGCCCATGGCTTTGAAATACATGGTGTACATGCGGAAGATGTCTTCGACAAAAATACAGGCTTCGTCTCCGCCAGTACCTGCACGCAATTCGATGATCGCGTTTTTGTCGTCTTCGGGGTCTTTAGGGATGAGCAGTAATTTGATTTCTTCCTCTAAAAGTGGACGCGCTTGCTCGAGTTCATCGATTTCTGCTTTGGCCATCTCGCGCATTTCTTGATCTTGCTCTTCTTCGAGCAAAGCCTTAGCGCTATGGAGATTACCTAGCAAAAGCTTGAAGCGCAAATAGGCTTCATCTAGGACCTCGAGGTCGCGGTATTCTTTGTTGAGTTTGACATACCGACTCATATCCGAAATGATATCGGGGTCTGTGATCATTTTGCCAACTTCAATGAAGCGAAAATGAATGGCTTCTAGTTTATTCAGTAAATCTGACATGCCGCAAAGATAGGCATAAAAAAACCACCCGAAGGTGGTTTTAAGTTAGTTAATCGATCCGGTGACCCGTTTCATGAAGCCATTTAAGGCATCGCGCTTGGGCACTCCATTTTGGATTTCTTTGTGGACCTCTAGCGCACCAGAGAAATTAGAAAGCAATTCTCCGATGACATCGAGTTCTTCGTCTTTGATTCCGGGAGCATCGATTAGGTTTTCGAGTGTTTCCATGGTTTCGTTGATGTAGTCTTCGTCGTTTTGTTCGATGAACTCTACGAGGTGTTTAATGACTGGTAAGCGCATCGAGAACTTCTTGAATGGTTTCTATTTTATTTCCTTGTGCCTCCGACACTAATTTGCCGCCTGCGAAAGAAGCAAAAGTGGGTAAGTTACTCACGTTTGCAAACTGACGTGCGTTTGGGTAATGTTCTGCATCTACGTATACAAATGCGATATCTGGATGCGTCTCGGCTAAGCGCTTGAATTTTGGTTTGGTAATTTTGCAATTACCACACCAGCCTGCGCCATACTGAACCATTACCTTGGCATTGGCAGCAAGGACTTGGTCTAGGGTATCGGAAGTGAGGTCGCTGAACATCTTGTTTAGTGTTTGCTGAGGTAATCTGCAACACCATTGCGCGTTGCGTTCATGGCATCTTTTCCTTCTTCCCAGTTAGCAGGGCAAACTTCACCGTGTTTTTGAACGTGAGCAAATGCATCGATTAAACGGATGTATTCGTTTACATTGCGCCCTACAGGAAAGTGATTGACAGACTCATGGAAAACCATTCCGGTTTCGTCTAGTAAATAAGTAGCGCGGTAAGGCACGTTGTCTCCGGCCATGTTGTCTTCGTCGAACATGTCGTAGTCTAGGATACCTAATTCTTGAGCCAATAAACGCGTAGAATCAGCGATCAAAGGAAAACGAACGCCTTCGATGCCACCGTTGTCTTTAGCGGTGTTCAACCATGCAAAGTGTACTTCTGCAGTGTCACAAGAAGCGCCAATCACGATGGTATTGCGTTTTTCAAATTCGGCCGCTGCTTCTTGAAAAGCGTGAATTTCGGTTGGGCAAACGAAAGTGAAATCTTTCGGGTACCAAAACAAGACCACTTTTTTGTTGTTGTCTACGGCTTGTTTCAATACGTTCAATTGAAAAGCATCGCCCATTTCGTCGATGGCCTTTACGGTAATGTCTGGGAATTTTTTTCCAACTAGAGTTGACATATTTTTTGTTTTTAAGGATTACTAATTTGTGGAACAAAGATACAGCGCTTTGGTTGGAGAAGAGTTATAATTTATTTCAATTTATTTTATATTTGTATAGATTCTTTCTATATGATTTCGATACAACAAATGAACTACATCGTAGTGCTCAGTGAAGAACTCCTTTTTCAAAGAGCCAGCGAGCGCTGTTTTGTAACCCAACCCACCCTTTCGATGCAAATCAAAAAGGCAGAAGAAACCTTGGGTTATGCCATTTTTGATCGAGACAGCAATCCGCTGCAGCTCACGCCTTCCGGAGAAAGACTCATACCAATTCTCAGAGAAATTCTCGCCGAAACAGATCAAATCAAGCTGCTTTCTGAACAGCTCAAAGGGCAGGTCAAGGAAGAGGTCAGAATAGGTATCATTCCAACGATCGCCGCTTACATGCTGCCAGATCTATTTAGTTCTTGGATTGCAGACTTCGGAAACATCAAACTGAAAATCCGCGAACTCAAAACTACCTCAGCACTAGAAGCTTTAGAAAGAAAAGAACTCGATTTAGCCATTATTGCAGGCCCGTACCACGACGCCCGACTCCGAAGCATTCCACTCTTTTTAGAGGAAATACAAGTTTATTGCCCCGAAGAGCCCAACGAGCAAATAACCTTTGAAAAAATTCAACAAAGACACCCGTGGTTGCTCAATCAAGGCAACTGCCTGCGCACGCAAATGCTCCACTTTTGTCAGCTCAAGGAAGGGCAAACAACTAACTGGGACTACGAAGGCGGTAACTTGCCCCTACTCGTCGAGATGGTCGATAAAAACGGTGGCTACACGCTCATCCCTTCAAATTTCAATTTAACTCAAAAGCAGCGCGGTGGCATCAAGCCAATTGCAGACCTACAAGCTGCGCCCGCCAGAGAGGTCATAGCGCTGATCCCAAACCGCAGCATGAAAATGCAGCACTTGGAAGCTTTGGTGCGGCAGATCCAGTTTTTTTATGGACAAAAAAAAACCAACAAAAATTTGTTGGTTTTGGATTGGGATGTAGCTTAAGTTTTGCTGAGCAAAAAAAACAAAACCAATTAGGCTTGTGCAAGGGCAACGAAGTCGTCGTAGGCCAATTCTTTCTTAGACATCGAAACTGTGCTTTTGAAGTAAGCGGTAAGCTTGCCTTCTGCCAAACGGTCGTAGATGCCATTGGCTTGCTCTTTGTTTTGCAACAAGCGCTGTGCTGTTTCGGTGAGTTCGGCGTCGTCAGGAGCTGGAAGGCCGTATTGGGCGTAATTGCCAATAACCAATGATTTGGTGAAGTTGATCACTTCTTCGTTGGTGAGTTGGATGTTGTTGTCTTTGAAAATTTTGGTCTGGATCAGCTGCCACTTCAAGGAATTGAGGTAAGCATCGAACTCGCGCTCTAGGTCTTCGTCGGAAACTGGTTTTTCAGAAGAAGATTTGATCCATCTTTTCAAGAAAGCCTCAGGGAAACTCATTTTGGTTTCGGCGAGGAGCATGTCGAATACCTTTTTAGTGAACAAGCGATCGGCGTCTTCTTCGAACATACGTGCGAGGTCAGCCTCGATGCGTTGGTTCATTTCGGCTTCGGTTTTTACTTCGTCGCCAAATAACTTTTGGAATAGCTCTTCGTTGAGTTCAGCCATTTCCATGCGCTTGATGTCGTTGACTGTGAACTGAAATTTAGCGTCGAGCTCAGCGTAGGCTTCTGGTGCAAGACCCAACATAGCCGCAGCATCTTCAGGGCCTTTGGAAACAAGTGTGAGGTCGAGTTCAAATGCATCGTTGATTTTTTTACCAATCAAGAGCTTGCTGCCTTTTTTGTTTTCCAGGAATTCCATAGAAATGGTAGTCGAGTGGCTGATGCCTCCTTCTTTGACGCCATTGGCGTCTAGTTCTTCGAATTTACCCATGACCATGTCTTTGTCACTTACTTCGGCAGAAGAAATGAGTTTGCCATAGCGGCGACGGAGGTCTTCGGTTTGCTTGTCGAGGAGTCTTTTGTCGATTTTAACGGTGTTGTACTCCATTTTGGTTTTAGAAGAAATGGGCAACTCAAAAGAGGGGCTGTAACCAATTTCGTAACTAAAAATGAAATCTTCGGGAGTATCGAAACTACCTTCAACGCCGTTTTCAATTGGAAGTGGATTGCCGAGGAGCTCGAGTTTTTCGTCGAGGACGTAACGGTAAATGGCGTCGTTGGTAATTTTGTTGAGCTCTTCGAGCAACACAGACTTACCGTATTGTTTTTGGATCAGACCAGCCGGTACATGACCTGGGCGGAAACCAGGGATTTTGGCGGTTTTGCGGTATTTGTCGAGGGCTGCTTTGACTTTGTTTTGGTAGTCAGCTGCTGCAATTTCTACTTTTAATACACCATTTTGGGCATCGATTTCTTGACGTGTAATTTTCATGCGATCGTTTTGTTAAGCCTAATATTTAAAAAAAAAGGCCTCGTTGAACCAACGAGACCTTTGTGCGGATGGAGGGACTCGAACCCGCACACCTCTCGGCACCAGATCCTAAGTCTGGCGTGTCTACCAATTTCACCACATCCGCAAATTTATATAAACCTCGTACCGTTTGTACAAGACCCCGTAGGGGTTGCAAAGATAAGAAAGAATTCAATAATACAATAAGAGAAAAGAAAAAAATAAGCGGATTACAATGCTTTTTTTTGGAGTTGTGTACGAATTTCTTTCATAAATGAGGAAGCGTAAACAAAACTTTCTATTTCAGGATTACTAGCGTTAATGATGGAGTGGCTGTCGCCTTCCCACCATTTTTTACCCTGATGAATAAAGAGAATGTGGTCTCCTATTTCCATGACGCTGTTCATGTCGTGGGTAATGACAACGGTGGTGATCTTGTATTCTTGGGTAATATCTTGAATCAGTTTATCGATGACAATTGAGGTTTTGGGGTCAAGGCCGGAATTGGGTTCATCGCAAAATAAATAGCGAGGATTCATGGAAATTGCCCTTGCTATTCCAACGCGTTTTTGCATCCCGCCGCTACACTCTGACGGCATGAGTTTATTTCGGCCCGCCAAATTAACGCGATCTAGACAGAAATCGGCTCGCGCTTGAATTTCTGCCTTGGTCATGTTGGTAAACATTTGGAGCGGAAATGTGATGTTTTGCTCCACTGTCATGGAATCAAAAAGAGCTGCGCCTTGAAAAAGCATACCAATTTCTTGACGTATATGGCTGCGTTCACTCCGATCCATATCGGAAAAATTGCGCTTGTCAAATAAAATTTGACCTGCATCGGCTTCATACAAACCAACAATGCATTTGGCTAAAACCGATTTACCCTGTCCTGACTGACCAATGATCAGGTTGACCTTTCCTTCTTCAAAAACATGATCGATTTCAAAAAGAACTTTTTGACCGTTGAAACTTTTGGAAAGACTCTTGACTTCTATCATGAGAGGAGCATGAGTTGGGTAAGAATAAAATTGGCAATGAGAATAGCTACACTACTGCTCACTACCGCTTGCGTAGACGCCTTTCCTACATCGAGTGAACCGCCTTTGACATAGTAACCGTAAAAGGAAGAAATACTCACAATTAAGAAACCAAAAACAAGGGTTTTGGTGAGCGCATAGGTTATGTGAAATGGATTGAAAAAGGAGCGAATTCCTAAAATGTAAATTTCGGTGGTGGTGAGGTTAGAAACCAACAAAGCCAACCAACCTCCAAACATTGAAAGCGCCATGGAAAAGATCACGAGTACCGGAAAAAACACCAGCGCTGCTGTAATCTTGGGTAAGACCAAAAAATTCAATGAATTGACGCCCATGATTTCCAGCGCATCTATCTGCTCTGTGACGCGCTTGGTGCCAATTTCTGAAGCAACATTCGAACCAACCTTTCCTGCAAGAATCAGGGAAATGATGGTGGGCGAAAATTCTAAAATAGTACTAGATTGGGTAATGAAACCAACAGTGTAGTCTGGCAATAGGGGGCTTTCCATACTAGAAGCCGTTTGCAAAGCAATTACAGCGCCCATAAATGCAGACATGAGCGCTACAATTGGCAAAGAATTGATGCCTATTTGTTCAATTTCTAAAAAGGTGTGTTTGCGGAAAAAACGCCAGCGGTCAGGCCGAGAAAAAACGACACTGAGCATGAGGATGTATTTACCGAACTGTTTGAGAAGATTCACTACGCTAAATTAAACATTATTTTTGTGGTCATGCAGTCTAAAAGACAACACTTCATTGATACGCTTCAAAAATTTGTGCCTGCAGTCTTTGCTTCGTATTTGGCCGATTGCATTTTAGGCGCTGGCGTTCAGTTTAAAATTGTCCCCGGACGCAAAACCAAGCTCGGTGATTTTCGCACGCATCCCCTCCAAAGAAAACCAATTATCACCGTCAACGGCGACCTCAATCCATATAGTTTTTTAATCACCTCCTTACACGAAATTGCCCATCTTGACACCTACCGGCAATACGGCTGGAACGTGCCTGCACATGGGCCTGAATGGAAAAAAGCTTTTAGGCAGCGCCTCTTACCCATATTAGAAAGCCGCGCCTTGCCAATGGAGCTCCATCAGGTGTTGGAAAATAGTTATGTAAGGCTCAAGGCATCGAGTGGAGCCGACGTGCAACTCAGTAGGGTTTTGAAAACGTTCGACCAAAACGATGAAATTACGCTGGAATCACTACCCAAAAACACACATTTTCTCTTGAACAACAAACGCTTCATTAAAGGTGAACTCCGCAGAACTCGTTATCTTTGTACCGAATTTGGCACCCAGCGCATATTTTTGATTCATGCCTTGGCTGCCATCACACCACTCTCATATGAATAGCAAACATACCTACGGTCTCATTATGGCTGGCGGCGTCGGAAGCCGTTTTTGGCCACTTTCTACCGCCGAAAACCCGAAGCAATTTTTAGATGTCCTTGGTATTGGCAAGTCTTTGCTTAGACTCACTTTTGAGCGCCTGCAAAAATTTATTCCCTCGGAAAATATTTATATCCTCACCAACACTTCCTACGAAGCACTAGTACTCGAGCAACTGCCCGAACTCACAAGCAGCCAAGTTTTGTGCGAGCCAGAACGCAAAAACACCGCTCCTTGCATTGCCTATGCTGCGGCTAAAATCCAGGCACTAGATCCCAATGCCACCTTACTGATTTCTCCGGCAGATCACCTCATCATTAATGAAGCGCGCTTCGAGCAAATAATTCGTACGGCTTGGCATACCGCCCAAGACAACAAACTCGTTACGCTAGGAATAGAACCTACAAGGCCCGATACCGGTTATGGCTATATCGAATTTGAAAAAACAGCGCAAACCCAAAAAGGCAATGCCTGCCAAGTACTCCAATTTAGAGAGAAACCCAACTTGGCAACTGCCGAAGAATTCCTTCGCGCCGGCAACTTTTATTGGAATGCCGGAATTTTTGTTTGGAAAGCGTCCGTAATTCTTGAAGCACTCGCACAGCACCAACCCGATATTCACAATATCTTTTCCGCACAACCTGCAGTTTATGGCAGTACGCAAGAAAGCACTTTCCTAAAAGACGCCTTTAGCGCTTGCCCAGATATCTCAATTGACTTTGCGGTCATGGAAAAAGCGCAAAATGTGAGCATGGTATTGGCAGATTTCGACTGGAGCGACCTCGGTACTTGGGGCAGCCTTACTACGCACCTTAAAAAAGATGAGCAGCAAAATTCCATTATTGGTAACAACGTTTTTGCTTTTGATTCGAGTAACTGCTTGGTCAATGTGTCAAAAGAAAAGACTGTGCTGCTAGATGGTCTGCAAGATTATATCGTTGTAGACACCAAAGACAAATTAATGGTGCTCAAACTCAGCAACGAGCAAAAGCTCAAAGAATACCTCAAAGCAATGGGGCTCTAATACTGTAGCAAACGATGGTAAAAATTCGCAATATAGAACTCGGCGATTTCCCGTTACTCTTGGCCCCTATGGAGGACGTCTCTGACCCACCTTTCCGTGCGCTCTGCAAGCAATACGGTGCAGACCTCATGTACACCGAATTCATTTCTTCGGAAGGCCTCATTCGCGACGCTGCTAAAAGCCGTCAAAAGTTGGATATTTTTGAATACGAACGCCCCATCGGTATCCAGATTTTTGGTTCGGAAACCGAGAGTATGGTGCAATCGGCACAAATTATTGAAGCCGTTCAACCCGACCTCATTGACATCAACTACGGTTGCCCAGTTAAAAAAGTGACATGTAAAGGCGCTGGCGCAGGTCTGTTGCAAGACATCCCGAAAATGGTCAGGCTCACCAAAGAAATTGTAAATGCAACTCATCTTCCAGTTACTGTAAAAACTCGTCTCGGCTGGGACGACGACACTAAAAATGTAGTCGACGCCGCCGAAAGGTTACAAGATATCGGAATTGAAGCCATCTCTATTCACGGCCGTACCAGAAAACAAATGTACAAAGGTGAAGCAGATTGGTCCTTGATTGCAGAAGTAAAGAACAACCCGCGCATGCGCATCCCTGTTTTTGGAAATGGCGACATCGATAGCCCAGAAAAAGCGCTCACATACAAAAACCGCTATGGCGTTGATGGCGTCATGATTGGCCGCGCATCTATCGGCTACCCTTGGATTTTCAGAGAAATCAAGCATTTTGTAGCAACTGGCGAGACACTCGCGGGTCCTGACCTGGCTGAGCGTGTTTTGGCCTGCAGAGAGCATTTACTCATGAGTATCAAGTGGAAAGGCCCAAAACTTGGCATTGCCGAGATGAAACGTCACTACACAAATTATTTCAAAGGGATTTCACACTTCAAAGACTACCGAACCCGTTTGGTTACCACTGCAGAACTCGATGAAATTTTAGACATTCTGTCTTACATAGAAACCCACCAAGACGAATTTATTTTCGCTTGATTCAGACAGATTCAGAATACCTAAATTAATTGATTGCGTCTAAGGATAGATCGAACCGGCACCTGAAGGCTGCCAAAGATTTCGTAGCGCGTCAGTTTGTCAATTTTAAAGTAGTATTTCGTGCCTTTATATTTCCAAAGCACCTGATTTTGTCTGCTACGTACCACACGCGGAGAGGTTGCTGCTGAAAAGTATTGATAAAAAGGACCGGATTTTTGGAAATGAAGTAAGGGCGAAAACAAAAAGCGATAGCCATTTTCGTCCTCGCGCAGTAGGCCTTTTTGAGCCAATTTTCCGATAAACTGGGGACCTGAACGATTCAAGGAAGCCAGCACCGCAAAACCAGGTACGGTGTCGTAGCGCAAGCGCTCTACTTCTGTCTCGTTGAAGTCGTCGTCTAGTATGGTTTCGATATAACGTACTTCCTGGATTTGCCTTCCACCCTCTTGGTATACAAGATCGCCATTCCAGGCGGTTATAAAACGCTCAAATGGAAAACCGACTTTTCGACACAATTTAGCAAGTTGCACATAGACAGAATCTTGTTTTTGCTGCTTAAACTCACTGACATCTAAATGAATGTCGATCAGTCGATCGGTCTGAAGGTCGCTTTGGTAACTCAAGCCCGATCGCTTGAGAGAAAAATAAAGCGGCGTGCGCTTCTTGATATAACTCTTTAGGCGAAAACCGAGCGAATCGCTGTCGTGGGCAAACATAGCGGTCTGGACATCAAAACGCTTCAATTTAGGCCAATTGGCATAAATAACGAGGTGCTCATTTTTGAATTGTTTCTGCTTGAGAAATTGTTTCCAAACTTTTTGCTGTGAACCATAGTGTGCAGAAACGACTTGATTGAGCGTCTGAATAAAGTCGCTACCTTGGTAAATGAGCGCGTAGTCTTTACCATAATGCAAATAGGACTGCTCCTTTTGGATGTAGTAAAATTTATTGCCGCCTACAACTGAATCTTGCAGAGATGCAAATTGAGACAAGCGCTCTATCCCTACTTGAACTTTTGAGGAGTCTGTCAGGCGGATGAGCGCACCCCAATTGCCATTTTCATTAGCAAATAAATAAAGATTAGACTCTAAATCGATTCCATATTGCTTGCCCTGTCCTAATAAAAACTCATAGGTGGTAAAATCGCGCATGGAGAGTTTATTATACTGCAACAGCGAATTGGTCTCTTTAGCAAGTTCTAAAATATTGGCCTTTGCTAAAAAATCCGCACTCGGGAGTCTGTCGAGTAAACGAGGTGACTTGGGTTGCTCAAACAAAAAAGATTTGACAAACAAGACCAAACCCAAACTGCCGGCAATCAAGACGAGTGTCAGGAACTTGCGATACATTGCTTAAGGATTCAGTGTGTAGATGAGGTAGAGTGAATTCACGAGATCTAGCAAATGCTTACCGGTTGACTCTGCACCTTCATAGGTGTAACTCAATTTAAAGGTGGTGTGCGCAGTATTGGTTTCTGATGAGGTCAGGATGAGTTGTCCTGACTTGCCTTTTAGTGAAGAAATAATTTCAGCATTGCGCGGGGTGAGCACCTCTGTTGGGAAACGATCAAGTGTTTGAGGGATGTCTACAAAACCGTACATAAAGCCGCTATCGCGTGCCGCTTTGCGTTCTTTTTTACCTAAAGCGTCTTTACCGTAACCTTTTGGATGTAATCTGGCAAGGTCTTCGTCGTTGGTGAGAATAAGTAGCTTTCCAGTGTTGAGAATATATAGCGGAGCTGCATCTAGAATGGCGTTATCTATGCGCCAGTAATTTTCAAAACACTGAATGCGCGAGCTAAGGCGTGCCATGTGCTTGAGTACCAACTCAGGTACATCTGGTCGTGCCGTTGTGAAACCTAGTGTGAAAATCGGCATTTCTGCTTCGGTTTCCGTTTCGTTTTCTTGGTAGGCGAAGGTTTCTTCGTCGTAGGTGAATTCGATTTTTTTGGTTTTGACCTTTTTAATGCCATTGAAGGTACCAAACATACTGCCTTTGTAGGTATCGAATAAAGCTTCTTTATTGATGAATTCATTGAGGAGCTCAAGCGTGAGCACGTTCATGGCTATTTGAGCGTTTTTCTCGTCGCTGAGTAAAGGAAGTAATACTTTGTAGGCTTGTTCGTAGGCTTGCTCTAGATTGATATTGTAGGTAAAATAGGCCGGGCTTTGTGCGGGAATATAGGATAAAACGTTTTGATCGAATTTGGCATCGTTCATTTGGGAGTAGATGCTACCAAGTGCAGGTCCGTATTGCGCCTCTACTTCAAAATCGACTTTGTTATCTCTCAAAAAAAGGTCTCCGAGAATGACATTTCCAGCATAAAGCTCTTGAATATCCTTATAGAGCGTAGGCAATACGGTCTGAAAGTACCATAAACCTTCAGATTTATCGAGGTTGCGGGCGTTGTCTAGGTAGAAAACACCTTCTGCGTTATGGGTGAGCTGGGTCGCAAAACGAGGATCAAAATTATATAGATTGACACCTTTTACATAGATTTCGTCAATGACACGCGCCAACTCTGCTTGTTGGAGCATCACTTGAACGCTATCGCGGAGCTCGTAGTAATTTTTTACTGCTGGGTTTTCAGTAGCCTCCGGAAAAACATTGGTATTGGGGTTGTCTTCGAAGGTTTGTTCGTCTAGTATTTGCTCCTCCTGTGGTTCGGCTTCAAAAAAGTCAAAGGGCATTTCATTGCCTCTAGCATACCAGATGGAATCGGTAACGGCATCGATGTGCTCCATGGTGGGCTCAATTCGGATGAGCAACGCCAGATTATCTTTAATGAGTAATTGATTGAAGAAAGTACCATAAATTTCTAGCCCAATTAAAGGGCTCTCCACTACCTGAAAATCATCAAAAACTTCGAATAATGCGGTTTTGTCGGCCACGCCAAATGTAAAGCCAGTAAGCTCGTGTTTATTAGATTTTCCGTAAAAAAGATTCAGGCGCTGATTAAAGTCTAGGCCGGCGTCTTTAAGGGTCTTGCCAGAAGTGGAGCCATCGAAAAGCTCTTGATGGACCTCAGACATGAATTCGTAGTTCACGAGGTCGTCCATGGAGATTTTCTGCAATAAACTGATATTATTGATACTGAAAACCGTGACGGCGTCTTTGGGTAGCAATTGCTCTGATTGAACTTGCTTTAATTGGGCTTGGGCGCTTGCGCCGAAAAGGGCTGGTATTACCAAACCCAGGACCATCTTGAAATGTTGACTCACGCGATAGAAATTATTGAACGAAGTTAAGCATTATCCGCGATTCTCATCTCGGAGTAAGTACAATTGTGTTGTCGAGTAAATGTTGGTTTTCCTTGAGCTCAAAGGTATTGGTTCTGACCATAACCGCCATTTGATTTTTACTGAGCGTCCCTAACTTATTTTCAAAGGAAGCGACCGGCCGTTCAAAGCGTGCAATAGAGGTATAAACCCCTTCTTTGAGCTGCTCGGCATCTTCTAATTTGTAATTTTTAATTTGCTGGGTAACATAGGCGGGAATGCTGCGCACCAAGGTATTACCGTCCCAACTGAGCCAAAATTGATCGGCACCTGTTGTGATCTTTTCATTAGAAATTTGTGCAATACTGAGTTTGATCCCATCCTGAAGGTTGCGGATGCTGCTGAAATCGCAGGAAAACTTAAAAATAAAATCCGTGTAATTTTCTTCTACCAATACATTTGAAATACCAACCTGTGCGTCCAAAATGCGCACAAATTCATTGATTTTTGCACTAATTTGGGCCTTGCTCGGCACGGGCTTTCCGTCTAGGCTATCTAAAGCTAAAATGGAATTGACCTTGACCTTACTTGCGCTCAAGTTAATTTTATAACGCAGCGTACCCGAGCCATCATTATTGAGGGTAAGGTCGTCAGAAATCTCGATACACGCCGAGAACAGACCGATCAATAAAAAAACAAGGATGTATTTCATGTTTGGGCGCTATGCAATTGTGATGCCAAAGTTAGTCAAATAAGCCCTTTTGCACCGCTAAATTGTTGCAATATCTTTGGCTCACTTGTGGCGAGTTTGCCGTTGGGCCCAAAATCAATTTTTTATCAACTTCCCAAGCTGCTAATTCGATGTTTGCTCTATTCGAAACGTCGTGTAAGGCAAGTTGTCCGTTCAACCAATTAGCTTCGTCATTTGGAGATAAGATGAGTGGCATGCGTTTCTTTGAATTGTGAATTTCGGCCATAAGGGAATTGGCTTCTGTCGTTAAAATGGTAAATGTTTTTTCTTGTGCTCCGTTTGATGGATTCAACCAAGTATCATAAAGGCCCGCAATGGAAAAAACAGGGTGTTCTATCCATTTGATAAAATAGGGAATCTTGAGCTTGCCTTGCGTTTGCCATTCAAAAAATCCAGATGAAGGCACCAAACAGCGCTTACTTGTAACCAAGTGTTTGAAGGAGGCTTTTTCTGAACAAGTTTCTATTCTTGCATTGAGCGTTTTACTTGCAAATTCTATCCAATTTCTACCGTTATACCATTGCGGCAAAAGCCCCCAACGCATTTGTTGCAATACCTCATCGTTTGTCACGATATGCCATTGTGGAAAATGAAAGCCCGACGCGAAATAATAATTCAACTCAACGGGCTTACCTGGCACTAGTTTACTATAGCGCTCTGCGAGCTGCTGGGTTGTAGAGGTAGACGAATTGCTGTAACACATCTCTCAAATTTAAGCAAAAAAGAAAGCCACCCGAAGGTGGCTCTATATAGACATTTCTCGCTATCCGTTCAAACGGGAAGAAAGAAATGAAAAAGAGCCCGAGGGCTCTTGTATACATTACATCATGCCGGGCATGCCTCCACCCATGCCGCCCATGGCAGCAGCTGGATTGGATTCTTCTGGTTCGTCGGCAATGACACACTCAGTGGTGAGTAACATAGCGGCAATTGAAGATGCGTTTTCTACGGCAATGCGTGTCACTTTTGTAGGGTCAATAACGCCCGATGCGTATAGTTCTTCAAATTTGTCAGTGCGGGCATTGTAACCGAAGTCACCTTTACCTTCACGGACGCGTTGTACAACAATTGCACCTTCTCCACCAGCATTGGCAATGATCTGGCGCAATGGCTCTTCTGCAGCGCGTTTCACGATTTGGATACCGGTCATTTCGTCCTCATTGGCACCTTTCAGCGCATCTAAAGATTCAATGGCACGGATCAAGGCAACGCCTCCACCGGGCACAATGCCTTCTTCAACCGCAGCACGTGTTGCAGCAAGAGCGTCATCTACACGGTCTTTCTTTTCTTTCATCTCTACTTCTGTTGGCGCACCGACATATAATACTGCAACCCCTCCAGCTAATTTAGCCAAACGCTCTTGCAATTTTTCGCGGTCGTAATCAGAAGTAGTTTGCTCGATTTGGGCACGAATTTGACCCACTCTTGCTTGGATATCTGCTTTTGTACCTTTTCCATTGACAATTGTGGTGTTGTCTTTGTCAATTTCGATTTTTTGAGCAGAACCCAACATATCTAGCGTAACATTTTCGAGTGTCATGCCGCGGTCTTCAGAGACCACAACACCACCTGTAAGAATAGCGATATCCTCTAACATGGCTTTGCGACGATCTCCAAAACCTGGCGCTTTCACGGCAGCAACTTTCAAAGAACCGCGCAAGCGATTCACTACTAAAGTGCCCAATGCTTCGCCGTCGACATCTTCAGCAATAATAAGGAGCGACTTTCCGGCTTGAACTACTGGCTCCAAAATTGGAAGCAATTCTTTCATGCTAGAGATTTTCTTTTCAGAAATAAGGATCATTGGATTTTCCATCTCGGTGATCATTTTTTCTGCGTTGGTAACGAAGTAAGGAGAGAGGTATCCGCGGTCAAACTGCATCCCTTCAACTGTTTTAACTTCTGTCTCTGTGCCTTTTGCCTCTTCTACAGTAATGACGCCGTCGTTTCCGACCACTTTCATGGCTTCAGCGATGAGTTTACCGATCGTTTCGTCGTTGTTAGCCGAAATAGTGGCAATTTGCTCGATTTTGCTGTTGTCGTTGCCAACTTGCTTCGAGATTTTGCGAAGGTTTGCAACTACTTCAGTAACAGCTTTATCGATACCGCGTTTGAGGTCCATTGGATTGGCGCCCGCCGCCACGTTTTTAAGACCTGCGGTCACGATGGCTTGTGCCAAAACAGTAGCTGTAGTGGTGCCGTCGCCTGCGATATCTGCAGTTTTGGAGGCCACTTCTTTGACCATTTGTGCACCCATGTTTTCGATAGGGTCTTTAAGCTCGATTTCTTTAGCGACTGTGACGCCGTCTTTGGTGACGTGCGGCGCACCAAATTTTTTACCGATGACCACATTGCGACCTTTGGGTCCAAGCGTAACTTTTACTGCATTTGCCAAAGCGTCAACTCCTTTTTTGAGTTTTTCGCGCGCTTCGACATCAAAGAAAATTTCTTTTGCCATTTTGATTTAAAATTTAGATTAAAAAATACCGTAAATGTCTGATTCTCTCATGATGAGGAAGTTTTGCCCATCGATTTTGATTTCGGTTCCAGCGTATTGACCATATAGAATGGTATCGCCAACTTTTACCGTCATGGGTTCATCTGTCTTCCCAGACCCAGCCGCTACAACAGTACCGCGCAAGGGTTTTTCTTTTGCTGTGTCTGGAATGATGATTCCACTTGCTGTTTTTTGCTCTGCTGGCGCAGGTTCTACCAGAACTCTGTCTGCCAAAGGTTTGAAATTTACTGACATAAAAAAATATTTTTAGTTGCTGCCCTTCCTTCGAAAAACATGCCAATTGCTGTTTTACGTCAAAATTGCATAAAGGACAAAAAAAATGTCAGTATGCGTGACATACTGACATTTTATATTCGTTAATGAGGCGGGTTATTTACCTTGGGTCTGTCCTTGGTTTTGACCCTGACCTTGATTTGGTGCTTGTTGTTGGGTTTGTGGTGCAACTTGCTTTGGTGGTTTAGGTTGGCTCAAAGAAATACCTAGGCTTAATATAACAATGGCTGCAGCTAAGCCCCAAGTAAGTTTGTCAATGAGTTCGTTGGTGCGTTGTACGCCTCCTAATTGTGAAGCTCCTCCGAAATCAGCACTTAGGCCCCCACCTTTTGGGTTTTGAACATAAACAACGAGAATAAGCAATATGCTGGCTACGATGATTAAAAAAGAAAGTATTCCTGTCATGATTAAGCGTTGAGATTTTTCTTTAGTACTTTAATTTGATTTGCAAAGAAACTCTTTTTTTCCGGATTAAGCAAAATTAATTGTTCATAAACCCCAATTGCTTTGCCTACTGCGCCTTGCATCGCATAAATTTTGGCAAGGGTTTCCGAGACAGGTATTTGATCGGAACTCAAACTTTCTTTTGCTTTTTTGGCAGGTGAATAAAAATCTTGCTTTGGTTTCTCGATGTTGAGGTACTCCTTTTGCGCTTCGATAGTAGTCTCTGCTGCATGTTGTAACCATTGCGAAAAAGTAAAGCGCTCCGTTTGGGATGGTTCTGGAGTTGTAGCTTTTAATTCTTCCTCACTCAGTGATAAGACACTTAGCTCCTCAGCTTGTTCGTCTAGTGTTTTGAGCTCTTCGGTATAAGTGATATCGACGTAAGCCGAATTAATAAGGCTGGCACGCAACAATTGATCGAGCTCATCGGGAGCTGCGACTCCTTTTTCTGAAAGCTCTTCTTCGCTTATGACTTCTTCTTCCCTTGCATCCTCGTCTTTTCCTATTATTTCTTTGTTTCCTATTTCGTCTTCATTTCCTATTATTTCTTCGTTTCCTATTACCTCTTCCTTAGTAAAGATTTTTTCTTCTTCAGTAACGAGAACTTCTTCACTAACCTTGTCTTCTTGTGAAAGGTGAATTTCTTTAAGAACATTTTCGTCTGAAATTTGAACTACTACAGTTTCTTGTTGCAGACGCTCGGTCAGCAAATCGAAAAGTACCACCCGGTTTTGAATGGCAAAAGCCTTTTGTTCAAGGGCTTTGGCAAGGCGAACATCTTGTTCTTTGGCGAGGGTTTTGAGGTAGAGGATGGAGAAGCTTGTGGCGTAGGGGTATGTGATCTGAAGGTCCTCTAGATCTGACAGATAAGCACCCGAACACAGGAATGGGTTGGCAATTTGCGAATGAAGTTGTTCTTTACTTAACACGGTGCTAAATTACCAATTACTGTATAACTTATTGATGAGGTCTTGTACCATTTGGGCTGAGATTTCTGCAAATAGTTTTTGCTCGACATCGGCCAAATTGCTAGAAGACGAGAAATCGGCAAAACGGGTGCTCACCATTTGCCATTCTTCTTCTTTGGGGGCTTTTATTTTGATTTTGAGCGTGAGTGTCATGGTAAGCCTGTTGCTGCTGGCGTTGTCTGCGCCTTGTATAGCAACTGGCTGCACCTGATAGCCTGTGATGGCGCCTTCGATGTTCACCTCACCTGCACCTTGTTGGGTATTCAGTACAAGACGCGTGTTGTTCTGCACACCATCTTTGAGCTGTTCGGTGAGCAAGGGCGCAAATGAAAGCGGGCAATTGGGTGCAGTATTCTCTAGATTTTGAATGGTGAAACTGACCCATTCTGGCGCCATACCGCCACTGTCTCGAAAGGAAAAACTTTCGGGCCAACAGGCACTCAATGTGCATGCAACTAGAATGTAGCAGATCCAGCGACTCATTCTGCCAATTGAAATTCTTTGATTTTACGATAGAGCGTTCGCTCTGAGATACCGAGTTCTTGGGCCGCATATTTTCGCTTACCGCGGTGCTTCTCGAGTGCTTTTTGAATGAGCTCGCGCTCGCGGTCTTCTAAACTCAAAGATTCTTCAAGTTCTATGTGAGCCTCGTATTCGTCAAGATCGGGCGTTCGGGATACCGAAGGCAGCTCTACATGAACACTTGGGGCGGGCAAGATGCGCGTTGGACTGCTTGGTTCTTCGTAAACTTCTTGATAAAGTCTAGATACTGCTGCTGACTGATCGGCACTTAAATTGATGTTTTGGGTGCTACTGGCGATGTCGATGACCAATTTTTTGAGCTCGGTGAGGTCTTTTTTCATGTCAAAAAGAAATTTGTACATGAGTTCTCTTTCTGAAATGGAATCTTGACTTTGGTCGTTGAGCTGCAAACCACTACTCTTTTCGGTGATGGGCGTCAGGTAGGCATTGAGCGTTAGCGGATCAATTTGGCGCGCTGTTTCAATCACAGAAAGTTGCTCGACTAAATTTTTGAGCTGGCGTATATTCCCGGGCCAAGGGTAGCTGAGCAAGAGTTCGACTGCGGCGTCGGTGAGTTTGATGGCCGGCATGCGGTATTTGTCGGCAAAGTCGTTGGCAAATTTTCTAAAGAGCAAATGGATGTCCTCGGCGCGTTGGCGCAGTGCCGGCAAGGGGATCGGGACAGTACTCAGGCGGTAATATAAATCTTCGCGGAATTTGCCCGATGCAATTGCTTTTTGCATGTTTTCGTTGGTGGCAGCCACCACGCGCACATTGGTTTTAAGCGGCTTAGACGAGCCCACCCTGATATATTCGCCCGTTTCGAGCACGCGCAGCAAGCGCACTTGTGTCTGCATGGGCAATTCAGCCACCTCATCTAAAAAGATGGTACCCCCGTTGGCGACCTCAAAATAGCCTTGTCGACTTCCTTGGGCACCCGTGAAGGATCCTTTTTCATGGCCAAATAATTCGGAATCTATTGTTCCTTCAGGGATTGCACCGCAGTTGACCGCGATGTATTCGCCGTGTTTGCGCGCACTGAGCTGGTGAATGACCTGCGGTATGATTTCTTTACCGGTTCCGCTCTCGCCAGTAACGAGCACGGAAATATCTGTTGGAGCCACTTGCATGGCGATTTCCAAGGCGCGGTTCAGCAATGGTGCTGAGCCAATGATGCCGAATCTTTGCTTGATTTGCTGAACATCCATGTTGTTGAACTAGCGTTTATAATTCAATTTCGCCGATCAAAGTGGCTGAAGTGCAGTCTTTGATGCGGACATTCACGTAGTCTCCTTTTTCAAAATGAAGTTTCGGGAAAACGACCATAACGTTGCTGCCGGTGCGGCCACAGAGCTGCTCCTCAGATCTTTTGGATTTGCCTTCGATGAGTACTTTTTGGACCGTTCCCAACAGGCGCTGATTAGAGGCTAAAGAGTGTGCCAATTGCTTCTCAATAATCTCATTGAGGCGACGACCTTTAACTTCTTCGGGAACGTCGTCGGCGAAACGGCGCTCGGCTAGCGTTTTTGGTCGTTCAGAATACTTAAACATGTAGGCGAAATCGTATTGCACGATATCCATTAAACTTAGCGTGTCTTGATGCTCTTCTTCTGTCTCGCCACAAAAACCGGTGATGATATCAGTAGAGATAGCGCAATCTGGAATAATACGCTTGATGGCTGCAATGCGCTCGAGGTACCACTCGCGAGAATATCCACGGTTCATGCGGTAGAGCACGTCGGTATGGCCAGACTGCACAGGTAGGTGAATATAAGGGCAAATATTTTCGTATTTGGCCATTACCTCCAAGACCTCATCGGTCATGTCTTTTGGATGTGAGGTACTGAAGCGTACGCGCAACAAAGGCGAGACCAGAGCAACCATTTCCATGAGCTGTGCAAAGTTGGTTGTGGGCTCGTTGGGGTTCTTGATTTCTCCTTTTGAGCTGATGTTCCAGCGGTAAGAATCTACGTTTTGACCTAATAATGTTACTTCGCGGTACCCTTTGTCAAATAGGTCTTGACACTCAGCAACAATTGTTTGCGGATCTCGAGAGCGCTCTCTGCCTCGGGTAAAAGGCACGACGCAAAACGAACACATGTTGTCGCAGCCGCGCATGATGGTCACAAACGCCGCAATGCCACCTAAATCTAGGCGTACTGGCGAGATATCGGCGTAGGTTTCGTCGCGAGAAAGCAAGACGTTGACCGCTTTTTGCCCTGTGCCCACTTCGTCAATGAGGTTGGGAAGGTCGCGATAGGCGTCAGGACCTGCCACTAAATCGACTAATTTTTCTTCTTCGAGTAAATTCTTTTTGAGGCGCTCGGCCATGCAACCGAGAATGCCGACTACTAACTCCGGATTGCGTTCTTTTTTGATTTTGAATTCGGTGAGGCGGTTGCGCACGCGCTGCTCCGCGTTTTCGCGGATCGAGCAGGTGTTGAGCAAAATGACATCCGCGTCGTCGATGTTGCGGGTAGTTTGGTACCCTTGATCGGAAAGAATGGAAGCCACTACCTCGCTGTCGGAGAAATTCATCTGGCAGCCGTAACTTTCTAAATATAATTTTTTGGCATCTGGATTGGCCTGAGCAGGTAAATCAAGGGCGGTGCCTTGAAGTGCTTCGTCTATTACTTTGTTTTCGTATTCCATTGTCTTTCTTGAACTGCAAAAATAGGGCAAATTCAAACTACTGACAAATTGGCAGCACGGGAAGTTTCGAAAGTCAAAAAAAAATATAACCATAGGTTAAGGAAAAATCCGCAGAAAAATGCATCAAACAAGTTGAGCTATGAACTGTTTTCCTTTTACATTTGTCCCCAAATTCTCCCTATGGCTAAAAATCTTGTTATCGTCGAGTCTCCTGCAAAAGCAAAAACCATCGAGGGCTACCTCGGTAAAGACTACATTGTGAAGTCGAGTTATGGCCACGTCAGAGACCTCGCTAAAAAAGGCATCGCAATTGACATCGAAGCTAGTTTTGCACCGCAGTACGAAGTGAGCCCAGACAAAAAACAAGTTGTCGCAGAACTCAAAAAATTAGCCAAAGCCGCAGACACCGTATGGCTCGCGACCGATGAAGACCGCGAAGGAGAAGCCATTTCTTGGCACTTATACGAAACACTCGACCTCAAGAAAAAAGACACCAAGCGCATTACTTTTAACGAAATTACCAAAACGGCTGTTACACGCGCCATCGAAAACCCAAGACAAATCAATCAAGAGCTTGTCGATGCGCAACAAGCTCGCCGTGTACTTGACCGCATAGTCGGATTTGAACTCTCTCCTGTACTCTGGAAAAAAGTGCGCCCGAGTCTTTCTGCAGGCCGCGTGCAATCTGTAGCAGTGCGTTTAATTGTGGAGCGCGAACGCGAAATCAATGCCTTCAATACCGAAGGTTTTTACCGTGTGCAAGGTCAATTTTTATCGAAAAACGGCATGCTCAATGCAGAGCTCAACCAACAACTTTCCGATAAAAAAGCGGCGCTGCAACTCTTGACCGAAGCGCAAACAGCTCAATTTACGGTCGAAGACGTGCAGCAAAAACCAGCTACAAAAAGCCCCGCAGCGCCCTTTACTACTTCTACCCTCCAGCAAGAAGCCAGCTTGAAGCTCGGTTTTTCGGTGAGCAAAACAATGAGCGTTGCCCAAAGACTTTACGAAGCGGGGCACATCACCTACATGCGTACCGACTCCGTCAATTTATCTCAAACCGCAATTGACGCTGCAAAAAGCGCCATTATCAGCGCTTACGGCGAGGCTTACTCGAAACCTACCAAATACAGCACCAAAAGTGCAGGTGCACAAGAAGCTCACGAAGCCATTCGCCCAACCGACTTTACACGCCCTAGCATCGAGGCTGAACGCGACGAAGAACGTTTGTATGAACTCATTTGGAAACGTGGTATAGCCAGTCAGATGGCCCACGCGCAACTCGAAAGAACAACTATTAAAATCAAAGGCCTCAGCAGCCCGTATTATTTTCAAGCCAAAGGTGAAGTCTTGATTTTTGATGGCTTTTTAAAAGTGTACTTAGCATCTAGTCTCGAAGAGGAACTCGAAGAAAACAACGAAACCGAAGGGCTTTTGCCTAAGGTTGCAGTTGGCGAATCCCTAACGATCCAACAAAGCACTGCAACGGAGCGTTTCAGCCGACCGCCATCGCGCTACGTCGAGGCTTCTTTGGTCAAAAAACTCGAAGAATTGGGTATTGGCCGACCTTCCACTTACGCTCCAACCATTTCCACCATTCAAAAGCGCAACTATGTTGAAAAACAAGAGCGCGAAGGTGCTATTCGCAAATATGCACAACTCGTTTTGGACCAAAACGGCATCCAAGAATTGGAAAAATCTGAAACCACAGGGAAAGAGAAAAACAAGCTCTCCCCTACCGATATCGGCATCGTGGTTACAGACTTTTTGGTGGCTAATTTTGAACAAATCCTTGATTATCAGTTTACGGCAACAGTAGAGGCCTCTTTCGATGAAATTGCCAACGGTCAACTGAATTGGACAGATATGTTGCAGTCGTTTTACGGCCCTTTCCACTTAAAAGTAGAAGATACCCTCACCCATTCAGAACGCGCCACCGGAGAACGCGAACTCGGCACAGACCCAAAAAGCGGACGTAAAATTATTGCCCGCATCGGGCGCTTTGGACCAATGATCCAAATTGGCGACGAAAAATCGGACGGCCTCAAACCTCAATTTGCCTCGCTGCAGGGCAACCAATCAATCAACAATATTACGCTCGAAGAAGCGCTCAAACTTTTTGAATTGCCCAAAGTACTCGGCGAACACAACGGCGAAGTTGTGCGGGTCAACATTGGTCGTTTTGGACCTTACGTACAAGTTGGCAAGCGTTTTTGCTCGATCCCAAAAGAAGAAGACCCTATGTCGATGAGCTTTGAACGTGCAATTGAACTAGATACCCTCAAGCAAGAAGAAGCCGCAAAAGCGCTCATCAAAACCTTTGACGAGAACCCTGATGTTCAGTTGCTGAATGGTCGTTACGGCGCTTACCTCAAGATTGGTAAAGACAATTTCAAACTACCAAAAGACTGCAAACCAGAAACTTTGAGTTTGGCCGAATGCATGGAAATTGCCGCAAATCAGCCGGCAAAAAGTGCGAAAAAACGTCCGGTTCGAAAAAAATAACTATTATTGATTGAAAAATATCAAATGAACGGCAGTGTCAACAAAGTTATTTTAATCGGAAACCTGGGTAAAGACCCCGACGTCCGACGCTTAGAAAATGGTGCGGTAGTTGCGTCATTTCCACTGGCTACCTCAGAAAATTACACCGACAAGCAAAGCGGTGAAAAGAAAGAAATCACCGATTGGCACGACATCGTACTCTGGCGTGGACTTGCCGAAGTTGCAGATAAATACCTGCGCAAAGGCAGCAAAATTTATGTCGAGGGCAAGCTCAAAAAAAGATCCTGGACAGACAAAGAAGGGCAAATGCGCTATGCAACAGAAGTTGTTGGCGACGAGCTCACCATTCTTACCCGCGCCGAACAAACAGACCGCCCAAGCAACTACGGCAACGAAGGAAAACCAAATAACCCAACACCCATGAGCGGCTTGGCCTCAGATACAGCCGACGACCTCCCCTTTTAAACCATGAACTCAGCTATAGAACCTCCGAGTCTCGAAGCGTCGCTTTTTGATTTTCATTTCCAAATTAGCGATGCAAGCTATCTTTATCTCTTGATCATTCTTTTGCTTCTTTTGTTGTCCGCTTTTGCTTCGGGCTCAGAAAGTGCTTACTTTTCTCTCAAGCCCAAAGACAATGCAGCCATCAAAGCCAATCCGTCGGCAAGGGCCAAGCTCATTTTGACGCTGTTGTCTAAGCCGCAAGAACTCTTGGCAACCATTCTCATTTTCAATAATTTTGTCAATGTTGGCGTCGTTATTTTATCGTCTTTTGTCCTCAACGACCTCTTTCCGTCGCAGGGACAATTTACACCTTGGCGTTTTGTCATTGAGGTCATAGGCATTACACTCTTATTGTTGTTATTTGGGGAGGTCATTCCAAAGATTTTTGCCAATCGCAACGCTTTAAAAGTCAGTTTACTCGCGGCGTATCCGCTGCGCTTCATCAGCAAAATGCCCCCGATCTCTTGGCTCAAACATATTTTAGTCTGGGGAACGAACTTCATCCAAAAACTAGGCAACAAAGGTGCTGCAATCGATCAAAATGAACTCGAACAAGCCGTTGCTTTGACAAAAACAGATGGCGGATCACTCGAAGAACACAAAATTCTAGAAGGGATTGTACGCTTTGGAAAAACCGAGGCTTCAGAAATTATGACGCCGCGCGTAGAAGTGGAAGACATCGATGCCGAAGATGATTTTGCGATGGTCTTGAACAAAATTATCGAAGTTGGTTACTCCCGCATTCCTGTTTTTAGCGAGAGCCCCGACAACATCATTGGCATTCTTTACATCAAAGATTTATTGCATCATTTAGAGCAGCCCGCCGATTTTGACTGGACACAAGTCTTGAGAAAACCGTATTTCGTGCCAGAAAACAAAAAAATCAATGACCTCTTGCAAGAATTTCGCAACATGAAAATGCACATGGCGGTGGTTGTAGACGAATACGGCGGTGCGAGTGGTATCGTTACCCTAGAAGACATTCTCGAAGAAATTGTTGGCGACATCACCGATGAATTTGACGACACCGAAATTCAGTACACCAAACAAGCAGACAACATTTTTCTTTTTGAAGGACGTACCTCGCTCAATGACTTGCTCAAAATCATTGGCGAGCAGTACGAAAGCACCATTGAAGACGCGCGCGGTGAGGCTGAAACGCTAGGCGGGCTAGTCATTGAAGTTGCAGGCAGGATCCTCAAAAACAATGAATACATCGTGTTGGGATCACTCAAACTGATTGTCGAATCTTCTGACAAAAAACGCGTTAAATCTGTAAAAGTCTACATAGATGAAAAGTAAACTCCTCTTCTTTTATCTCGGTTTATTGCTCCTCACTGCCTGCGGCGCTCCAGATCCGGTCCCCAAACCAAGTACTTTTTTGCGCACCGAATTCCCTGCGCATGCTTACCGCAACTATATCAGCCCAAACGATTTCAAGTTCAAGTTGGCCAATTCGTTTATGCCAAAGAAATTTGAGCAATCCAAGAACAACTACAGCGTACAAGAAATTGATTTAGGTCCGCTCAACGGCACCTTGTTTTTGTATTATCTACGCATTCCTACCAAAGATTCTTTGCCTGAAATCATCAATTTTGCCAACGACAAAGTAGACGAACACAAAATAATGGCCGACAAAATTGACTTTGAGCAAATCATAGAGCCACAAAAACGCGTATACGGCACCTTCTTCGAACTCAAAGGCAATGTGGCTACGAATTTCCAGTTTTACCTCACCGACTCTACGCAACACTTTCTGCGCGGAGAAGTTTTGCTCAATTGCCGGCCCAATTACGACTCACTGCGGCCAACGTTACAGTACCTGAAGTCAGATTTACAAGAACTCGTGCACAGTTTTAAATGGAAATAAGCGGCAATAACAGGGTAGTCATCGCTTTTGGCTCCAATTTAGGCGACAGAGAAGCAAACATACAACTAGCCATCGACGCACTTTCAGAAACTTGTGGTAAAGTGGTACAGATTTCGCCTTACTTCCGCAGTGCCCCAAAAGGATATATTTCGGACAACGAATTCATAAACGGTTGCCTGCTTTTGCTGACAAACTTGAACCCTTACGAGCTATTGAAAGCATTACAAACAATCGAAAAATCTTTGGGGCGCGTCAAGTATTCAACGCACTATGAAGATCGCTGCATCGACCTCGACATCATCTTTTACGAAAGCCTTTGTATCCAAAGCCCTGAATTACAAATACCTCACCCCCATTACCAAGACCGCGAATTTGTTTTAATCCCTCTTCAAGCATTGGATTTAGATTTCAACCCGCTGTGATTTAAGAAAATACAAGATCTTGGACCTAAAAAACAACGATATCAAATTTATTCCCTAATTTTGCAAGGAATCATAAAAATTAAACTCATGAATTTCACTCGCTTAAACGGAACCTTACTCATCGGAACAGCGGCGCTTTTTGTTGCTTCTTGCGACCTCGTTAAAGACATCACCTACACAGTGAACCCGAATCCACTAGAAATGCACGGCGACTCCGTGAAAGTAAGCATTACCGTAAATGTCCCTGAGAAAGGCATTCAAAAAAAGGCGAAAGCTGAAATCACTCCAAAAATTGGCGCAACAGCAGTCGGTACTTGGTACGTGAATGGTTCTAAAGTTACCGGAAACGGCACCACCATCGATTTCAAAACAGGCGGCACTGCAACATTCGAACAAACATTGGCTTACGATCCATCGATGGAAGCAGCTGATCTCATCATCACAGGTAAATTGTACAAGCAAACCAAAGAAAAAGGTGCTTTGCCTGAAACTAAAATTGCCGACGCAACCATCATTACACCCTACCTCGTTGATAAAACTTTCAAAGTACTCACAGAGCAAGACGCTTTGGTTCGTCAGTTTGACAAAACCACTACAGCTACCTTCAACTTTGAAAAAGGAAAGTCAGACGTTCGTGCAAACGAAGTCAAAGACCAGGACATCCTCGCTCTAATGGCTTGGATGCAAGCAGCTCAAACCAACCCTAAAATCAAAATTACAGGAATCGAAATCAATGGCTACGCTTCTCCAGATGGTGAAGTTGCCAAAAACGACAACCTTTCTTCTGACCGTACAGTTGCAGCCCGCAAGGCCCTCACTGACCTCATGAAAAAAGCCAAACTTACTGCCTACGCAGACACCAACGCTTATTCTTTAGCAAAATTTGGCGAAGACTTCGAAGGTTTCAAAAGCCAACTCGCAGCCACCACCACCATTCCTGAGGCCGATAAAAACTTATTTATCCGCATTCTCGAAATGACCAAAGACCCCGAACAACGCGAAAAAGACATGGTCAATCTCGGCAAAGCCTATACAGAACTTGAGCGCGATGTATTCCCAATGATCCGCCGTGCGGTCGTTGTTGTGAAGTATACCGAGTTCGGCCTTACCGACGACGAACTCCGTGCAGCCAGCGTTCAAAACCCGAACTCACTTTCTATTGAAGAATTATTGTTCACTGCAGGTAAGCTCACAACCGACCAAAACGAAAAAGCACGCATCTATGGTATTGCAGCGGCCAACTTCGCCACCGATCACCGTGCCCACACCAATCTTGGTGCGACACTTTTTGAACTTGGCAACACAAAAGAAGCTGCCAAATCTTTCAAAAAAGCGAACGAGCTCAAAGATGTTCCGGTCACCAAAAACAACTTGGCAGCAAGCCTCATCATAGAAGGCAACCGTGCAGCTACAAAAAAACTCCTTGGTTCAGCTAAAACAAGCGTATACAACTACAACCAAGCGGTACTAGACATCATGGATGGCAACTACGCAGCTGCAGAGAAAAACCTCAACCAAGACTCATATAACAAAGTGCTTGTGCTTATCTTAAACAACAAACTAGATGCTGCTAAAAAAGCAAGCGCAAGCCTAACTGAAACAGCAGAACTTGCTTACCTCAAAGCCATCATAGAGGCAAGAAGCGGTGCAAGCGCTGACGCAGTAGTTGCGAAATTGAAGACCGCAATTGCAAAAAATGCTGCACTCAAAGAAAAAGCAAGCAAAGACCGCGAGTTCATCAAATTAATGAACGACGCTACTTTTATCGAATTGGTGAAATAAGCTAGTCCTAAAATCCTTTTATAAATCCTGAATTCGTTCAGGATTTTTTTTTGAAGAAAAGTAAGACATAAAGCCAACCATTATCACTAAATTTGAGACTCTAAAATAAAAAAAGATGGATAGCAACGAATTTCGCAAATACGCCACCAAACACATGGGCATCAGCAGCATGAACGTGGACCACTATATCGAGTCTTCAATGACTCCTTACATCATCGAAGAGCGCCCTTTGAACATGACCCAAATGGATGTTTTTTCGCGCCTCATGATGGACCGAATTATTTTTCTAGGCACGGGGATTAATGACCAAGTCGCCAATATTATCAACGCACAACTCTTGTTTTTAGAGTCTGTTGACGCCAAAAAAGACATTCAAATTTACCTCAACTCTCCCGGTGGCTCTGTATACGCAGGTTTGGGTATCTACGACACCATGCAATACATCCGCCCTGATGTCGCTACAATTTGCACAGGCATGGCCGCTTCAATGGGCGCAGTGCTGCTATGTGCAGGAGCAGAAGGCAAACGCAGTGCACTCAAGCACTCGCGCGTCATGATCCACCAACCACTCGGAGGTGCACAAGGCCAAGCTTCAGACATCGAAATCACCGCACGCGAGATCCAAAAGTTGAAAAAAGAACTTTACGATATCATAGCCACGCACTCCAAACAAGACTTCGACAAAGTATGGGCCGACTCCGACCGCGACTACTGGATGACCTCCGAAGAAGCGAAAGCCTACGGAATGGTCGATGAAGTTTTATTGCGCAATCCAAAATAACACATGGCTAAAAAAGAAACAACTTGTTCATTTTGCGGTTCGCCGCGCTCTGGAGTCAATATGCTGATTGCAGGTATCAACGGTCATATCTGCGACTCCTGCGCTAACCAGGCAAGCAAAATTGTACAAGAAGAACTTACCCTCTCTCCGAGTGACACAAGCACTGCTTTTCAGGGGCTCAATTTGCTCAAGCCACAAGAAATCAAGGCCCACCTTGATCAATATGTCATTGGTCAACAAGACGCCAAAAAAGTTCTCGCTGTAGCAGTCTACAACCACTTCAAAAGGCTCAAGCAAAAAACCAGTGAAAATGAAGTCGAAATTGAAAAATCAAACGTCATTCTCGTGGGCAGAACCGGTACTGGTAAAACCTTACTTGCTAAGTCGATAGCAAAGCTACTCAACGTGCCGTTTTGTATTGCCGATGCCACCGTTCTTACCGAAGCTGGTTATGTAGGCGAAGACGTCGAAAGTATTTTGTCTCGTCTCTTGCAAGCCGCAGACTACAACGTAGAGAACGCTCAAATGGGAATTGTTTTCATCGATGAGGTGGATAAAATTGCCCGCAAGAACGACAACCCAAGCATTACCCGCGATGTCTCTGGCGAAGGCGTACAACAAGCCTTACTTAAGTTACTCGAAGGCGCAACTGTCAATGTGCCACCACAAGGCGGTCGAAAGCACCCCGAGCAAAAAATGATTTCCATCGACACTAAAAACATCCTATTTATCTGTGGCGGTGCCTTTGATGGCATCGAAAGACTCATTGCCAACCGCGTCAACAGACAAACTATTGGTTTTTCATCCGCAGACGAGCAAAGCATAGAGCAAGACTCACTGCTCAAATACATCACCCCAACCGACATCCGCAACTTTGGTCTCATTCCAGAGCTCATTGGTCGTTTTCCAGTGCTCACCTTCCTAGAGCCACTCAAAGAAGCCGACCTCAAACGCATTCTGACCGAACCAAAAAACGCCTTGGTGAAACAATACACCAAACTTTTCGACATTGACGGCGTCAAGCTAGAGTTCGATCAAGAAGTACTCGATTTCATTGTGCAAAAAGCCATGGAATTTGGTTTAGGTGCCAGAGGGCTGCGCTCCATTTGCGAGGCCATCCTCACAGATGCTATGTTCGAACTGCCTAGTACTTCCAAAAAATCCTTATCTGTCAACCTAGACTACGCCACTCAACAATTTAGTAAATCAAAAATTGCAACACTTAAAGTAGCATAAGCATTTTTAGTTTCTGACTTATTTGTAATTTTGCTAATTGTAAAAATGACACTATGAAAACCCTACAGTTCAGAGAAGCCCTTAGAGAAGCCATGTCCGAAGAAATGCGCAGAGATGAAAGCGTATTTTTGCTCGGAGAAGAAGTTGCCGAATATAACGGAGCTTACAAAGTGTCTCAAGGGATGCTCGATGAATTCGGTCCAAAACGCGTGATCGACACGCCTATTGCCGAGCTTGGCTTTTCAGGTATTGCAGTTGGTGCAGCCATGAACGGCTTGCGCCCAATTGTAGAGTTCATGACCTGGAACTTTGCTATCCTTGCTGCCGATCAAATCATCAACTCTGCTGCCAAAATGCTCCAGATGTCTGGTGGCCAATACGGTTGTCCGATTGTATTTCGCGGTGGTAACGGTACAGCAGGTCAATTAGCTGCTACACACTCCCAAAGTTTCGAAGCTTTTTACGCACACGTACCAGGTTTAAAGGTCATCACACCATCTAACCCTGCTGATGCAAAAGGCTTATTGAAAGCTGCCATCCGCGATAACGATCCTGTTGTTTTCTTAGAATCTGAGAAAATGTACGGAGACAAAGGCGAAGTGCCTGAAGGTGAGTACATCATTCCAATCGGCGTTGCCGACATCAAAAGAAAAGGTACAGACATCACTTTGGTTACTTTCGGTAAAATCATCAAGATTGCCCAAGAAGCAGCTGAAGTTCTTGCCAAAGAAAACATCAGTGTAGAAATCATTGATTTGCGTACCATTCGCCCACTCGACTACGGTACCATCGTAGAATCCATCAAAAAAACCAACCGTTGTGTGGTTGTAGAAGAATCTTGGCCTTTGGCGAGTATTTCGTCCGAAATCGCTTACCACCTCCAACGCTATGCATTTGATTACCTAGATGCGCCAGTACAACGCGTTACCCAAACCGATACCCCATTTGCGTTCTCACCAACACTCATAGACGAAGCTTTGCCAAACGTAGAGCGCATTGTGAAGGCAGTGAAAGCTACTTTATACAGATAAGCAATATCAATTGCTTTCTTTTGCACCATTTAGAAAGGAATCTCAAAAGGGTTCCTTTTTTTTGTTTTCAAAAATCGTTACTTTGAATTCCAATCATTTTCATCTTAGCTAATTTCAACTCAAACATCACAAATGAAACAATTCCTTTCTCTCCTCTTTATTCTTGTAAACACCTTTAGCCAGGCTCAAGAGGCCATCCATTTCTTGTTTACCACAGAAGGAAACCATCAAATTACCGAACCACTTTGTTTAGGTATGATCGAAGAAACAAAAAGCTTGATGAAGAACGAAATGAAAAAAATCCAAGCGGCTAAAAAATCAGGCGAATACAATATTAAAAAAGCGCGACTCAAAGATGTTGCCAATTTGGAACTCATTCTAAAACTAGCCGAAAATTCCAAAGATTATATGCCGTTATACACCCCCATCACTGACATCTTCAGCCAATATAACGAATTGTTCGAGGACAATGTGTTTATTAGCCTTCAAGAAGTAGCTTTAAAAGCACTCGGTCAGCCAAACATTCAAATCAATATTCGCAACGTAGTGGTAAGCCCATCTACCACTTCTTTAGATATGGATATCACAGATTTAGATAGAACGGGTGCGTCTAGGGTAAGCAAGCACTTTTCTTGTGCCACCGGGCGTTTAATAGAAGTTGAACAAGCCGAAGCACAATGGCTTTTCTTTTGGCAACATTTTTATGAGGAAGTGGCATACCAAGAATGGCTTGTTAATGAACTATACATGATAAATAACAAATTGATCTCAGAGAAGTATCGCAATGAAATAATCGAAGCTAAATTAACGGATCAAGGAATAGGTACTGAAAACTACGTGAAAGAACGCCTCGGTATCTTGCAAAACAAACTTATCGGTTTCCCGATTAGCGGACTCAATTTGGATCAGGTAAAAGGTATTTTAATGAGCCAAGACCAAAATAAATTCGTGCTCCTCACCCAATCTGAATTACAAGATGTTTTTTGGCATAGTAGCGAGGCAGAAGACACAGTGACAGTCTACCAAATAAAGACTTGGCAAATTCAGTTCAATTCGAACGGGGCAGTTCAAATTACACAAAATGGGGAATACACAGTCTCATGGGAAAAATTGAACGCCGGCAAAAATTTGTTCTACAGTTCTTCATTGACCGACTTCCCTAAATTGACATATAATGAAGCACTCTGGGTAGCATTCTATTTTGAAAGGGGAGGTTCTTTCATTCAAAATAATTTGCTGCAACGCGAGAGCCAATCCAAAGAAACGAGCCAACTCATCAAGACTTACGTTGAGCCGCTACTCAATCAGCTATTAAATGACTCGAGCCAATACGATAATTTTTACCAACGTATCACTGCCGATAACATCAACGAAAATAATTTTGATAACGAAACACAGCCTACTATTGTAAAGGACTACCTCCTTTCAAACCCAGAAAAGACTGCTTTCATCTACCCGGTGTTATTGCAGCACCGCTCAGCTCAAGACCACGACTACTACTATACAAATGAAGATTTTAAGTTTTATGTGCTACTCGAAAATGAACAAGGTACTTTTGACCTTTACGATTGGCATTATTTCAGCGAACTGCCTTACAAGAATTATTATTCGCTCTTAACCTGCGCGCATTCGCACTTAAAGAAGATCAGCAATTGGGATGGCGAATCTGACATCATCAACGACCCTGCATTCTGGAATAATTTCATTGTGAAGAAAAGTGACCGCGGATTTGACTACCTCACGATGCTCACATCTAAAGATCAGTCACCAATGGTTGCTAGAGCTGAATTTGAGGCCCAAGTGAAAGACTGCTATAAACTACTGAGCGAACAAGATGTTGCCGACTTGTATCCAAATCAACTAAAGCAAATCATTTTGTGCCTCAACACGATTCAAACCTTCAATTTGAAAGGTAAAGATGAAATGCAATTAACAAGCTTGGCAACGCAATTACATTTTGAAAAAAGATTGAACAAAGTTCAGAAGTTAGATGGAAATTACTACCCGATGTTGCATTTAGAATTTGGTGGGAACCTACAAGCTCATTCTTATTATCAACTCAAATAACTGAGCAAAATAAAAACAGAAGATCGCTAATCGATTCGCTTTATTTTTGAAAATCAGGCGATAAATAGCCGAATATTTTTCAAACGGTCTTGGTTTATAAAAATATATAGTTATCTTTGCACCCCTCAAAGTGCGTTTGGGGGTTATTATTTATTATTAAAAACAAGAGTATTTTATGCCAACTATTCAACAATTAGTTCGCAAAGGAAGAACTGCGGTAGTGAAGAAAAGTAAGTCTGCTGCGCTTGATTCATGTCCACAACGCAAAGGTGTTTGCGTTCGTGTGTACACGACAACTCCTAAAAAGCCGAACTCGGCCATGCGAAAGGTAGCGCGTGTACGTTTGACCAATGGAAAAGAAGTCAACGCTTACATCGGTGGTGAAGGCCACAATCTTCAAGAACACTCATTAGTACTTGTGCGAGGAGGAAGGGTAAAAGATTTGCCTGGGGTACGTTACCACATCGTTCGTGGTGCTGAGGATACAGCCGGAGTACAAGGCCGTAGCCAACGTCGTTCTAAGTATGGTACAAAACGTCCTAAGCAGAAATAATTAAAAGCTAGACATCATGAGAAGAAGAAAAGCGAAAAAAATTGCGATCCTACCAGATCCAAAATTTCAAGAAGTAGTTGTCACTAAATTTGTGAACAACCTCATGCTAGACGGTAAGAAAAGTTTAGCATTCCGTATTTTTTACGAAGCATTAGAAATCGTAGAGAAGAAAATCGAAGACGCAAATGGTCTCGAAACATGGAAAAAAGCAATCGAAAACGTAACGCCAAGTGTAGAAGTACGCTCGCGTCGTGTTGGTGGTGCTACTTTCCAAATCCCTACTCCAGTTCGCGAAGAACGCAAGGCATCATTGGCCATGAAATGGTTAATAGGTTACTCGCGTAAACGCAACGAGAAAACTATGGCTCAACGTTTGGCCTCTGAAATCATCGCCGCTTCAAAAGAAGAAGGTGCTGCTTTCAAGAAGAAAGAAGATACGCTTCGCATGGCTGAAGCAAATAAAGCATTCTCACACTTCAGATTCTAAGCAATGTCAAGAGATTTAAAATTCACGAGAAATATTGGGATTGCAGCACACATCGATGCTGGTAAGACCACTACAACTGAACGTATCCTTTATTATGGCGGTGTAAGCCACAAAATTGGTGAGGTTCACGACGGTGCAGCCACAATGGACTGGATGGAGCAAGAGCAAGAACGTGGTATCACCATTACTTCCGCTGCTACTACCTTAGATTGGAACTACCGCGGTCAAAAATACCACGTTAACATCATCGATACCCCAGGACACGTTGACTTTACCGTAGAGGTAAACCGTTCCCTTCGCGTACTCGACGGATTGGTATTTTTGTTCTCTGCAGTTGACGGCGTTGAGCCTCAATCTGAAACCAACTGGCGTTTAGCGAATAACTACAACGTTCCACGTATTGGTTTTGTAAACAAAATGGACCGTCAAGGTGCAGACTTCCTTATGGTTTGTCGCCAAGTAAAAGAAATGTTGGGTAGCCACGCGCTTCCACTTCAAATCAATATCGGTGAAGAAGACAACTTCAAAGGCGTGGTCGACTTGATCAACTGGAGAGGTATCGTTTGGAACGAGCACGACATGGGAATGACTTTCCAAGAAGTAGAAATTCCTGCAGACATCATCGACGAAGCGCGTCAATTGCGTTCAGAATTACTTGAAGCAGTTGCAGAATTCGACGAAAACCTCATGGAGAAGTTCTTCGAAGATGAAAACTCTTTGACAGAACGCGAAATACTAGATGCTTTGCGTCAAGCGACTATCGCTGGTAAAGTAGTTCCAATGATGTGTGGTTCTTCATTCAAAAATAAAGGCGTACAAGCCATGCTAGACATGGTAATGGAAATCCTTCCTTCGCCAATGGATGTTGAAGGCATCACAGGTATCAACCCTAAAACAGACCAAGAAGTTACGCGCAAGCCATCTTACGACGAACCTTTCTCTGCACTTGCATTCAAAATAGCAACTGACCCATTCGTAGGTCGTTTGTGTTTTGTTCGTGCTTATTCTGGTAAACTCGAAGCAGGTTCTTATGTGTTGAACACACGTTCAGACAACAAAGAGCGTATTTCTCGTATCTTCCAAATGCACGCGAACAAACAAAACCAAATTCCTGAATTAGGAGCTGGTGATATTGGTGCGGTTGTAGGGTTCAAAGACATCAAAACCGGGGATACCCTTTGTGCTGAAAATGCACCAATCATTCTCGAGTCTATGGACTTCCCAGATCCAGTAATCGGTTTGGCAATTGAGCCTAAAACGCAAGCTGACACAGACCGTCTTTCTATTGGTTTGTCTAAACTTTCTGAAGAAGATCCAACTTTCCGCGTCAACACCGACGAAGAAACAGGTCAAACGATTATCTCTGGTATGGGTGAGCTTCACCTCGAAATCATCATCGACCGTTTAAAGCGTGAATTTAAAGTAGAAGTAAATCAAGGTGCGCCTCAAGTTGCCTACCGCGAAGCCATTACTGGCGCTACTGAACACCGCGAAGTTTACAAGAAACAAACTGGTGGTCGTGGTAAGTTTGCCGATATCTACGTTAAAATTTCAGCGCAAACTAACGAAGAGAAAACAGGTCTTGAATTCATCAACAGCATCAAAGGTGGTAACATTCCACGCGAATTCATCCCTTCAGTTGAAAAAGGCTTTAAAGATTCCATGAAAAATGGTGTACTTGCAGGCTTCCCTATCGACGCTATGGTTGTTGAATTGTTAGATGGTTCTTACCACAACGTCGACTCCGACTCTTTATCATTCGAATTGTGTGCGAAAATGGCTTACCGTGCAGCTTTGAAAGCATGTAGCCCAATTCTTCTCGAACCAATCATGAAATTAGAAGTCGTTACTCCAGAAGAAAACATGGGTGATGTCGTTGGTGACCTCAACCGTCGTCGCGGAATGATGAAAGGAATGGACGACCGCAATGGTGCGAAAGTATTGAAAGCTGACGTTCCATTATCTGAAATGTTCGGTTACGTTACGCAATTACGTACCATCACTTCAGGTCGTGCAAGTTCTTCAATGGAATTTTCACACTATGCTGAAGCTCCAAGAAACATCGCTGATGATGTAGTAGCAAAATCAAAAGGTTAAGTCAAAGCATAAAAAGTTAAGCAGATGAGCCAAAAAATCAGAATAAAATTAAAATCTTACGATCACAACTTGCTCGATAAATCAGCAGAGAAAATCGTAAAAACAGTTAAATCTACAGGTGCTGTGGTAAGTGGTCCTATTCCACTTCCAACACACAAAAGAATTTACACCGTACTTCGTTCACCACACGTGAACAAAAAGGCGCGTGAGCAATTTGAATTGTGTGCCTACAAGCGTTTGATGGATATCTACAGCAGTTCTTCCAAGACCGTAGATGCCCTCATGAAGTTGGAGCTTCCTAGTGGAGTTGACGTAGAAATCAAAGTGTAATTTTTAACAACTAGTATATGCCAGGAATTATTGGACGTAAAATCGGGATGACTAGCATCTTTAGTGCTGAGGGCAAATCAATGCCATGCACAGTGATAGAAGCTGGTCCTTGTGTTGTGACGCAAGTCAAAACGCAAGACAGAGATGGTTACGATGCAGTTCAATTGGGATTCGGTGCTCGCAAAGAGAAAAACACCCCCAATGCATTGAAAGGTCATTTCAAAAAATCAAACACGGCTCCTAAAGCCAAGTTGGTTGAATTCAAAGGATTCGACGCTGCTAACTTAGGAGACACAATTGACGTTAACCTTTTCGAAGAAGGTGAATTCGTCGATGTAACCGGTACCACAAAAGGTAAAGGTTTCCAAGGGGTTGTTCGTCGCCACGGATTTGGTGGTGTTGGACAAGCTACACACGGTCAGCACAACCGTCTTCGTGCACCGGGTTCTATCGGTGCTTGTTCCTATCCTGCACGTGTATTCAAAGGAATGCGCATGGCAGGTCAAATGGGTAACAAAAGACGCAAGCAGGCCAACCTACAAATTTTAAAGGTAATGGCAGACAAGAATCTTTTGATCATTAAAGGATCGATTCCAGGTGCTAATGGTTCAACCGTAACAATTGTGAAGTAATGAAACTGAAGATCTACGATTCAAAAGGTGCAGCTACTGCTCAGTCAGTAACCCTTGCAGACGAGGTGTTTGGAATTGAACCAAACAACCACGCAATTTACTTGGATGTCAAACAACATTTAGCGAACAAACGTCAAGGTACTCACAAGTCCAAAGAGCGCAACGAGATTGCTGGTTCTACCAAAAAACTCAAGCGTCAAAAAGGTACAGGTGGTGCACGTGCGGGTTCTGCTAAATCCGGTACACGTGTTGGTGGTGGCCGTATCTTCGGACCACGTCCACGCAACTATCACTTCAAATTAAACGTGAAGTTGAAGCGTTTGGCACGCAAGTCTGCTTTCGCTTTCAAAGCAAAAAGCGACTCTCTTATGGTCATTCAAGACCTTAACATGGAAGCAAAAACAAAAGACTTCAAAGCGCTTTTGTCTTCGCTCAACCTTGAAAACCAAAAAGTACTTTTGATCCTCGGTGACAAAACGGATAGCGTTTACCTCGCTGCACGTAACCTTGGACGTGTGAAAGTCGTAACAGCAGATTCCTTTAACACTTACGACGTGCTTAACGCATCGAAAGTGATTTTGGCTGAAAGCTCTATTGAGAAAATTCAAACGATTCTTAACTAAGCGTTATGCAAACTATTATCAAGAAGCCGGTCATTACGGAAAAAGCGACAAAATTAAGCGAGCTTTCAAACCGCTTTACTTTTGAAGTCGACCGTAAGTCCAACAAAATCGAAATTAAAAATGCCATCGAAAAGATGTATGGAGTACATGTCACAGATGTTCATACATTAAACTATGGTGGTGGGGTATCCTCTGTGAAGTACACGAATAAAGGCATTGTTGAGCAAAAAAGCAAACAATGGAAGAAGGCAGTAGTAACGATAGCAGATGGTGAAACCATTGATTTATTTAACAATTATTAATGTTTAACCATGAGTTTGAAAAAATTTAAACCAACAACTCCAGGTCAGCGCCATAAAGTAGCTACTGACTTTGCAGAGCTTACTAAAGCAACGCCTGAAAAGAGTTTGTTGGCACCGATGAAAAAATCAGGTGGTCGTAACAACGATGGTCGCATGACCATGCGCTACCTTGGTGGTGGTCACAAGCAAAGATACCGTATCATTGATTTCAAGCGTGAGAAGTTTGATATTCCTGCTACAGTTAAATCTATTGAATACGATCCAAACCGTACTGCAAACATCGCATTGTTGTTTTACGCAGATGGTGAAAAACGCTACATCATTGCTCCTAACGGATTGAAAGTTGGTGACGTAGTCCTTTCGGGAAAATCAGCACAACCAAATGTTGGTCATGCAATGTTCCTTTCAGATGTTCCACTAGGTACTGTTATTCACAATATCGAATTGAAGCCAGGTGCTGGAGGTATCATTGCACGTGGTGCAGGTACTTACGCACAATTGAACGCTCGCGATGGCAAATACGCTATTGTCAAAATGCCTTCAGGTGAAACACGTATGATTCTTACAACTTGTCTTGCTACAATTGGCTCTGTTTCAAATGCAGAACACAATCTAGTTGTTTCTGGTAAAGCAGGACGCTCTCGCTGGTTAGGTCGCCGCCCACGTGTACGTGGTGTTGTGATGAACCCAGTTGATCACCCTATGGGTGGTGGTGAAGGCCGCAACGCCGGTGGTCACCCACGCTCTAGAAATGGTATGCCTGCGAAAGGATTCAAAACAAGATCCAAGACCAAGTATTCCGATAAGTTAATTGTAGAAAGAAGAAAGAAATAATTAAGGTATGAGTCGTTCATTAAAGAAACCACCGTTTGTTCACTATAAGTTGATGAAACGAGTTGACGATGCTCAAGAGTCTAGCAGCAAAGCTGTTATCAAAACATGGTCACGAGCGTCCACGATTACTCCGGAATTTGTTGGTTTGACCTTCGCTGTGCACAACGGCAACAAGTTCATTCCTGTATTCGTTACGGAAAATATGGTAGGTCACAAATTAGGAGAATTTTCCCCTACTCGAAACTTCCGTGGCCACGCCGGTAATAAAAAAGATAAGAAACGTTAAGAATTATTACAGTCATGGGAGCTAGAAAACGCTTAAAAGCTGAAGAGCTAAAAGAGAATAAAAAGTCAATGGCCATCGCGCGCTTGAATGATTCACCAATTTCTCCTCGCAAGATGAGATTGGTTGCTGATTTGATTCGTGGTGTTGAAGTCAACAAAGCTTTGAACATCCTCCACTTCAATAGTAAAGATGCCTCTACAAGCCTCGGTAAATTGTTACGTTCTGCTATTGCAAACTGGGAACAAAAAAACGAAGGTGCGGACATCAGCCAAGAAACACTCGTAGTGAGTCGTATTGAAGTAGGTTGCGGTACAATGCTCAAACGCATTCAGCCAGCACCACAAGGTCGTGCACACAGAATTAGAAAAAGATCGAACCACGTGACGATCGTAGTTGATGGTACTAAATAACTAGAAGAAATGGGACAAAAAACGAATCCAATTGGAAATAGACTTGGTTACATCCACGGATGGGAATCAAATTGGTACGGTGGAAACGACTACAAAGACAAAATCGTTGAAGACGATCAAATCCGTCGTTACCTAAACGCTCGTTTGGCAAAAGCAAGTATTGCTAAAATCATCATCGAGCGCACCCTCAAACTAGTTACTGTTACAATCAATACTGCTCGTCCTGGTGTCATCATCGGAAAAGGTGGTCAAGAAGTTGACAAACTAAAAGAAGAATTGAAAAAGTTGACGAAAAAAGAAATTCAAATCAACATCTTCGAAGTAAAACGTCCTGAATTAGACGCTCGCTTAGTTGCTGATGGTATTTCTCGTCAATTAGAAGCTCGTATTTCTTTCCGTCGTGCCATTAAAATGGCTATCGCAGGATCGATGCGCATGGGTGCCGAAGGGATTAAAGTTAAAATCTCTGGCCGTTTGAACGGAGCTGAAATGGCTCGTACAGAAATGTACAAAGACGGTCGTACGCCATTGCATACATTCCGTGCCGACATCGACTACGCAGTCTCTGAAGCACACACTACATACGGACGTATTGGTGTAAAAGTGTGGATTTGCCGCGGTGAAGTATATGGTAAGCGCGACCTCGCTCCTAACATCGGCATGAATACCGGTGCAGGAAACAACCAAGGAGGCGATCGCAAACCTGCGTCGTTCAAAAGAAAGAAGAAGTAATAAGACAGTTAAATTGACAGGAAATGTTACAGCCTAAAAGAACAAAATTTAGAAGAGTACAGAAAGGAAGAAACCGTGGTTTGGCCCATCGTGGATCAACAATCGCGTTCGGATCTTTCGGATTAAAGGCTTTGGAACCAGGATGGATTACTTCACGTCAGATTGAAGCTTCTCGTATCGCCGTTACTCGATACATGAAGCGTGAAGGAAAAGTTTGGATCCGAATATTCCCAGACAAGCCGGTTACCTCCAAACCAGCTGAAGTACGTATGGGTAAAGGTAAGGGTGCACCTAGCCACTGGGTTGCCGTGATCAAACCAGGAACGATCATGTTCGAAGCAGATGGTGTCGCTTACGACATTGCAAAAGAAGCAATGCGCCTTGCTGCACAGAAGTTGCCTGTGAAATGCAAGTTCATTGTTCGCAATGATTATGTTTTACCAGTTTAATCGATAAAGATGAAACAAACAGAAATCACAAACCTTTCAACAGCGGATTTACAAGGCCGTTTGGACGACTTCAAAGCTCAATTGGCTAACTTGAAGTTGACGCACAAAATGGCTCCAATTGAAAATCCATTGCGCATTCATCACATGCGTAAGTTGGTAGCAAGATTGAGTACAGAGTTAACTAAACGTTCAAATCAGGCTTAATCCTGAGATAAAAAAATGAACATGGAAAAACGAAATTTAAGAAAAGAAAGAATTGGTGTCGTAACCAGTGACAAAATGGAGAAATCCATTGTCGTTTCTGTTGAGCGTAAAGTGAAGCACCCTAAATATGGTAAGTTCGTCAAGAAAACTACCCGATTTATTGCTCACGACGAGAACAACGATTGTCATATCGGTGACACCGTTCGCATCATGGAAACACGTCCTTTGAGTAAATCAAAGAACTGGAGAATGGTAGAAATTGTAGAACGCGCTAAATAATCGGATAAAATGATACAAACAGAATCCAGACTATCAGTAGCAGACAACTCAGGGGCAAAGGAAGTATTGGTCATCCGCGTTTTAGGCGGTACAAGACGTCGTTATGCTTCAGTTGGTGACAAAATTGTTGTTGCCGTGAAAAGTGCAATGCCAAACGCAGCCGTCAAGAAAGGTTCGGTTGCTAAAGCGGTTGTTGTGAGAACGAAAAAAGAAATTCGTCGTGCAGACGGTTCTTACATTCGTTTCGACGACAACGCTTGTGTAATCCTCAACCAAGGTGGTGAAATGCGTGGCACACGTATCTTCGGGCCAGTCGCTCGTGAATTGCGTGAAAGCAACTACATGAAAATTGTTTCACTAGCACCTGAGGTGTTATAAATCATTGAGTAATGCAAAAGAAATTACACATCAAGATTGGCGACACCGTGAAGGTTATTTCTGGTGAATCCAAAGGTCGTGAAGGCAAAGTTGCCTCTATCGATCGCGAAAAAATGCGTGCAACGGTTGAGGGTGTCAACATGATTAAAAAACACAACAAACCAAGCGCAACAAATCCTCAAGGTGGAATCGAAGAGAAAGAAGGTTCGATCCACATTTCTAACCTTATGGTTATGAGCAACGGTGTTGCTAGCCGTATCGGAAGAAAAGAGGTTTCAGGTAAATTAGTACGTTATTCCAAAAAATCAGGGGAGGTGATTAAGTAATGAGTTACACGCCAAGATTAAAAGAAAAGTACAGGAACGAAATCAAGCAAACGCTACAAGAGCGTTTCAATTACAAATCTGTAATGAGCGTTCCTAAGTTAGAAAAAATTGTTCTCAGCCAAGGTATGGGCGATGCAGTTGCAGACAAGAAATTGATCGATAGTGCAGCTGCTGACTTATCTCGTATCGCTGGTCAAAAAGCAATTACAACCATTTCTAAGAAAGATATCTCCAACTTTAAGTTGCGTAAAGGAATGCCAATTGGCACAAAAGTTACCCTTCGTGGTGACCGCATGTACGACTTCCTAGATCGTTTACTTGCTGTGGCGCTACCAAGAACACGTGACTTCCGCGGGATCAACCCAAAAGGATTTGACGGTCGAGGTAACTTCAACCTCGGTATCAAAGAACACATCATTTTCCCAGAAATTGATATCGATAAAGTAAATCGCATTCTCGGTATGGATATCACCTTCGTAACTTCAGCAGCGAGTGACGAAGAGGCAAAAGCATTGTTGGATGCATTTGGTTTTCCATTTATTAAAAAGTAATAGAAATGGCTAAAGAATCAATGAAAGCGCGTGAGCGCAAAAGAGAAAGGTTAGTAAACCGTTACGAAAAGAAACGTGCGGAGCTTACCAAAATTTTGAAGTCAACAGATGCATCTGAAGAAATTCAGTCTCAAAAATGGGATGCAATGATGCAATTGCAAAAATTACCAGCAAACTCCTCTAAAATCAGAAAACACAATCGTTGTGGCTTAACTGGTCGTCCGAGAGGTTATATGCGTCAATTTGGTATCTCAAGGGTTACTTTCCGCGAGATGGCTTTGGCTGGTAAAATCCCCGGAGTTAAGAAAGCAAGTTGGTAATTAAGAAAAAACTAAAGAAATGAATACAGATCCAATAGCAGATTTCCTCACCCGTATCAGAAATGCGAGTGCAGCAGGCTTGAAGACCGTAGATATCCCAGGTTCAAACATTAAACGTGCAATGACACAAATTTTGTTCGATCAAGGTTATATCCTCAACTACAAATTTGAGGAAGACAACAAACAAGGCACAATCAAAATCGCCTTGAAGTACAATATGTCTACGCGAGTACCAGCCATTACTAAATTGCAACGTGCTTCACGTCCAGGACTTAGAAAATATAGCAGTGCCGAAGAAATGCCACGCGTTTTGAATGGCTTAGGTATTGCCATCGTTTCTACATCTCGCGGTGTGATTACAGATAAAGAAGCTCGTCAACACAACGTTGGCGGCGAGGTTATTTGTTACGTTTACTAAAAATCAAGAGCAATGTCAAGAATTGGAAAAGCACCTATAACTATCCCAGCTGGCGTCGAAGTGACGTTCAAAGATGCCGTTATGACGGTAAAAGGGAAAAAAGGAGAATTATCTCAACACATTGATGCTTCGGTAAGCGTAAGCATTGAAGACAACGTCATTACTTTTGCGCGTGCAACTGATGCTCCAGATCACCGTTCAAAGCACGGGTTATACCGCGCTTTGGTTTTCAACATGATCCATGGTGTATCAGAAGGATTCAAAAAGGAAATGGAAGTTATCGGCGTTGGTTACCGTGCGAATGCAGTCGGTCAACAACTCGAATTAGCCCTCGGATTTTCACATGCCATTATTTTGGAAATCCCGAAAGAAGTGAACGTTACCACTGTAACTGAAAAAGGAAAAGCTCCTGTCGTGACACTTGAGTCATACGACAAGCAATTGCTCGGACAAGTTGCAGCCAAGATTCGCTCTTTCAGAAAACCTGAACCATACAAAGGAAAAGGTATCCGCTTTGTAGGTGAAGAAATTCGTAGAAAAGCTGGTAAGTCAGCAGGTAAAAAATAATCGAAAGAATTATGGCACTAAATAAAGTTTTAAGAAGAGCAAAAATCAAGCGAAGAATTAGAAAAAAAGTTTTCGGTACTTCAGCTATTCCGCGTCTTACAGTTTTTAGAAGTAACAAGCAAATTTATGCGCAAGTTATCGACGACAACACAGGTCGTACACTCGCGTCTGCTGGTTCACTTAAAATGGACGATGCGCAAAAAGTTAACAAAGTAAATCAGGCAGCAATTGTCGGAAAGAAAATCGCAGAAGTTGCTCAAAAAGCAGGTGTAGAACGCGTAGTTTTTGACCGAAATGGTTACTTGTATCATGGTAGAATTAAATCCTTGGCTGATTCAGCACGTGAAGGAGGACTCAAATTTTAAGAAAAATGGCAGCTCAAATCGTAAACAGAGTGAAATCAGCTGATATCGAGTTAAAAGACAAACTCGTTGCAGTAAACCGTGTTACCAAAGTAACTAAAGGTGGTCGTACGTTCAGTTTCTCAGCTATTGTTGTAGTTGGTGACGAACACGGTGTTGTTGGTCATGGTCTTGGTAAAGCGAAAGAAGTTACCGAAGCCATTACTAAAGGCATCGACGACGCTAAGAAAAACCTGATCAAAGTTCCAATTCTTAGAGGTACTGTACCACACGAACAAAAAGGTAAATTTGGTGGTGCTGAGGTATTCCTCAAGCCAGCTACTGAAGGTACAGGTGTAATTGCCGGTGGTGCAATGCGCGCTGTACTCGAAAGCGTTGGCGTACACAATGTATTGGCAAAATCTCAAGGATCATCTAACCCACACAACGTAGTGAAAGCAACTATGGACGCACTTGCAAACATGCGCGATGCAGTTGCAGTTGCTCGTCAACGTGGAATTTCCCTTGATAAAGTATTCAACGGTTAAAATATTCAGCAATGAGCACAATCAAAATCAAACTCGTGAAAAGTGCGATCAAGCGTCCAGCTGATCAAAAAGCTACAATCCAAGCTTTAGGTTTTCGTCGCTTGAACCAAGTTATTGAAAAAGAGGTAACTCCTCAAATTATGGGAATGGTGAATAAGGTAAAACACCTTATTCTAGTAGTGGAACAATAGACTAAGAAAGAAATGGAATTACATAATCTTACACCAGCAGCAGGCTCGATCAAAGCGGAAAAGCGTATCGGTCGTGGTCAAGGATCAGGACGCGGTGGTACCTCCACACGTGGACACAAGGGTGCAAAATCTCGTTCTGGTTACAAAACCAAAATTGGTTTTGAAGGTGGACAAATGCCTTTGCAACGTCGCGTACCAAAATTTGGTTTTAAAAATATCAACCGCGTTGAATACAAGGCCATTAACCTCGACATCATCGAGAACCTCGCAAGCGTAAAAGGTATCTTGGATATCACTCCAGAAGTCATGCGTGAGAATGGTCTTTTATCAAACAACGAACTTGTCAAAGTACTAGGTCGTGGTGACTTAAAAGCAAAAGTGAACATTACTGCTAACGGTTTTTCAACAACAGCAATTGCTGCAATTGAAGCTTTAGGTGGTACATGTACAAAAATCTAACTATCTTTGCACGCCTTTAGATGAAACGATTAATAACCAACCTGCAAAATATCTGGAAAGTTGAAGAGCTGCGCAAGCGCATACTCTTGACACTTGGCCTCATTCTTACTTACCGAGTAGGGTCCTTCGTGATTTTACCAGGCGTCAAATATGATGCCCTAACGAGTACGGCAACAGACCAAAACTTTCTAGAAAGTATCCTCTCCGTTTTTTCAGGTGGAGGATTTACCAATGCTTCGATCATGGCACTCGGCATCATGCCTTATATTAGTGCCTCTATCATCATGCAATTGTTAGGAATGGCTGTTCCAGCGGTTCAAAAAATGCAGAATGAAGGAGAATCAGGCAGAAAGCAAATCAATAACTATACACGTCTTTTGACAATCGTTATTTGTGCTTTGCAAGCTCCAAGTTACCTTACTCTATACGTAAGTAACAAAAATGCAATGCCTGACAACCCTGACACATTTTGGTGGACTCAAACCATCATGCTATTAATTGCAGGGTCAATGTTTGCAGTATGGCTTGGAGAACGCATCACTGAACGCGGTATTGGTAACGGTATTTCTTTACTCATTACAGTAGGTATCCTCTCTCGCTTACCAGGTGCATTCTTTGCAGAATTTGGTAAATCAGTTGAAGCTGGTAACCTCATTCGCTTGGTATTGGAAATCGTTATGTTCTTCTTGATCATCCTCGTAACTATTCTCATTGTGCAAGGTGTTAGACGCATTCCGCTGAATACGGCGAAGCGCGTTGCCGGTGCTAGAGCAATGGAAGACGTTAATGGTGCACGCAATTACTTGCCGATTAAAATCAACGCTAGTGGCGTAATGCCTATCATTTTTGCACAAGCGATTATGACCATCCCAATGATGGTTTACCAAGGAGTGACGCAAGAACAAGATGCCGGTTGGTTGACAAAAACCCTCGGAGATCCATACGGTTTTAGCTACAACCTGCTTTTGGTTATTTTAATCGTAGTGTTTACTTATTTCTACACCGCTATCATGATCAACCCGAGCAAAATCGCCGATGACCTCAAAAAGAGTGGTGGTTTTATTCCCGGTGTTCGTCCAGGTGAAGAAACAGCTGAACATGTCGATCAAGTGGTATCTCGCATTACATTTCCTGGATCTTTGTTCCTTGCATTGATTGCTATTTTGCCTTCAATAGCTAAACTAGTAGGTGTCAATGACAGCTTTGCTATGTTCTTTGGTGGAACTTCCATCTTGATCATGGTTGGTGTTGTATTAGATACCCTCCAACAAATCGAAACTTACCAACTTAACCGCAACATGGACTCACTCATGGAAGGTACTCGTGTAAGAGGTCGCAGAGGTGCTAACGAATTATCCGGAATGTAAACTATGGCTAAACAAACTTCCATAGAACAAGACGGTACCATACTCGAGGCCTTGCCAAACGCAATGTTTAGAGTAGAACTCGAAAACGGACATGTCATTACGGCTCATATTTCTGGCAAAATGCGCATGTTTTATATTAAAATACTTCCAGGAGACCGCGTTAAAGTAGAAATGTCTCCATATGATTTAACAAAAGGTAGAATATCTTTTAGATACAAATAACTAGAATTATGAAAGTCAGAGCATCAGTTAAAAAGAGAACTGCAGATTGCAAGATTGTGAAGCGTAAAGGTAAAATTTACGTGATCAACAAGAAGAATCCGAAATTAAAACAACGTCAAGGATAATTATAAGTATATGGCACGTATTGCAGGTATAGATTTACCAAAAAACAAAAGAGGAGTCATTGGCTTGACTTACATCTACGGAATCGGTAGAAGTAAAGCTCAAATGATTTTGAACACAAACGGCATTGATGAAAACATCAAAGTCCAGGATTGGAATGATGACCAATTAGCCGCTATTCGTAACACCGTTAATGAAATCAAAACGGAAGGTCAGTTGCGCTCAGAAGTTCAATTGAACATCAAGCGCCTCATGGATATCGGATGTCAGCGCGGAATTCGTCACCGTTTAGGCTTACCGCTTCGTGGTCAAAGAACCAAAAACAACTCTCGCACACGTAAAGGAAAACGTAAGACTGTTGCGAACAAGAAAAAAGCAACTAAATAATAACTAGTTCCCAATAAAATGGCAAAAGCAAACCAAAAAAAGAAGAAGAACGTTAAAGTTGATGCTGCCGGAGAAGCGCATATCCAAGCGAGTTTCAACAACATCATCATTTCTTTAACGAACAATGCCGGACAAGTGATCTCTTGGTCATCTGCAGGCAAGATGGGCTTCAAAGGTTCTAAAAAGAACACGCCTTATGCTGCACAAATTGCAGCAGAAGACGCATCAAAAGAAGCACATGACTTCGGACTACGTAGAGTGCGTGTATTTGTAAAAGGCCCAGGAGCCGGACGTGAGTCAGCTATCCGTGCCCTTCACAATTCAGGCATTGAAGTAACAGAAATCGTTGACGTGACACCAATGCCACACAACGGTTGTCGTCCTCCAAAAAGAAGAAGAGTATAATTTTTTTTTAACCTGCGGGCACAGTGTCATCGAAGGAATGCCTTAATTCATGACGCCTGCACAATTTTATTTATAATGGCAAGATACAGAGGTCCCAAATCAAAAATTGCGCGTCGTTTCCGCGATCCAATTTTTGGCCCAGACAAATCCTTGGAAAGAAGAAATTATGGTCCAGGACAACACGGTCCATCCAAAAGAAGAGGTGGCAAGCAATCTGAATACGCAGTTCAGTTAGGAGAAAAGCAAAAAGCGAAGTACACCTACGGAATTCTTGAGCGTCAGTTTGCAAACATGTTTGAGAAAGCATCACGCATGAAAGGTATTACCGGTGAAGTGTTATTGCAACTTTGCGAAGCGCGCTTAGACAACACAGTTTACCGCTTAGGTATCTCTCCTACTCGTCGTGGCGCCCGTCAGCTTGTTTCTCACAAACACATCACAGTAAACGGAGAAGTTGTAAACATTCCTTCATATACTTTGCGCATCGGTGACGTCGTTGGCGTTCGCGAAAAATCAAAGTCATTGGAGGCAATTACAGGTTCCCTTACTGCAAGCAATAAAACATACGACTGGCTTGATTGGGATTCATCAAGCATGAGCGGTAAATTATTAAACTTACCTGCAAGAGAAATGATCCCAGAAAATATTCGCGAGCAATTAATCGTCGAATTGTATTCTAAATAACCCTAAGCGATAGAAAATGGCAATATTGGATTTTCAAAAACCTGACAAGGTTATCATGCTCAACTCCGATGATTTCAACGGAGAATTTGAGTTTCGTCCGCTAGAACCGGGCTACGGAATTACCATTGGTAACTCCCTCCGTCGAATTTTGCTTTCTTCCTTAGAAGGTTTTGCAATTTCGTCTATCAAGATTCAAGGTGCAGACCACGAATTCACTACCCTCAAAGGCATTGTAGAGGACGTTACAGAAATTGTCTTGAACCTCAAGCAAGTACGTTTCAAGCGTCAGATCGAAGGAACAGACACTGAAACCGTTATTGTTTCAGTTAGCAATCAACAACAACTCACTGCCGGTGATCTCGGTAAATTTACAAGTGCATTTCAGGTTTTGAATCCGGACCTCGTTATTTGTAATATGGAGTCTTCTGTTAAATTTGAAATGGAACTCACGATTGTTAAAGGTCGAGGTTATGTACCAGCAGACGAGAACAAATCTGCAAACGCACCTTTCGGAACAATTAGCATTGACTCTATTTTTACCCCGATTGTTAATGTTCAGTACAGCATTGAAAACTATCGTGTTGAGCAAAAAACTGACTACGAGAAATTGGTTTTCCACATCAAAACAGATGGTTCTATTCATCCGAAAGATGCCTTGAAAGAAGCTGCAAAAATTTTGATTCACCACTTCATGTTGTTCTCAGACGAGCGCATCACTTTAGATAGTGAAATCAAAGCTGAATCAGAAGAATTCGACGAAACATCATTACACATGCGTCAGTTACTCAAGACTAAATTAGTAGACATGGACCTATCAGTTCGTGCCCTCAATTGCTTGAAAGCGGCAGATGTAGAAACACTTGGAGACCTCGTATCCTATGCGAAATCTGACTTATTGAAATTCAGAAACTTCGGCAAGAAATCACTTACTGAGCTAGAAGACCTCGTCGATAGCAAAGGCTTGACTTTCGGGATGAATGTCGCAAAATATAAATTAGACAGAGATTAAGATTTTAAGTCATGAGACACGGAAATAAAGTAAATCACTTAGGAAGAAAGACTGGCCACCGCAAAGCAATGCTTCAAAACATGGCTTGTTCTTTGATCGAACACAAACGCATCACAACTACTATTGCAAAAGCAAAGTCTTTGCGCGTATTTGTTGAGCCATTGCTCACAAAATCAAAAACCGACTCTACACACTCTCGACGTGTTGTTTTCTCTTACCTTCAAAGTAAAGAAGCCGTCACTGAATTATTTAGAGAAGTTGCGCCAAAAATTGCTAACCGAGAAGGTGGTTACACACGCATCATTCGCACAGGTTACCGTTTAGGCGACAACGCAGAAATGTGTATGATCGAAATCGTTGACTTCAACGAATTGTACAACAACAACGAAAGCAAGAAAACAACACGTCGTTCACGTCGTGGCGGTAAAGCTAGCGAAGGTGTAGCAGCAACAGCTACAGAAGTTGTTGAAGAAGCACCGGCTGCTGAAGTTATTGAAGAAGCACCAGTTGCTGAAGTTGTTGAAGAAACACCAGTTGCTGAGGTTGTTGAAGAAACACCAGCTACAGAATCAACTGAAGAAGCAGATACTGCAACTGAAGAAGAGAAAACTGAAGAATAAATCGACATTTTGTTGATAAAAAAGGCGGACAATGTCCGCCTTTTTTGTTTTTATACCCCTCCTATTTTGACAAAGTCCGTAATTTTGGAGAAAATTTATAAATGCAGCAAAATCAAGCAGCTATTCTCCTTTTAGAAGATGGCACAGTATTCAAAGGCATTGCCATTGGCAAAATAGGAACTACCGGCGGTGAAATTGCCTTCAATACAGGCATGACCGGCTATCAAGAGGTTTTTACCGATCCTTCTTACCTCGGTCAGCTATTGATCATGACCACTTCCCATATTGGCAATTACGGCGTGCATACGGCCGAAATTGAATCAGATTCCATTAAAATAGCTGGGCTCATTACAAAAAAGTTTTCTAATGGCTTTTCGCGCGCAGCCGCAGCTGGTTCGCTACAAGAGCTTATGGAAAACAACGGCACGGTAGGTATCTCAGATATTGACACCCGTGCACTTGTGCGTCACATCCGCAACAAAGGAGCCATGAATGCCATCATTTCTTCTGAAATTTTGGACCTAGCTATCCTTCAAGAGCAACTCAAAGAAATACCATCCATGGATGGGCTTGAACTATCCTCGCGGGTGAGCACAACTGAAGCCTATGAAGTTTGCCCAGAAAATCCACAATACCGTGTCTCTTTGATTGACTTCGGTGTGAAAAAAAATATTGTGCGCTGCTTGGTAGAGCGCGGTTGTCACGTCAAAGTGTTTCCAATGCATGCCACCAAAGCAGAACTCGACGCCTTTGAACCAGAAGGCTACATGCTTTCTAACGGCCCAGGCGACCCTTCTGTGATGACGCAAAGCATTGCGCTCGTCAAGGAAATTGTGGCAGGTGACAAGCCTGTATTCGGCATTTGTTTAGGACACCAAATTCTTGGCCTCAGTCAAGGGCTCAAGACCGAGAAAATGTTCAACGGACACCGTGGCATCAACCATCCAATTTTGAATTTACAGACCGGAAAAGGCGAAATCACCTCGCAAAATCACGGTTTTGTGATCACCAAAGAAAGTATAGCCTTGAATCCAGCTATTGAAGTGACACACGAACACCTTAACGATCACACAGTTGCAGGCATTGCCATTAAAGACAAGCCCGTATTCTCTGTTCAATACCATCCAGAAGCATCGGCAGGCCCGCACGACTCCCGATACCTTTTTGATACATTTATCCAACACATGCAACAATACCAAGCAAAATGAGTTTTATCGCTAGCATCCACGCCCGTCAAATTTTAGATTCACGCGGCAACCCAACCATTGAAGTTGATGTCCTCACTGAAAATGGCGTACTCGGACGCGCTGCAGTTCCTTCCGGAGCATCTACAGGTGTGCACGAAGCTGTAGAATTACGCGACGGCGATAAATCGGAATACCTTGGTAAGGGCGTTAGAAAAGCCATTGAAAACGTCAATACAACGATTCAAAATGCCTTGCTTGGCATGGACATCTTTGAACAAAAGAAAATCGACTACCTCCTACTCGCCCTAGACAACACCCCCAATAAATCCAATTTAGGTGCCAACGCCATTCTCGGAACTTCTTTGGCTATTGCCAAAGCTGCTGCTGCCGAGGCTGGGCTTAGTTTATTTCAATATATTGGTGGTGTAGGTGCTGTAACCATGCCTGTACCCATGATGAACATCCTCAATGGTGGTTCTCATGCCGATAACCTCATCGACATCCAAGAATTTATGGTCATGCCTTTTGGCGCCAAAAGTTTTTCGGAAGGCTTGTGTTGGGGAACAGAAGTATTTCATCACTTAAAAGAAGTCTTGAAATCCAGAGGGATGTCTACCAACGTAGGTGACGAAGGTGGTTTTGCCCCTAGCTTAGGATCCAATGAAGAAGCGCTGCAAGTTGTCATGGAAGCCATCAAAAAAGCTGGATTCAAACCTGGCGTTGACATGTACATTGCGTTAGACGCTGCAGCATCTGAATTTTATGATGAAGCAACTGGTAAATATAATTTTGCCTCAACAGGAGAATCCAGGACTTCAGAAGAAATGGTTGCATTCTGGTCAGATTGGTGCGAGCGCTACCCAATTATCTCCATAGAAGATGGCTTAGCCGAAGACGACTGGGCAGGTTGGAAACTCGCTACGGAAAAATTAGGACACAAAATCCAATTAGTGGGCGACGATCTTTTTGTGACCAATTCCAAACGGCTCCAACAAGGCATCGAACAAGGCGTAGCCAATTCCATTCTTGTGAAGGTCAACCAAATCGGTACACTTACAGAAACCATCGAAGCCGTTAATTTGGCTACACGCAACGGTTATTCTTCAGTCATGAGTCACCGCAGTGGCGAAACCGAAGACAACACCATAGCTGATCTTGCCGTAGCGCTTAATTGTGGTCAAATCAAAACGGGTTCAGCCTCGCGTTCAGACCGCATGTCCAAATACAACCAATTACTGCGCATCGAGGAAGAACTCGAAGAAGCTGCAGTTTATCCAGGAAAAAACTTCAAGTTTATTCGCTAATTGACTCGATTCAACCTGCGTGTTTACGCATTAATCATCAATGAGTTCGGTGAAATACTGCTCTCAGATGAATGTCGTTTTGGTACTTTTTTCACGAAGTTTCCTGGCGGAGGTGTAGAACCTGGCGAAGGCATTAAAGATGCGCTATTTAGAGAGCTCCGAGAAGAACTTGAACTCGAATGTACAGCCGCTGAGTTTTTCTATGTTAATGAATTTCATCAGTTATCGGCCTTTGATCAAAGCAATTTAGTGGCTTTTTACTACCTCGTAAAACTCGAACGCGCAGCACTTCCTTTTGATGAAAAGTATACAATCCCATTTACAACCGAGCAAGAAAAGCAACGTTGGGTTCAGCTTTTAGAATTAGAAGCCAGTGCACTTACTTTTCCGATTGACAAGGTGGTAATTGAAAAGTTAAAGGTGCATAGAAATCAATAAAGAGCTCAAAAGGAATCCTTACATCACTATGTAGTGATGAAATAGTTCAATTAAAGTGCCGTTATTTCTTGAAGTTGGCAGCAACTACTAAATCTTTAGTGCCGTGCGTCCAAGAATAGAATCCTTCACCTGACTTCACACCTTTTTTACCGGCCATGACCATATTGACAAGCAACGGACAAGGTGCGTATTTTGGATTGCCAAAACCGTCGTGCAAGACTTCTAGAATAGCCAAACAAACATCTAATCCTATGAAGTCGGCAAGTTGCAGCGGCCCCATTGGGTGTGCCATACCGAGTTTCATGACGGTGTCGATTTCTTCAACGCCAGCAACGCCCTCAAACAAAGTGTAAATAGCTTCGTTGATCATAGGCATTAAGATGCGATTGGCCACAAAACCTGGGTAGTCATTGACCTCAACTGGTACTTTAGCCAAGCTGCGCGAGGTTTCCATAATGAGCGCTGTAACCTCGTCTGAAGTAGAATAACCACGAATGATTTCGACTAATTTCATGACCGGTACAGGATTCATGAAGTGCATGCCAATAACTTTGTCTGGGCGATTGGTTACCGCAGCAATTTTGGTGATCGAGATTGACGATGTATTAGTGGCGAGGATGACTTCAGGAGCTGTAAAGGCATCGAGGTCTTTGAATATTTTAAGTTTGAGATCGACATTTTCTGTAGCAGCTTCTACCACAAGTTCCACACCTTTGACACCTTCAGCCATGTTGGAAAAGGTCTTGAGGTTTTGAAGTGTTTGGGCTTTCTGCTCCTCGCTGAGGCTACCTTTGGCCACTTGGCGGTCGAGGTTTTTGGCAATTGTGCCGATGGCGCGCTCAAGAGCAGCTTCTGAAACATCGATGAGGTTAACGTTGTATCCAAATTGGGCAAAGACGTGTGCGATGCCATTTCCCATGGTGCCTGCACCAATTACTGCTACGTTTTTCATTTTTTGAAAGTTTGCACAAATATACTGCTCCTATGTTATTTGCGCTAAAAATGAATACATTTTGATTTGATTATCTTTGCAGTGTGAGCTCACTTATGTACCAACGCATTCGCCAATACTTTACCAACTCAGGACTACTTCGCAATTCAGCGACACTGATAGTAGGTACGGTACTCGCTCAACTCATCCCCATACTATTTCAGCCTGTGCTCCGCAGAATGTTCAGCGCCGAGGAATTTGGAACGGCCGCACTTTACGTCACTGCTGTTGGGATGCTCGTGGCCATTGCCAATCTGAAATATGAGAGCGCTATTGTTTTGCCAGATGAAGACCGAGAAGCCGATCATTTAGTAGCCGGTGGTGTCTTGATTACGGCTGTGATAGCCTTACTTATTTGGATTGTTTTGTTTGTAAATGAATCCTGGATTGTCAGGCGGTTTTCCTTGAACGACCAAGAATCTTTGTTCCTGCATTTGTTGCCCATAAGTGTTTTTTTGGTGAGCAGTTTTCAGTGCTTTAATTTATACTTAATCCGAAAAAAAGCATTTAAAGATGCCGCTAAAAACAAAGTGTATCGCCGAACAACAGAAGCCGCTGCTCAGAGCGCAAGTGGCTATTTTGGCAACAGTACTGGTTTACTTTTTGGTAACTTGGTAGGCGATGTCATCAATTTCTTTGGTGGATTTTGGCAGGCCAAAAGAATGGGGCTCAATTTTGCTTTTAAAATCCAAAATACCATTCCGACGCTCAAAAAGTATTGGCGCTTTCCGATTTACCACGCCTTTCCGTCTTTGCTCAACACCATCAGCCTCACCCTTCCCGTATTTATTGTGAATGCTGCTTTTGGCAAAGCACAAACCGGGCAATTTGACCTTAGCCGAATGGTGCTTTCCTTGCCCATGGCTCTCATTTCCATTTCGCTTTCTCAAGTTTATTTGCAACACCAAGCCGAGCGCATTCGCAAACAAGAAGCAATTGTACCCGACTTCAAAAAAGTGAGCCTTACTCTACTACTCTTGAGTTTGCCACTCGCTGTCTTTTTATTATTTTTTGCCTCACCGCTCTTTGCCTTTGTTTTCGGAGCTGAATGGCGCCTCGCGGGCCAACTCACCGGCGTACTGATTTTTGGTCAGACCCTCAAATTTGTGGTTTCACCCTTGAGCTCAACTTTGGTTGCACTCCAAGAAGTGCGCTTCAGTGCCCTTTGGCAAATTCTTTACTTTGCGTCTATGCTATGGCTTTACTTGAATCCGGGTCAGGATATCCAAGCATTTGTTTGGCGTTACTGCCTTGTTGACCTTATTGCCTACAGCTGTTATTACGGACTGATCTACAACCGCGTCAAACACTACGAAAAACTGCGCGCATGAAACAATTGAGTGCTTTGGTGAAAGCCCACCCCTATTTGACGACTTATTTGTTTGTGTATGCTTTGTTGCAAGTCGGACTCATCTACAGTTCCGGACTCACCTACGCTACGCCCCTATTCTTTCTGTTTTTTGTACCCTTGCTTGCGCTGTATTGTCTCTTTTCCAAACTGAACTTTACGTTTGTCTTGCCTGAGCTAAACTTCAAGCACTTAGAAAAGTATCTTTTCATTTTTGCGCTGCTGATTATTGTGCTTCACCTAGTGTGGTTGGGAAAAATACCGTTTATCGAAGCCTGGCAAGCGGTTAAACTTTCGGATGCCAATTCGATTCGAAAACTCAGTTCTGCTGACCTACCTAAATGGCTGCATTATGCCAGTACGTGGTCTATTCGCGCCTTGTTACCGGCCAGCGCTTTGTTCTTTCTCTATCGTAAAAATTACCTCGGATTTTTCTTGAGCATGGGCATGGGCTGTTTTTATGGACTTGCTCTGCTGCAAAAAAGTTTGATCTTTTGGGTTGGGTTTCCTGTACTTGTTTACTTTTTTTTGAATAGAAAATGGTGGGCAGGTATATTCAGTACGCTTGTGATGGGCGTTTTGTTTGTTGTTGCCGTATTTGCTAACAATCCGCAATTGCACGGCGGACAGCACGACCTCCAACCAACTTTAGCGAAAAAAGGCAGCGCTAATGTCGTGTCGGAAGGCATCTTTAAACGGATATTTATTGTGCCGGGTAAAACCATGAGCATGTGGTTTGTGCATGTGCCCAAAGACAAACCTTTTCTGTATGGGAAAGATTTTAGCCCTTACGCCAAACTCATAGGGCAAAAAACGGCAGACTACAACCTCGAACTCTATGCGCTTTTCTACCCGGACTACGCCAAACAAGGCGTTCAAGGGAGCGTTAATACCGCTCATTTTATGCGCACTTACGCCAATTTTGGCTGGTGGGGCCTTCCGTTTGCTGCTGTACTACTCGCCTTTTTCTTTCAGTTTTTAAACATTCTACACAGGAAAACCAATGCTGTGTTGGCGTTTAGCTTGCAGATTTTCCCGCTACTTTTACTCAGTTCTGGATCCTTACTCACCTTGCTTTTCAGCGGTGGTTGGGGCCTGATCTTACTGCTTTTATTGTCAAGCCCAACTAAGGAAAGTGCTCATGCCTAAACAATTTCGAATTTGTCACCTGACTAGCGTCCACCCAGATAGCGATATCCGCATCTTTCACAAGATGGCCAAAACCATGGCCCAAGATTTTGAGCTGCATTTAGTAGTACCCAATACCACAACACGTCAGCAAGACGGCGTTCACATTCATAGCTTCAATGGGGAAACACAAGTTCGGAGTATACGCATGAAGCATACCGTCAATGAAGTCCTCAAAGTGGGTTTAGCCATCCAAGCAGATATCTACCAACTCCACGACCCCGAACTACTCAGAATTGCCCCGCAACTTCAACGAGGAGGTGCCAAAGTCATTTTCGATTCTCACGAGGACGTCCCTAAACAAATCATGGATAAATTCTGGATTCCTTGGTTTTTTAGAAAACTGATTTCCATGGTGTATGCACGCTATGAAAAAAGAAGCGTCCGACAACTCGATGGTATCATTTCGGTTACGCCAGGCATCTGTGCGCGTTTTTCAAAAATGAATCAAAAGGTGGCCCTCGTGCGCAATTTTCCGCTGCAAGCTGAATTCCCAATTCCAAATTGGAGCCAAAAAAATAGCAAGCATTTTTGTTATATCGGTGGGCTTTATGAGTCTAGGGGAATTCGCGAGGTGGTTTTGGCCATGAAAGACCTCGATGCGGTATTACATTTAGCGGGCACTTTCGATGACCCCCTCTTACAAGCCGAATTAGAAAGCACAAAAGCATGGCAAAAAGTGCGTTTTTATGGGCAAGTGGGGCGTGAAAAAATCCAAGAAATTTTGCAACAGTGCTCCGTTGGCATCGTGACACTCCATCCGACGCCAAGCTACAAAGAAGCGTATCCGATCAAGATGTTTGAATACTTGGCGGCGGGCTGTGCGGTCTTAGCCAGCGACTTTCCGCTATACCGCACCCTACTTGAAGATACCCCGTGCGGCGTTTTTGTAGATCCGCAAAACAAAGCCGAAATTACTCATGCACTGCAGGACTTTGCTGCCCAAAGTGACGTAACTTTAAAAATGGGACAGATGGCCCGCAGCCTCTTTGAAGCCAAATACAATTGGGAAATGGAAGCCCAAAAACTCCGAGAATTTTACATTTCTTTATAAATGGCAAACACCCAACGCTTGTTCAACTTTGTTCTGATCGCATTTTGCGGCACTTGGTTGCTATCGAAAGGTTTATCGGGTCCCTTATTGATTTTACTGTTGGGAATTGCATTTGTAGGCCATCTGAAAAAAGAGAATCAATTCCAAGTACAATTTATTCATGTCACTTGGCTACTGCTTTTTGTCTTATACAGCAGCTCCTTATTCTGGTCGGGTACACCTGACTGGAGTGCGCTCGAAAGGAAATTAGCGCTGCTGGCCTTACCCCTACTTTTTTCCTTTAAATGGAAAGATCCACTGCCAATTGCCCAAATGTGGTTGGCACATACAATAGCCTGCATGGTTTTGATTCTTGTTGCCTATTACGATGCCATCATGTGTCAGCTCACGCTTGGTAACAGCGTACGCTGCTTCAGTACCACGTATTTTTCGCAGCTGCATCATCCATCGTATTTTTCAGCTTTTTTGATTTTTTCAATCATTGGACTGCTACTCGGAAAAGTGGCGTGGTTTCGGGTCAAAGCCCGCTGGATTTCTTGGCTGCTGATTTTACTTTTTGCAAGTATGCACTTGCATCTTGGCACCTTAGCCGGTATCATTGCGCTCGGTATGGTATTGATGATTTTTACAATTTACCGTTTGCTACAATACCTTGGCACCACCAAAAGCATCGTCGTAGGCGCTCTCTTTTTAATGACTTGTATCGTGCTCGCGCTTTTGAGCAAGGACATACGCGCAGATGCACAAAATGCTGGTGGCTTCACGCGCAGTTATCTTGAAAATAAGGAGGAGTTTGTCAAAGGAAGAAAAGAACCGCTGCAAGGCAATGAGGTGCGACTGATCCTTTGGACAGCAAGTGTAGAAATTGGCTCGGCGCATCCGTTTGGGCTTGGTTTAGGCGGTTTGGAGCCCGCACTTTCCAAAAAACTGATTGCTTGGGGCTACCCTCAACAAGCGAAAAAAGAATTCAATCCACACAATCAATTTTTACAAATCTGGAATGAAATAGGCTACATTGGCGTGCTGCTATTTTTAGGACTTTTAGCCTTCATCAATAAAGCCTTTTACAACAAAAGACAACTTAGCGGACTACTACTTTCGCTCGTTTTTATTGTTTTTTGCCTATTTGAAAGCATCTTACAACGCGAGTCTGGCATCGTATTTTTCTTGTGCTGGTTCACTGCACTTAGTTATTGGCCTAAAAACGCTACAACATGAGGTTGCTCATCCTGACACAATACTATCCACCAGAAATTGGCGCACCACAAAACCGACTGCACGAACTTGCTATAAGGCTCAAGGCTTATGGTGTGGAAGTAGAAGTGCTCACGGCGCTACCCAATTACCCCAAAATGAAAATTCAGGAGGGTTATGAAAAGGGCAAAAAACGCGAAGAACAAATCGACGGCATCCCTGTGCACCGCGCTGGTATTTACGTGTCAGCGTCCAAAAGTATCGTAGCGCGCTTGCTCAACTATTTCAGCTTTGTTTGGACCTCCTATTGGCGCGGCAGAAAACTCGATCAATTTGATTTTTTACTCGTCGAGAGTCCGCCGCTTTTCTTGGGTTATTGTGCCATGGCTTTGTCTAGAAAGTTAAGCGCCAAACTCATTTTTAACGTCAGCGACCTCTGGCCAGAAAGCGCTGAAAAACTGGGTATTGTCAATAACCCTTACCTGCTCAAAATGGCCTACCGCCTCGAGGCCAAGTGCTACCAAAGTGCGGCGCTGATTACTGGCCAAACCGAGGGCATTGTGGCAGATATTTCCCAGCGCTTCCCCTCAGCACATGTTTATTGGCTGCCCAATGGGGTCAACATCGATTATTATAATCCCGCTAACTTAAATGAAAGCAACTTTAGAACCCGAAATGGATTTAAAGCAAGTGACCTTTTGTTTTTCTATGGCGGCATCATAGGCCATGCACAAGGGCTTGAAGTGATCTTGCACGCAGCCCATCAACTGCTTGCATTCGAGCACATTCATTTTATTTTACAAGGTTCTGGGCCAGAAAAAGCTAAGTTACAAGACCTCAAAGCCGAACTTCAGCTCACAAATATTCATTTTCTAGAACCAGTAGCTAAAGCAGAAATGCCCGCTATTTTACAAGCCGTTGACGTCGCATTGGTCCCATTGAAAAACCTTCCTCTCTTTCAAGGCGCGATTCCATCCAAAGTTTTTGAAGCGCTGGCCATGGAAGTTCCCTTGCTTTTGGGCGTGGATGGCGAGGCCAGACGTCATTTCATTGAAAAAGCCGAAGCAGGTTGGTATTTTGAACCCGAAAATGCACAGGCCTTAAGTGCCTGCATATTAGAAATTGCCCAAGAACCAAAAATGATTCAACATGCAGGTAAAAATGGCCGCGCTTATGTCAGTCAACACTTCAATAGAGACCAAATTGCCGCATCTTTGTACAAACGCTTAACCTCACTTTCATGATTCCTTTTTCTCCTCCGCGCATAGACCAAGCCGTCATAGACGAAGTTACGGCAGCACTGCAAAGTGGCTGGATCACCACCGGGCCACGCACCAAGCAATTTGAAAAAGAAATTACGGCGTATTGCGGCTCAAAAAGCACGATTGCCGTCAGTGCTTGGACTACCGGAATGGAAGTATTGTTGCGTTGGTGGGGCGTTGGGCCGGGCGATGAGGTCATCATTCCGGCCTACACTTATTGCGCAAGCGCCAATGTTGTTTTGCATACAGGCGCAACACCTGTTTTTGTCGATGTCAATTGTGCCGATTTCAACCTTTCTTTAAGTGAAGTTGCCGCAAAAATAACTAAGAAGACAAAAGTCATTATGCCGGTTGACCTCGGTGGATTTCCCTGCGATTATACAGCACTTTATCAAATTATTGCAGAAAAAAAGGATCTGTTTGAGCCGAATTCACCACAACAAATCCAATTAGGCCGTATTTTACTTGCTGCCGATGCTGCGCACAGTTTTGGTGCTTTATACAATGATTGCCGCGTAGGCAGTATTGCCGATGTGACCGTTTTTTCGTTTCATGCCGTTAAAAACCTCACCACTGCTGAAGGCGGCGCCATTACATTCAATTTACCCGATCCATTTGACCATGAGGAAATCTACAAGACTTTCAATATGAAAATTTTACATGGTCAATCCAAAGATGCATTGGCTAAAACCCAAAAAGGAGCTTGGCGCTACGACGTCTTGGAACCCGGCTACAAATGCAACATGACAGATATCCAAGCGGCCATCGGCCTCATTGAACTCGGTCGATATCAAGAAAATTTAGATCGTCGTAAACTTATTTTTAGCCAATACGACCAAGCTTTCTCTTTACACAAGTGGGCACAAACACCAACATACCAAACCGATCAAAAAACAAGTTCGTATCACCTCTATCAGCTCCGTATTCACAATTGTACAGAGGCCCAACGCGATGCCATTATTCAAGCGATATTCGACCACGATGTAGCGGTCAATGTGCATTTTCAGCCCCTTCCATTGCTCACTGCTTACAAAAACTTAGGGTATCAAATTGCCGATTATCCTAATGCTTATGACAACTTCTCTAGAGAAATTTCGTTACCTGTCTATTACGACCTTACGGATAAACAAGTTCAGACCGTCATTGCTGCGGTTTGCGCTTCAGTAGAAAAGATTTTGGGTTCATTATATTGAACTGATTTACAAATCAAAAAATTATATACCCATACATGAAAGTGTTATTTTGTTTTCTTCTCCTTCCCTTATTTTCCGAAGCGCAGGATTGGCCTATCTACGGCACTGCCGACTGGCCTGCGTATCAAAAAGATTTGAATGATACCTGCGATGTGATCCCATTAGGTGTTGATTTTGGCCTGTGCGACATGGCACTAGGCTGGGCCTTGACAGACTCAGGGTGTGTAGTACTCTCGGGTTGTGGTTGGATTGGCAGCAATGGCATTGATTACACGAGCTCTTTTTTCAGTTCCTCGTATCAATGCAACAGCGCTTGTTTGCAAGATACAGTGGTCATGCTGAGTTGCATCGACTCCAATTTGATCGACCCTCAAGTATTTTGCGGGGGTGCGCTTGACCCCGTTTGTGGCTGCGACTCGGTAACTTATCAAAATTCTTGTCAGGCGCTTTATTACCATGGCGTGAGTTCGTTTTATCCCGGTGCCTGCGTCACAAATAGCAATCAAAAGATAAATGGGTCTGCAATATACGTTTATCCCAATCCAAGTAAAGGTCTATTTCACATCGATGATATACCAGTAAATGCGCATGTAACTTGCACAGATCTACTTGGGAAAGTTGTTTATCAAACGGACTTTAGTCAGAAGGCTTTGGACTTAGATCTGAGCTATTTGCCAAAAGGGTGCTATATATTGACAGTGAATGGCATTTTAGTTGAAAAATTACTGATAGAGTAGGTAAGTTTTGACTTTTGAGCGCTGGGTTCGGTATTTTTACTGAATCCTTTTCGCAAATGGATCATGAACTTTGGATCAAATCCTGATTCAATATGTTCATCAAAACCTACTCCAGCGCAGTTTTTGGCATCAGCGCCACCACCATTCAAGTCGAGGTCAATATCGATATCGGTATCAATTTTCATTTGGTGGGCCTGCCCGATATCGCCGTCCGAGAGAGCCATCAGCGCATCAAAGCAGCATTTCGCAACAACAAGCTACACTTTCCCGGCAAAGAAGTCACGATCAACCTCTCCCCGGCCGACATCCGCAAAGAAGGTTCCGTTTTTGACCTCCCCATCGCCATCGGTATTTTGGCAGTGACCACCCAAGTGAAAGCCACCCGCCTTAGCGAACTCATTTTATTAGGAGAACTCTCCTTGGACGGCAGCATTCAGCGCACCAAAGGTGTTTTGGCCATTGCACTACAAGCAAAATCCGAAGGTTTTAAAGGATTAATTGTACCCTTGGAAAACGCAGCCGAAGCAGCTATTGTAGAGGGTCTAGAGATTTATGGCGTCAAGAATATTCTCGAGGTCATTTCACTGCTCAACGGAAAATCAGCAATTTTACCGACCCCAACAATAGGTCCGGAAGAATTTGGTCAGTTGGCGGCACACTCGCTCATCGATTTTGCAGAAGTGAAAGGACAAATGCACGTCAAAAGGGCTTTTGAAATTGCGGCAGCCGGATCGCATAACCTGATCCTTGTAGGGCCGCCCGGCGCCGGCAAATCCATGTTGGCCAAGCGCCTGCCCACCATTTTACCCCCCATGACCCTCGAAGAAGCGCTCGAAACCACCAAAATTCATAGTGTTGCGGGCAAAAAGCGCAGCGCCGGAATTGTATCTCAGCGACCTTTTCGCAAGCCCCACCATACCATCTCAGACATCGGGCTCATCGGCGGGGGTAACTATCCACAGCCCGGTGAAATCTCGCTGGCCCACAACGGCGTTTTATTTTTAGATGAACTGCCCGAATACAAAAGGCATGTATTAGAGGTCCTGCGCCAACCGCTCGAAGACCGGGCTGTGAATATTTCGCGGGCGCGTTTTTCGATAGATTATCCCGCCAATTTTATGCTAGTAGCGGCTATGAACCCCTGCCCGTGTGGCTTTTTAAACCACCCCGAAAAAGCCTGTGGCTGCCACCCCACTGCTGTACAGCGCTACTTGCAGCGCGTCTCGGGCCCACTTCTCGACCGCATTGACATGCACATTGAGGTGAGCCCCGTCAAGTACACGGAACTCAACCAGAGCGCTGCCGCTGAGAGCAGTCAAGAAATCAGGCTGCGCATTCTTGCCGCTAGAAAAATTCAACAACAGCGCTATCAAGATACCGGAACCCACGCTAACGCACACATGAGCAGAAAGCAAGTTGAAGCATTCTGTCAACTCAGTCCAGTAAGTCAAAATATGCTGCAAAGCGCCATGAAAAAACTAGGTCTCTCTGCCCGCGCCTACGAACGCATCCTCAAAGTAGCCCGCACCATCGCCGACCTCGAAGCAAGCCTAATGATTTCTTCTGCTCATCTTTCTGAAGCCATTCAGTATCGGAATTTGGACAGGAGCAACTAAAAGTTGCTTGAGTTGTTAGTTCTTTATTCAGTATATTTATAGAAAAGAAGCTCATGTCCAAAGCTACATCCAAAGCCTTCCTTTACTTTTTCATTGGATTTTTATCGTCACAACTATTATTGGCCCAAAACCTCTCCGTAGGCCACACCACACTCACCTTCAATGACCCCACCCGTACAGGAGGCTTTGGGAGCGGAGCTGGGCCCGGGCGCCAGATCCAAACAGAAATTTATTATCCGGCAGCAGCGGCAGGTGAAAACGTGGCTTTGGCAAATGGCCAGTTTCCGCTGATCGTTTTTGGGCATGGTTTTGCCATGAACTGGGATGCTTATTCAAATATTTGGAATCAACTTGTGCCGCTAGGTTACGTCTTGGCTTTTCCGCGCACGGAGAGTGTCTTGTTTCCTTCGCCAAGCCACAATGATTTTGGGCTTGACATCGCTCTTGTGGCTCAAAAAATGAGCGAACAAGCACAACAAGGTACCAGCCTTTTCTATGGGAAACTTACCGACTATACTTGTGCAATGGGGCACTCCATGGGCGGTGGCGCGGCGGTTTTGGCAGCCAGTCAGAATAGTGTATTCGATTGTTATGTTGGTCTGGCACCTGCTGAAACGAGCCCGAGCGCCATTTCTGCGGCAGCGGCACTGCAAATTCCGGCGCTCATTTTATCGGGAAGCAATGACGGCGTCACGCCTCCAGCCCAACATCACCTCCCTATTTACGATGCCATCCCACACGAGTGCAAGAGTTTTGCCAACCTCATTGGCGGTGGGCACTGTTATTTTGCCAATGCCAATTTCAATTGCGACTTTGGTGAAAGTACCACTTCAACAGGCATCATCCTGACTAGAGCCGAGCAACAGAGCTTGATGTATCAGCAAATTTTTTCTTGGTTGTCTTATTTTTTGAATAGTTCCTGTGTAGGTTATGAGGCATTCATGGACTACCCTGTTCCAGGTATCGATCTCACCACCACCTGCCCTGCCTTTGTTCAAAATACTGTAGTGATTACTCAAAACGGCAACTTACTCAGCACCACAACCCAAGCAAATACTTATCAGTGGTACCTCAATAACCAACCTGTGGCTGGCGCCACCAATGATAGCCTGATCATCGACCCGAATTTCTCTGGGGCCTACAATTTATTGGTTACCTACAACTACGGCTGTGCATATAGCAACAATATTTTATGTCTCGCAGAAAATTTGAGCGCCTTTCAGATTTATCCGAATCCAGCTCAAAAAACACTGTACATTAAAGGTCCTAATCAAGTCATCATTCCTTATTATTTATTCGATTTGGAAGGGCGCGTAGTTTTTTCCGATACTTTATACAATGGTCAAGATGCAATTGACATTGAAAACATAAAAAACGGGACCTATTTACTTCAATTAGTTGCCGAACCCTCCTCTTTTCTCAAGGTGCTAATTGTGCATTGAGTAGTCTTGAGAAATCAAAACAAATCATTAACTTCGGGAACTCTTATCTAAACAAATGCTCAAACGTATACTCCCTCTTCTCCTGATCTTCATTTGCAATAGCCTTGCAGCACAAGATTACGTCATCCGCGGTTTCTTACATGACGCATCCAATGGCGAGCCCATTTCCGATGAACGCGTCAAAGTACTTAGACAAGACAGCACGCCAATAGCCTTGGGCTACACGAATATTGCGGGGTTCTTTTCCGTGCCAAAACTGCCAATGGGTTCTTATATCCTTAAGGTAGAGAAAGGCAAATATGAGCGCAGTTTCCTTGATGTAAACATGACCGCAGCCAAAAAAATCTACGATATCGGCTCTTGGAACCTCAACCTGAATACACTGAACATCAAAGATGTCCGGGTGAGTAATCAGGCGAAAGAAAAAAAGCAACAAATTGGCATGTCTGAGGTCAAAATGGACAAACAAGCTGTTGAACGCATCCCAATGTATGGCGCTGAAAGCGATATTGTGGGCGCCTTGAGCGTTACACCTGGCGTTGTCACTACCGGAGACCAAGGCGGGCAGTTGTATGTGCGCGGCGGGACACCCATCCAAAACAAAACACTACTCGATGGCATGACCATCTACAACCCTTTTCACTCCATTGGTTTTTACTCGATTTTTGAGACCGAACTCGTGAAGTCCGTGGATATCTACACTGGTGGTTTTGAATCCAAGTATGGTGGGCGCATCTCTTCTGTCATGGACATCACTTACCGCGATGGTAACCGCAGCAAGTTTGCTGGTAAAATTTCTGCCTCCCCGTTTATGTCTAAAGCTGTATTGGAAGGTCCGCTCGGTAAAAAAGGCAAGGATGGCTTGGCGAGTGGTTCTTACATGCTTACAGGTAAACATTCACTTTTAGACTACACAAGCAAATCTTTGTATCCTTCTATAAACGATGGTAACGGATTGCCATTTAACTTCACCGACCTTTACGGTAAAGTAACCTTCAACGGAGAAGGAGGCTCTAAGGTGAGTGTTTTTGGTTTCTCTAATCAAGATTCAGTCAACTATAACGTTGCCAACCTCAATTGGAATGCTGCCGGTGGAGGTCTTAATTTTACACTCGTACCAAGTAGCTCTCCTATTTTTATCCGCGGACACGTCAATGGAAGTAACTATGAAACAACCTTTCTAGAAACAGGTCAAGAACCGCGTTATTCTAAAATCGGTGGCTTCGATCTCGGTTTTGATTTCACATACTTTCAGAAAAACGAAAGCGAACTCAATTACGGTTTCAATTTGAGTGGCTTCAATACGCAATTTATCACTTTCAATGAACTCGAACGCAAAATTGAAGCGAGTAACTTCACTACTGAAATCGGCTCATACGTCAATTACCGCTATGTTACGCCGCGTTGGGTTTATCAGGGTGGTTTGCGTATGCAATTATACGCCTCGTTAAATACCATTTCTATCGAGCCCCGAATTGGCGCCAAATACAACGCAACGGACAAGCTGCGCTTCAAATTTTCAGGCGGAAGGTTCTCTCAAAACTTTACCTCGGCTTCTTCAGACAAAGACGTCGTAAACCTCTTTAATGGCTTACTCTCAGCACCAACCAATGTACAAGATCAGTTTGTGAATCAGTTTCAGCAAGTCTCTGAAATCAAAAATGGCTTACAATATGCTTGGCATGCCATCGCAGGTTTTGAATACGACATCAATAAATATTGGAATGTCAACATTGAGGCTTACTATAAATATTTTGACCAACTCAGCAACATCAATCAAAATAAGCTCTACGCTGATATCGCTCAGTTTGAACTCATCGATGACGTCTTCAAAAAAGACTTTATCATCGAATCAGGCCAATCATATGGCGTAGATGCACTCGTTAAATACGCCAAAGACCGCATCTTCCTTTGGGCTGTGTATTCTCTCGGACACAACACCCGCTGGGATGGTTTTAACAACTATTTCCCTGTTTTTGACAGACGCCACAACGTCAATATTGTAGGTTCATACGCTTTTGGAAAAAAGAAGCAAACCGAACTCAATATCCGCTGGAATCTCGGTTCGGGTCTTCCTTTCACGCCAACTGCAGGCTATTATCAACTCGAAAATTTCGGAGAAGGCCTCACCACCAACTATGTGACCAACAATCCAAACAATATTTCTACCATTCTCGGCACCTTTAATTCTCAAAGATTGCCAGTCTACCACCGTCTAGACATCACGGTGAAACACAGCATTACCACCAAGAAGAAGAATAATTTAGAAATCGTGCTTGGTGTAACGAACGCTTACAACCGAAACAACATTTTCTACGTGAATCGCATTACCAATAAAATCATCTATCAATTCCCTGTTTTACCTAGCTTAGGCATTAGTTACAAATTCTAATAATAATGGCGCAAATCAGGGCTTTTAAAGGAATTCGTCCAGTCCGTAGCAAGGTACATTTAGTTGCTACTCGGCCGTATTATTCTTATAAAAAAAATGTACTCAAAGCCAAGCTAGAAGACAACCCTTTTACTTTCTTGCACATTATCAATCCTGAATTTGGGACCCAAATCAAAACCAAACCCAATTCTACCGAGCGCTTCTTGCAAGTCAAGCAAAAATTCAATGATTTCAAAGCGGCTGGTATCCTTACCACCGATCGAGAAGCGCAGCTCTATATATACAGACAATCCAAGGATGGTATGGTTGTTTCAGGTTTTTTTGCCGGCGTGAGCGTTGACGACTACCTCAACGGTAATATTAAAATTCACGAACAAACGCTCACCGCCAGAGAAGACGTCTTCACCAACTATCTACATACCGTTGGGTTCAATGCAGAGCCTGTTTTACTGACCTATGAAGGACGAGCTCCTATTCAAAAGATGCTCGACTCCTACCTAGACACTAGGGCAGAATATGAATTCACCACAACCGATAGCATTACGCATGAGGTTTGGTTATTGAGCTCCACAGACTCAGCTGCAATATGCGAAGCTTTCCAAAATGTGCCAGCACTTTATATTGCCGACGGACACCACCGCTGTGCTTCATCTGCCCGCTATACCCAACAATTGCGCGAAAAAGGACAGGCTTATCCGGCCGCTGCAGATTATTTCCTGGGATATTTAGTCGATGAACGCGAAGTGCAAATTGCCGCTTTTCATCGCTTACTGAAATCTACCAATGGCCTCGATCTCAAAGGGCTTATGGCTATTTTAGCCAATGAAGGCCAAGTGGAATCGCTGCCAGGTGCCCAAGTACCTAGCCAACAGCACGATATCCATATCTACATGGAAAAAACCTGGCTTAAATTCAGGCCAAACCTCCACTTCATCAATGACCAAGACCCGATAGAAACTTTAGACTCCTTTATTCTTTCGGACCTCATCCTCAAGCCTATTTTTGGCATCATCGACCTTAAAACGACCGATCAAGTTGAGTTCGTACCCGGTAATGAACCCATCCAAAAAATGATAGACGCCATCGATGCCAAGAAATTTGAAGTGGCTTTTTTATTGCATCCAGCAAGCATTGCCGACATTAAAAAAGTCGCTGATGCGGGCTTGAATATGCCACCAAAATCTACTTGGGTTGAGCCCAAATTAAGAAGTGGACTCACTATATACTCACTCGAGGCATGATCCAAGAACAACTCCAAAAAGTACGGGCTGAAATCCCTACAAACGTTACGCTCATTGCAGTTTCTAAAACCAAACCACTGGCAGATTTACAAGCTGCTTACGACGCTGGGCAACGTCATTTTGGAGAAAACAAAGTACAAGAAATGGTCGAAAAAGCACAGCAGCTCCCGACCGATATCCATTGGCACCTCATTGGCCATTTACAGACCAACAAAGTAAAGTATATGGCGGGCTTTGTACACCTCATTCATGGCGTGGATAGCCTAAAACTATTGCAAGAAATCGACAAACAAGCCCGCAAAGTCAAACGCGTGCAAGACGTTTTGCTGCAATTTCATATTGCACAAGAAGACACCAAATTTGGTCTAGACCTACAAGAAGCTAAAGCCATCCTAGATTCGGACGCATACCAACAACTCAAGTCGATTCAGATTTGTGGCGTCATGGGAATGGCTAGCAATACTTCCGACGAGAAGCAAGTAGCCACCGAGTTCAGAAACTTAAAGCAAATTTTTGAGCAGCTAGGCAATGACTACTTCCAAGGACAGGCTTGTTTCCAAGAAATTTCAATGGGCATGAGCGGCGACTACCCTCTCGCCATCCAAAATGGCAGCACAATGGTACGTGTGGGTAGTAAAATTTTTGGGGGTCGATAAAATCTAGCTCAATAACAAGCGTTCATCAAGCGTTTTCTACATCAAAAATGAGCGAAGACATTTGCTCTTTTCTCAGGTACTGTTGTGCCAATGCTTGTATTTCTTCGGCTGTAACTTTGTCTATGGCTTGGTGCATCTCTGCAATAGTGTCAATCTGACCAAAAGCTAGCATGCTCTTGCCAAGGCCCTGCATCAGACCCGAATTGACATCCATTCCTAGTGCCAAATGACCTTTGAATTGTCTTTTCGCTTGCGAAAGCTGACTTACGGACAGTTTTTTATCTCTTAATTTTCCGAGTTCGCTATCGATAATCGAAAGCGTTTTGTTGATGTTCTTTGACTCGGATCCAAAATAGATTTGCCAGTAACCTGTGTCGGCAAAAGTGTGGTAGTTGGCTTCTATGGAGTACGCATAACCGTAGCGTTCTCTGACCGATAAATTGAGGCGAGAATTGAGCGCTGGGCCTCCTAAAATATTGATCAGCAAGGACATCGCTATGCGCTCATCTTGATGATAACTCGGCGCCAAGCCACCCAAAACCGCGTGCGCTTGGTAATTGGCTTCTTTAACTGTTTCGTTGAACGGCGCAGTACTTTTGAACGGATGCACAGCTGAGCGTTCGGCTGTTTTGGGCATGCCCTCGAGTGCGGTTTCTAAGGAAGATTTGAGTCTTGGCAGTGACATATTGCCAACGAACGAAACCACCAGGTTGTCGGCAGTGAAGTACTGTTGAACATACGCCTGTAAATCCTGTTGTGTAAAGCCAGAAACGCTTTCTTTGGTGCCGAGAATGTTTTGCCCTAGCGGATGACCCGCAAAAAGTTTGGCGTCGTAATCATCGAAAATTTTGTCGCTCGGAGAATCTAGATAAGAGTTGATTTCGTCTAAAATCACTTCCTTTTCTTTTTCTATTTCTTTTTGCGGAAATGTGGAATTGATGGAGATGTCTGCCAATAAGTCGATGGCACGCTTGGTGTGTTCTTTAGAAAAAGACGCGTACAAGCACATCTCTTCTTTGGCTGTGTAGGCGTTGAGTTCTCCACCCACTGCATCTATGCGCGATAAAATATGTAATGCCTTTCGCTTGTGTGTCCCTTTGAAAAGACAATGCTCGAGAAAATGCGCCAAACCAATTTGATTTGGAGCTTCGTGACGCGAACCCGCAGCAAAGAAAAATCCCAAATGCGCAACTTGACTTGGAACTTTTAGGTAAACCAGGCGCGTGCCGTTAGACAATACTTCACAAATGGGTTGGTAAGCCTTCATTTAAGGGTTGAGGAGTTTAGATTTCCAATGATTTTCGCTGAACTCGTAAACGCGACGTTCGTGAAGGCGGGAAGGTTGGCCTTGCCAAAACTCCATGTAATGTGGCTCGAGTGCTAACCCTCCCCAATGTGGTGGACGGGGAACAGCACTAGGAAATTGTTGATCAAATACTTCAAAACGCGCAATGAGTGCTGCGCGATCGGTGAGGGTCTCGGATTGTTGAGATGCCCAAGCACCGAGTTGGCTTTCTCGGGGGCGCGAAGCAAAATAAGCATCGGAGATAGCTGGGTCAATTTGCTGAACACGGCCTTCTAAACGCACCTGACGCATGAGTTGCGGCCAGAAAAAAAGCATAGCTGCTTTTGGATTTTGACCGAGCTCTTGCCCTTTGTGACTGCTATAGTTGGTGTAGAAAATGAATTGTTTGCCGAGGAGTTCTTTGAGGTACAGGATGCGGGCAGATGCTTGTAACTCAGCATTGGAAGTGCTCAGTACAAATGCGTTAGCCTCGCGCTCCTGGGCTTGAACTGCGGCATCAAACCATTGTGAGAAGGCTGTAAAAGGATCTGAAGGAAGACTGCCAATAGCCGATGGTTGGTCAAAATCGGCGTGGTTTTCACGGTATGCTTTGAGCCACTCACTCATATTTAGGCGTCTGCGGTTTCGTCGGTTATTTCTGAATCGTCTTCGTCGTAAAAGACATCTTCGTCGGTGAGGTCGTCGTCTTGATCGGAACCCGAAGCAGAGAAGACTTGACGGATGGGCGTGTGGGTTGTTTCTTCCTCGAATTTAGGCGCCTTTTGGGCTGGAGACTGAACATCTTCTTCGCGGTATGGGAAGATTTCGACAATTGGCGATGCGGTGATAGAAACTACATTGAAGTCAATCATGAGGGTAGCTAAACTCTCTTCGATGCGCTCGTAAGCTTCTTTGACCTGTGCAGCGCTGACCAAAAAGTTTTGGGAAATAGTTTTGGCTTTTTCGCCGTCTTCGTCGATGCGGTCATAGGTGACTTTGCATTTGAACCATTGTTCGGCGTCGTCGTATTGGAAAATATCGTGAAGATCGGTACGGGCAATGCCGGTTACTTGAAACTCTCCACGGATGCTAGAACCCAACTCTTCGTAAATGCGTGCTTCAGCATCAGTGAAGGTCATGGCGGCTAACAAATAAGGTTCAGAAACCCTTTTGAAAGTACCATTTTCGAGTTGTTTGGTGTATTTGACTTTGACGGTAAACCAGCTATTCATGCGTATTAAATTTGGACTACAAAGATAACACGCTGTTTGGAATTCACACTACTTCGAGAAGCCAAATGGCAATAAGTTTTGAACGGTATCCAAGACGAGGATTTCGCCGGATCTTTGCACCAAAAGCACCTCTATCGGTGTATGTTGTCTGGCCTCGCTTTCGAGCAACACTTGCCGACAAGACCCGCAAGGAGACAACAAAGCACCCTCTGGCATCAAATCGCCCTGAGCGACAATACAAATTTTGACAATGGGGTCTTGAGGATAATTGGCGCCTGCGTAAAACAACGCGACACGCTCTGCACACAAACCCGAAGGATACGCGATGTTTTCTTGGTTATTGCCTTCGATGATCCGTCCGCTTTCAAGCAACACACTTGCCCCTACTTGAAACTGTGAATAGGGCGCATAGGCCCTTAAAAGCGCAGCGTTTGCAGCAGCCAATAAAGCTTGATCGTGATCTGACAAGTCTTTTGGCGCAGCAAGCAAACGGTACGAAAAAGTAAAGTGCTGTGTCATCGGGGCGTTTGTACGCAAAAGCCGCTCAAAAGTTTCAAGATTTAATTTGTCAAACAGGACGCAATACAGCCCTTTTTTCGGTAAATTCGCGTTTTTAGCATTTTATGGAAGCAGACAAATCAAAAGCATCATATGGCGTAGGCATGAGCATCGCCGAAAGTTTAGCACAACAAGACCTCTCTACCCTTGACCTCGATCAAGTAATGGCCGGAATGCGTGCCATTTTCAACGGCGAAACACCGCTTTTTTCTCCTGAAGAAGCCAATCTGCATATTCAGCGCTATTTAGACGCTCAAAAAACGCAAAAATACGAAGTGAATAAATTGGCCGGAGAAGCCTTTTTAGCGAACAACGCAGAGCGTTCGGAGGTCAAGACCACTGCAAGTGGCTTGCAGTATGAAGTGCTGCAAGAAGGCGACGGTCCCAAGCCTGGCCCAACAAGCCAAGTCACCGTCCACTACCACGGCACTCTTATCGACGGCACTGTTTTCGATAGCTCTGTAGAGCGCGGCGCGCCAGCTACCTTTGGTGTCAATCAAGTGATCCGCGGCTGGACCGAAGCCCTCCAACTCATGGCTGCCGGCTCCAAATATCGCCTGACTATTCCTCAGGAACTCGCATATGGCGCCAATCCTCATCCGGGAGGAGCCATTCAACCATATGCGGCACTCATTTTTGATGTCGAACTTTTATCTATCGCCTAATCCATCATTGCTATGAAATACATTTCTCTTCTCGCCCTAATTTTCACCCTCTTTGCTTGCGGTGATGACGTCGTTACTTTCAAAACCGACAAAGAGCGCTACTCCTATCTTCTAGGGGTAGAAATTGCCAAGCCTTTTATTACGCAAGCGCCATTCACCAAAATGGACAAAGAAAAAATGATTGAAGGATTTGAGAATCAAGTCAAGGAAGCCGAACTCAAAAAATACTACAAAGAACTCGAGCTTTTACTTGGGCAAGATGGCAAAAGCTTCAATGAAAAATACAAGGAGCAGGGTTCTTTTGCCGTGGGCAAAATCAATCGCGAGCGTTTTGATCATTACTTTGAACAACTCGACGCCAAAGCACTCATCAACAGTGATTTTGTCAAGAAAGGATTTGCCGATGGCCTCAACAAAAAAGACACCGAAGCCCTCAAAGGCCAAGACCGCAAAAAAATCATGGCGGGCTTTGAAGCCCTCATGAATCAAAAATACCAAAAGATAACCGAAGGATACAAAGCAGAGGGCGAAGCCTTTATGAGCGCCAACAAAAACAAGCCTGGTGTCAAGACCACCGCGAGCGGCCTCCAATACATGGTGCTTAAAGAAGGTAAAGGTCCTAAGCCTGGCCGCGACGCTCGCGTCAAGATGAGTTATGTAGGTATGAACCCCGACGGAAGCATCTTTGATCAATCACCTACTGGCGAAGGCATCAGTTTTGGACTCAATGAAGTGATCCCCGGCTGGACCGAAGGTGTACAACTTATGAGCGTAGGCACTAAAATTCGCTTGTTCGTACCGCAAGAACTCGGCTACGCTGGAAATCCACCACAAGGCGCGAATATCAAGCCTTATTCCCCACTTATTTTTGAAATGGAACTCATGGCCATCGAAAAAGCAGCTGCTCCCAATACTGCCATGCCGATGCCTAGCCCAAGACCACAATAATCCGTAACTTAGCTCATGCGCTTAATAAAATTTCTCTCCATTTTTGTTGCCGGTGCTTTGGCACTGAGCTCTTGTGAAGAAGGCATCACCCTCGATGGCGACTTCGTCGAAACTGCAGTTGTCTATGGCCTACTAGATCAAGCCGATTCCATTCACATGATTAAAATTACCCGCGCTTTTATTGGCCCGGGTTCTGCCCTAGACATCGCTCAAATTCCAGACTCAAGTTATTTTGACCAAGTTGAGGCAACGGTTTCTGAAGTAGTAAATGGTCAGGTGACTCGCACCTGGACACTCCAAGACACCATCGTTCAAGACAAAGACACCAACGGCCTTTTTTACGGCCCAGAACAAAAAGCGTATTATTTCAAGACCCTTCCAACTGGCCCTCTAGAAGCCATTCAAACGTCTAGTAACCCCATGCTGAGCTCACTGAAGCCAACAGCAACCTATCGCTTCAAAGCCATCATCAATGGTGGAGAGTTTGAGGTGAGCGGCCAAACCGAACTCGTTCATGGCATGACCTCTCCTTCGGCATCTCAAAATTTTACTTTTAAATTTGCCGACGATCCAGGAGAATACATCTCTACTGGCATCGCGATTTCCAATACTGGAAATTCCCACATCACCAGCGCTCACCTAGATGTCTTATTCAACGAGCACCAAGGCGCTACCATTTCGGAAAAATCCTTCCGCTGGAAACTCGGCGAAGCGGCAGCTGAACCCTACACTTCGCGCACGTACTCAGCAGTTGGCCAAACATTCTATGACCTTGTTAAAGCTAATGCAAGCAACAATCCGGCAATAGACAAACGCACCTTCAAAGCCATCCGCGTCATCCTTACTGGTGGTGCCGAAGAACTTTATAACTACATGAGCGTCAACTCACCAAGCTCTAGTTTGGCGCAAAGTAAACCAACCTACACCAACCTGAGTGTCACCAATGGCAAGCGCGTAGTCGGCATTTTCTCCTCGCGCCAGACCGTAACCTACTACAAACCATTTTATACCTCTCCACAACAAGCCTATATCAGAGCCATCGATAAAAAATCGACCCGCGAGCTTTGCAACGGCCCCATCACCGGATTTTTGCTTTTCTGCTCAAACCACCCGGGCGACAACGTCGTGGGGCAAGAAGAGTCTTTTGCTTGTAACTAAATGACCGAACGCCAGACACTCTTCGCCGATGTCTTGTTGCCGGTCCCGATGCGGCAGGTTTTTACCTATCGCGTACCCTTTGAGTTCAATGACCTCATCAGAAGCGGCCTGCGCGTATTGGTGCCTTTTGGCAAAAACAAACTCCTGACCGGGCTCATCACGAACGTTCACCAAACTGTTCCTCAAAACTATCAAGCCAAATACATCGACACCATTCTAGACGAGCAGCCCATTGTCACGGGCAAGCAACTCGCCTTCTGGGATTGGATCAGCACTTATTACATGGCACCTATTGGCGACGTCATGAACGCCGCGCTACCCGCCAACTTCAAATTAGCGAGTGAAGCCAAATTTTGCTTGCACCCTGACGCACCGCTGCAAAGGCCAGAACTCAGTACGCGCGCCGAAGAAATTCTAGAATTGCTCACGGTACAAACCCAAATGAGCAGCAAAGAACTCACCGAGCGTTTGGGCATCAAAACGATACAACCCTATCTCAAGAAACTCCTCGAACTCAAGCTCATTGCCAGTGCAGAAGAAGTACAGGAGCGCTATACCCCCAAAACACAACTCTTTATCTTTTTGCACTCCGATTTTCAGCAAGAAGAACAACTCACCGCTTTTCTCAATACCCTTGAACGCAAGCCAAGAGCTGAAAAACAGGTACAAGCCCTACTGCGTTTTATCCAATTAGCCACAGAGTCTGGCAGCTTAGCAGCACCGGTATCCAAAACGCTTTTGCTCAAGCACGACATCAGTGCCTCGGCGCTCGCAACGCTAGAAAAGCAGGGCGTCTTTCAAATAGAACGGCTCCAAGTAGATCGGCATGCCAGCGTGGGTGAAGGAAAAGGTGCTTTCAAGCCACTCACCGAAGTTCAGCTCAGCTCGCTGAAAGATATCGAAATGGGTTTTGAGCAAAAAGATGTCTGTTTGTTTTATGGCGTTACGGGCTCAGGCAAGACCGAAATTTACGTCCAATTGATCCAGCAATACCTAGATTTAGGCAAGCAGGTGCTGTTCTTGATTCCCGAAATTGCGCTCACCACCCAACTGATCGGGCGCCTTCAACACTACTTTGGCGATTTAGTGGGCGTCTACCACAGCCGCTTCAACCAAAACGAACGCATTGAAATCTGGAACCACGTGCTGGCCAATGACCCACACAAATTCAGAATTATTGTCGGGGCGCGCAGCTCTGTTTTCTTGCCCTTTGCCGACCTCGGCTTGGTCATCTTAGACGAAGAACACGAAGCGTCTTTCAAGCAATACGACCCCTCTCCGCGCTACAACGCCCGAGATGCCGCTATTGTACTAGCCAAACTACATAGCGCAAAAGTTTTGTTGGGTTCGGCCACGCCATCCATCGAATCGTATTCAAATGCGAAGCAAGGCAAATACCATTTAGTCCAACTTGCAGACCGCTATAAAGGCCTGCAATTGCCGCTCATGATTTGTGCCGACCTCAAAAGAGAAAAGCGACTCAAAAACATGCAGTCGCATTTTTCTAGTCTGCTGCTAGACGAAATGAAACAGGCGCTGGCCAAAAAAGAACAAATCATCTTGTTTCAAAACCGTCGCGGCTACACCCCTATTTGGTCTTGCGAAGTTTGCGCCTGGACACCGCGTTGCGAACACTGCGACGTCAGCCTCACCTACCACAAGCACAGCAATATGCTCAAGTGCCACTATTGCAGCTACACCACACCACCTATCGGTTCTTGCACCAACTGCGGCAGCAACCGCCTGCGCATGATTGGCTTTGGCACCGAAAAAATTGAAGACGAACTCCAACTCATCTTCCCTAATACCATCTTCAAACGCATGGACCTCGACAGTACGCGCTCCAAAAATGCCTACGAAGAAATCATCGATAACTTTGCCAACCGCCGCATCGACGTCCTGATCGGCACCCAAATGGTCACCAAAGGCCTCGATTTTGACCACGTTTCATTGGTGGGCATCCTCGACGCCGACATGCTGCTCAACCGACCCGACTTCCGCGCCTACGAACGCGCCTTCCAACTGATGTCTCAGGTGGCAGGAAGAGCAGGTCGCAAAGAAAAGCAAGGAAAGGTCGTGATTCAAAGCGCACAAGCAGAACATTGGGTACTCGAACGCGTCATGGCCCACGACTTCATCGGTTTTTACGAAGTCGAAATCGAAGAACGCCAGCGCTTTTTCTATCCGCCGTTCTACAAAATAATCCAATTGACCCTCAAGCACGAAAAAGAAGAAGTAGTACACGAAGGCGCCCAATTGCTCGCCGACCAACTGCGCGAAGTCTTCAAAGAACGCGTCCTAGGCCCCGAGTTCCCGATCATCAAGCGCATCCAAAACAAATTCCTCAAAGAAATCAAACTCAAGATCGAACGCGGCGCCCCCGACAAAAAAGTCAAGGCCAAAATCCTTCAAGACCTCGACGTCTTCTATCAAAACGTCCGCTTCAAAGGCATTCATATTAGTATTGATGTGGATCCGATGTAGGCTACTTTGCTAAGCCATACTTTTCAAGAAGCAACTCATTGAGTGTGCGCACCATGGCGTTATCTTTCTCTAAATCATACATCCGCTGATTTACTGCTTGATGCGTAAAACTGAACAGGAGAAAAAAATCATAATTCAAGACCTCTGAAATCGCACTTAGCAAATCGGTATCTATAGAGCTACGCGTCAAAATTGAATACACATTCCCCCTCGACTTATTGATTTTCTTTGCAAATTCCGTTACCGAAATATCACTCTGATCCAGCACTCTCTTGATTTCCTGACCAATATGCACTTCGCCCATAGCGCAAAATTGATGAATGCCTGGCTTATTTTCTTATACATTACGCTTATATTTTAGTACATTTTTGTCTAATATTATTGTACATTTGATCTTGTATTTGAAATTTTAAAAATTTAACCGATGAATCTTATTACAAAACTTGCCTTTTCAAGTGCCTTAGCGCTAGGCGTATTCAGTTGCGCAAAACCTGGATGTACTGATCCAGATGCAGTCAATTACAATGCCTCCGCAAAAAAAGACGACTACTCATGCGTCTACAAAGAAAAACTCATTTTCTGGCAAAATCTTGCTACATCGCAACTAGTCCAAAACGCCGGAATAACTGGCTTGTATATTTATGTGGACGGACAACTAGTTGGATCTACACTTGCAACCAACTACTGGACTGGTCAACCAAGCTGTGAACAATCTGGAAATGTGAACACAGAAATTGATATGGGCACACTAGATAGCAAACTCATCAATTACGAAATCAAAGACAATAATGGTAATGTACTCGTCTCTGATATTTACATCATGACAGCAGGTGATTGTAATTTCATTCAGATGTAATATTTGTCAATTCAATAAATACACAATGAAAAAATTTCTCTTAACCATCCTACTTCTCAGCGGCTTTACATCATGCATGATGACAAAAACGCCAGTTGGAGCTTACCTAGAAACACCAGGAAAAGAGGTGACATTTGACAAAGGGAAACAATTTTGGTTATTCTGGGGCATTATACCAGTCGGCAGAACCCATGTCAATACGCCGTCAAATGGGAACTGTCAAGTCACTACCAAAATCAGATTCACTGACTTTATCATTTCAGGATTAACCGGAGGAGTTGTTACTTGTACCTCAATTAAAGTTGAAGTGAAAGAACAATAAGCTTTTCCTACCTACCACGAAAAAGGAACCACTTAGGTTCCTTTTTTTTTGCCAAATGATTACATTTGAGTATCAAGCACATAACTTTTTTCTCTTTACAATGAAAAAAATATACTCACTCACAATCATTTTCTTTCTTTGCTTTGCGTTACAAGCAGCTGACGTTGTCACCTTGAAAAATCAGCAAAAATTTGAGGGAAAAATCACGAAAATCAATACAAATTCGCTTGAATTCAAGGCAGCTCGCAATTGCTACGAAATTCCTTTGACAGAAATTGATGCAATAGAATTATCCAATGCAAACAATCCAAAATTAATTGCGCTTTTGGATGACTCCCTTACCATTGAGAATTGCAACAAGGGCCAAAAGGATGCAAAGAAGTTAATTTATAAACTTCCCGGATATGTTTTTCTTGGGATGCTCGGCGGGCCCTTTCCTTTGATATTTATCAAGTTTTCTAAGCCATTACCTCAGAAGGAACCTATCATTTTTTCGCGATCAGAAAATAAAGTCTTGTTTGATGACCCAGCTTACCTTGATTGTTATCAAAAACAGGTGAAAAAACAAAATATGCTTGCAGTGGGCGTCGGCTGGACCATCTCGACAGCATTCCTGGTTAATTTGCTTTTCAATCAATAAGCCCCATTTAGACAGGATTATTGACATTGGATACCATTTAAAACAAAAAAGGAACCTCTCGGATCCTTTTTTTATTTATCTCAGGTAGCTTTTCAGTACCTTTTTTGTAGGCTATCCTTGATGGTTATATCAATTTCCGGTTCAGTACACTTATCAATAAATTCTTAACGGTTTGCATCTCGCTTGCTTGACTCGCAGCGACAAATAGTGTTAAAGATGCAAGCGCTTCGTTGCTGATAATTGTTTGGCCAGTGGGGTTGTATAAAATGCCATTTCTTTCGAGAAATAGCAAAAAACAGGCTGCACCAATGCGCTTATTCCCATCCACAAAAGCATGATTTTTAACCACCAAATAAAGTAACATGGCAGCTTTTTCTTCAAGCGACGGATATAATTCCACGAGGCCAAAACTTTGTTTGATTTGATGAATGGCACTATCAAAACTACTATCCTTGAGTTTGCCAAAAATAGTCGTATTGAACTCAGTGCGCATTTGCTCAACAAGGACTAAATAATCATCTAATTCAGGATAAATAGCTGCCTTTGAATGGAAACCTTTTGTATCCAAAGTCTCGTGGTCGTAGTCGTCAAGAAGTCTTAAACCAAGACTAAATTGTTGCAGCCAAGCATAAGTAGTATTGCCGTTTGCTTGCTCTTCAATTGCCCTACTCAGAATCCGGATCCCATCATGTAATACCTGAATCTCTTTATTCTTTTGCTCTAGTCGTTTTTCATTGAGGGCAACTCCTTCAATTAAGTAGTCCTTTAATCGTTTTGTAGCCCATTGGCGAAATTGGGTTCCTCGTTTCGAGTTTACGCGGTAACCAACTGAAATTATGGCGTCGAGGTTATAGTATTCTATATCTCTTTTTACTTGACGATTAGCTTCAAATTGAACTGTTGTATTTTTTGCAACAGTTGAACTGCGATCAAGCTCACCTTCCCTATATATATTACTTATGTGTCTAGATATTACAGATTTATCCTTTTCAAATAGGCTTGATATTTGGTTTAGACTCAACCAAAAAGTTTCTCCTTCAAACTTTACCTCTATCTGAGTGCTTCCATCAGAGGAGGTGTAAATTTCGAATTGTTGATTCATAAAATAAGAATCAAACGCTGCCTACAAAAGGTTATTTTCGAAATTTTTCTTGAAAACGATTCAAATGAAGTAGAATTCCTTGCTCACTGTAAGATATTTAGTACAAATTCAAATTCTCTCAGTATTTCAACTGATTATTGGCTAGCACCATACTTTTCTAAGTGCAACTTATTGAAGGGCAGCCTACCAAAAACAAAAAAGGAACCTATTGGTTCCTTTTTTTATTATCCTAAATAACTTTTCAGTACTTTATTTTTGTTGGTGTGTTTGAGGCGGCGGATGGCCTTCTCTTTGATTTGGCGGACGCGCTCGCGGGTGAGTTCGAATTTGTCGCCGATTTCTTCTAAGGATAACGGTGCTTTGCCGTCGAGGCCGTAGAACATGCTGATCACTTCGCTTTCACGCGGGGTGAGGCTCGTGAGGGAGCGGCGAATGTCTGAGCGCAAAGACTCTAGGGTTAGGCTGGCTTCTGGGCCAGGTAGGGAGTCGCCTTGCATGACGTCGTACATTGTTGAAGTGGAGTCATCGCCTTCAATTAAAGGTGCGTCCATAGAGATATGGCGTCCATTTTGAGAGAGCGTTTGTTTCACTTCTTCTGGCGTGACATTCAAGAACTCAGCGAGTTCGTCTGCTGATGGCGGACGCTCAAATTTTTGTTCGAGCTCTGAGTACGCACGGTTGATTTTGTTGATGTTACCAATTTTGTTCAAGGGCAAACGCACAATGCGCGCTTGTTCTGCCAAAGCCTGAAGAATTGACTGACGGATCCACCAAACGGCGTAAGAAATGAATTTAAAACCACGGGTTTCGTCGAAACGCTCAGCGGCTTTGATCAGGCCTAAGTTACCTTCGTTAATTAAGTCTGGCAAGGCCAATCCTTGATTTTGGTACTGTTTGGCTACGGAAACGACAAAGCGCAAGTTGGCTTTGGTGAGGCGCTCTAGCGCGACGCGGTCTCCGGCTTTGATCTTGCGAGCGAGCTCTACCTCTTCATCAGCGGTAATGAGGTCGACACGACCAATTTCTTGTAAATACTTGTCTAAAGATGCGGTCTCTCTGTTGGTGACCTGTTTTGCGATTTTTAACTGCCTCATATTTTCTAATTGCCTTCCCTTGTACTGATAAAATGCAGAAAGGTTCGACTTGAACGCACTTTTTTTTGCTGCGTTACAAAGTTTTGAGCCAAGGCCCTCTTTTACTGCATATTTTACGGAGTTGAATGAAGATTTGTTTGGGTCGTGAAAGCAAATCCGACCCCTTGAAACGGCTCTGCATATAGTTAACCCTTCAAACGCCGTTTGGTTCATATGGATTATTACCTTTCTAAACGCTATTGTCGGGAATGTGCGGTGCTGCTCAAGGGACGCAGCGATCAAAAATTTTGCAGCGATCAGTGCCGCAACCAATACAACAACCGCAACTACGCACAAAAATTGGCCGTGCAAAGACAGGTCAATCGGATTTTAGTGCAAAACCAACAAATATTGGCGCACTTACTCATGATTGAAAAAAAACGCCGTGTGGAGGAAGTGGAACTACTTATTCGGGGTTATAATTTTCAATTCCAAACGCACACTAAACGGGCTAAAAATGGCGGGCACTACATTTTTTGTTACGATTTTGGTTACCTTCGAATCAGCTCAGAACTCGTCTATATTGTCCAGGGTTCCTGCTAAGAACGAAGAAAAAAATGCGAAATACATATATAGGTGCCCAACAACACGCAGCACTTTACGAATTGACACCAACGGCAGACGCCAAAGAATTAATTGTATTTGTGCACGGTTTCATGGGTTTCATGGACTGGGGCGCTTGGCATTTGGTACGCGATTTTTTCAACCAGGCAGGCTATGACTTCTGCCGCTTCAACCTCAGCCACAACGGCACCACGCTCGACCATCCCACAGAATTTGCAGATCTGGAAGCTTTCGGACAAAACACCTACTCCTTTGAAATAGCTGACACCCTCAGTCTGATTGCTCACTTAGAAACCACACACCAAACTTGGGAGCGCATTCACCTAATTGGACACTCCAGAGGTAGCGGTACCGCTATTTTAGCAAGTCAACACTGGAACTTTCAGTCTGCACTTGGAAAGGTCTGCACTTGGGCGGGCATTTGCGATATCGGTAGGCGCTTTCCTACAGGGGCTGAACTGCACGATTGGAAAAAAGCGGGAACCCGTTTTGTAAAAAATGGCCGCACCAAACAAAACCTACCCCAACAATATAGCTTGTATACCGATTTCTTAGCCCATCAAGAAAAACTGGACATCCTAAAGGCTGTGCAAGTTCTTACAGAAAAGCTACATGTTTTTCATGGAGACCAAGACCTTTCAGTACCGATCACAGAAGCTTATGAATTGGCAGCAGCTTCAAGAACAGCCGTAACGGAAATAGCTGGAGCGGATCATGTTTTTGGCACTACACATCCTTGGAACAGCCAACAGCTGCCAGAACACTTAGGCGCGTTGTGCAGCAAAACTTTGAATTGTTTATAAACGAAAAAAGCCAGTAAAATTACTGGCTTTTTGTTTGGGGAGGAAGACGGGTCTCGAACCCGCGACCTTCGGAACCACAATCCGACGCTCTAACCAACTGAGCTACAACCTCCATTTTGGTGGGTGCAAATATACAAAATCTTCTTGATAATTAAAACGTGCTTTTTGAAAAAGCCAAATTTTCAATACGTACCTTTGCGCCGTATTTACGCAACACTTTTCATCAGATGGAAGCAAACCAACTTTTTACTCCAGAACTCTTGGCACAAGCCATGGATTACAGCTGCTATATGCAGCTTACTGAACAACTTGTGTCAGAGGGGCGCACGAGTGGACCCAATCAGAGCGCGCCTTATGTGCACTATACCAAACTGAATCAGCAACGCATGAAGCGCCTCAACAAAACCGTAGAAATACCCGTTGGGTTGCAAGAATTACTGCAAAATAAAGTGACAAATTGGACCTGGTGGGTCCTTACAGAACCTTGGTGCGGTGATGCCGCGCAGTGTGTGCCGGTCATTGAAAAATTAGCTTTAGCCGTGAATGGCATACAAACGCTTTACATTTTGCGCGACGAACACCCCACCGTCATGGACGCCTACCTCACCAATGGCGGCCGTGCAATTCCAAAACTGATTTGTCTAGATGAAAAAGGAGCGGAAGTATTTACGTGGGGGCCTCGCCCCGACGTGATTCAAGAAGTGATGAACCGCTTAAAGGCCGACGGTGTATCCGAAATTTCTAAAATAGTAGAGGCCATTCAGAAAGCTTATAACGACGATAAGCAAAACGGCATTTACAAAGAATTTGAAGCCTTGCTTCAAGCTCTTTAGCCAAACATAACCCATTAAAAAGGGGCTCCAAATGGAGCCCCTTTTTAAGTTTGCGGTTTTTGTAATATTAAAGCGTTCCGCGATTTTCTTGCTCTCGCTCGATGGCTTCGAAAAGGGCCTTGAAATTACCCTTGCCAAAAGATTGTGCCCCTTTTCTTTGAATGATTTCAAAGAACATGGTAGGGCGGTCAACTACCGGTTTGGTGAACAGTTGCAGCAAATAACCTTCGTCGTCGCGGTCAATGAGGATACCATGCGATTTCAAGAGCTCGACGTCTTCGTCGATGGCGCCAACGCGCTCCAATAAATCTTCGTAATACGTTTCGGGGACATACAAAAACTCTACACCGCGGTCGCGCATGGCGGAGACGGTGGCAACGATGTCGTTGGTAGAAACAGCAATATGCTGTACACCTGGGCCATTGTAGAAGTCAATGTATTCTTCGATTTGCGATTTTTTCTTGCCTTCTGCTGGTTCGTTGATCGGGAATTTGATGCGACCATTGCCGTTAGACATTACTTTAGACATCAATGCAGTGTAATCTGTGGAGATGTCGTTGTCGTCAAAAGAGACAATTTGGGCAAAGCCCATCACTTTTCCGTAGAACTCAACCCAGTCGTTCATTTCATTCCAACCTACGTTGCCCACCATATGGTCGATGAATTTGAGGCCAACTGGTTCAGGGTTGTAATGAGACTCCCATTTTTTATAACCTGGCAAGAAAATGCCGTTATAGCTATGGCGCTCAACAAAAATATGGACGGTCTCGCCATAGGTGTAGATACCTGAGCGCACCACCCAGCCGTTTTCGTCTTCCTCACGTGTTGGTTCCATATAAGGTTTAGCGCCTCTTTTGGTGGTCTCTTCAAATGCTTTGGTGGCATCTTCTACCCAAAGTGCAACAACTTTAACGCCGTCGCCGTGTTTGTCGATGTGCGCGTTGAGTTCGCCACCTTCTGTAAGTGGCGTAGTGAGTACCAAACGGATTTTATCTTGCTTGAGCACATAAGAAACGCGGTCTTTGACACCGGTTTCGAGCCCAGCATAAGCCTCCGACTGAAAACCAAAAGCAGTTTTATAATAATGTGCGCTTTGCTTGGCATTGCCAACGTAAAGTTCGACGTAGTCTGTGCCTAAAAGCGGAAGGAAATCTTCGGCGTCGTGAAATATTTTCTCTAGACTGTAGTCGTAGTTTTGGATATCTTTAAGGTTCTTGATCTCTGCCATTTTGTTGAATTTATATCAAAATTAGGGATTAAAAGCGAGTTAGTGCTGCCAAGAGAACATGTAGTCTGGCAATTCCATCTCTAAACCGCGTTTGGTAAGTGAGAGTGGCTTGAAGGTATCGACCATCACAGCTAATTCTTCGGTTTCTTTTTTGCCGATACTGCGCTCATATGCTCCGGGGTGTGGCCCATGTGGGATGCCTGCCGGATGCAAGGTAATTTGTCCTTTTTCGATGTTGTTACGGCTCATGAAATCGCCGTCCACGTAATACAAAACCTCGTCGGAATCAATATTGGAGTGGTTATACGGAGCTGGGATGGAATCTGGATGGTAATCGTAAAGGCGCGGTACAAAAGAACAGACCACAAATGCAGCGGTCTCAAAAGTTTGATGTACTGGAGGCGGTTGGTGCACGCGGCCCGTAATGGGTTCAAAGTCATGGATGGAGAAAGCATACGGATAATTATAGCCGTCCCATCCGACTACATTAAAAGGATGGTGCGCATACGTGTAATCGTACAGCACATCTTGTTTTTTGATACGGATCAGAAAATCGCCTTCTTCGTTGTGCGTTTCGAGTTCGTGCGGTGGGCGGATGTCGCGCTCACAAAAAGGTGAGTGCTCTAAAAGTTGTCCAAACCAATTGCGGTAGCGTTTAGGCGTATAGACCGGATGAAAAGATTGAATGATGAACAAGCGATTGTTTTCGTCATTGAATTGCAATTGGTAGATCATGCCGCGCGGAATCACGAGGTAGTCACCGTATGCAAAATCGATGTTGCCCATTTGGGTGCGCAATTTTCCTGAACCCTTGTGTATAAATATGATTTCGTCGGCGTCGGCATTTTTGTAGAAGTAGTCTTTCATGCTCTCGGAAGGCGCCGCGAGTTCAAGGTAGACATCGGAATTGACCAACACCGGTACTCTACTTTCAACGTAGTCGGCAGCGGGCTTGAGGTCGAAGCCCCTGAAACTGCGCATCAGCATATTTTTTTGAATACCTATTTCTGGGGCAATGTTCGTTTGCGCACCTATTGATTTGACAACCGTTGGCGGCTGGATATGATACAGCAAAGCTGACATGCCGTCAAAGCCAATAGTACCGAAGAGTTGCTCGTGGTAAATGGAGCCGTCTGGTTGGCGAAAAACAGTGTGTCGTTTGTGCGGAATTTGTCCGAGCTTGTGGTAAAAAGACATGTTTTATAGTTTTATGAAGACAAATCTAAACCAATACTGGAATCCAAGAAATGATTTTGGTCAGTTTTCGTAAATTTGTCCATTCATCAAATCAACACTATGTCAAAAATATTGGTGCTCGGTTCCTGTGGTCAGATTGGAACCGAACTCGTTTTAGCACTCCGTTCAAAATACGGAAACCAAAAAGTTGTTGCCGCAGACCTCCGAGAAGAATGCCCTGCCATCCTACAAAACGGACCCTACATTCAACTCGATGCCCTACAAAGAGAGAATGTCCGCTCTTTTATTATAGAACAAGAAATCAAAGAAGTCTACTTACTTGCTGCCCTGCTCTCAGCTACCGCAGAAAAAAATCCAGACTTCGCTTGGAAACTCAATATGGAGGGGCTCTTTACCATACTCGACTTAGCCAAAGAAGGTTACCTCAAAAAAATCTTCTGGCCGAGTTCTATTGCTGTATTCGGCCCCACAACCCCAGCAGACCAAACGCCACAACACACCATTATGGAACCCACTACCGTTTATGGCATCTCCAAACAAGCGGGCGAACGCTGGTGCGAATACTACCACAACAAATTTGGCGTGGATGTGCGCAGCATCCGCTACCCTGGCCTGATCTCTTACAAAAGCCTACCTGGAGGCGGCACCACCGACTACGCTATAGATATTTTTTACAAAGCGAAATCAATTGGTGAGTTCACTTGCTTTTTAAGAGCCGACACCAAACTGCCAATGATGTTCATGGACGACGCCATCCGTGGCACCATTGAACTCATGGAAGCACCTGCCGAACAAATTAAAATCCGCTCGGCCTATAACTTATCCGGTTGCAGTTTTACACCTGCCGAACTCGCCTTAGAAATACAAGCACTACAACCCGATTTTAAAATCGCTTACGAGCCTGATTTCCGTCAGGACATTGCAGACAGCTGGCCCAATTCGATAGATGACAGCGCTGCCCAAAAAGACTGGGGTTGGAAAGCACAGTTTAGCACGAAAGCGATGGTGAAGGTGATGATGGAGCATGTAAAATAGATTTCTTCTATAAGTGGAATAGAAAAAATTTATTGTTTTGTTTAAACTTTTTCTTGTTTAGTTAAACATTTTATGTTTAACTTTATCTCGTAATTGTTAAACAAAACTAAACGCCATGTCGACAATCGAATTCAATGAAGCTTTAATTGGTCTAGAAAACAACCTGCAGTCTTTTGCCTTGTCTTTTACCCGAAACCGAGAAGACGCAAGGGATTTGACCCAAGAGACCATGCTCAAAGCAATTACCTATCGTAACTATTATACACCACAAACCAACTTTAAGGCTTGGGTTTTCACAATTATGCGTAACTTGTTCATCAATCAGTACCGCAGAAGAGTAAAATCGGGTGCCATCTTCGACCACAGCAAAGAAGTTTTCTTGGTTGGGAACATCCATAGCCACGAAGACAGCGCAATCGAAAAGATTGGTGTAAAAGACATCAACAGACAAATCAACTTATTAGGAGAGGAATACCAAACACCTTTTGAAATGCATTTTGAAGGGTTCAAATACAAAGAGATCGCAGACAAACTCGGTATTCCAATCGGAACAGTGAAAAGCCGGATTTTCATCGCCAGAAAAAAGCTGATGGAAGCATTACCGGAATTCGCATTTTCGGCAAATTAATTTATGACAAAAAAAGTACACGTAATTGGCTCGGGTATTTCGAGCCTATCTACCGCTTCATTTCTTGCAAAAGCAGGCTATGAGGTTCAAATTTTCGAGAAAAACCCCACCATTGGTGGTAGAGCCCGTCAGTTTGAAACACAGGGCTTTGTTTTTGACATGGGCCCGTCTTGGTACTGGATGCCCGATGTATTCGAAAAGTTTTACCAACAATTTGGCTACACCACATCAGATTTCTATGAGCTCAAGCGCCTAGATCCATCATATCGCGTTTATTGGCCTGATCAAACCTTTACCAATGTACCGGCACAAATGCCCAAACTCGAAGAATGGTTTGAATCTTTAGAACCCGGAAGCGCACGCCAACTTCAGGCATTTTTAAAAGATGCCGCCTACAAATACAAAGTCGGCATGGAAGACCTCGTCTACAAACCAAGTCTCAGCCTAACTGAGTTTTTTGACAGCCGCGTACTTGGAGGCCTGTTCAAGATGCACCTCTTTTCTTCTTTTTCAAACTTCATTCGCAAGTATTTCAAACACCCCAAAATATTATCCCTACTCGAGTTTCCAGTATTGTTTTTAGGCGCCATGCCCAATGAAACACCCGCGCTATACTCTTTAATGAACTATGCCGATATCCAACTTGGCACGTGGTACCCGATGAAAGGCATGCACGAATTCATCAAGGCATTTGCCCGAATTGCCCAAGAACAAGGCGTCAAAATAGAAACTTCAGCAAACGTCGAGCGCATCGTGATTGAAAACGACAAAGCCATCGGCACAATGGTCAATGGCCATTTGCATAAAGCAGATATCGTGATTTCCGGTGCCGACTACGCACACACCGACCAAAAACTCCTCAAAGAAAATGCCAATTATTCCGATAAATACTGGGACAAACGCACCATGGCGCCTTCTAGCCTTTTGTTTTATGTAGGCGTCGATAAAAAACTCACCAATCTAGAGCACCACAACCTTTTCTTTGACGAATCACTAGAAGCTCACGGGAAAACCATTTACAAAGACCCTAGCTGGCCAGCAAAACCTTTGTTTTATATGAGCGTTCCGTCCTTAACAGACCCAAGTGTAGCACCTGAAGGTTCCGAAAACCTTTTCTTTTTGATTCCATTGGCTCCCGACCTAGAAGACGACGAAGCCACGCGCGAGCACTACTTCTCTTTACTTCTTGAGCGCCTCAAGGTCCTGACCGGTAACGACATCAAAGACCATATCGTTTACAAAAGAAGTTTTTGTGTAGCCGATTTCAAAAGCGACTACAACGCATTCAAAGGCAATGCTTACGGCTTGGCCAATACCTTACTGCAAACCGCTATTCTCAAGCCGCGCATGCAGCACAAAAAAATCAAAAACCTTTTTTACACGGGCCAACTCACCGTACCGGGCCCTGGCGTTCCTCCTTCCATTGTTTCTGGAGAAGTTGTCGCCAAATACATCATCGCTAAGCACCACTAAACCCATTCTATGAAAGCTTTATTTGACAACGTATGCCAAGAAATGAGCGAGCTCACCACCAAAAGGTACAGCACCTCATTCTCTTTGGGCATTAGCTTTTTGCACAAGGAATTGCAAAAACCCATCTACTCCATCTATGGTTTTGTGCGCTTTGCAGATGAAATTGTAGACACCTTTCATGGCTACGACAAAGAAAAACTCCTCCTCGACTTCAAGAACCAAACATACGAGGCCATTGCCGCAGGCATCTCGCTCAACCCGATCCTCAATAGCTTTCAATGGGCGGTCAATAAGTACCAAATTCCGATGGAGCTCATCGACACCTTCCTCGATTCCATGGAAATGGACCTTCAAAAACAAACCTACGACCAAGGCAAATACGAAACCTACATTTTAGGTTCTGCCGAAGTGGTTGGCCTCATGTGCCTTAAAGTGTTTGTAGAAGGAGACCAACAATCCTATGAAGAACTGAAGCCTTACGCCATGAAACTAGGGGCCGCTTTTCAGAAAATCAACTTCCTGCGAGACCTCAAGGCAGATTACCAAGAATTGGGCAGAACGTATTTTCCAGGAATCAATCTCTCGGACTTCAACGGAGACATCAAAAAAGAAATTGAGGCAGATATCGCACTCGACTTTAAAAAAGGCTACGAAGGCATTTTGCTCTTACCGAGAACGGCGCGCTTTGGTGTTTATATGGCTTATAAATATTACTTGAAGCTCTTTAATAAAATCAAGCAGACCCCTGCAGAAAGCGTACTCAATGAGCGCATCCGCATTCCAAACTACCGCAAAATGCGTATTTTACTTACGTCTTATGTGCGCCACAATTTAAATTTGCTTTAATGCCCGACGAATACGTTGTTTTGGTGGATGAACAAGACCAAGCAATTGGTCAGCTCGAAAAAATGGAGGCCCATCGTTTGGGTCTCATGCACCGTGCCTTCTCTGTTTTGATTTTCAATTCAAAAGGAGAATTATTGCTTCAGCAACGCGCCGCTCACAAATACCATTCTCCTCTGCTCTGGACCAACTCTTGTTGTAGCCATCCGAAGCCCGGAGAAACCATTACAGCTGCAGCCACAAGAAGACTTCAAGAAGAAATGGGCATGGAGGCCAGCCTTCAACCCGCGTTTCATTTCATCTATAAAGCCCAACTTGATCAGGGGCTCACCGAGCACGAACTCGATCATGTAGTATTTGGCTACACCAATCAAGACCCTCTAATCAATCCGGAAGAAGTAGCCGCCTTTCGCTGGATACCCATGGTGCAATTGCTCCAGGAACTCCAAACGAAGCGGGATTCTTTTACCGTTTGGTTTCAAATTTTACTCGACCAACACTTAGAAAAAATCACAAAAGCAGCTGATGAAAGTATGTAGAAGAGCGACCTTTAATGCGGCGCACCGTTTGTACAGACCCGATTGGTCTGACGAAAAGAACAATGCAATTTTCGGCAAATGCAATAACCCTAATTTCCATGGCCACAACTACACCCTCGAGGTGTGGATCGAAGGTCAAGTGGACCCAGAGACGGGTTACCTCATCGACCTCAAACTCGTCAAGGACCTCATCGGGACAGAAGTTCAGGATCGTTTTGACCACCGCAACCTCAATCTAGATTGTCCTGAATTTGCGCAGCTCAATCCCACGGCCGAAAATATTGCGATCGTGATTTGGAATTTATTGCGTGCCAAACTCGATGCCAAATACGGCCTGAGCCTCAAGCTCTGGGAAACCCAAAACAACATCATCGAATACGACGGAAAATGAGTACTGCACTTTTTTGGCACCGCAGAGACCTGCGCATCCAAGACAATGCAGGCCTGTACAAAGCCCTCAAAAACAACGAGGCCGTTATTCCTGTATTTATTTTTGACCACAGCATTCTTCAAGTGCTGCCCAAAAATGATCAGCGCGTGTTGTTTATTCACCAAGAACTCGCGCAAATCAAGGCGCAGTATCGGGCTTTGGGTTCGGATATAGAAGTGGTATACGGCGACCCGAAAGTAGAAATAGCAGCACTAGCAAAAAAATATAACGTTCAGAAAGTCTATACCAACAGAGATTACGAACCTAGCGCACTTGCCCGCGATCTATTCATTTTTGAAGCCCTGCAACAAGCGGGCATTGAATTTATTGGGGCCAAAGATCAGGTGATTTTTGAAAAAAATGAGGTTACCAAAGACGACGGCTTGCCCTACACCATTTATACGCCCTATGCCCGCAAATGGAAAGCAAAACTCACCGACTATCATTTCAAAGCCTACCCGACCGAAAAATACCTGCAACATTTACACCCATTCCAAACCACAGCCCTTATTTCACTCGAAGCAATGGGTTTTGAACAGGTGCAACTACATTCTTTTCCAGCGAGTGCTACGCCAAATGCAGTGATTCAACAATACCACGAGTTGCGCGATATTCCTGCTGTTTTAGGCACTTCCAGACTCAGTTTGCACTTGCGTTTTGGCACGATCTCCATCCGTGCATTGGCTCGAGAAGCGCTTCGTTTAAATGAGAAGTACCTAAATGAACTCATCTGGCGCGACTTCTACCAAATGATTATATTTCATTTCCCACAAACAACCGACAAAGCCTTTAAGCCGCAGTACGACCACATTGTATGGGAAAAAAACGAAATAGATTTTGCGGCCTGGTGCGCGGGTCAAACGGGTTATCCGCTCGTAGATGCCGGCTTGCGCGAGCTCAATGCGACGGGCTTTATGCACAACCGCGTGCGGATGGTGGTGGCGAGTTTTCTCACCAAGCATTTGCTCATTGATTGGCGCTGGGGCGAGCGCTACTTTGCCGAAAAATTACTTGATTTTGAGTTGGCCAGCAATGTGGGCGGATGGCAATGGGCTGCAGGTTGTGGTTGCGACGCCGCACCTTATTTTAGGATTTTCAATCCGGAAGCGCAACAAAAGAAATTTGATCCGCAATATACTTATATCAAAAAATGGGTACCCGAATTTGGAACGCCCGCATATACAAATCCGATTGTCGATCATAAAATGGCGCGCGAACGCGTTTTAAATCGCTTCAAAACAGCACTACAACCATGAGCCAAACCATCCAAATAGGAGACAACTGCCCTGCATTTAGTTTACCAGACAGCCAAGGAAAAGAAATCGATGTCAATGAATACCTAGGACAAAAGATCTTAGTCCTGTTTTTTTATCCAAAAGATGACACCCCGGGCTGCACCAAAGAGGCCTGCGCGTTTAGAGATGCCTATGCCGATTTTATGGAGCTTGGCTGTGAGGTATTGGGCATTTCATCTGACGCAAGCCAATCACACCAAGCCTTCCAAGAAAAACATCAGCTGCCTTATCCGCTCCTGTCTGATACACAAAAAAAGGTACGCCAGTTATTCGGCGTACCTGCTTCTTTATTTGGGCTTCTTCCGGGAAGAGTCACTTATATTGTGGGTCTCGACGGAAAAATTGCCGGTATTTTCAATTCTCAAACCAACCCTGTGGGCCACATCAATGAGGCTTTAAAGGTTGCTAAAAAATTACTTACTGCTTGATAAACTGAAGCTCAGCGGCAAGCTTGATGTCGTCGCTTACTACAATGTTTCCTGCTTCTGTGACTGCGCTCCAAGTAAGTCCAAACTCACTTCTTTTGATGCTGCCTGAAAGCGTCATGCCCGCTTTGGTTTGCCCGTATGGATCTACAGCGATACCTGCAAATTCTGCTTTGAGCACAACTGGGTGAGTTTGACCTTTGATTTGAAGGTGACCTGCGATTTCTAAAGTTTCGTCGTCGATCTTTGTAATACCTGTAGAGGTAAAAGTTAAAGCTGGGTGGCTTTCTGCATCGAAGAAATCTGCAGACTTGAGGTGGCCATCGCGATCTGCAACACCTGTATTGATGGAGTTGATGTCGGCATTGAAGCTAAATTGAGCTGTTGTGAAGTCATCGCCTGCCGTAGTTGCATGCGCGTCGAATGAACCAAAAGATCCGCTGACGTTAGAAATCATCATGTGACGCACTTTGAAGCCTACTTCACTGTGCATTGTGTCTACTTTCCAAGTTGTTTCCATTTGTTAAATTTGATTTTAATTTAGACAAAGGTACGGCCTCCGCATTCCAAATTTACTTGACCTGCATCAAGACTTTTTGAAGCGGGGCAAAAAGTGTATTTTTGATGCATGAAGCAACCCCTCATTTTCTGCTTGCTACTTTTTTGCGGTTTGGCCAACGCGCAACTTTTGAATGAAAACCTCAAAGGAACTTATCCGACACAATTTTATGTCGAGACCCAGCGCATGGTGTTGTTTCGAGGGCTCGCATCTAACGACGCCTTTTTACCTACGCCTTTGGGCGAACGCGCCAATGAAAGTTCCCTTACGGCTTGGTCTCAGCAATTGGGCTTGTGCTTGGGGCTCTCAAAATTTATTTATTTGGATGGCGGGGTTTCCTGGATGCAAAACGGCGAGGCTTATGCTTTTAGCGACAGCAATTCTGACTCCACTTATAACTATCAAACGCGTTACCGCTATTTGGCCCTGCCGCTGCAACTGAAGTTAACTTTCGGCGATAAATTTAAGTTTTATGGCGGTTTGGGCATGGTTCCGGCACTGTATCAAGGCTACAAACAAGACATCCAATGGACCAATGCACTCGGTGCCAAATACGACGACCAAATTAAAATCAACAATGCCATGAACAGCTTCACGATTTCGTGGATAGGCTCTGCTGGAATAGACCTCCAACTCGACGAAGATTATCGTGTGCGCTTGGGGTTTTTATATCGAAAGCAGCTCAATAATTCATTCGGACCATACGAAGATTATGTGCACAAAAGCTATGGCTGGGGCATCAATATTGGTCTTTCAAAACTACTTTAAATGCAAATCCAAGACATCACCCGTTTTTTAGAGGCCAAATTCCCACTGCAACTTCAGGAAAGTTATGACAACTCTGGGCTCATTTACGGCCGCCCCGAACAAACGGTTACGGCTGCTTTGATCACGCTAGATGTGACAGAAGCAATTGTAGAAGAAGCTATTGCAAACAATTGCAATCTGATCATTGCGCATCATCCGGTCGTGTTCAAAGGACTCAAGCGCTTCAATGGCAATAACTTCGTGGAGCGCGTTTTGGAACGTTGCATACAAAACGGCATTGCACTTTATGCGATCCATACCAACCTCGATAACCATTCGGAAGGCGTCAATGCCAAAATTGCCCAAAAAATTGGCTTGCAAGACTGCCGAATTTTACGGCCTATGCAGGCGCAGTTGTTCAAATTAGAAGTCTACGTACCGCAGGCAGATTTCGCTGCATTAGACAGCGCTGTACTAGCTGCAGGAGCCGGCCAAATCGGCAACTATACAGACTGTCATTTTAGGACACTCGGTACGGGCACCTTCAGGCCCAATGAAAAAGCAAACCCCTACCTCGGCAGCGCCGGTCAGCGCGAAGAAGTAACGGAGCTCAAATTGGAATATATTGTGGAGGCGCATCGTGTAAACGCAGTATTGACTGCCATGCGCAGCGCGCACCCTTACGAAGAGGTAGCGTATCAATTGCTACAGACACAAAATATACATCATTCAGCTGGAGCTGGTCTTGTAGGTACCCTTTCAGAACCGGCCGATCCATTGACTTTTTTGAGCGAATTGAAACAAAAATTCAATTGCGGCATGATTCGCTACACGCAGTTGTTGCCTAAGAAGATAGAAAAAGTTGCTTTGTGTGGCGGTTCGGGAAGCTTTCTACTGCCCGATGCCATCAGGGCTAAAGCAGATATTTATATCACTGCAGACTTCAAATACCACGAATTTTTTGACGCCGAGGACCAAATCGTCATTGCCGATATTGGACACTATGAAAGCGAGCAATTCACAAGTGAACTTTTAGCTGAACAACTTACGGAAAAATTTGCTAACTTTGCGGTCCGTTTAACTAAGTTGAATACGAATCCCGTTAACTATCTATAGCCCATGGCAGCAGCAACTAAAAAAGAAGGTACCATCGCAGAAAAATTAGATGCGCTTTTTGAACTCCAGAAAATCGACTCTGAAATCGACCGCATTCGCACCATCCGTGGTGAACTTCCTTTAGAAGTGCAAAGTCTAGAAGACGAAATCATCGGACTCAACACACGCGTCTCCAAAATCAACGACGAAATCAAAGAAGTTGAGACAGAAATCTCAGACCGCAAACTAGCGGTAAAAGAAGCAGAAGCCGCTATTTCAAAATACAAAGAGCAGCAAAACAACGTGCGCAACAACCGCGAGTTCGAATCGCTTTCCAAAGAAATTGAATTCCAAGAACTCGAAATCAAACTACATGACAAAAAATCTAAAGAGGCCAAATTCAAAATCGACCTCAAGAAAGAAACTTTGACCGAAGCCGTTGCGCGTGTAGAAATGAAACAAGGCGACCTCGATGGTAAAAAAGCAGAACTAGAAGCTATTATCAGTGAGACACAAAAAGACGAAGAAAAACTCATCAAGGCTTCCGACGCCGCCAAGAAAAACATCGAAAACCGCTTGGTTTTTGCTTACGAGCGTTTGCGCACCAATGCCAAAAACGGCTTAGCTGTTGTGCAAGTCATGCGCGGTTCTTGTGGTGGTTGTTTCAACAAAATTCCACCTCAGCGTCAGCTTGACATCGTTACTAAAAAGAAAATTATTGTTTGTGAGCATTGTGGCCGCGTTTTGGTTCCGCAAGAATCCGCTGAAGCATAATTCAAATATTTTGATCAAATAAAAAAAGCGCTCGAGAGCGCTTTTTTTATGTCTTTGTGTTTTGTGACCAAAGCACAAAATGAAACTTTTTGTTCAGTTAGTTAAGCTTAAATTGGATGTCTAGCTTAGCGAGTTCTTTAAACAACTGACTAGAGGGTTGTACCTTAATACTGCGCGAAGGCAAGGATACTTCAATACCATCTAGCGGATCAAAGACCGTGAAGTGCAACTGACAAGCGCCCGGGTTGGCTTCAAATAAATCGTGGAGTTGATCGATAACCAATTGATCGAGTTGTTTGGCAGAAAAGCGCAACTTGAGCATTTTGGCGCGCTTGTCTCGGAGTTCTTGCAGTAACTCGATGTGGTGTACTACAAATTCTGGATATTGCCTGAAGCGCGGCACTTCAATGCGGCCTTTAATGGCCACAAACGTACCGGGCTCCATAAAATGCTTGTACTTCAGATAAGACTCATTGAATAAATTCAGCTTAAATGCTTCTTGGTAATCTTCGATAACAAGTGACCCAAAGGCATCGCCGCGTTTGGTAATGCGGTGTTCGGCCGTAGTAATGATGGCGGCGAGCAATAGATCGCGGCCTAAATAGGCGGCAGGATCATTGAGCATGGCCACGTTTCCTGTACAAAACGAAGAGATTTCTACTTTGTAGTCGTCTAGCGGGTGGCCAGAGATAAAAATTCCGACTACTTCTTTCTCGCGGTTGAGTTTGTAAATGGCCGGCCATTCCTCGGCACGCGGCACGGTAGGAGCCGGCATGGTGGTACCGGTGGCCTCGCCAAACATGCTGTGCTGCGAAGAGTGCGCTTGTTCTTGCACACTTGCGCCATATCGAATGGCCGCATCAAGGAAAGTACGGCCGTTTGCATCGGCAACCATATATTGGGCGCGGTGCACTTCTGTAAAAGAATCGAAGCCACCTGCATAAACCAAACTTTCAAAAGCGCGCTTATTGCAAAGTCTGAGATTAATGCGCTTGGTAAGATCAAAAATTGACTCGAAGGGGCCATTTTTACGCTCCTCTAAAATGGTTTCAACAGGTCCGCTGCCCATTCCCTTGATGGCACCGAGGCCAAAGCGAATGGCACCGGCAGCATTAACAGAGAAGGTAAAACCAGACTCATTGATGTCAGGGCCAAGAACTTCAATGCCCATGCGACGACATTCTTCCATAAAAAAGGAAACCTGTTTGATGTCGGACATGTTGTTGCTGAGTACGGAGGCCATGTATTCGGCTGGGTAGTTCGCTTTGAGAAAAGCCGTCTGATAAGCAACCCAAGCGTAGCAAGTGGAATGTGATTTGTTAAATGCGTATGATGCAAAGGCTTCCCAGTCTTTCCAGATTTTTTCAAGGATTGTCGCTTGATGCCCTTTTGCAGAAGCTCTTTCGATGAATGTGGGCTTCATTTTATCGAGTACTTTACGGTCTTTTTTACCCATGGCCTTGCGCAGGGTATCGGCCTCGCCTTTGGTGAAGTCGGCTAATTTCTGAGACAAAAGCATAACCTGTTCTTGATAAACGGTTATGCCGTAGGTTTCTTTGAGGTATTCTTCACAGTCGAGTAAATCATAGACTATGGGTTCATCGCCGTGCTTGCGCTTGCAATAAGACGGGATGTATTCCATAGGACCAGGTCGGTAAAGCGCGTTCATGGCAATAAGGTCGGCAAAAACGGTGGGCTTGAGCTCTTTGAGGTGTTTTTGCATACCGGGAGATTCGTACTGGAAAATACCAACGGTATCGCCGCGCTGAAAGAGTGCGTAGGTAGCTTCGTCGTCGATAGCAAATGCATCCGGATCGAGTTCGATACCGCGGTTTTCTCTAACCAAGCGCACGGCATCCTTGATTAAGGTAAGGGTTTTGAGCCCAAGAAAGTCCATTTTGAGTAAGCCCGCGGACTCTGCAACCGAGTTGTCGTATTGCGTACAAACCATGTCGGAGTCTTTGGCAGTGGCTACGGGTACAAAATTAGTGAGGTCGTCTGGGGTTATGATCACGCCGCAGGCATGGATACCTGTGTTGCGGACAGAACCTTCGATTTCCATGGCTTTTTGCAACACCTGGGCTTGGAGGTCGGTGCCTTGGTAAATGCGGCGCAGTTCTTTGGCATTGGCAACTGCTTCTTGGTTGCGCAGTTTGTCGACGAGTTCGGGCTCTGGAATGGTAAAAAGCTTGCGCAAAGATAGATCTGGGATCAGTTTGGCTAGGCGGTCTGCCTCGGGCAGCGGAAGGTTCATGACGCGGGCGGTGTCGCGGATAGCTGATTTGGCCGCCATGGTACCGTAGGTAATGATTTGGGCAACTTGATTGGCACCGTATTTATTGATGACGTAGTCAATGACACGGCCGCGGCCTTCATCGTCGAAGTCGATATCGATATCGGGCATCGAGACGCGGTCTGGGTTGAGGAAGCGCTCAAAGAGGAGGTCGTACTTGATGGGATCTACGTTGGTAATGCCAATGCAGTAAGCCACGGCAGAACCTGCCGCAGAACCACGGCCCGGCCCAACAGAAACGCCCATTTCACGCGCCGCATTACAGAAATCTTGTACAATCAAGAAATAGCCTGGATAGCCTGTTTTTTCGATTGTTGCCAACTCGAAGTCGATGCGCTCTGTAATTTCGGTACTGAGTTCTTTGTAGCGTTTTTTGGCGCCTTCATAGGTGAGGTAGCGTAAGAAGGCGTTTTCTCCACGCTTACCGCCGTCGAGGGCATCTTGGGCATCGACAAACGCTGCGGGGATGTCAAAAGCAGGCAACAAGACCTCTCTGGCCAAGCCGTAATGTTCGCACTTTGCGATTATTTCGCCTACATTGGTGATGGCTTGGGGTAAATCTGCAAACATTTCGAGCATCTCTTGTGTGCTGCGCATGTAGTAGGAATCGTTCTCTAGGCCATAGCGAAAACCGCGGCCACGGCCTTTTGGTGTTTCGACTAATTCGCCGTCTTTAACGCAAAGCAAGACGTCGTGGGCCATAGCGTCTTTTTGCTCGACGTAGTACGTATTGTTAGTGGCCACCAGCTTGATTTGATGCTTCTCTGCCAAAGCGACCAACAGCGGATTGAGCCGCTCCTCTACTTCGAGGCCATGCCGACCAATTTCGATGTAGAAGTCTTCGGTAAATTCGGCTTTCCACCAAAGCAGCGCTTCTTCGGCTTGACGCTCCCCCACATTTAACAACAAATTTGGAATTTCTCCGTATAAGTTGCCGCTCAAAACGATCAGGTCTTCTTTGTATTGCAGTAAAACTTCTTTGTCAATGCGGGGCACGTAATACATCCCTTGGGTATAGGCAATCGAAGCCAATTTGATGAGGTTCTGGTAGCCATTTTTGTTCTTGGCTAAGCAAACGATTTGGTAGCCGTTGTCTTTGACTGATTTGTCTTGCAACTTGCGACAAACATTGAATTCACAGCCTATGATGGGCAAGATTTCTTGACCGTCAAATGGCTCGCCCTTTTCTTGCGCTTCTGCACGGGCAGCTGCTATTTTTGCGTTGTGAGCAGCCGCTACTTTTTCAAATTGAAAGGCAGCCATCATGTTGCCGGTATCGGTGAGGGCAACAGCTGGCTGCTTGAGCGCAACTGCCTTATTGATGAGTGCACTTACTTCAGCCGTAGATTGCAAAATGGAATATTGTGTATGGTTGTGCAAGTGCGCAAAAACGACATCATTTTGTTCGAGTTGCACGCTAGGCGTTGGTGCAATGGGCGCCTGAGTGGGGCGCTTGGCCGCACGTAGTTTTTCGCTTTCGGCTTTGAGGTTGACGTGCTGCAGACCTATTTTTTGAATAGGTCCTGGATTGAGTATGCGAAAAGATTCGAAATAGCCCGGCTCTTGCAAGATTTCAGCTAAACTGTAGTGCTCTTTGCGCAAGAGCTCCAAAAAACAGCGTGTAGTAGACTCTACGTCGGCGGTGGCATTGTGAGCCTCATTGAAGGCCTCGCTAAAAAGGTGCTGATGCAATTCGGTAAGTGTAGGCAACTTGAATTTGCCTCCCCGGCCACCGGGAATTTGACACAATTGGGCGCTGTTTTCGGTACAAGTATCGAGTACAGGTAAGGTAAGTGGGGTTTCTTGGCCCAAGCGCAGGTATTCTGCCCCCATGACATTGAGGTCAAAACGCAGGTTGTGGCCAACCATGAATTTGGCGCGGGCGAGGTCTTTGTTGAAAAGGGCTAAAACAGCTGAGAGGCTCTCCCCTACGGCTTGTGCCAATTCAGTGGAAATACCATGCACGCGCTCAGACTCAAAGGGAATATTGAATCCTTCCGGACGGATGATAAAGTCTTGCTGTGAAACGAGTTCACCGGATTCGTCGTGGAGCTGCCAAGCAAGTTGCACAACTCGTGGCCAGTTGTCTAGGTCAGAAATTGGGGCGTTGAAATTGCGAGGTAGGCCGGTGGTTTCGGTGTCAAAAATGAGGTACATGGCAGCAGTAAAATGGGAACTTTAAATTTAGGGATTTCTGCTGCGACCCTTGGCAATTGTTGAAAACTATTGTGTGGCTTTTTCCCAATAGGCATTGAGCAATACCACCAATTTACGAGAAATATTGTTTTGGAATCGCTTGGTGCGGTAGCCTCCTACCCAATTGATACCTCGGATGGCATTGGTGAGAAAGATTTCGTCGGCGGCAAGCAAATGCTGGGGTAAAATTGCGCTTTCGTAGACTTTGATGCCGTTGGCCAAGGCCAAATTAATCACTTGCATGCGCATGGTGCCCGCCAAGCATCCTTCGTCCAAACTTGGGGTGTAGAGTACGCCGTTGCTAATGATGAAAAAATTACACGAGGAACTCTCGAGAATTTGGCCGCGGTAGTCAGTTAAGAAGACATCGTCTAGACCTTTTGATTTGGCATATAACGCAGCCATGACATAAGGCAAGCCCATTTTGGTCTTGAAATTTGACAGCAGGTTTTTCTGTAGCTTGATTTCTTGATAGATATCGAGCTCTAAACCGCGGGCATTGAGTTCAAAATGATTGACTTCATAAGGTGAAACTTCGATGTAAAAAGTAGCTTCGTTAGCATCTGGCAAGTAGGCTCCACCACTAATTCGATCTAAAGACAAACGGCAGCGCCCTCCTTCTTTGATGCCCGACTGCGCGCACAACTCAAGGATTTTTGACTCGAAGAAAGCAGTTGTATAACTCGCCGACGGACGCATGTGAATGGCGCGCGCTCCAGCTAATAATCGCAAAATATGATTTTCAAGATTGAGCGGACGGCCATTGATGATCCGGATGCTCTCAAAAACGCCGTCGCCGTATAAGTGAGCGCGGTTGCCCGGCAAGATGGTCGGTGCATCTGCTGGCAATATGGTACCGTTGTTGTTAACGTAGCGCATGAACTGCTAAACTTCTAGTGAAACAAAGATGCAAATAATTGTGCATAGCCCGGTAAAAAAATGAAAACGAATAAGATACCAGCAAGTGCACCTGAAATGTGCGCGTCGTGGGCAATGCCCGTGTTGCCCTTTCTGAAGGCATAAAATTCAATGAGCAAATATATGGGTCCGAAGAGATAAGCGGGTATTGGAATCGGAATAAACATCAGCATGAGCCCTTGCGTTGGATGCGCTGCAATAAATGCAAAAAGCACAGCAGTAACGGCTCCCGAAGCACCCAAGCTGCGGTAATAGGATTGGTCTTGGTGTTTATAAAAGGAGTATAGCGTTGCAAACAAGCCGCCCATCAGATAGAGCATTGCAAAATAATAAGTGCCTTTGACGATTCCAAAAATGAGCTGGTACTCTTCAGCTAAAAACCCTCCGATGAACCACAGGGTGAGCATATTGAACAACAAATGCGACCAATCTAAATGCACAAACATGTGGGTAAAAAAGCGATACCATTCGGCGTTGTGTTTGCTGCGGTAAGGAATGAATAACATGCGCTCTAAAAACGCATGATTTTGAAATCCTTGCCAAGATAGGAATGCTGTAAGTAATATGAGTACGAGTACCATTGCGAATACAAAGTTATAACTACTTTCAATGAAAATATGCATATTAATGAAGTTCCCCTTACAAATCACTTCAACCTTACTCGTAGCGTTCTGCGCAATCTATGCTTGTCAGGACGCACCAAAAGAAAGACCCCAAAAAGATTTTCTTTTTGACACTGCTGTGCCCAATCCCGAAAAAATCAAGCGGCTCCTGCGCGAAGGACACACAGCGCTGCCGCTCAACCAAAAAGAACGCGAGCAGCTTTACGCTTACTACCAACAAATCGGGTTCAGGTCAGTCTATTCGAGCAATGTTATTGGCCAAACCATTCAAAAGCGCTGGCTTCGGACACTTGCAAAACATGCTCATTTTGGCTTGCCCGAAGCGAGAATGCGCAACCTTGAACAAGGCCCAACGTTGGTCAAAGAATTGCTGCTTACCTTCCAAATCGGGACCCTCGTTCACGACTTAGACAGCGGCTTGATCAATTTTGACCAACAAAAGTTCAAACCCGTCCGCTGGCAAGAGTTTCCGCTGACTTGGCTCACCACACCTCAAAACACCGATTCACTTTTGCTGAGCTGTGGCCCTGCAGATACCAATTACCGCTATTTTGCCCAACACCTGTATCACTTTGCCGATTCTACCAAATTAGATACCATTTGCTTCAAACTCACCACAGAAAAAGAAAATAAAACATTAGCTTGGCAACGACTCCAAATGGATCAACTCTACCAAGCGCAAATTTCACTAGACCGACTCAGACAGGCCGTAAAAAAACCAACGACATTCGTCCAAATCAATTTGCCTTCTTTTGAACTGAAATTTATTGCAGACGATACGCTCCGATCGGTGCACCGTATTATCGTTGGCAAAATAGAGCACCCCACCCCTGAGTTGGTTTCAAAAATTTATCAAATTGTGAGTTTGCCATATTGGCGCGTGCCGAGTTCTATCGCTAAAAAAGAAATTTTACCAGCCCTCAAACGCAATGCGGCCTATCTTCAAAAGGAACACATGCGGATCTACGGCGCTGGAAGAAAAGAAATTGACCCAAGCACTGTCAAATGGAAGAAAATCAAAAACAATACATTTCCTTATCAAATAGAACAAGATCCGGGGTCCTGGAATAGTTTAGGCCTGATCAAATTTGAATTTGCGAATCAATTCTCCGTCTATGTACACGACACCCCCAATAAAAGTCTGTTTGGGCAAAAGTTCAGAAGCTTTTCGCACGGGTGCATGCGCGCGCAAAACCCCATTGAACTCGGTAAACTTTTCCTGACCTACGACAAAAAAGGAGACAAAACAAATAAAGTGAATGCAGACTCACTGCAGACTTTGATCGACCAGAAGATTCATCAGCGCATCCCTTTGCGACAACCCATCCCTATTTTTATTGTGTATCATACCGTAACAGCAGACCAAAAGGGTTTGTATTTTCACCTTGACCTCTATCAAAAGGAAACGGCCCTACTCGCTTTATTTCGTTCGGGAAATAATGGCTAATTTTACCAAAATTTTTGACCATGCTCGTTTCTCCGTCTGTACTTTCCTGTGATTTCGGCAATATCCAACGCGATACCCTCATGCTGCACCATTCCGTTGCAGATTGGTTGCACATCGATGTGATGGACGGCGTATTCGTACCCAATATTTCCTTTGGTTTTCCCGTTTTACAAGCCATCCGCAAACACACCGACAAAACACTCGACGTGCATCTTATGATTGCCAACCCCGATGCCTACCTAGAAGATTTCCAGAAGGCCGGAGCCGATATCCTGACCGTACATTACGAAGCGTGCACACACCTTCACCGCACGCTCAGCCGCATTCAAGAACTTGGTATGAAAGCAGGTGTGGCACTCAATCCGCATACGCCAATTGAAGTATTGAGCGAAGTAGCCCACATGCTAGACCTCGTCCTGATCATGAGCGTCAATCCCGGTTTTGGAGGTCAAAAATTCATTGCTGCAGCTACCGACAAAGTAGCGCGCCTCAAAGCCATGCGCAGCGCCCACAACGCCCACTTTTTGATCGAGGTAGACGGCGGTGTCAATTTAGAAACAGGCGCGCAATTAGCAGCTGCCGGAGCTGATGCGTTGGTTGCTGGTAGCTTCGTTTTTGGTGCTGCAGATCCTGTTGCGACTATCGCCGCGCTAAAAAGCTTGTAAATACGTAACCAAACAGCACATCCGACGTTAAACGCCACATGAAGCACCTTCTTGCTTTACTCATTTTGTCGTTGTTGCTTTTGCCGTCTCTCAGCCAAGCACAGGGGCTTGCCCAAAAAGAGCAAATAGCCACCAAACTCTTAACAGAGCTCCGCTCGAGCAAAGACGACTTCCAAACCCAAAAACTACACGCCGAATTCAAAAAAGCAATGGCCGAACTCGTGCGCAGCAAAGATTTCTTTGACTTCCCGCTGCAGGGCCTCAAAATTGCCGACCTCAAAAGCAACGATCAAACAGTGCGGCTGCTCACTTGGAACGTCGAGTTGTCGGACCTCTCCAATACTTATGGCGGCTTTGTTTTGCGTAGAGAAGAAGGAAAGGAACGCGTTTTGGTACTCGAATTAATGGACGTTTTGGACCCCTATAGCAGCAAACCCGAAAATGTGGTCGACACCAAAAACTGGTATGGCGCCGTATATTATAAAATCATCGACTTTTCTTTTCAAGGCAAGACCCAATATTTGCTTTTTGGCTACGACGGCGGCACCACCATGAGCAACTACAAACTCCTAGACGTGCTAAGCTTTACTGGGCAAAGTGCTAAATTTGGCAGCCCTGTCTTCAAAGATCCTAAATCACTCAAAAAACGCGTCGTATTTGAATATGCCAACATGGCGAGTATGTCGCTAGAATTTGAACCCAAGCGCGCGCGCATTGTTTTTGATCACCTCTCGCCAGAAGCACCCGCTTTAGAAGGCGTAGCCGCTTATTATTTTCCAGATATGTCTTACGACGCCTACGTTTACGACTACGACCGCGAAATCTGGAACCTCGAGTCAGATGTGATTGCCACCAATCCAGAAGATGTGGGCGAGCGCTATTATTACGCACTCAACAAAAAAACAGGTATCGTCGAAAAGAACCGCATGCGCGGCGACTGGATGAACCCCTCTGACCAACAAAATCCGGACAACGGCACGCATCGAGCCGCACTCCCAGTAAACGACGACCCCAAAGAAAGTTTGACCAACAAAAAGAAACGACGTCGTTTTCGACTTTTTAGAAAACCAATTAACCCAGAATCTTACCAAGAATAAGCCTTATGCAACTCGGAAAAATCAATACCCTTACCATCAAACGCTTTGCACCTCCAGGAGCTTATCTAATTGATCTACAAGAAAACGAAATCTTACTACCCAACAAATACCTCACGCCGGAAATGGAAGAAGGCACCGAAGTGGAAGTTTTTGTCATGCGAGACTCTTCGGAGCGCTTGGTGGCTGTCACAGAAACACCTCATATTTTACTCGGTGATTTCGCATTTTTAAATGTAGTTGAGGTCAACCCTTACGGCGCTTTTGTAGATTGGGGCCTCGACAAAGATTTGTTTGTGCCTTTTGCAGAACAGCGCCAGCGTCTAGAAATTGGCGACCGCTATTTATTTACGCTGCTCTACGACTTTGAAACTGACCGCTTGTTTGGCAGTATGAAAGTCAAAAAAGTTTTGGCCCCTTGCCAAGACATGAGCTTAGAAGGCCAAGAGGTGGATTTACTGATCTGCGACGAAGGAAAATTGGGCCGAAACGTCATCGTGAATAACCGCTATGAGGGGCTCATTTTCAGGGACCACCAAAACCAACTGCTCGAGAGCGAACAAGTTTGCAAAGGCTATGTGGCCAAGGTACGCGAAGACGGCAAATTAGATATTCGTTTAGAAGTACCTAACGATAGCCGCTATGACGCCGCCGAGCAAAAAATTCTCGATATGTTGGCCAATAACGACGGCTTTTTAGCCCTCACCGACAAGAGCGACCCCGAAGAAGTACGGGCCGTACTCGGTTTGAGTAAAAAGACTTTCAAGCAGGCCATCGGGAAATTGTACAAGCACCGCCGCATTGCGTTAGAATCTGACGGCCTGCGCTCCCTCAACAACCCGAGAACGACTTAACGTCCGTCACCATCAAGGATATTTCCTAAGCCACCCAAAATACCACCTTCTTCTTTACGGGTAGTAGTGCCATAGGCCAATATTCTAGAAGCCAAGCGGGAAATTGGCAAGCTTTGCAACCATACCTTTCCTGGGCCTTTGAGCGTGGCAAAAAACAAACCCTCGCCGCCAAATATGGTGTTTTTGATGCCACCGACAAATTGGATGTCGTAGTCGATCTCTTGGGTATAAGCTACAATACAACCGGTGTCTACGCGCAGCACCTCACCTGGCTGCAGCGTTCTTTCAGTGATGTAGCCACCTGCATGGCAAAATGCCATGCCGTCTCCCTCTAGCTTCTGCATTATGAAACCTTCGCCGCCAAACAAGCCGGTCCCGAGTTTGCGCTGAAACTCAATGCCTACGCTCACGCCTTTTGCCGCGCATAAAAAGGCATCTTTTTGACATACGATTTTACCGTTGTACTGCAAAAGGTCAAGCGCAATTATTTTGCCAGGATATGGAGAAGCAAAAGCCACACGTGCTTTGCCAAAACCTTGGTTGGTAAAAGCTGTCATGAATAAACTCTCACCTGTGAGTAAGCGTTTACCGGCGCTAAATAATTTACCCATGAAGCCCGTTTGGGCAGAGCCGTCGCCAAAGATAGTCTGCATTTCGATGGCTTGATCCATGTACATAAATGCCCCTGCTTCTGCGACGGCAGTTTCTTGTGGGTCGAGCTCAATTTCGATGAGCTGCATTTCTTCACCTTTGATGAAGTAGTCGATTTCGTGATTGCTGCGCATGTTTTTTCTTGTAAAATTAGCAACAAAGTAGTTGCCGAGGATTGTTTAACTTTGCCAAATGGAAACACCACAAAAAATTGCGGTCATTGGCGGAGGCAGTTGGGCCACCGCACTGGTCAAAATTCTTTGCAACAATTGCAAGCAAGTCCATTGGTGGATGCGCAGCGAAGAAGCCATTGCACACATCCAACAGTTCGGACACAACCCTAAATACCTCCAATCTGTAGCTTTTGACACCCAACAATTGGTCTTGAGCTCAGATCTAAAAAGCACCTTAAACGCTGTAGATTGGGTCATCATTGCCACCCCTGCCGCTTTTTTAGATGAAGCTTTTGCAGGCATCGGCGCAAGCGAATTTGCCAACAAAATCGTTTTTTCTGCGGTCAAAGGCATCGTGCCCGCCTACAACGCCATTCCTGCGCGCTTTATTCACAAAAGTTTTGGTGTTCCCTACGATCAAATTGGCATCATTTCAGGCCCCTGCCATGCCGAAGAAGTAGCCATGGAGCGCCTTTCTTATCTCACCTTGGCTTGCTCCAATGCGCAATATGCGCAGCAAATGGCTGCAGCCTTGAGTTGCCGCTACATCAAAACCACCACTAGCGACGATTTATTCGGCACCGAATTCTCCGCAGTACTCAAAAACGTTTATGCCTTAGCAGCTGGTATTTGCCATGGTTTGGGCTACGGCGATAACTTTCAGGCAGTTTTAGTATCCAATGCCATTCAAGAAATTGAGCGCTTCATCGATGTGCTACACCCCGTGCACCGCGACACCAAAACAAGTGCCTACCTCGGCGACTTACTCGTCACCGCTTACTCCAACTTTTCGCGCAACCGCACCTTTGGCTTCATGATCGGTAAAGGGTATTCTGTCAAAACGGCGCAACTAGAAATGAACATGATCGCAGAGGGCTATTTTGCCACCAAAAGCTTGTTCGAAATCAATCAAAAATTTGAGGTGGAAATGCCCATCCTCACGGCCGTCTATCACATCATTTACGACAAAATGGACCCGGCCATAGAAATGAAATTTTTAGCTGAAAAACTTGCCTAACATGAAGGTTTTTAAATTCGGAGGTGCGTCGGTTAAAGATGCCGCTGCTGTCAAAAATGTAAGTGCTATATTAGCGCGCTATCCCAACCAAAAGCTGCTCGTTGTGGTATCTGCCATGGGCAAAACCACCAACAAACTAGAGGAGCTCGTCAGTGCGCTTTATGCCCAAGATCAGCGCATCTACGCAGGCTTACTCGACGACATCAAGGCGTATCACTACGAAATTTTAGCAGGACTTTTCGCCGAAAAGCATTTTCATATTTACAAAGAACTTGAAGAACTCTTTGAGCAACTCGCTCTATTGTTTTTCAAACCGTTGGCAGAGAATCGCTCTTTTCAATACGACCAACTGGTTTCTTGCGGCGAACTCATTTCGAGCAAAATTTTAGCAGCCTACCTCACGGACCAAAGCTATAGCAGCGCTTGGCTAGATGCTAAAGCGCTCATTCGCACAGACAACCATTACCAAGAAGCACAAATAGACTGGGACAAAACCAAAGCGCTCTGCGACAAGCACGTACTGCCGCTATTTGAGCGCATTGATATCGCAATTACACAAGGTTTTATTGGCCACACCGCCGAAGGATTTACCACCACTTTGGGCCGAGAAGGCTCGGATTACAGCGCAGGTATTTTGGCTTATTGCTGCGAGGCCGAAAGCGTGACCATCTGGAAAGATGTACCTGGAATGCTCAATGCAGATCCTAAATATTTTGAACACACCCAACTGCTGTCGCAAATCTCCTTTAAAGAGGCCATTGAGTTGTCTTATTACGGCGCGAGTGTCATTCATCCGAAAACAGTACAGCCCTTGCAGCAAAAGAACATTCCGCTCTATGTGCGTTCTTTTATTGACCCCGAAGCACCCGGCACCAGCATTTCTGCCAATGCTGAACGCGATGCGCAAATTCCATCCTATATTGTGAAGTTCAACCAAGTTTTGGTCACGTTTAGCTCCAAAGACTTCTCGTTTATTGCCGAAAAGCAACTCGCCGATCTTTTTGCAGCGCTCGCTACCATGAAGGCGCATATCAACCTGATGCAAAATTCAGCACTCAATTTTTCTGTTCTTATTGACCGCGATAAAATGGAGGTGGAGAGTTTACAGCGCGCCCTCGGCGAGCGCTTTCATATTCGCTACAACGAAAATGTAGAGCTCGTAACCATCCGACATTACAACGATGCGATTCTCGCTCAAATGAGTGCAGGAAAAACAAATTTACTAAGCCAACATACCCGTACTACAGCACGCTTGGTTTTGCAGCCAAAAGCTTGAAATTTTATTTAGAAAGATTCAAAATACCACAAAAAAGGTATGCGATTTTTCTCTAAATGGGCTTACTTTTGCATATGTCCCAAACATTGGATTCCATTTCATTAAACGAGCTCGTAGAAATCGCAGCTATTGCCAACAATGCAATTGCGCCAAAACTCACCGAAATGGGCCTCACCAAAGGACAAAAAATCAAAGCCATCTTCAAGGCCCCATTTGGCGACCCCATTGCTTATGAAATCAACGGGAACATCATCTCTATGCGCAAAGAAGAAGCCATGCAAGTAGAAGTCCAAATGGCTTAAAGCAATTTTCTGTAGCTTTGTAAGTCATGAAAATCGCACTATTCGGCAACCCTAACACAGGCAAAAGCACCATCTTCAATATGCTGACGGGCTTGCGCCAACAAGTCGGGAACTTCCCAGGGGTTACCGTAGACAAAAAAAAGGGCCGAATAGATACAGCGCAAAGCCAACACCAACTCACCGACTTTCCTGGCACCTACAGTATTTTTGCCCGCTCCCTAGACGAGCAAGTCGTGAAGGAAGTACTGACCAATCCACAGCATCCAGACTATCCTGAAGCCATCATTTATGTGGCCGATGCAGCTAATCTAGAGCGCAATCTCTTGTTTTTTAGTCAGCTCTACGACCTCGGCTTCCCGATCCTCCTGGTGCTCAACATGTGGGACCGCGCAGGGCAAAAAGGCCTTCAAATCCAGCTCGATACACTCCAAAGCAACTTCCCCGCAGCAAGCATCGTAACGGCCAATGCGCGCATAGCGCTTGGCAAAGAACGCATTCTCAAAGCAATCGATCAACTCGCAGTTGGGGAGCGCACAGCCTTTCACGATACCGCTTTTCAAGCGCTGCAATCCGATGCCGAGCAAACGCAAAATTCCGACGAACGCCTGCAAAAAATCAGGGCACTAGGGCTCATTACAGCAGCTCCAAGTAAGATTTCAAATCAGTCCACACGCCTCGATCGCATCCTGACACATCGCATTTATGGCTACCTGATTTTCTCGGCCATCTTGCTGGTTATCTTTCAGTTTATCTTCAGTTTCGCCAGCATTCCGATGGACTTCATCGACGGGCAATTTGTGCGGATCAGCAGCTGGAGCGCAGCTCAATTACCCGAAGGCGTCCTGAGCAAGCTCCTTACTCAAGGGCTCATTCCTGGAATAGGCGGCGTTTTGGTTTTTGTACCACAAATTGCCATTTTATTTTTCTTTATTGCCCTTTTGGAAGAAAGCGGCTATTTATCTAGAGTGGTGTTCATCATGGACCGCCTGATGCGCCCGTTTGGGCTCAATGGCAAAAGTGTTGTGCCGCTGCTCTCTAGCGTGGCCTGCGCCATTCCTGGCATTATGTCGGCGAGAACCATCTCAGACTGGAAAGAACGCCTCATAACCATCTTAGTGGCACCTTTCATGAGTTGCTCAGCTCGCATACCTGTCTATACCTTGCTCATTAGTTTGGTGATTCCCAATATATATATCTGTGGGTTTTTGAGTTTGCAAGGGTTAGTTTTATTCGGCCTATACGCGCTCGGAATTCTATTTGCACTCGGTACAGCACTTTTGCTCAAACTACTCGTCAAAAGTCGCACGCCCGGTTTTCATTTGATGGAGCTGCCCGATTACAAAACGCCAAGGCTCGCCAACATCGGCTACACGGTCTATGAAAAAGTTCGGGTATTTATATTTGATGCCGGTAAAATCATCGTTGCCATTTCTATTATTCTTTGGGCGCTCGCCTCTTACGGCCCATCTTCCAGAGAACAAGCCCTTCGCGCGCTGCATCAGGAACAAAATTACCAGCAAGCCGAACAAGCCAAGCAACAAGAACTCGACAACGCGTTGATGCTCTCTGAATCTTACATTGGTCATTTTGGCAAATGGATGGAACCCGCCATTGCGCCATTGGGTTACGATTGGAAAATTGGGATTGCCTTGTTGAGCTCTTTTGCCGCACGCGAAGTTTTTGTGGGTTCTTTGGCCACCATTTATGCAGTTGGCGACGACACTGACACCCAAAAACGCTTGATAGAAAAACTCAAAGAAGAAAAAACAGACAAAGGGCAAGCTACATACAGCTTGGCAACCGGAGCGTCTTTGCTGGTGTTCTATGTTTTTGCCATGCAGTGCATGGCCACACTCGCCGTTGTGAAGCGCGAGACCAACACCTGGACCTGGCCACTGCTTCAGCTGGTATTCATGGGAGTTGTGGCTTATATGAGTGCATTTTTGGTTTTTCAGCTGTTGGTTTAAACACTTTATCGTTAACTTTCACCTATGCAACAAATCTTGGTCATGGTGCTCATCGTCTCAGCAAGTATTTTCTTGCTCAGACACGTGTACCAATTGTTTTTTAAGCAAAATGACAATTGTAAGGGTTGCGGTCTCACGCCAAAAAACCAACATGGATCCAAATCAAACAGCACTAGCCTACCAATACAGCCATGATTTTTTTGCTGTAAAAGCAGGACAAACCTCTGACTTTGCAGATGAATTCGACCCCGAACTCATCGATCAAGACAACGTATACTGGCTCAATTTAAATAAGCTCAACGATCCCGAGAGCATTGAGAAAATTTGTTATAAAATTGGCCTCGACAAACTCAGTATCGAAAGTATTTTTTTGCCGCTCCGCAGAGCGAAGGTAGAAGAATACCCCACGTATTTGTTTTTTCAACTCCACACCCTCCGCAATAATAGTCAAGATGCAGAACAAACAGATCAAATAACATTTATCCTCGGCGCGCATTTTTTACTCTCGCTTCAAACTAACGAGGGACTTCATTTTGCTGAAGTACGTGAACGCATCGAAAAGTCTAAGGGAAAAATTCGCAAGCAAAAAGCTGACTTCTTGTTATTTCGTTTACTCGATGCCTTACTAGATGAACTTTTCCTATACACAAGCACGATTTCCAATGCAATTGACCAAATTGATCAAGGCATTCACGACCAAAAAATACCAACCGATTTATTGCGGTCAATCGAAAACGAAAAGAGAAACCTGATCAATCTCAGAAAAATTGTCCAACCCATCAAAGACCTGCTTTCATCTCTCGAGACAATGGATAATCAATTGATCGAGGCAACCAATAAACATTATTATAAAAACCTAAGAAATAGTTGCCTTAGTTTACTAGAAGATATCGAGGCACACAAACAAATTTTGGACGGTCTTGCCAACCTTTACTATGCCGTGCAGGGCCAGCGCATGAACCACATTATGAAGGTACTCACCATTGTGAGTAGTATCTTTATTCCGCTCACCTTCATTGTTGGGGTCTACGGCATGAACTTCAAACACATGCCAGAACTTGAATATACTTACGGTTACTATACAGTTATAGGTCTCATGTTTGCCTTGGGTTTGGGTCTACTCATTTTCTTTATTAAACGCGGCTGGCTCAAGCGCGAATAGATGTTAATGAAGTGTTAAATACAAAAAACACCCAAAGAAGCTCCTTATCTTTCGGAAAGTTAAACTGATACATATGAAAAAATTATTGCTTTCTTTTGGTGTTGTTTTCATGGCTGTACTTGGCCTTAACAGCGTCAATGCACAAATTGAAAAAGGTGCTAAAATTGAATTTAACAAAGAAGTACACGACTACGGCAACATCAAATATGGTGGTGAGCCTTATTGTTCTTTTGAATTCAAAAACACAGGCGACGAGCCGTTAATCATTTCTAACGCAAAAGGATCTTGCGGTTGTACCGTTCCTGAGTGGCCGAAAGAGCCAATTGCACCAGGAGCAAAAGGTACCATTCGTGTTAAATACGACACCAACCGTCCGGGCCCAATCAACAAAAGCGTTACAATTACCTCAAACGCGATCAACGAGCCTAATAAAGTGATTCGCATCAAAGGCGAAGTAGGTCCAGCTCCAGAGAGCGGAATGCCTGTCAACAACGCAGGTGCTCCTACGAACAACTAAGATTTTTAAATTATAAAAAAAGCCACTTCTAGGAGTGGCTTTTTTTATGAATTCGATTTTTATATTTCTAGAAAATTTTGGACTGTGTTTGGCCAGTTGGCGATTGTACCCTGCCGAACAAGCTGAAGGGTGTGCAAGCCTGCTTGAGCCGCGGCAGAGAGTTCGTCGGTAATATCAGATAAGAATAGGATTTGCTCGGGTGCTAATCCCAACAACTGGGTAATTTTGTGGTAGGTCTCTGCCTCTTTTTTAGGCCCTGTTGTGGTATCAAAATGGTTAGAAAAATGCCCAGATAAATCTCCAAAATCGCTGTATTTAAACAACAATTTTTGCGCTGCCACCGAGCCAGAAGAAAAGACACCAATTTTTAGGCCCAAAGCACGCCATTGGTTGAGCGCAGCAGGAACATCGTCATAGACATGACCCGTAATTTGAGCTGATTCATAGCCGCTTTTCCAAATGACACCCTGTACTGTTTTGAGCGGCGTGAGCTTGCGATCTTCATCACTCCATTGCTTCAAACAAGCCAAAACCTCTTCTGTGGTGGTGAGGTGCTTGCCCTCTTCTCTTGCGGCAATTTCAATGACATCGGCAAAAGCTTGCTTAACTTCATTGATTTGTGCGTGTTTGGTGAGGTCATTGAGGTGCTCCCGAAAATACGGGAACAAGACCTCGTAAACAAAGTGAATTGATGTTGTGGTACCTTCGATATCTGTCAGGATATATTTGATGTGCTTATCCAAGGTTTGGCGCTTTAAAATGTTGATACTTGACTTCGATACCCGATGCAGTGTAATGTGGCGTCCAGCCTGACATGTCGGTAAAAATACGGATGGCCTTTACAAATGGGTTTTGAGGGCCTGCGTCAAACCAGTGTTTGGTACCTGTCGGGACGCTAATGAGGTCGCCGCGCTGACAAAGCACATTGAAAATGGGTGCATCGCTAAGATGAAACCAAAACAAGCCCTGACCATCTACAAAGAAGCGGATTTCATCTTCGTCGTGGATATGTTCTGCCAAGAACTTGGCGCGAATTGCTTCGTAGTTGGATGTAAGCGCGTTTATGGAAATGACATCGGCGCTTTGATAGCCACCTTTGTCCATGAATGGCTTGAGGTCTTTGGCATACGCCGCGAGAATTTCTTCTTGGCTTGCGCTGTCATCGAAATGGACCGTGCACTCCCACTGCTCAAAAAAGACGCCATGTTCGGCTAAAAAAGCTTTGATCTGAAGGGGTTCATTGATTTGAACGCCTTGGTCTGGAATTGAAAGAATCGCCATTTTTTAGAGTAAAAATTCGCACTCGCAAAGATAATCTAAAGTCTCTAGATGCTTTTGGGCATCAAAAAGTGTATCTCCCCAGGCATAGGTTCCATGCCCAGCAATGATGAAGCAGTGTTGTTGGATGTCCGATAGTCTGGTATCGAGTTCTGCACAAAGCACAGTCATATCTTGACTGTTGTCTATAATAGGAATTTGTAGGGTGTCGAGGTGACTCGTGCAGCCTTTAAACCCTTTTTGGACTTCGTATCCTTGCACGGTAAAGAAATTCTCGTTGAACTGACTGATCAATACTGGATATTTACCATGGCTATGCAATACAACTTTGGCCGACGGAAAGTTTTTGTAAATCCAGAGATGTATTCGTGTTTCGTCAGAAGGCTTGATGCCATGAAACACCCCGGAACCTACTCCCGTTTGATCGATAGTCATGAAGTCTTGCTCGATAAAATCGGCTTTGTTGACCCCTGAGCGAGAAACCCAACATTGGTGGTGTTCGTCTATGTAGGAATAATTAGTGGAGGTGGCCGGAGACCAACCTCTTGCATTAAGTGTTCTGATAAGTTGAACTAAACTTGCTTTCATGGGTTGGAAAGCGTCTCCTTTACCAATGCGGCAAGCACTTTACCATCAGCCTTACCAGCTAATTTGCCAGATAAGATACCCATTACTTTGCCCATATCCTGCGGACCGCTTGCTCCGGTTTGGTCAACAGCAGTTTGTACTTCGGCGCGGATTTCGTCTTCGGTCAGCATTTTTGGCAAATAGGCCTCTATGACTTGTGCTTGAAACAACTCTTCAGCAGCTAGGTCTTCGCGCTGCTGTGCTTGGTATAGTGCGTAGGTCTCCATACGTTGTTTATGGAGCTTCATGCAGATTTTAATAGCGCTCTCTTCAGAGACTTCGGCCTCAGCACCAGATGTTGCTTCGAGTAAGAGTTTGGATTTGATATCGCGCAGCGCAGCTAGCTTTTCCTTTTCACGGGCGAGCATGGCGTTTTTGATATCGAGGTTGATGCGTTCTGTAAAGGTCATGATCAGTCTACGTTGTCGTGTAGGAAGTTGTTGCTGCGCAAAGTGCTATTGCCATTGGCGTCTTTGCCGATTCCAAAACGAGAAATCTCTTCTTGTGAACTAGGACTTTGTTGTTGGAGTTGGATATTTCTACGGACGAAAGCAGGCTCGTTTTCAAATTCGAGTAAGCCGTCTGGTTTTTTGAGTTTGGAGGTAAATTCTTGAATGCGCGAGACGCGTTCTTGATTTTTGCGTTGTTGCTCTTCGGGGCTCAAAATGCGTCTTGGCATTTCCAATTCTACGCGCATTTGGCTGTCATCTTCCAACACGTGCTTTACCACTTCTTGTTCTAATGCAGGGGACGCCGGTGTAGGTGTAATAGCATCAGCCTGCACATCGAAAACTTCCCAGCTCATTGAAGTTTGAGCAGCTGAAACAACTTCTTCTTGCTCGTCGTAGAGGTTAAAGGTTGTTTTCGGACTTGCCGCAACTGCGTCTATTGGTGTTTCTACCGTTTGAAACGGATTGGAAAGAGGTGCTTCCACTTGCTTCATGAAAGGCTCCTCGGTTACGTTGGCTACTGGTGTAGTTGCAATGGATTCAAAAGGGGAGCTAAGCGGAGCTGTGATTTCTTGTTTTTTCTCTTCTTCGAGGACAACTACTGTGCGCTCCGGACTTTTTTCAAAACCTGTTAAAGGCGAAGAACTGAAGCCCGTTGCAATAATGGTGAGGCTGAGTTGGTCTCCGAGAGAGGCGTCGTGGCCATGGCCCCAGATAACGTCGGCGGTAGAACCAGCTGCTTCTTGGATGTAATCGGTAATGTCGGTGATTTCATCCATCATGACTTCGCGGTCTCCGTAAGAGATATTGAGCAAAACATAACGTGCGCCGTTGATGTCGTTGTCGTAGAGCAATGGAGAGTTGAGTGCGTTTTTGACGGCTACAACAGCGCGGTCTTCGCCAGCGGCACTGGCACTGCCCATAATAGCATGGCCAGAGTTGCGCATGACGGTATTGACGTCGTTGAAGTCTACGTTGATGGCGCCAGTAACGGAAATCACTTCGGCAATGCCTTTTGCAGCAACAGTTAAGACGTCATCGGCATGAGAAAACGCCTCAGAAAGAGACATGTTCTTGCCAAACTCACGCAAACGCTCATTGTTGATGATCAGTAAGGTATCGACATTTTGGCGCATGCGCTCCAAACCTTCTTCGGCTTGTTGGCGTCTTTTGCGACCTTCAAAGTTAAATGGAACCGTAACGATGCCAACCGTCAAGATACCGAGGTCTTTAGCAACTTGTGCAATAACCGGTGCAGCACCTGTACCAGTGCCACCGCCCATTCCGGCAGTTACGAAAACCATTTTGGTGTCTTTGGACAGCAATTCGCGGATTTCTTGGATGTTTTCCATTGCGGCGTTCATGCCTACTTCAGGAATCATGCCGGCGCCACGGCCTTCAGTGAGGTTTGGCCCTAATTGAATTTTGTGCGGAACTGGCGAAAGATCTAGCGCTTGGCAATCTGTATTGCAAACGATAAAATCAACACCAGCGATGCCTTGCAAATACATGTGGTTGACGGCATTTGAGCCGCCGCCGCCTACGCCAATCACTTTGATGATAGAGGCCGCTTGAGGTGTGTCGTGTTTTGGTAAATCAAATTCCATAATACTGCTATGTATAACCAAGTTTGTCTTAAATATTAATCTTCTGAATCGTCAAAGAATTTTCCTACACGACCTAAAATACGGTCAAAAAATTCACCTCGGCGACCAGGTTTTGAATGCGTTTTAATTTTTTCTTGCTTGTCTGCAATGACCTTCTCAATGATCGGGTCTTCTTTTTTGGCACTAGATTGTTGCTCCCATGGTTGGGCTGCCTCAAAACTCTCAAATCCTTTCAAGACCAATCCGATGCCTGTGGCGTATTTTGGACTAGACAAGACGTCGATGTCGTTGGTGTTGGCCAAGTGCTCAGTTGGGTAACCGATGCGCGCATCCATGCCTGTGAGGTATTCGATGAGTTGCGTGAGGTGCTTGAGTTGCGAACCACCACCTGTAACAACAATACCGCCGATGAGTTTTTTCTCGTAATCTGTGCTCTTGATTTCGAGGTTCACCAATTCGATGATTTCTTCCATTCGGGCTTGAATGATGCTCGCCAAATTGCGCAAGGTAATTTCTTTGGGATCGCGTCCACGCAAGCCAGGTATGCAAACAACTTCGTTTTCATTGCTTTCTGAAGCCAACGCACTACCAAACTTCACTTTGAGCATTTCGGCCTGACGTTGCATGATCCTGCAACCTTCTTTGATATCTTGGGTAATGACATTGCCGCCAAAAGGAATCACTGCGGTGTGGCGAATGAGTCCGTCGTGGAAAATAGCTACGTCGGTGGTTCCGCCGCCGATATCGACGAGTACAACACCCGCTTCTTTTTCTTCTTCTGAGAGCACCGCCTCAGCAGATGCAATGGGCTCTAAAACAATATCTTTGACTTTCAGACCAGAGCGGTCTACGCAACGGGTAATGTTCTGAACGTTGGTCACCTGACCACTAATGATATGAAAGTTGGCCTCTAAGCGAACGCCAGCCATCCCGATCGGATCTTTGATTTCTGGCTCGCCATCGACGATATATTCTTGTGGAATAACGGTAATGATTTCTTCTCCTGGATTCATGACCATTTGATACATGTCGTCTACGAAGGCATCGATGTCTACCTGAGAGATTTCACCGTTGGTGGTGCGGCGAGTGTAAATACCGCGATGTTGCATGCTTCTTATGTGCTGACCAGCTATACCGACGTGCACATTTTTGATTTTAAGATCACCTTCTACAGCATCTTGAGTAGCCTCAACTGCGGCATTGATGGACTGCACCGTGCGTTCGATGTTAGAAACCACACCACGCATCACGCCCAAAGACTCGCTTTTGCCCATGGCGACGATTTCAATTTTGTCGTGTTCGTTTTTGCGACCGACAAAGCAAGCAATTTTAGTGGTGCCAATATCCAAACCGACAACAACACGGGTGCTCTTTACCTCGGGATTGTTATTTTTTTCTGCAAACGATTTGTCCTTCATACTTGACACTTATTTCTTTGTATTTGTTCCAACCTTCGTGAGGCAGGGCTTCTTTGTAAAAATGGCTCAGACGTTCGAATTTGTCTGAAACTTCAGCGGTACTGCGTGCCGGACCGAAGACAATTTGTTGTTCACCAAGCAACGGAATAAGAATGAAATCACCGTCGGGTTCTAGGTAAACTTGACCAATTAATTTTTGCATTAATGGATCATTACAAACATAATTTGAAATGCGGTAGATTTGACCAATTTTTTGAGAACTTTTCAAATTTGAATTGTTAATAAAATCACAGTGAATACGGGGGTTATAGGCATCGGGGATATGCCCCGAAAACACAAGCGTTCTGGCCGTATGCAAAGGGGAGCGATACATCATAAAACCGTCCTGATCAAGGTAATAGCTTTGACCTTTCAAATTGAAGATGCGCGCAATTGGTTTGCGGAGTTCTAATTTGATTTCCCAATTCGAACCTAAATGCTTGAATACATCTACGGTCTTGACTTCTGCCATAGCCGCAATTGTGCGCTCGATGCGGTGCGTATTGAGTTCGCCAACTTGCATTTCGCGGCGAAATAATTTGCGCAATTGCAACCGCGCAAGCAATTCTGATTTGGTTAAAAAAGCGTTTTCGTCGGCAGCATGGATCGAAATTTTGGGTGTGTCGAGCACTTTTTCTTGTTCGGAAGCCTTCCCAAAGTAAAAAATGACAACTACACCAATGGCGAGCAGCAACCAGAAGATCCTAAAAAGCCAAATTTTCATCGCGGTTGTTTTTGCATATTGAGTAAAGCTGTCAACGGACCAACCATGCGGTCAATATCGCCAGCGCCAATGGTGAGCACCACACCTTTTTGTGGCTTTTGAAGTGCCGTGAGAATTTCATGTGAATCGAATACCCACTTGTTCTGAAGCGGAGTAAGCTCGGCTAACCATTCGCTCGTTACACCTGGGATTGGCACTTCGCGCGCTGGATAAATTGGCAACAAATAAAGTGTATCGAGTTGCGCCAAAGCTCGGGCAAATTCGGTTGCAAAATCTTGTGTTCGCGAGAACAAATGCGGCTGAAAGATACCAGTGATGTGCTGCCCCGGATAAATGGCCTTTACCGAAGAGATGAGTGCATTGATTTCTGTCGGATGATGCGCGTAGTCATCGATGTAGGTCAAATCTGGGGTGCGTAAATGGTATTCAAAACGTCTTTTGACGCCTTTGAAACTTTTGAGCGCCGTTCGAAGCGTTTCCACGTCAAAACCCATACAATCGAGTAAAGCGATACAACCAAGTGCATTTTCTGCATTGTGAATGCCGGGCAAACCGAGTTCAAATCCTTCGTAATAGTGCGCGCCGATTTTCAAATCGGCCACCTGAAAACCGTTCTCGTAGCGCAGGTTCAAAAAACTGTAATGTGCTGTTTGAGAATCAATTGCATAGGTGAAAATCGGAGCCAAACTTTGGAGCTGAAGACCTTCTTTTTGAATACAAAATCCCTTAGGATCAATACGCATGGTAAACTGCCTAAAACCCTCCAAAAATGCATCTTCGGTCCCGTAGATATCTAGGTGGTCGGCATCTGCAGCGGTCACAATTGCTGCAAATGGGGAGAGTTGTAAAAAACTGCGGTCGAATTCGTCGGCCTCAATAACAGCATACGGACTTTCGGCGTGCAGCACTAAGTTGGAGGCAAAATTACTGGCAATTCCGCCTAAAAATGAGGTGCAACCTACTTCAATCTCGGTCAAGAGATGGGTCAATAAAGAACTGGTTGTTGTTTTGCCATGGGTTCCGGCCACGCAAAGCCCCTTGTAGGTTTGCGTTAGTGCGCCAAGGACTTCGGCGCGCTTCATGATCTGAAAACCGTTTGCTTGAAAGAAGGTAAGTTCACCGAGCGCTTTGATCGCAGGCGTATACACAACCAGCGTGTTTTCAGGATCTTGAAATGCTGACGGAACATCTGTTCCTAAATCTTCATAATGGATAGCGATGCCTTCTTCCTCAAGTTGCAACGTGAGCACTGTTTCTACTTTGTCGTAACCAGCAACTTGCTTGCCGGTGAATTTGAAAAAGCGCGCCAACGCACTCATGCCAATGCCGCCGACACCCACAAAATAGACCCGATCAAACACTGCTAACTGTTTCATATTTTGGCTACTTTCAGACAAGCGTCTACGATTTCATTGGTGGCATTGGGCAGCGCCATTGTTTTCATGGCCTCAGACAGCGCTTGCTGCTGAGCAGGATCTTGAAGGAGCGCTAAAGCCAAGGGTACTAATTTTTCTTGCGCCTGCGCATCGGTTACTAACAAAGCAGCACTGCGCTCAACAAGTGCGCGGGCATTTTTAGTTTGGTGGTCTTCGGCTACATTTGGTGAAGGCACCAAGATAGCTGGCTTGGCCACCAACGCGAGCTCGCTCACGGATAGTGCACCCGCACGCGAAATGATCACCGTTGCGAGCGCATAAGCGAGGTCCATCCGCTGAATAAAAGGGAAAACCTTCACATTTTTAGGTAATGTCTGTTTGAAATTCAACAATTCTTGTTCAAACGATTTTCCGCATTGCCAAAGCAACTGAACAGACTCGGCTTCAAAGTGATTGATGGCTGATTTCAAAGCCACGTTGAGGGTTTTGGCACCTAAACTACCTCCCATTACAAATAGGGTGGGCTTGTCTGCATCCAAGTCAAAAAAATCAGCAGCTTCTTGCTTTTTTTCATGCAGGTTTTGAAGCAAGGCTGCGCGAACAGGATTGCCTGTGAGCTGTATTTTTGAGGCTTCAAAAAACTTAGCCATTTCAGGATAAGCGACACATATTGCCTTGGCCTTGCGCGCCAAGAGTTGGTTGGTTTTGCCGGGAAAAGAATTTTGCTCTTGTAACAAAGTGGGAACGCCAAGCAACTGTGCCATTTGTAAAGTGGGGCCACTCGCATAACCACCTACCCCAATTACTAACTCTGGCTTAAATCGTCTGATGACAAAAAATACTTTTGTTAAGCTGCGCAATAATTTGAAGGGAAGCAATAGATTTTTGAGTGTCAGTTTGCGCTGAAAACCTACTATAGGCAAACCCACAATTGGATAACCCGCTTGTGGCACTTTTTCCATCTCCATTTTTCCTTCGGCACCGATAAATAAAATATCGGCAGCCTCATTGCGGCGCTTGATTTCGTCGGCAATGGCTAGCGCAGGAAAAATATGTCCGCCTGTTCCGCCTCCAGAGATGATGATTTTAGTCAATTTCATTTTGTACTGGGCTTGCAAATTGATTTTCTTGTTCGTTTTTGGGAAGTTCTTTGGCAAAAGACTGCACCACGCCAATGGAAATGCAAGCCATAACCAAAGCCGACCCCCCCATTGCTAAAAATGGCATATTTTGACCCGTTACCGGAAACACACCCGTGCACACCAACATATTCACGCTCGCTTGGGTCAGTAAGTGAATGCCGATACCCATGGCTACATAGCTTTGAAAGAGGTCTTGGGTTTTGAGTGCAAAGCGGATCATGCGAAAAAGCAAGATCAGATATAGCAATACGAGTATCAAAGCTGATGCAAAACCGAATTCTTCTACAAAAGTGGCGTAATAGAAATCAGCATAGGCCTCGGGTAAAAATTCTTTGAGCTTGCCGTCGCCAACACCTTGTCCGAAAACAGCACCCACCGAAATGGCCAATTTAGCGTTATTCGCTTGTTGATTGGCCTGCAAACTTTCAATGCTCTGGTCTTTGGCATCTACGCGATTATTGATGCGGTTCATCCAGGTGTCGTAGCGCGGCAATAGGTTCGCCTTTGGAATCGCTATGTGCAAACCGACAATGAGCAAGACCATGCCAAGCCCCACACCTGCAATTGTAAACAACTTCAAAACTGGTACATGACCAATAAAAAGCAGCAACATGCTCAACATAAACACCATGGCTGAAGTCGAAAAGTTATCCTTTAAGATGAGCAAACAGATGGCACCTATCGGTATCAACAAAGGAAAAATACCCTCTCGCCAATTATCGAATTTTGGTTGCTTTTTGACCAACAGCTTGCTCAGATAAATGAGCAGTGCGAGCTTGGCAAAATCCGAAGATTGAAACGTGAGATTGACAAAAGGAATGCGGATCCAGCGTCCGGCACCATTCACTTGGGCACCAAAAAACCAAGTAAAAATTAGGAGCGCCAAGCCTAAATAATAGGCAAACTTAGCCAACTGACTTATGTACTTGGCTGGCACGCGATGAATCGCGTACATCCCCGCGAAACCGAGTACCACATAAACCAAGTGCTTAAAAAGATATAAAAACGGAGAACCGCCTTCTATTTTGATCAAAATTGGCACAAAACTATACACCGTTACCAACGAAAAAGCCATCATTAGCAAAGTAATGATCCAAATTACGGGGTCGCCTTTCAGATAAGATAGATAGGTTCTCATAGCGGCGCTTATAACATGCGAACTGCTTGTTTGAATTGCTGACCGCGGTCTTCGTAGCTACTAAATAAATCGAAACTAGCACAAGCCGGAGACAACAAAACGGCATCGTTTGTTTTGGCAAGCTGATAAGCAAACGAAACCGCTTCGTGCGCAGATTTCGCCTCTACGATCACCTCTACCTTGTCTTTGTAGGCTTCAATGATTTTCTGATTATCCATGCCAAGGCATACAATTGCCTTCACTTTTTGAGCTACTAAATCGAGTAATTCGCTGTAGTCATTGCCCTTATCGACACCACCTACAATCCAGACGGTCGGTTTTTCCATGGATTCGAGCGCAAACCAAGCAGCGTTGATATTCGTTGCCTTTGAGTCATTGATGAATTCAATGCCATTGACTTTGGCTACAAACTCCATTCGGTGTTCGACATTGACAAAATCTTCTAGGCTTTCTCGCACGATATCAGTGCGGATTTCAACGAGCCTTGCTGCAATTCCTGCAGCGAGCGCATTTTGGGTGTTGTGTTTCCCTTTAAGAGCTAATTCGTGGATAGACATGGTGAGTTGTTGTTTGTTTATGTTGATGTATAGTTGTTGCTGATCTGCGTAGCCACCGTTGAGCTGTGGCGCTTGAATAGAAAAAGGCACTAATTGAGCGTTGATCTGCACCTGCCCAAGTTGTGCGGCAATTATGGCGTCATCTGCATTGTAAATGAAATAATCTGCAGCGCCTTGATTTTGAAGAATGCGAAACTTGGCATTCACGTAATTTTGCATTTGGTAGGCGTAACGATCGAGGTGATCTGGGGTAATGTTCGTGAGGATAGCGATATCTGCTTTGAAAGTGAACATGTCGTCGAGCTGAAAAGAACTGAGCTCCAAAACATAATAATCAAAATGCTCAGTAGCCACTTGCTTGGCAAAACTTTGCCCTACATTACCGGCAAGACCCACATTTAGCCCTGCTTTTTTCAGGATGTGATAACACCACATGGTTGTGGTCGTTTTGCCGTTACTCCCGGTAATGCAAATGTGCTTGGCCTTAGAATAATACCCAGCAAACTCGATTTCTGAAATTACCTGAATGCCTTTTTGTCGGATGGCCTTCATGACCTCAGCTTTCTCTGGAATTCCTGGAGATTTGACAATTAAATCGGCGCTAAGAATTCGAGAAAAATCATGTGAACCTGACTCAAAAGCGATGTGCTGTTCGTTTAATTCTTGTTGAAAAGAAGGTTTTATACTTGCGCCGTCAGAAACGAATACGCGCCATCCTTTAGCCTTAGCCAAAATAGCTGCCCCGACGCCAGATTCTCCGGCTCCTAAAATAACAAGCAAGCGATTTTGGGCTTCCATCTTAACGCAATTTGAGGGTTACGATCGTGACAACAGCCAAGAGTACGGCAACAATCCAGAAGCGCGCAACAATTTTTGCCTCGTGGATGCCCTTCTTTTGATAGTGGTGGTGCAGCGGAGCCATCAAGAAAATGCGCCTGCCCTCTCCGTATTGCCGTTTGGTGAACTTGAAGTAGCCCACTTGCAGCATCACCGACACGTTTTCAATGAGGAAAATACCGCATAGTACCGGAATGAGGAGCTCTTTGCGAATGGCAATAGCAAATACAGCAATGATGCCGCCAAGCGCCAAGCTACCGGTGTCTCCCATAAATACTTGGGCTGGGAATGCGTTGTACCACAAAAAGCCCACGCAAGCGCCCACAAAAGCCGCAATAAAAATCACGAGTTCTTCTGCCTCGGGAATGTACATGACGTTGAGGTAGTCTGCAAATTTGGCGTGCGAGCTCACATAAGCCAAGACAGCCAAGGCCAAGCCCACAATAGCTGAGGTACCCGTTGCCAAACCATCGAGGCCATCGGTCATGTTGGCACCATTCGATACTGCGATGACAATAAAAATAACGATTGGGATGAAAATGAGCCAACCGTAAGACTTATTGACGTCGCCAATGAGCCAGTTGTAATTGAATTCATTGCCTTTGAAAAAAGGAATGGTAGTGGTCATGTCGTCGGTGCGAATCCATTTGTAGTTTTCACCCACATTTTGGGAGTGCTCGTGGGTCACAAAACACTCATCGGCCTGCAACTTATAGTTTGCCGAAACGCGTTTGTGCACCACAACATCATTCGAAAAATAAAGAATGCCACCTACAATAAGGCCCACGCCAATCTGCCCAATGACTTTCGAGGTACCTTTTAAGCCTTCTTTGTTCTTTTTGAATACTTTGATGTAGTCGTCTAAAAAGCCAATCAGGCCCAACCAAACGGTGGCAATAAGCATCGTGACCACATAGACATTCTGCAATTTGGCGAACAAAAGCGTCGGAACCAAAATGGCAGCTAGGATTATGAGACCGCCCATTGTTGGCGTGCCCGATTTTTCTATTTGCCCCGCCAAACCGAGGTCGCGGACAGTTTCGCCAATTTGCTGCTTGCGCAGGCGGTTAATAATGCGCTTGCCTATTACAACCGAAACAATTAATGAAGTGATGAGCGCCAAAGACGCGCGAAACGAAATAAATTGGAACAATCCTGCACCAGGAAAATTCTGTTGATCAAGCCAGAAAAACAAATAATAAAGCATGTTATTTATCGAGTTGGTTAAAAAGTTCTTTAGTAATAGCGACGTCGTCAAAAGCGCTGCGGACGCCATTGACTTCTTGATATGTTTCGTGACCCTTGCCGGCGATGAGAAGTATATCGCCAGGTTGTGCGAGTAGCAGCGCCGTTTTGATCGCTTGTTTGCGGTCGAGTACGGCAAGTGTACGGCTTGCGGCTGCAGCATCTAAGCCCGCTTCCATGTCGGCTATGATTTGCTGCGGGTCTTCACTGCGGGGGTTATCTGAGGTGAGTACGACTTGCTGGCTGCGCGCGGCGGCTATGGCTGCCATCTGTGGGCGTTTTGCTTTGTCGCGATCGCCTCCACAACCCACTACGGTAATGACTTTATTGTTTTGCTGAAAAGCTGCAATTGTTGCCAAAACGTTCTCAAGCGCATCTGGCGTATGTGCGTAATCGACAATTGCCGTAATGCCTTTAGGGCTGCGCAGGTGCTCAAAGCGACCGGACACATGCGTGAGTTGGCTGAGTACGCGCAACACCTCGAGTGGCTCCTGCCCCAAGCCCACTGCCAAACCGTAAACCAAAAGCAAATTGGAGGCGTTGAAAGCACCTACCAAACGGCTATGCACCTCTTTTCCATTGATCTGCAAGACCAAACCGCTCAGGCTATTTTCGATGATTTTTCCTTTGAAATCAGCAGGCGTTTTGAGGGCATATGTTTGGCGCTTTGCACGCGTATTTTGCAGCATCACCATGCCGTTGCGGTCATCGGTGTTGACTAAAGCCAAAGCCTGAGTTGGCAACGCATCAAAAAAAGCCTTCTTGACGCGCAAGTATTCGGCAAAAGTGTGGTGGTAATCAAGGTGGTCATGGGTAATATTGGTGAAGCCAGCAGCTGCAAAATGCAAACCGCCAATTCTGCCTTGGTCTATGGCATGAGAACTCACCTCCATGAAGCAGTACTGACAACCCGCAGTAACCATATCGCGCAGTAGCGCATTGAGCGCTACCGGATCTGGCGTAGTGTGCGTGGCGGCAATGGCTTTGGTTCCAATTTTATTGACCACCGTAGACAGCAGGCCGCAATAAAAACCCAACTGACTAAAAAGATCGTGTAATAAGGTAGCGGTGGTGGTTTTGCCGTTGGTACCGGTAACACCCACCAAAGTAAGTTCTTTAGAAGGATGCCCGTAAAAAGCACAAGCTAAATGCGCCAAGGCCGTATTTGTATTTTCTACTAAAACAACAGTGGCATCTGATGGAAGTTCAATATTTTGTTGCACCAAAAACATGCGGCAACCTTGCGCGTAGGCCTGAGCTGCGTATTGGTGTCCGTCGGTTTGGGTACCGACCATACAACAAAACAAGACGCCTTGGGTTGCCTTGCGCGAATCAAATACAAGTGCAGTGGGCAACTCCTGCATGTCACCTTGAAGAAGTGTGAAGGGTAGATCCGAAAATAACTGCTTGAACTGACTCATTTTTTAATGTAATTTGATTTGAATCAACTGGCCCTTCACCAAGGACTGACCAGGTGCAATAGATTGGCTATAAACCTGCCCGCGGCCCACTAGGCGTACAATGAGCCCACGAGATTCCAATAAATAAACGGCGTCTTTGGCGCTCATTCCACTGACATTTGGCACCTTTTTGTCTAGAATCGCTTTGCGCTGTACTTGCAAACGCTGATCTGCGGTATCGGCTTGCACCCATTCACTAGAAGAGTTGAGCTGATAGCGCACATTGAGCTGCTTGAGCAAATAGGTCAAGTCTTTGCTGTTGCCACTTTTGAATTGAGGCACATCTGTAGCCAACGGATTGCGCGGATCATTGACAGCGCGGTGGTATTGTAATGAGGATGCGTAAATTTTGTTGGCGATTTCGGCAAATACGGTGCCCGAAACAGCTGCACCATAATAGGCTACCACCGGGCGCGCAATTACGACAATACAAGAATAGATTGGCTTTTTGGCAGGAAAATATCCGACAAATGAAGCCTGATATGCCTTGATTTTTTGTTCACGATAACCGCTTTCCCCTCTCAACTGCGCGGTTCCTGTTTTTCCGGCAATGCTGAACAAAGAACTCTTGAGTTGCTTACCCGTACCGCGGATCATGACGCCCTCCAAACATTTTTGCAAAATTTTGAGTGTATGGGTAGAACAAATCTCTGGATTGAGTACTACTGGATTAAAGGTTTTGATGACCTGACCGTGTCTTTTGATTTTCTCTACAAACAACGGACGCAGCAACTGCCCCTTATTGGCTACCGCATTATAAAAAGCCAAAGTCTGAAGTGGTGTTTGCATTACTTCGTAACCCACCGACTGCCAAGGCAATGAAAGCGCTGACCAATTGGCGTCGCCCGGTTTAGTCACCTTCGGACGCGGCTCGCCTTCTAAGTCAATTCCCAACTTCTCTGTAAGCCCGAATTGCTCCAGACGTTTAATAAACATTTCTGGGTCGTTTCTATACGAGCGATTGATCAATTGTAAAATGACATTCGAAGACTTCTCAAAAGCCTGCTGGATAGTTATGACGCCATAGCCCATGCCATGATTGGAGTCTGACATGCCATCGTCGCCCACAGTGTAGCGCCCAGTTGCATTGACTTTGTCGGTGATTTTAAAACGTTCGTCTTCCAAACCCGCCATAATGGAGGCAAGTTTGAAAGTGGAGCCAGGCACTTCTAAATGGCCTATGGCATAATTGAAGCTCTCTGTGTATTTTCCTTTGCTGATCTTCGTGAGATTGGCTATAGCTCTTACATATCCGGTCTTCACCTCCATGAGGATAACGCTACCGTGCTCGGCATCCATGTAAATCATTTGCTTTTCTAGCTCAGAATGCGCAACTTCTTGGATTTCTTTATCGATGGTCGTGACCACATCTGCACCCTCTACGGCATCCTTGATGATTTTACCGGTGCGTTTCCAGCCCGAAGAGATGCGTTGTTCGATTTCCTTTCCTTGTTCGCCTTTTAAGTAATCGTAGTAGGCTCCCTCAATGCCGACGCGCAGTGTATCGTGTGCGTTTTGAATTTTGTAGTACCCTAGTGTGCGGTTGAGTAAGTTTCCAAAAGGTTTTTTGCGCATGATGACTTCGACGTTATCGATGATGCCCCCTTTCATTTGACCCAATTCAAAGATGGGCAACGCGCGGAGTTTCTTGCGCGCTGCGTTGGTCACCTTTCTGCGGATCAATAAATAGCGTACCCCATTGGCCCTTGCCTTTCTTATTTGCGCTTCGTAATCGTATGCTGACTTCTCTGGATACAAGCGGCTCAAGCCTTCACAAAGCCCGCTGATTTGCGTATCGAATATTTCTTCCTCGACGACAGTCGGATCCATGTAGATATCGTAGAACGTTACGCTGGTCACGAGCGGCACCTCGTTATGATCGAGGATTTGCCCCATGCGTGGAATGCGGTCGGCAACTCGCGTTGGCAACTCGCCTTTTTGAGTTGCATAGGCCACTCCAGGTCCGTTGAATTGCAAATCAAGTGTGGAGTACAACACCAAAATCATGATGGCCACAAACCCGAAGTAAACCAAGTAAGCGCGGTAATAGAGGTATTTTCTATCCTTACTCATTGATTTTTTCTTTTATTCGAATCACTTTGGTGGCATTCTTGGTTTCCTTGAGCTGACGGCTCTCCAGGCGTTCAGCCATTTTGAAACGTCGCGTTACAAGCTCTAGGCGAGCCTTAGCTTCGATGAATTCTGCGGCGTGTTGGTCTAGGTTGCGCTGGGCTGCATCGGTGTCTTTGGTGAGTTGCTTACCGTAATAGCCCTTTGAAATGAGCAACAAAAGCAACAACATGATGAAAAAGATATAATTGAGGTTGTCCAACACGAAAGATTTGGTCAAAAACTCGCCATTGAGAATTTGTGCAAAAGCATTGGCTTTGCTTCCCTTGCGGTTCTTGGTTGTAGCTTCCTGCGACTTAGCCATTTTTCTTTGCGATTCGGAGTTTGGCACTACGGGCTCTTGAGTTGCGCTCACATTCTTGCGCATCGGCAACAATAGGATGCCGATTGATTTCTGTCATTGGCTTCTGTACATTACCAAAAAAGTCTTTTTCGATTTCACCCGAAAAACTCCCTCTTTTCATGTAGTTCTTGACAAGGCGGTCTTCTAAGGAATGATAAGACATCACTACCAAACGACCTTCGGGCTTGAGCACTTGCACTGCTTGTTCTAAAAAATCTTTGAGCACTTGCATTTCTTGATTGACTTCGATGCGAAAGGCCTGAAATACCTGTGCGTAAAATTTATGGTCCTTGAATTTAGGTGCGAAACGCTCGAGCGCTTTGATCAGATCAAAAGTGGTGAGAATGGGTGCGTTGTCTCGTTGGCGAACCAAAGCAGCAGCCAAAGCTCTTGAATTGCGCAATTCTCCGTACTCGTATAAAATAGATGCTAATTTTTGTTCGTCGGCAGTGGCAATAAGCGCTGCTGCAGACTGCCCACCGTTGCGGTTCATGCGCATATCTAATGGGGCATCTTCGCGAATGGAAAACCCTCGTTGGGCGGTATCAAATTGATGTGAAGAAACGCCTAAGTCGGCAATGATGCCATCGACCTGCGACAGACCAAGGGCGCGCAAATAGTTTCTTAAAAAAGCAAAGTTGGCCGGAACAAAATGAAAATTTGGCGCGTCCCAAGCGTTGTTGCGGGCATCTGGGTCTTGATCAAAAACAACGAGCTGTCCGTCTGGGCCCAATTGCTCAAAAATAGCACGGGCATGGCCGCCGCCGCCGAAGGTGACATCTACATAAGTACCGTCTGCTCGGAGGTCGAGACCATCCAAGCAAGGTTGTAACATGACGGGAATGTGGTAGTCAGTATTAATCTTCATTGTCTAAATCACCCATTACTTCATCCGCTAAATCAGCGAAATCTGCCATGTTGCCTTCGATCATTTCGAAGTACTTAGACTTATCCCAGATTTCAATGCGATCGTTGTAGGCAATCAGCATCAGCTCGGCAACCAAACCTACGCGCTCCATAAGAGCTGAAGGCACTAAAATGCGTCCGGCGTTGTCTAGGGCTACCTGCTTGGCACCCTGATGGAACAACCTGTAAAACATTCGGTTTTTTGGCTTGAACAAGTTCATTTTAGAAAGCTTCTGACTGATGCGTTCCCACTCTGGCAGTGGGAAGAGTGTCAAGCAATCTTCAAAACCCTTGTTGAGCATGAAATCGCGCTGGGAAACAGCAGGCAATTGCTTGCGCAAACCAGATGGAAAGAGGAAGCGCCCCTTTTCATCCATTTTGACCTCAAATTCACCTACTAGTCCTGACATAGCGTTAATAATGGGTAAAATTAGTAGATTCCTACCACTTTTTACCACAGCTGTTTTGTATTGTTGATAACTTCTAACGTACAGAGCCAATAAAGGTTACATATTAACAATTATTAACAAGCTAATATCGTTGTAATACAATGTATTAAGGCACTTAAGTGGGAATAAGTGGGAACTTTTTCAACAATTTGTTAATATCCGATTTTGAACAGGTTCAACACGGCTACTTTTCGACTAAATTTGCATATGCAAAACAAACAACTCGGCTACCTGCTCATTCCCATACTCGCCTGCATTTGGGGCAGCTCATTCATTCTGATGAAGCGCGGCATGTTTACAGCCGGTGGCGAAGTTGTTTTTAGCGCCGCACAAGTAGCCAGCATTCGCATTTTTGTAGCCAGCGTGGTATTTTTGCCCCTCCTTCCCAAATTACTGGGCCGGCTAGAGCGCAAAAGCGACTTGTTTTTCTTTGCAATTGTAGGTTTAGGCGGCAACCTCATACCGGCATTTCTCTTCACCTACGCCGAACAAACCCTAGACTCAGGCATTGCGGGCATCATGAATAGCTTTACTCCAATATTCACCATTATTGTCGGTGTTTTCTTTTTTCAAACAAGAATCACTTCACAACAAATCATTGGTACCTTGATTGGTTTTAGCGGGATTTCTTGGCTGATCATGTTGAGCAGTCCAGTGAGTGGGCATTTTCAACTTGCTCCTGCAATGGCCATTTTGCTCGCAACATTATTCTACGGATTCAGCTTAAATACCATCAAGCACAAACTCGCCAGATACAACCCCATACAAATTGCCACAGGCGGCTTCAGCATGGCCTTCTTGCCTGCTGCATTTTGTTTTTTCTTTTTCGACACCCCACGCGTTTTCGACCAAAACAACAATGCTTTCGAAAGCTTCACTTACATTTTGATACTTGGCCTGATCGGCACCGCATTTGCCGTCATTCTTTTCAATCGAATCATTGCTCAAACTACAGCCTTAGCGGCCAGTACGGTCACTTATTTCATCCCAATTATTGCCGTCGCCATAGGTATTTACAATGGTGAACGCTTTGTCTGGCAACAACTGCTTGCCATGCTCGTGATCATTATCGGAGTACTTTTGGTCAATTTAAAAAGCAGAAAAAGTAACAAATAATAGTAAAAAGCGTAAGAAAAGCCCAGTAAATATTTGGAGTACACGCAGAAAACACTATATTTGCACTCCAATTTTGGATTATTTAACAATTAAATAAAGCTATATGTACGCAATTGTAGAGATAGCAGGGCAGCAGTTTAAAGTGCAAAAAGACCAAAAGGTTTTTGTACACCGTCTAGATGCCGAAGCAGGTCAGAAATTAGAATTTGACCGTGTTTTATTGATCGAAGACGCTGGCAAAGTAACCCTTGGCGCCCCAGCTATAGAAGGTGCTAAAATCACCGCAGAAGTTCTTGACCACGTTAAAGGTGACAAAGTCATCGTTTTCAAGAAAAAACGCCGTAAAGGTTACCGTGTTAAAAACGGTCACCGCCAGCAGTTCACTGCTATCACCATCAAAAGTATCCAAGCATAATTTCCTTCACAGGAACTAAATAAAAGAAACCATGGCACACAAGAAAGGAGTCGGTAGTTCGAAAAACGGTCGTGAATCACATAGCAAGCGCTTAGGTGTTAAAATCTTTGGTGGTCAAGCGGCCATCTCAGGTAACATCATCGTTCGCCAACGTGGTACCCAACATCATCCAGGCAACAACGTAGGTATTGGCAAAGACCACACCTTGTTTGCGCTTACAGATGGTCTTGTCGAATTCCGCAAAAAAAAAGACAATCGTTCATTTGTATCTGTAGTTCCATTCGAAACAACAGAAGCATAATTCACGAATCCCATTTGAAAAGCTCCCATTTCCGGGAGCTTTTTTTATGCCCATCATTTTCAAAGTTGTTGCTCCGCGCATCATTTCCAAGAATGGTATTTTATCAAATGAAAAGAAAGTGCGCTTCTCAGTTAATTCCTTAATTTTGATCTGACGATTCCTCGAATGAAAAATTATCTTCTCGTACTTCTATCCAGTTCCTTGCTCATTTTAAGCTTTCCTTACACAGGTAGTTTTACACCTTTTGTATTTATCGGCTTGGTTCCACTTTTCTTATTGCGTCAACAATTTTTAGCAAGTGTTAAACAGCCCTGGAAACTTGGGCTATGGACCTACCTCGCTTTTCTATTTTGGAATCTTGGCACAACCTGGTGGGTGGCCAATGCATCTGTTAGTGGTGGCATTTTTGCCTTTACCGTTAACGCGCTACTCATGACGCTCGTATTCGGTCTCTGGAGTTTCATTGACCGTAAAATTCAGACGCGCTATTCCTTTTTCATGCTCATCCCCATTTGGCTTCTTTTTGAATTTGGCCACCACCGCTGGGACCTCTCCTGGCCGTGGCTCTCCTTTGGCAACTACTTCTCAGTGCGTACCGGCTGGATACAATGGTACGAGTGGACCGGCACACTTGGCGGAAGCGCCTGGGTCCTTTTGGTCAATATTTTAATATTCCGCTTGTATAATGTATACCGCATTGTAGCCATCAGAAACCAATATCTTTTTACTATTCTAGGCATATTGCTTTTGCCAATTGTCACGAGCCAAGTGCTGCAAAAATTTGCCCTCACTTCCTTTCAACATAAGCAACTCCATGCTGTGGTTGTTCAACCCAATATAGACCCATACAAAGAAAAATTTACGCTTTCGGCCTCCAACGAAGCATTTGCCGACTCCATTGTCGTATTGGCTAATAGACATGTCACTGCCCAAACCGATCTGATCATGGCACCAGAAACTGCGCTACCGCTGTCCTTTCAGGAAGAAAGACTCCATACCTTCGCATTTGGTCAAAGTCTTGCCAGTCAGGTTCAAAAATGGCCGCAAGCCAACTTACTTATTGGCGCTAGTACCGTGCGTATTTTTGATTACAAACAATCTGTGGCTAGCACGCCCATTCCGAATACAAACGAATGGTATGAAAGCTATAATTCTTCCATGTTGCTCACCAAAACAGCCCCTCCACAATTTGTGCACAAATCCAAATTGGTGCCTGGGGTAGAATTGGTGCCATTTTCTGCTTACCTCCCGTTCCTTTCCGCCATCGCTATTGAAAACGGCGGCTCATCGGGTACATTGGGTGTAGAAAAGAAGCCAAAAGTCATGACCATCAAAGTCAAACCAAACAAACTTCAAAAAGACCCAACCAATAAAGCACAAAACGTTACTTTGGCCCCAATCATCTGCTATGAGTCTATTTACGGAGATTTTGTGCGCCAACAGGTTGAACAAGGTGCCCAAGCGCTGTGCGTGATCACCAACGACGGCTGGTGGGGCAACACACCAGGATACAAACAACATTTCTCTTTTGCACGCTTGCGCGCCATCGAAAACCGCCGCTGGGTTTTGCGCAGCGCCAACACAGGCACGAGTGGCAGCATTGATCCGAGCGGAAAGATCATCAAAAAAACACCGTATTGGGTCAAGACAGCATTTTCACAAACCATCCAGCTACGCAGTAACCAAACCTTTTACACCACCTACGGCGATTGGTTAGCCGGACTGTCCATCTCTTGGATTTTGATGGGCTTCAGTATATTTCTACAGCAGCTTAGCCGAAATTCACGTAAATTGCAGGCATGAGGTTCATTTTAGCTTGTTTATTGATTTTTGTTCTTGCCTATTCAAGCAGCGCACAAGTTAATTTCACAAACTCAACGCTCCCCATTGTGGTCATTGATACCGATGGTTTAGCCATTCAAGACGAACCCAAAATTGCTGCCCTCATGGGAATCATTTATAATGGTCCTGGGCAAATCAATGAGATGAACGATACTTTCAATGAATTTTATGGTCAAATTGCGATCGAAAAACGGGGCTCGTCTTCAGGTGGTTTTCCGCAGGCCTCTTACGGCCTAGAAACGAGAGGTCCAAATGAAGTCAACTATAATGTTTCGCTTTTTGACTGGCCTTCAGACAACGACTGGATCCTTTATGCACCCTACACAGACAAAGCGCTTATGCGCAACGTGCTCACCTACAAATTAGGCGCTGAACTCGGCCGTTGGGCGCCACGCACGCAGTTTTGCGAGGTGGTACTCAATGGCAATTATATTGGAGTGTATGTCCTTATGGAGCGCATCAAGACCAATCCGGGCCGCGTCAATATTGACCCACTCGACTATGCAGACACCCAAGACAACCACATCACAGGTGGATACATTGTCAAGGTTGACAAAACAACTGCCGGAGGCATCATCGCCTGGACTTCCCCCTACACTTGCCAAGCACCCGGTTCAGGCCCTATTCGCTTTCAACTCCACGACCCAACAATAGACACCATTCATCCGCTGCAAAAAGCCTATATCCAAGACTACATCACAGATTGGGAAGTTGCGCTCAAAAGCAGCAATTTTACAGACCCCGTTACAGGCTACAAACCTTACATCGACGTCAGTTCATTTATCGATTACTTTTTGATCAACGAGCTATCCAAAAATGTAGATGGTTATCGCATCTCAACTTACTTGCACAAACAACGCTTCAGCGAAGGTGGCAAATTGGTGGCCGGGCCGCTTTGGGATTTCAATATTGCTTGGGGCAACTCCAATTATTGCGAAGGCGGAAATACTGCAGGTTGGGAAATCAATTTCAATAGTGTATGTGGCGGCGGAGGCGAATGGCAAAATCCTTTTTGGTGGAACCGCATGCTCCAAGATCCGCTTTTTGCCAATGAAGTGAAGTGCCGCTGGACCACCTTGCGCCAAAGCACCTTGAGTGATGCCGCCTTAACTACCTATATCGATTCAGTTGCCGATATGCTCAGCATACCTGCTGTACGTCATTACCAAAAATGGCCCATTCTCGGCACTTATGTATGGCCAAATAACTTTATTGGCCAAAGTTACCAAGCAGAAGTCAACTACCTCAAAACCTGGATCCAAAACAGAACCGCCTGGATGGACGCCAATATGTTTGGTACTTGCACTGCAAGTCTTTCTGAAAACGAAGCCAATCAGGTCATTATTGCTCCGAATCCCGCCCAAACAAAAGTTGAAATTAGCGGATTAGCCGGAAATGGAACGCTGCAAATAGTTAATCTCTCAGGACAAATGATGCTTCAAGTTATATACGATCAGACTTCAATTGATTTAGAGCTTCAGCAATTACAAAGCGGCATTTATTTTATCACTGAACCAACCAAAGGAATTTATGAAAAGGTTATCAAAAATTAAGTTCACCTCTCTCTTTTTAGGTTTATGCCTCCTGCTTTTCACAAATGCTTGTGTTAAGAAAAACCCGGGGCCTGGTGGCACCTCGGCAATTAAAGGGAAGGTGACTGGCCAAGATTTCATTGCCGGAGAAAACGAAGTACAACAAATTACCTTCACCTCTGGCGCACAAATTGAGCACGGTGACTATTTTCTGCTCAACGAAGTAAAAGACGGCAACAACTACTACATTTATTTTAAAAACCCGACTTGGGTTTCAAGCGCAAACCCAAATATCCAAGGGAGAATCGGATTAGAGGTTGTCTTTAATTACAGCGATGCCAATACCACCATTGCGCAAGCCGTAAAAAACAAGATGGCCAGCTTGGGTGCTATAAATTTCAACATGGCGCTGGACCAAGACATCTTAACGCTCGCTTACAAAAGCCACCAAGCCATTTCTGATCCAGACAACGGTACCACCAATTTTGCACTTGACGTTGCCAATCAGGGAAGTGCCGATTATATAAGTCCAATGGTTCAAAACATGGCCGAAAAAAATGTCTACATCTGTTATGGAGAAAATACTTTTGCAAATGACAATGTCAAAACCAATGCATATGGAGACTTTCAATTTTCCAATTTGCAAGTGGGCACCTACAAAGTTTATGTGGTCAGTGAAAATCCACCGATAGAAGGTCAACACATAGAAATAGAGCAAACCATTGAAATCACCGCAAAGGGCAGTATTTCAGACCTCGGCACGCTTCATGTCTTTCACTAATGAAAAAAATACTATTTCCTATTCTTTTGTACAGTCAGGTACTCAGCGCCCAAACAGGTCTGTGGCTTGACGCCGGTATCTCTAAAAAATGGGCAAAAACGCAAAAAACAAGTATAGCCCTTGGCCTTCGTCAAAATTTAGGGACGGGTTTTGACCGGCTATACTTGGATTTGAGCCATTCCGCTTCTCTATTTGACGGCTTTAAATTAGAAGGCGCCTACCGCTTAGCCCTCAACGAGAAAGGTGATCAATTACAACTAGCAAGCAACCTCTTTTCAAACCGTTATCAGCTTGGTTTTGAATGCGCTATACTAGATGTTTTTGAGCTTGGCCCAAAAAGACTTGACCTTTCGTGGAGCTCCACGCAACAATGGAGCATGCAAACGGGCAAGACGAGTAGCAGCATTTGGCGCAATAAACTCAGCATGAGTTATGACATCAAAAATTTTCCGCTTAGCCCGTGCTTAAGTGCAGAACACTTTTACCGTTGGAATGCCAATGTAGTCTACACCCCTACAGAAGTACTCATCAGCGGAGCAACCGTTCAGTGGCGCTATTTTGTGGGCGCTTCCGTTGAACTACCTAAACAACATTCCTTGAAATTGCAAGTTGGGTTGAGGTCAAGAGCAAGTGGAATACAACCATTAGTGCGTGTGTCTTATCAATATTCCCTCAAATAAACAGTATTGGAATCCGGCAAATAATCAATAACGGCATTTTACTGAGCGGGCACAAATAAAAAAGGGAGAGTCCGAAAACTCCCCCCTTTCCATCAATCAACATTTTGAATACTTTAGAAACCTGGATTTTGTTGTAAATTCGGATTCAGTACGATATCAGCAGTTGGAATAGGGTATAGATTGTATTTATCATCTACTCCAAGACCAGCTGCGTCGCCTCCTTTGAACGGCCACACGTATGTGCTACCTGTAAAGAGACCAAAGCGGATAAGGTCGGTACGACGTGTACACTCCCAGTTGAGTTCGCGTGCGCGTTCGTCAATGAAATCATTAAGTACTAAAGAGCTGTAGTTATGACTTGCGTCTCCGTAGGCACGTTCGCGGATTTTGTTCATGTATGTCAGTGCAGTAGCTTCATCACCTGAGCGGAATTTTGCCTCAGCATACATTAAGAAAACATCTGCCAAACGGAACATAGGGAAATCGACATCGACATGCGCTGAGGTTGCGTTATTTGAACCATTTAATCCATCCTTGGTTTTGTTCTTGTACTTAGGATTTGGATATCCTTGCGTAAAGGTACTCATGGAGGTGATATCCATTTGTTGACCTGCCGTATAGAACATCCAACGAGAATCTTCGGTTGAATCGGTAAACTTCTCGATAAAAGGTCGCGTCGCGCGGTTACCCGCCCATTTTCCATTCACACCGTAGTCTGCAGCCACCATAGAACCTCCTAGGGTTGAGCATATCATAAAGGTTGTTCCTCCCCAAGTTTGAGAATACAATCCATCATAAACAACTGGGAAAATAATTTCCGGAGAAGTGTGGTTATCTGCCAAGAAGATATCCTGATAGACGTCGTCGAGTTGGAAACTATTAGTATTGATCACTTTTTCGCAATAAGTGGCGCAGTCAGTGTAACGAGGCGTTCCTGTGTATACTTCAGCATTTAGATACATTTTCGCCATGAGGGCGTGCGCTGCACTGCTTGAAGCACGACCATAAGCAACAGAACTTGCAGGGGTAAGTTCATCCTCAATTGCTTTGATTTCAGACTCGATGTAAGCGAATAAGTCGGCACGCATGATTTGTTCTGGAGTAAAGGCGCCTACACGATCTTCTTCTGTTACAAACGGTACATTTCCGAATAAATCCATGGCGTGGTAGTAAGCCAAGGCACGCAAGAAACGCGCTTCGTTGCGCATGGTGACGATATTAGCAACTTGTTCAGCAGAGAAGCCGCGCTCGTTGAGTTTCTCATCACGGGCTTGCCAGATGAACTCATTGCAAAGCGTGATTTGGTAAAAAATGCGATAATACATTCCTTTTACCCACACGTTGTCCGCATTCCATTGTGCTTTATTCAAATCTGGAATTCCGGGGTCGTTCCAGCCGCAGATTGCCTCATCGGTAGGAAGTTCTTGCATGTTCCACAATACGCGGACATATGCTGAGAATCCTTCATCGATACCGGCGATATCAGCTTGACCTGCAGGGCCTTGATTGCCAGTCATTGACATTCCAGAGTACAGCTTAGCAAGTACTTTAATGTAGTTATCAGCATCGCTGTATACTGCCTCAGCATTGAGGCCATATTTCGGTGACTGATTCAAATTTTTACCACAAGCACCCAATAAAAGTGCACTGGCAATAAAGGTATAAGCTACTAATCTTTTCATGGTACAAAAATTAGAAATCAAATGTTAAGTTAACTGAATACACGCGTGGACGTGGATAAAAATTGTTGTCGATGCCCCCGCCAATTTCTGGATCTTGACCAGTATATTTGGTGACAACAAACGCATTTTGTACAACAAAACTTGCATTGAGGCCCACCTTTTCTTTTGCAAAACCGAGTTTACCAAAGTTGTAACCTATGTTAATGAAGTCCATGCGCAAGAAATTGGCTTTCTCAAGGTAGTGGTCACTCATCAATTGATTTGCTGTGACGCGCTGTACTTCGTCTTGGTAATACAAAGAGCTGATGTTGTTGAGGTATTTTTTAGTACCATCAATTGTCTGGAATACTGCGCTATTAGAGTGGATGTTGTTGTAGATAGTTGCACCTAATTCTGCACGGGCAGAGAAGCCAGCATACCATTTTTTGTACTGGAAGTTCAGGGCAGTACCAAAGAACATTTTTGGAGCAGCCTGACCAGCGTAGTAGCGGTCTTTGACGTTGATGATGCCATCGTGGTTTCTGTCCACAAATGCGTTGGTGTCTTTCCATTTATCTGCTGCAGTTACTTGTCCGTCGCCATTCATGTCGATTTCCGCTAAAGAACCCACTTCAATGACGCGGCCTTGTGAGTCGTATTGTTGCTCCAATACAAAGAAGGTATAAGTTGGATAGCCAACTTGATGCGCTTGGATGGTGTTTCCGATACCGCCACCAATACCACCAATCAAGACACCCGGAGATGTAGTATCTACAACTTGTGATAATTTAACAACGGAGTTCACGTTGTAAGTGCCATTGATAGTCCAGTCGAGGCGCATGTCTTTTTTAGCAATGAGGCCAGTATTTAAAGAGACTTCCATACCGCGGTTTTGCATTGCACCAACGTTAGTAAGGATTTCATTGGTAAAATTTGTACCGGCAGGAACAGGAACAGTAGCGAGTAGATCGCGGGTATCTTTTTGATACACATCGATGCTTCCAGAGAAACGGTCGTTTTTGAAACCAAAATCTAGACCGAGGTTGTAAGAGGTTGTGGTTTCCCACTTAAGGCCTGCATCAAAACCTGCCGGACGCAATACTTGGTAGTACTGACCACCAAACGCGTATTGAGCGGTTGTGGCCCCCTGAAAATAGTTTCCGATGTAGGCGTAATCTCCAATGCCGTCTTGCTGCCCTGTAATACCCCAACCAGCGCGGAGTTTCAACATGTTGATAGCTTTGCTGTTTTTCAAGAAATCTTCTTCAGAAATAAGCCAAGCAGCAGATGCCGCAGGGAAAATACCCCAACGCGTATCTGGGCTAAAGCGCGAAGAACCATCGCGACGTACAGAAACGTTCACAACATACTTGCCAGCATAGTTGTAGATAGCGCGTCCGTAGTAAGACATCAGTACATTGCGCGTATAGAATGGAAATGCAGCCTCTGGTGCAATTACACTATCTTTTGCTTCATTGTACGTTGGGTTATTTGGGCTGTAGGTATCCCAATCTTGGTAGGAGTAACCTGCAACCATCTCTAGCGTTTGTTTCTCCCACTTTGAACCAGAATTGTAGCTCAAGTAAGATTCAAAAAGTTTGTTGGTTTTGGTGGTGCGGTAGTTTGAATAACGCCCTTGTGTGTAAAAACCTGATGCAGAGGAAGCAGGTGTGATGGTATAACCTGTACCTTCGGAGAAGTCGCCACCTAAGTTTACGGTTGCTTTCAAGGAAGGTAAAGAAGGTAAATGGTAAGAAACTTTAGCGTTGGCAATGGCACGATTGACTTTACTTTGGTCCGTAGACTGCTCGATAAGGCCCAGTGGGTTGCGCGCTGAAAGTGTATTTGGCTTATTGTTGTCTGTCCATTCGAAATAACCTCCGTAGGCTTCGTTACCTGAATAGATTGGTTGCGTCGGGTCAAAGAATGCTGCGCCAAGTGCACCGCGGTTGGCAAAGAAAGAAGCTGTTTGAACATATTTCATGTTGGCTTCAATTTGCAGTGTTTTGTCTAGTAAACTTGGGTTCATGTTCAAACTTACACTTGTACGAGCAAATTGATCTCTTTTGAGGATACCGTTATCGATGCGATTACCCACTGATAAGCGGTAAGGGAAATTTTTGATTCCACCTGTAATAGACACGTTGTTGTCGGTCACGATTGCCGAGCGGAACACTTGTTTTTGCCAATCTGTGCTGGAATCGCCAAGTAGTGCTTTTTGAGCAGCTGTTCCATTTGCATTTACAAGGTTGCGTAGGGAATCTGCACTGAGTACATCGAAATATTTTGCAATGGTAGAAAGCGAAGTTTTAGAATCTAAGACGACCTTCACATCATTGGAAGCCGAACCGCGTTTGGTCGTGATGAGGATGACACCATTGGCTGCTCTAGAGCCATAGATAGCTGTTGCAGAAGCATCTTTCAAGACGACAAATGAGGCAATGTCATTTGGATTGATCAATGATAATGGATTGGCAGCACCAGCAATTCCACCGTTATCTAGCGGAACGCCGTCGACAACAATGAGTGGGTCATTGGACGCGTTGATTGATGTTCCACCGCGCAAGCGAAGCGTACTCCCTGAACCAGGAGCTCCGTCGTTGGAGGTAACTTTCAAACCGGCAACCTTACCCATAACAAGTTGCTCTGGGGTCGCTAACGATCCTTGAACAAAGTTTTTTTCGTTGATTATTGCGGCAGAACCTGTTAGATCTTTGGTGCGTTGAGTACCATAACCAATTACAACTACATCACCGACGTCTTGTGTTTTTGATGCCATCTGAAAATTGTTGGTCGTCATTTGGTTAGCAACAACTGTTACTTGATCGGTTTGTGGATTGAAGCCCATGAACTTATAAATGACGTTGTAAGTTCCGGCTTTGAGGCCTGTGATTTCATAAAACCCTTTTTCATTGGATACAGCGCCCTTGCCCTGACCTTCCACCAATACTGATGCATTGTAAAGTGGAACACCAGCTGCATCTGTAATGGTTCCTCGAATTCCGGTTTGGGCTATGGCCACTACCGACATTCCAAAAAACATCAAGAAGGCAAAAAAACTTGTAGTAGTTTGTTTTTGCATAGTTCTCATTTTAGTTTTAGCGTTAATAACAGATTAATCAGTCAAATATATTCGATTTTTTGTTAATGTCAAGTTGACACAAAGAAAAGTTTTTCACCAATTGACCAAAATAGTATGAGAAAAATGCGAAACGTTGTGCTTGATTGGAGCAGTTAGTATGAGGACCTGCTGACTTGCATCGTAATGCGCGGTGCAAGTTTTACCATCCAACTTCACTTTTTTTGGTGCCTTAGCACAATGAACATGAATATGATATTGAAATTGCTTTACCGGAATACCCGATCCAAAGGTAGAGACAGCCGTCAACTCTAAAGTTTTAGCTGCTGCTTTGGCACTAAATTGAAGATGTTTTTGACCTGTTGTTTGTACCGCATTTGCAGTAAGGCCATCGTCTTCATACCATTCTCCGCTTGCCGACTGCACAGTTGCATGATGATAATAATGAACAGTTACCATCGTATCGTTGTAGGCATCAGTTGTTTGACAAACCGTTGCCATAGGTACAAACGAACCTGCACGAACAAACACAGGAATTTGATCTATGGAAAGAGGTGTTTGAACTTCGATAAATTGTGAATCTGCACCGCTGGCTACCGTTTTTTGTATTAATTGACCACTGGAGAAATCAAACCATGGCGTACCTGCGGGTAATTTGGTACGTACGGTGTTTTCTTTAAAGCTATTGATTGGATCGGTGATGGCGTGTACTAAAAATGCAGACCCCCACATGTACGATTCCGTTTGCTCAAAAGACCAATCGGCCTTCGGAAACTCCATGTATATTGGCCTCATGAGCGGCCAACCTTTCATGGTATTTTGATAAGCTAAGGTGTAATTATAGGGTAGCATACGGTAGCGGCTTTCAATCGCCTTTTTGACGAGCGCTTTGGTTTGGGCGTCTTTGTAAATCGCTTCACTCGCTACCTCTTCTTGTGCATGCGGTCTAAATATTGGCTGAAACACGCCGTATTGCAACCAACGCACATACAACTCTGGTTCGTCGTTAGCGCCTGCAAAACCACCTAAATCGGAGTGCATGTAAGCCATTCCTTGGAGCCCCATTTGCAGGGAGATCTCCATTTGAGGCTTGAGTCCACCCCAGGTGCGGTTCACATCTCCAGACCACGGAATCATGCCGTAGCGCTGCGAACCAGAATAACCTGCACGCATCAAGATAAACGGACGCTCTTGTGTAAAATCTTTTTGGTAACCTTCGCAAATGAGTCTGGCCCAATCATGGCCGTAAATATTGTGCACCTGATTGGCCAAAGCATCTTTATGGTTCATGTCGGAGGGGTGTACTTCAGGCTCTCCGAGATCGCCCCAGATACCACTCGCACCTAAATCATGAAGGTCTTTATAAACCTGCCAAAACCACTTTTTAGTTTCGGGTTTATAGATATCGAGCAAGCCGGTGTGTCCAAAATAAAAGTCGTAGGTCAGGGTCTTTCCCGCCGTATTGGTTCCTAATAGCCCCAAAGAGTCGGTTATATGCCAATTTTTGGAAGTATTCAAGATAAACGGCTCGGTAATCAGGACTGTTTTGACGCCATTTTGCTTGAAATCAGACATCATTTGTTTTGGTTCTGGAAAGGAATCGCGGTAGAAGGACAAATTACCGAGTGTGCCTTGGATTGTTTTACCAAACCAATAGAGGTCAAAAATGATGGCGTCGAGTGGAATTTGTTCGGCACGAAAAGTCTGGACTACCTCTCGGGCTTCGGCTTCTGAATGATAGCCAAAACGACTTGCAAAATTACCAAAGGCCCAGCGCGGAGGCATGGGCTGTCTGCCACTCAAGTAGGTCCATTCGGAAGTGATTTCTTTCCAATCATGACCTGCAATAATTTGATAACACATACGACCGCCAATAGCTTCAAAACGCACATGGTTATTTTTTGCTGCATCTAAATCTAGGTAGCCCGTTTCAGGATTATCAAAATGCACCATATAAAGGCGGTCCGACATAAAAATGGGCATCGTGAAATTCATCAGTTCTGAATGCGTTTCATAACCGTAATGTGCGCGGTTGTAGAGTTGCAAACGATAGCCGCGGCGATTCATGCCCAATGCACGCGCACCTGCGCCCATCAGTTTTTCATCGGACTGAATGGCCAAATCAATGCTAGGCAATTGACCCGATTGATAACCCTTCCCTTCTTTGCAGAGTAATTTGCCCGCATGATAAAAGGCTAATTCAAACGGTATGGTCTGAATGCGGACCTCTAGCTGAGCGCGTTGTAAAACGTAATGTGATGCATCTATCTGCTGTAGATTAAAAACGTTTTTTTGAGGTTGTATTTGAATGGCGTGCGAAGCTTTTTGTGGTTCCATGCCGCTGCTCGGCATGAACTTCACCTCGATAATATGGTCAGAATAACTAGCCAATTGGTAGATGCCGTCACTTACACTGATCGCGCAACCTTCTTCTGTGGGCTGTATGGATTGGAATTGTCTTGTGACATCTTGCGCGTGCAGCGAAAAAAGAAAGAAAAATCCCGAAAATAGAAATAAGTATACCTTCATATTTAATGCGTCAGTTTGATGATATAAGCTGTTTTGGCAGGAATTAAAGTGCCTTTTTGTTCAAAATTGAAGGTCTGGTTATTGAGTACCTCTTTCCCTTTGGTGTAACCTTTGAAACCTTCTGCAAATCGCGCCCATTCAAGCGATTGGTCTTTGTTTGAATTATTCAAAATGACCATCACTACTTCTGCATCTTGAGCCATTTCTTTCACAGGCTCTAGATAGCGGAAATAAACATAGACGTTATTTTGAGGCACAAACTGCAAGAGCTTACCTTCGTGTATCACTTTTTGCCCCTTTCTCCAATTGAGTAGTGCTTTCGAAAACTGGAAATACGCTTCCTCTTCTGGCGTTCTTCCCGTTTGATATCTACGACATTTCAAGTCGTCGTTGCTACAAAATGTAGTATGCTGATCTACAGCCCATCCGCCTGGAAAATCTCGACGGATATCGGCATCACCTAAATCCTTATTCCCTTTCATACCGATTTCTGTACCATAATAAAGTTGCGGAATACCACGGGTGGTGGCCAGCAAGGTGAGCGCTAACTTGTAATCGGCGAAGTCGGGGTAGAGCTCATTGAAGCGCTGGGTGTCGTGATTTTCCATGAAAACCAATAAATTTTGCGGATTGGCGTATAAATAATCTTGCGTAAAATTCTCATAAAAACGAATCATGCCTTTGTCCCAAGCTTGGTCTTGCTCTTTCCAAGCTTGCATCATCGCATCGTGCAGGGTAAAATCCATCACTGAAGGCAAATAACTATTGTAATCTTGAAGTGCGCCAATAGGGCTATCTTTTTGCCAATAGGACATTTGTGCTTGGTCATGCATCCAAACTTCGCCAACAATATTTAAATTGGGATATTCTTTCAAAATTGCTTTTGTCCAGCTGGCAATGGCCTCCTTGTCATTGTACGAATAGGTATCTACGCGCAAGCCATCTAGGTGCGCATATTCAATCCACCAAATAGTATTTTGAATCAAGTAAGCAAGTAACAATGGATTTTGTTGATTCATGTCTGGCATTGTGGTATCGAACCAACCATCGGCAGATGCTTTTTGATCTGATTTCGAAGCGTATGGGTCGAATTGCGTGGTGGTGCGATAGCTTGAACGTGTAAACTGGTCAAACTGATGGATCCAGGTTGCAGTTGGCAAGTCTTGTATCATCCAGTGCTTACTCGACCAATGGTTGGGGACTTCATCTTTGATCACTTTCAATCCTTGACGATGCGCCTCCAAGACCATTTCCTTATACCAAGAATTGGTGCCGTAGCGCGGATCAATTTTATATAAATCGGATTGCGCATAACCGTGATAAGAAAAGGTTGGCTCGTTGTCCTCGAGCATAGGCGTTGTCCAAATAGTGGTGGCGCCTAGTTCTTTGATATAACTGAGGCGCTGAATAATCCCCATGATGTCGCCACCGTGCCGACCACCAGGATTTGAACGATCGGTCACTTCTTTTGTGTCTGGATGTTTGTCTAGGCCCTCATTGGCATTGGCAAAACGGTCTGGCATCAACAAATACATGACATCTGAGCTATTGAAACTTTGGCGGTATTTGCTATTTGTGCTGCGTTCTTCGAGCTTGAAATCATGGGTAGCCACCACTTTCTTTTTATCCATTAGTCTGATCGGATAAGTGCCTGCAACTTTATCTTTAGTCTCGAGAGTCACAAAAATATAGTTCGGGTTCTCTGTGCGGAGTTCTTCGAGAATCGCTAATCCTGATACCTCCACCTTGTATTTTGCAATTTCTTGACCGTGGAGCAATACTTGAACTTGATGGTGCTCCATTCCTACCCACCAGTTAGCAGGTTCTACATGTTTAAAAACTTGAGCGTAAGACAAAAAAGTAAAAAGTAGACAAAGGGCAAGGTTAATCCATTTCATAAATACGTTGTTGGGTGCCATTTTCAAAATTCAAAATTTTAATACAATTTTTGGTACTTGGTTCAATTTCTCTGCCCAAAATATCGGTCACAAAAAGTAATTTTCCCGGTTGGGCGGTCAATTCATACATACCAACCGAACACGGATTGGGCAAGGCCTGATAAGCACTTAACTGCGCAAACGCACTCGTTTTGCGGTTTTGCAAATAGGGTACAATGCCAGATTTGACATGTGCTCCCCATGTCACTTGAAGCGCATTCGAAAAATCTTGGTCAGAAAAGCCGTAGTCCAGACCTTTGTAGTCATCAGCATAGGCTGCCGGTGTAATGAGAACTTGTTGGGCTTCTAATTGAGCTTGCAAGCTGCTCACATTCCAGACATTTGTGAGGATATCATTAAGGTGAAAAGTGAAGCGGTCTCTAAAATAAGGAACGGCAAGCAATTTGGAGTAAAGCGGTCTGCTTTGGTTACCTGGGGCCCACGAATAAATATTACGCAGCGCCCAATTGATATTGAACCAATCGATGCCAAAAGTATTGTCTACATCATAAGACAGATAAACCATTTTGCCGTCACTTTCGCGCTGATACAAATAGTAATTGTTCTTGTTATAGGCATAGCCATCCCACTGCCCGATCAGAATTTCCATGGCCATGTTGCGCAAGAATAAATCCACATCAAACACTTCTTGAAGCGCACAAGCAAACGTATTTGAGCTTGAATTATTCAATACATCTATAAAATGAACTAAAGCCGAATAATCATTGCTATCCTTATTGGTTTTGAGCTCGTAAATGCTCGTGTAGTTGGCCGGATTGTTACCCCACCAGGTCAGGTCTGCACCATAAGCGCATTTCCATAGGTTTCCATTGGCCTGGCCAGGAAAGCGCAGGTCGAGAAATTCATCGTCAATGTACTCCAAGTTGACGTACAATCCTTTGTATTCATTATTGACGAAAAGTTTGACGTAACTTGTGCGAGATGCAGGTAAGCCAGCACTTCTCATTAATTGCTGGGCGAGAAACGTGCGCATAATAGACACATCGTTGTGTTCGCCATTTAAGTTCAATTCTTCGAGGCCCTGAAACTTTTGAGTGGAAATAAAACGATTGAAATCTACTTTAAACGATTTTTTTTGAGAAGCTAATGAAGTGTTTCCTCTCGCTCTAAAACCAATGCTATCTGTGGTGACATTTAGAGCCGAACTCTGGTAGGTAACAGTTGCCATAAATTCGTGACCACTGTACAAGCTATCTCCCAATAGCAAAGCCAATGAGTCAGGGTGTATAGCGATAGATACGCTCGCTAGCTCATTTTGAAGAAAAGCTAAATTATATGGGGGTTGTGGAATTTGCGCATAAAAGACAGAAATTCCAAACCAAAACGCTATAATAGAACTACGGATCTTTTGCATCAAATTCAGGTTAATCAACTTTTACAAAGCCTTCATTGGCAAGGGAAGTCCCGACTTTAAGCAAAAAGTGATAGGACCCATTTGGTAGATCATTGATAATGACTTCGATTTGATTCTTACCAGCTGTTGTATTCCCCTTTTGCTGTAGAACTATTTGTCCAGATTCATTGAGTAATAACAAGGTAAAGGGTTCAATTGAAGCGGAATGAAAACCTAATGTGGTGATTTGCGCAGCAGGATTCGGAAATACTGTTAATTCAAAAGAAGAGTTGAGTACTTCTTCTATAGAAGCAGGGGCATCGGTGATTTCTGGCTGGGCCAACTTCACGTCAGTGTATATGCGGTACTCCCCCGCGTTCAAGCTAATTGGTGCCAATGCGTTTGTGACATTGATGCTGTCACCGGTAAAATACTCATACCACCAGCCCGCGTGCTGAAAGGCAGGAATGACACTTTGTGTACTGACCGCAAAATTGGCCATAGACACGCCATTCATACTCGCATCACTCATGGTCATTCTTTTGGCTGCACCCGTTAGGTTGTATTGGAAATTCAATGACCTAAAGGTTTCATAGTTATTGCGCAGCGCAAGTGTGGCTGCATAAACGTCGTAGAGTTGGCGGCGACGCGCTTGTGTATAATAATTCCATAAAATGGGCTTATTGCAAACGCGGCAAGGGTTTTCTATGGAGATATCGTAGCCCAATTCCTGGAACTGCCAAAGCATTTTGGGGCCCGGTTGTGTAAGTAAAATAACCGCCAAACCTTGCGCACGACCAAGTGCCGTATATAAATTGCGTGCATTGTGCGCTGCACTGGTATTGTTTCCGTACGTGAGTGCCTCAAACATCGTGCGCTCTTCATCGTGGCTTTCGGCATAAGAAACCAAATGCGGCACCGACCATCCCCGGTTGGTATAAATACCTGAGCTGATGTTGCTAGAATTTGTAAAACCCATTAGCGCTTGCTGATAACCATAAGTCACATTGCCCCAAAGCATCATGCCGTGGTCTGCTAATTGCTCTTCTTCGGCGTTGTCACACCAATGCTCTAGAATAACATACGCATTGGATTTATAGGTCCAGATTTCGTCTGCCATTCTTTTGAGTATGTTGATGCGCTCCAAACTGTAGGTATTGCCGTTATTGACAAAACCTTTGGTGTAGTCAAAACGGAAGCCATCGATGTTGTAAGTCTCGACCCAATAGCGGTTCACTTGATCAATATATTTTTGAGTTGCCAAACGCGTATGATCAAAATCATAACCCCAACAATAGGGTTCATGGGGGCAAATAGCATTGAACCATGGGCTATTGGCTGCGGGGCGCGCATTGGCGGCGTCCCAATACATATTGACCATTGGGTTTTGCCCGAACGCGTGGTTGAGCACCATGTCGACAATGACCGCAATGCCGCGTCCATGGCAAGAATCGACAAACTCCTTGAATTTCTCTGGAGTTCCGTAATACTTATCTAGCGCCATATGAAACGAAGGGTTGTAACCCCAACTCTCATTGTTTTCAAATTCGCCAGGAGGCATCAGTTCTATCGCATTGATTCCTAAATGATCTAAATACTCTAGCGTATCGATGAGCGTTTGGTAATTTCTTTTCGCTACAAAATCGCGCACATGTAGTTCGTAAATAACTAAGTCTTTTTTCTCCGGTGCAGAGAAATTGGTATTGCTCCAATTGAATGGTGTTTGTGCAGTTTGTAGTATGGTCACAAAACCTGTTGTTTGGCCAATTGGATAAGGATGCGGGTTTGGATAGGTTTGGGCATTGATACTGTTATCGTTGTTCGGATCCAAAATAAGTGGGCTCATGGGGTCTGCCAAGCGTAGGCTGCCATCGATGAAATATTGATAGCCATATTTTTGACCAGGTATAAGACCTGTAATTTCTATCCACCAAGTTTGGTTATTGGCAGAAAGGTTCATATGATAGTTGGTCGTGGGCGTCCAATTATTGAAGTCGCCGATGACATAAATATGTTCTTTTTGAGGTGCAAATAATTGCAAAACAACTGTGCTGTCGTTGATGTAATTAATGCCATTCTGTAAATTGGCATAAGTAGGATCTTGCGGAATCACTACCGGATTCACGGTATAATAAGTTGAATCAATTACTTGTGTGGTGCCGTTGTCGGCAATGAATTCGAGTAAATGAGTGCCAGCTGTGGTAGCTGTGAGGTTGTAATTAAGTTGAGTTGAATTGGAAAGCGTCTGTAATACCTGGCCATCCTCTTTAAGTGTGAGCAATGCCGCTTGATTTGAAGCCGCAGCAATAGAAAGTTGGTCATTCACATTTAAAATCGCACCCGCGTTGGGATGAAAAAACTGCGCTAATAAGCCCGCATTCACAGGATAGATGTCATAATAAATATCGCTACCATCTGCAGAGCGGCCTACAATTGTACCGGCTGCATTTCTAAAAACAAATGCAAACTTCAAGACGTTTGTACCCGCAGGAAAGCCATAATATTGATCGATATCAATGGTAATGGTGTGTTTGTTGTTGCCAATGTTGGTCATGGCAACCTCTGGGTCTACGGTTCCCCAATTGCCTTGTACAAATTGCCAATTCGTTGGCGATGTACTTGCCGAAGTGATGAGCCCAGCATGGGCATAGATTTGGTTTTGGCCTACTAACGCAGCATTTCCTTGTGTCGCATCATAGGTGATGGTCACCACATCATTTACAGTAGGAAATGCAGGATTCACTTCTAGGATTTGCGCATGCACCAATCCAGCAAGTACCAACAAAAAAATCGATAAAAGAAACTGCTTTTTCATCACAAAGAAATTTATTAATAGGCTAATTCAAGACCAAAAAAGCCCGGGTGAAGCTCACCCAGGCTTTTGAAATCAATTCATTAATGCTTATTGCTTGATCAATTTACCAGTAGCAACTTTGTCACCAGCAACAACATTGTAGATGTAAGAACCAGCCTGCAATGCAGTTGTGTTCATTTCTACAGTTGTAGTTGCAGAAGTAGCAACAGTTGTAGTAGCTACAGCTTTGCCTGCAAGATCAAAGATTGTTACAGTTGCAACAGCAGCATTGTTGGCTTCGAATGTGAAGTTTACAACATCAGTTGCAGGGTTTGGTGCTACAGTAAGGTTAGTAATTGCGTTTTCAGCAACAGAAACACCACATGCAGTACAAGCATCCCATACATAACATACAGTACCTGGCATCAAAGTGTAAGTACGGTTAATGTTACCACCACCGTCGTCAACACCACATGAGTCAACTGCGATAGTATTAGCAGCGTCAGTACCTTCGTTAGCACCCCAATCACCGTTTACGAACTTGTAGAGTTGAGTTGCGCCTAATGAAGCAACTGGGTAACTAATAGTAATTGACCATACGTTGTTGCCTTCGTCTGTCATTGCAGAGTTAGCATCAGCAGGAGACCAGTTTGCAACTGCACCAGCAGCTACAGTAGCGCCGTTATCTGTAAAGTTACCGCCAACGCGGATACCATTTGCTGCCAAAGTATTTGCTGCAAGATAATTTGTAACGTCTACTTTGTATGTTACGTCAAAGTTAGTTTGGAAGCTGTACATACCAGTTGTACGGTTGAAGATGACCATGTAAGTACCAGCTGGAACCGGAATGTTTGCACCATCTTGTACACCTAAACCAGAAGGAAAGTCAGCCGCACCCCAGTTGATCAACCAGTCGTTGTCTTGACGGAATTTAGCCTCACCTGCAACGCAAGTAACGATTGCACCGTACATTTCACCATCTAAAGTGATCATGTCTACGTCTGCAGTCCAGTCAAACGGTGGAACCGCAGAACCGATGATACCTACCGCAGGGAATTGTGCGAAGGCAGAAGCTCCTAAAACAAGAGCCGTTAAAAGTGTAAAAATTTTCTTCATACTTAATTAATTAATAGGTTAATAATACTTAGTGTCAGATTGACAGGTTCAAAAATATGAAAATATTTCTTATTGCAATAAATTCAGCATTAAAATTCAGTGTGTTCATTGTGAAAAAACAAACACATCAGTAGCTCCATGGACCACTGTAAATTACTTTACTATTCATTGCTGAAGTTAAAATTGGCTCTTTGTCAAAGATGCCAAAAACACTAGAACCACTCCCAGACATTGCAGCGTAGGTAGCGCCGGCATTGTAAAGCTCATTTTTCAAGTCCTCAATTAACGGAAAGGCCTGGAAAACAGTGCGCTCAAAATCATTCAGAAGCCCATTTATTCCTTCCGTTTGGAATCGATCCAATAGAGATAAACGACAATTTTCTGGCTGAACACCAGCATACGCTGTAGCGGTAGAAACATGGATTTGCGGATTGCAAAGCACCAAATAAACGGTTTTCCTGAGTGGTTCAATTTTGGTCAATTGCTCTCCCCTGCCCTCAGCAAGTTGCAAACCACCCTCAATAAAGAAGGGGCAATCGCTCCCCAATTGAGCGGCAAATTCAGCTAATTCAGCATCTGAGTAACCTAAGTCAAATAGTGTGTTGATCCCCGAAAGCGTAAAACTGGCATCGGCAGAACCGCCACCCAATCCTGCGCCAACCGGGATTTGTTTGCGCAAATGAAGCTGCATATTTGGAAATACCTTGTGTTCGCGCAGCAAGTTGACAGCGCGCTGACACAAGTTGGGCTTTCCGTCTGAAGGTACTTGAATGCCCGTTTGTAAAAAGCTATCTTTGGCAGCTTCGGTAATTTCAAGGATATCGCAAAGTGGTATTTCTGCCATAATGGTTTCTATGTCATGATAACCATCTGGGCGTTTGGCGAGAATGTGTAAACCTAAATTGATTTTGGCAGGAGGATACAAGATCATGTCGTAAAGATACGCAATTGCCGAAAATCCTTATTTTTGTTGCACGAAACAAGAAACCTATGAGCACAACCTATTTGGATTTTGAAGAACCCCTGCGCGAACTTGAAGAACAAATTCAGCAAACCAGAGCACTAGGCGAGCAAACTCAAGTGAATATGCAAGAGCAAATCTCAGAACTTGAGGCTGTCCTTGCCGCCAAAACCAAAGAAGTATTTGCCAACCTCACACCTTGGCAACGCGTCCAACTTTCTCGCCATCCAGACAGACCTTACACGTTGGCTTATATCAACGCGCTCACCAATGGTCAGTTCCAAGAACTACACGGCGACCGCAATGTCAAAGACGACAAAGCAATGGTTGGTGGGTTCGGACTCCTCGAGGGCAGATCGGTCATGTTCATTGGCCAGCAAAAAGGTATCAACACCAAAATGCGTCAATACCGTAATTTTGGCATGCCCAACCCAGAAGGATATCGCAAGGCCTTGCGCCTTATGAAATTAGCCGAAAAATTCAATAAGCCTATCGTTACCTTTATCGATACTCCTGGAGCTTTTCCAGGCTTAGAAGCTGAAGAACGCGGCCAAGGAGAAGCCATTGCACGCAATATTTACGAAATGATGCGCCTCAAAGTTCCTGTCATCTGTATTATCATCGGTGAAGGTGCTTCGGGTGGAGCACTCGGCATTGGTGTTGGAGATAAAGTCGTGATGCTCGAAAACACCTGGTACTCCGTGATTTCTCCGGAAAGTTGCTCATCAATTTTATGGCGTTCTTGGAATTACAAAGAAATAGCAGCCTCGGCGCTCAAACTGACCTCCACCGACATGAAGGAAAATGGCTTAGTAGACGACGTCATCAGCGAGCCAAGCAACGGTGCACACCGCGATCAAGAACAAATGTTCAATACCCTTCGCGGTAAATTACTTGGCTATCTGCAAGAGCTCGATCAAAAGCAACCAGAAGAACGCATCAATGAACGCATCGAGAAGTTCAATCAAATGGGCTTCTGGAAATAAACACACAAATGAACGCGCTCCTCGCTACGCCCATTGCCTACCTGAAAGGAGTTGGACCGCAAAAAGCGCAAACATTACAAGAAGAACTCGGAATTTATACATTCCAAGACCTGCTCTACCATTACCCTTACCGCTACCAAGACCGCAGTAGTTTTCACGACATCGCGCTCATTCGGGCAGAAGACCAATACGTTCAGCTCAAAGGACGCCTAACGCATATCAGTGAAATTGGCAGCGGTCGGCACAAAAAGTTGCAAGCCCGCTTCACTGACGGATCGGGTTCAATTGAGTTGGTTTGGTTTCAAGGCTTTCAATGGATCAAAGGCAACCTCAATGTCCAAGATGAATTTATTGTTTTCGGCAAGCCAAAGTTCTTCCAAAATAGTTGGAATATTCCCCACCCTGAATTACTCAAAGTGGTGCCCGGTTTGGAACGTAAAGGCTTCGAAGCATTTTATCCAAGCACAGAGAAGTGCCAGCATAAAGGATTACACAGTAAAGGGTTAAGCAAACTCATTGGCCATCTTTTTGAGCACTTAGCCAATCAAATTCCCGAAACCTTACCTACAGCAATTTGCACAGAACTCAATTTATTGCCGCGCGTCAAAGCACTGCGTGAAATCCATCAGCCTAGTTCTGAGACCATGATGAAGGCGGCAAGGTATCGCCTCAAATGGGAAGAATTGTTCTTTTTACAACTCGAATTACTCCTGCGCAAGGGTATCCAAAGTAAAAAACTTAAAGGGTATGCCTTAAATGAGGTGGGCGCTGCATTCAACGATTTTTATCAAAATCACCTGCCTTTTGAACTGACAAATGCGCAAAAAAGGGTCTTGAAAGAAATTCGCAAAGATCTTGGTGCGGGCAGCCATATGAATCGCTTGCTGCAAGGCGATGTAGGAAGCGGCAAAACATTAGTTGCCCTCCTCAGCTTGCTGCTGGCCATAGGCAACAATCTACAAGGTGCGCTCATGGCACCGACAGAAATTTTAGCCACACAACATTTCATAGGTATTAGTGAAATGTTAGAGAAAATGAATATCCACGTTGCACTGCTCACGGGCTCTACCAAAAAGGCAGAGCGCAGCCAAATCCACGAAGGCTTGCTCAATGGGGATATTCAGTTGCTGATCGGGACACACGCCTTACTCGAAGACACCGTTCAATTCAAAAACCTCGGGTTGGTGGTCATTGACGAGCAGCACCGTTTTGGGGTGGCACAGCGCGCAAAAATGTGGCGCAAAAACAGTATTCCTCCGCACGTGCTGATCATGACAGCCACTCCAATTCCGCGTACGCTTGCCATGACCTTTTACGGAGACCTAGATGTGTCTGTCATCGATGAACTGCCTCCTGGCAGAAAACCGATACACACCATACACCGTCGCGAAAATCACCGAGCCAAACTCTTTGCTTTTATCCAAGAACAATTACAACTCGGTAGGCAGGCCTATGTTGTTTACCCACTCATTCAAGAATCTGAAAAACTCGATTTTAAAAATCTAGAAGACGGCTACGCGCAAATAGAGGATTTTTTCAAGCCTCAGGGTTTTCAGATCAGTATGGTACACGGCAAAATGAAACCTTCCGACAAAGAAGAAGCCATGCAGGCCTTTGTGCAAGGACAAACACATATCATGGTGGCTACTACGGTAATTGAGGTGGGGGTCAATGTGCCCAATGCCTCAGTTATGGTCATTGAAAGCGCTGAGCGCTTTGGCCTCTCTCAGCTGCATCAATTGCGCGGTCGAGTTGGCCGAGGCGCCGAAAAATCATACTGTATTTTAATGACTGGAGATGGTATTTCCAAAGAAGCACAAAAGCGCATGGATACCATGGTGGGCAGCAACGACGGTTTTGTTTTAGCTGAAGTTGACTTGCAATTGCGCGGCCCAGGCGACCTCATGGGTACCCAACAGAGCGGTGCTTTAGCACTCAAAATTGCCGATTTAGCCAAAGATGGGCAACTCGTACAATTAGCCAGAGAAAAAGCCCGAGAGATCCTAGATGCCGACCCGCAGCTCATCGATTCCAAGCATACTTTACTCAACCAAGCCCTAAGAGAAGTACTGAAAAACAAACCCAATTGGGGAAGGATTTCCTAAAAACGGAAGAATCATATCACAAAAAAAGGGCGGCCAATTGGCCGCCCTTTTGGGTGTTGTGAGTTGGATTATTGTGCCTGCTCCACCAATTCTTCATAGGCTTCTTTCGAGCCAACGATGAGATTTTGGAAGTTGCGCACACCTGTTCCTGCAGGAATGAGGTGCCCAACAATAACGTTTTCTTTCAAGCCCAACAAGTGGTCTTCTTTTCCTGAGATCGCTGCTTCGTTGAGGACTTTCGTCGTCTCCTGGAACGATGCTGCAGAAATGAAAGACTGGGTTTGTAGTGAAGCGCGGGTAATACCTTGCAACAAAGGAGTTGAGGTTGCCGGCATGGCTTCGCGTGCTTCGATGAGCTGTTTGTCTTCGCGCTTTAAGCGTGAATTTTCATCGCGCAAGCGGCGTACGCTTACCAACTGACCTTTGTGAAGTTCTGTAGAATCTCCAGCGTCAATTACAAACATTTGACCATACAATTCGTCGTTAGCTTCCATGATGTCCGCTTTGTGAACGCTCTGACCTTCGAGGAAGCGGGTGTCGCCAGACTCAATGATTTCAGCTTTCAACATCATTTGACGTACAATGACTTCAAAGTGCTTGTCGTTGATTTTTACACCTTGTAAGCGATATACCTCTTGAATTTCGTTGACAATGTACTCTTGTACTTTTGTCGGACCTTCAATGTTGAGGATGTCGTTTGGCGTAATAGCACCATCAGAAAGCGGTTGGCCTGCACGAACGTAGTCGTTTTGTTGAACCAAGATGTGCTTAGAAAGAGGCACTAAATACTTGCGAACTTCGCCGAGTTTAGAAGTGATGATGATTTCACGGTTACCGCGTTTAACAGTTCCGTAAGTAGCTGTACCATCAATTTCTGAAACTACCGCTGGGTTCGAAGGGTTTCTAGCTTCGAATAATTCAGTTACACGTGGAAGACCACCAGTGATATCCCCTGTTTTACCTGCTGAACGCGGGATTTTAACGAGGATGTCACCCGCTACAATTTTGTCACCTTCTGCCACAGAGATATGTGCATTGACCGGAATAGAGTATTCGCGGAGGATCTCTTTGGTTTTAGGATCGATGATATGAATTGCAGGCGATTTTTTCTTATCGCGGGATTCTATAATTACTTTTTCGGTAAAGCCTGTTTGCTCATCGACTTCTTCGCGGTAGGTAATGTTTTCGATGATGCCATCAAATACAACTTTACCAGCGACCTCACCAATGATAAGGGCATTGTATGGATCCCACTTACAGATGACATCACCTTTTTTGATTTTCGTGTTGTTTTTAACCATTAAGTCAGAACCATAAGGAACGTTTGCAGTCATGACGACAATACCGGTTTTCTCATCGGTAATGCGCAATTCAGCAGAACGACCCACGACGATCACGCGCTCTGTACCGTCAGCATTTTTGCGTTCGATGGTGCGGATTTCGTCGATTTCTAATTTACCGTTTGCTTTTGCTTTGAGGTCGGAAATATCGGCGATGTTGGATGCCGTACCACCAACGTGGAACGTACGGAGTGTAAGCTGCGTACCTGGCTCACCAATTGACTGCGCAGCGACAACACCAACGGCGTCCCCGATTTGAGCCAAACGGTGATTAGATAGATTGCGTCCGTAACATTTCGAACAAACACCTCTGCGCATTTCACAAGTCAAAACAGAACGAATTTCTACTTCTTCGATACCAGCTTTTTCGATTGATCTAGCGATATCCTCTGTGATGATGTCACCAGCGGAAACAATAACGTTATCCGAATCTGGCATATAGACGTCGTGAACAGATGTGCGGCCGAGGATACGATCGTACAACGGTTCTACAACCTCGTCGTTTTTCTTCAAAGAAGTTGCTACAATACCACGGAGGGTACCACAGTCGTTAGAGTTGATGACCACGTCTTGTGCTACATCGACCAAACGACGCGTAAGGTAACCAGCATCGGCAGTTTTGAGGGCGGTATCCGCCAAACCTTTACGGGCACCGTGAGTAGAAATAAAGTACTCAAGAATCGATAGTCCTTCTTTAAAGTTGGACAAGATCGGGTTCTCGATAATTTCTTGTACAGATGCACCAGATTTTTGCGGCTTGGCCATCAGACCGCGCATACCAGATAGCTGGCGAATTTGCTCTTTCGAACCACGGGCTCCTGAATCGTACATCATGTAGATGGAGTTGAACCCTTGACGGTCAGTCTTGAGTTGTTCCATGAGTGTATGTGTCAGGCGCGAGTTGGTATGCGTCCAGATATCGATAATTTGGTTGTAACGCTCGTTGTTGGTGATCAGACCCATGTTGTAATTCACCATGACTTCTTTCACGTCTGTTTCTGCCTTCGCAACGAGTATTTCTTTTTCTTTTGGAATGATGATATCGTCTAGGTTGAACGATAGACCACCTCTGAAGGCCATCTCGTAACCAAGTTGCTTGATATCGTCGAGGAATTGTGCAGTTCTTGACGTACCACAAACTTTCAAGACTTCGCCGATGATGTCGCGCAACGCTTTTTTGGTCATGACATCATTGATGAAACCTACTTGAAGTGGAACTTTGTTGTTGAACATCACGCGTCCACATGTGGTTTCAACCATCATGAGGGTCGGTTGACCATCTTCACCTAAATCGTAAGTTTTGACTTTGATGTGCGCATGCAAATCAAGTTTGTTCTCGTTGTAAGCAATGATCACTTCTTCAGGAGAGTAGAAAATACCGCCTTCACCTTTAACGATTTCCGTTTCGGTTGTGCGCTTTCCTTTAGTGATGTAATATAGACCCAAGACCATATCCTGAGACGGTACCGCAATCGGCGCGCCGTTAGCAGGGTTGAGGATGTTGTGCGATGCCAACATGAGCATTTGTGCCTCTAAAATTGCGGCATTACCAAGTGGTAAATGTACCGCCATTTGGTCACCATCGAAGTCGGCGTTGAAGGCCGTTGTAACGAGTGGGTGCAAGCGGATTGCTTTTCCTTCGATCAATTTTGGTTGGAATGCTTGGATACCCAAACGGTGAAGTGTAGGGGCACGGTTCAAAAGAACCGGGTGACCTTTCAATACATTTTCGAGGATATCCCAAACAACTGGCTCTTTGCGGTCAACGATTTTCTTTGCAGATTTAACTGTTTTCACAATACCGCGCTCAATCATTTTGCGAATGATAAACGGCTTGTAGAGTTCTGCAGCCATGTCTTTAGGTAAACCACATTCGTGCAATTTGAGGTCTGGACCTACAACAATTACCGAACGTGCTGAGTAGTCGACACGCTTACCAAGTAAGTTTTGACGGAAACGACCTTGCTTACCTTTCAATGAATCTGAAAGCGATTTGAGGGCACGGTTCGATTCTGTTTTGACAGCAGAAGATTTTCTTGAGTTGTCAAATAGTGAATCGACAGCCTCTTGCAACATACGCTTTTCGTTGCGCAAGATGACTTCTGGTGCTTTGATCTCGATCAAGCGCTTCAAGCGGTTGTTGCGGATAATCACGCGGCGGTAGAGGTCATTGAGGTCAGAAGTTGCGAAGCGGCCGCCATCTAGTGGCACCAACGGACGCAATTCTGGCGGAATGACTGGAACCACCTTCACAATCATCCATTCTGGACGGTTGTCAATGCGTTTTTGAGAGTCCCGCATTGATTCAACAACTTGCAAACGCTTGAGGGCTTCGTTCTTGCGCTGAACAGATGTTTCTGTTTCAGCTTGGTAACGCAAGTCGTAAGACATTTGGTCGAGGTTGAGACCTGCCAACAAATCGTAAAGTGCTTCTGCACCCATTTTAGCGATAAATTTGTTGGGATCGGTGTCGTCTAGGTAATGGTTGTTGGCCAATTCTGGCAAATCGAGCATGTCGAGGTATTCTTCTTCAGTGATGAAGTCCATTTTCTTGACATTCGCCCATTTGTCAGTTCCGGTAACAGCACCAGCCTGAATGACAACGTAACGCTCGTAATAGATGATTTGATCTAGTTTTTTGGTAGGTAAACCTAACAAATATCCGATTTTGTTCGGAAGTGAACGAAAGTACCAGATGTGTGCAACAGGAACCACCAATGAGATGTGTCCCATGCGCTCACGACGTACTTTCTTTTCAGTTACTTCTACTCCACAGCGGTCACAGACGATTCCTTTGTACCGGATGCGCTTGTATTTACCACAGTGACATTCGTAATCTTTAACAGGTCCAAAAATGCGCTCACAGAACAAGCCATCACGCTCCGGTTTGTAGGTGCGGTAGTTGATGGTTTCTGGTTTCAAAACTTCTCCACTAGAATGCTCCAAAATCACTTCTGGTGAAGCCAAGGAGATAGTGATTTTATTGAAGCTGCTTTGCTTTTTTGGGGTTTCTTTATTGAAAGCCATTTGATCTCGACTATTTACGTTAGTATTTTGAATTAATCCATTGATACGTTAAGGCACAAGCCACGTAATTCGTGTAACAATACATTGAAGGACTCAGGAATACCTGGTTCTGGAATGTTGTCGCCTTTCACAATAGATTCATATGCCTTAGCACGACCCATGACGTCATCAGATTTCACGGTAAGGATTTCTTGTAGGATGTTGGCTGCACCAAATGCTTCCAATGCCCAAACTTCCATCTCACCAAAACGCTGACCTCCAAACTGTGCTTTACCACCCAATGGTTGTTGGGTAATGAGCGAGTATGGTCCGATGGAACGTGCGTGCATTTTGTCATCGACCATGTGAGAAAGTTTCAACATGTAGATGATCCCTACCGTTGCTGGTTGGTGGAAACGCTCGCCTGTGCCACCGTCATAGAGGTAAGTTTTACCTGAACGTGGTACACCTGCTTTGTCGGTCCATTCGTTGATTTCTTCTGGTTTAGCACCGTCAAAAATTGGTGTAGCAAATTTGACACCTAATTTTTCACCGGCCCAAGCAAGAACAGTTTCGTAAATCTGACCTAGGTTCATACGTGATGGTACACCTAGTGGATTGAGAACGATGTCTACTGGTGTGCCGTCTTCGAGGAATGGCATATCTTCTTGACGAACGATATTAGCCACAATTCCTTTGTTACCGTGACGACCCGCCATTTTATCACCCACTTTAAGCTTGCGTTTTTTGGCTACATATACCTTCGCTAATTTCACGATTCCGGCAGGGAGTTCATCTCCGACAGAAATGTGGAATTTTTTGCGCTTGTAGATACCAAGTAAATCGTTTGCTTTGATGTTGAAGTTGTGAATGACACGAGAAATCAGTTGATTGGTATCTGTATCGGCTGTCCAGTTGAGCGGATTCACAATTGAGTAGTCTAGTGCGCTCAATGACTTGTTCGTGAATTTCGTTCCTTTTTTGATCAACTCTTCTTTAAAGTTATTGAATACACCCGAAGATTTTTGCTCTCCGAGAATGACCAATAGTTTATCGACAAGTTTATCGCGCAATACAGAAAGGTCTCTTTGATAGTCTGCATCGAGTGCCTCGAGTACTGGCTTATCTTGAGATTTTGATTTGCGATCCTTCACTGCTCTTGAGAATAATTTTTTCTGGATTACGACACCGCGAAGCGATGGACCAGCCTTCAATGAAGCATCTTTGACATCACCTGCTTTGTCTCCAAAGATGGCGCGTAAAAGTTTTTCTTCTGGTGAAGGATCTGTTTCACCTTTCGGCGTGATTTTACCGATGAGGATATCGCCTTCTTTGATCTCGGCTCCAATGCGGATGAGGCCGTTTTCGTCGAGGTCTTTGGTAGCTTCTTCAGAAACGTTAGGGATGTCAGAAGTGAGTTCTTCCATACCGCGTTTGGTGTCGCGTACTTCCAAAGAATATTCATCGATGTGAATAGAAGTAAAGATGTCGTCGCGCACGACTTTCTCAGAAATCACAATCGCATCCTCGAAGTTGTAACCTTTCCAAGGCATGAATGCCACTTTAAGGTTTTGACCGAGGGCGAGTTCTCCCGATTGGGTTGCGTAACCTTCACAAAGCACTTGGCCTCTTTCTACGCGATCGCCTTTTTGAACGATTGGCTTGAGGTTGATACAAGTACTTTGGTTGGTTTTCATGAATTTAGTGAGCGAGTAACGCATGACTTCGCTTTCAAAACTCACGAGTTTATCTTGGTCATTCCAGTCGTAACGGATGACAATTTCGTTTGCGTCTACGTATTCAACGGTACCAGATCCTTCTGCGTTGATCAGTACGCGAGAGTCTCTAGCGACAAGTTGCTCGATTCCTGTACCGACGATTGGTGCATTCGGACGCAACAAAGGCACCGCTTGGCGCTGCATGTTGGAGCCCATGAGTGCACGGTTGGCATCATCGTGCTCGAGGAAAGGAATAGAAGAGGCGGCAATCGATGCAATTTGGTTGGCACCAACGTCCATGAGGCTGAGGTCGCCAGGAGCTACCACAGGGAAATCACCTTCGTAACGCGCTTTGACTAAATCAGAAAGGAAATTTCCTTTGTCGTCAATCTTAGCGTTCGCCTGTGCAATTGTTTTTGAATCTTCTTCTTCGGCTGCCAAATAAATTGGGCTCTCTTCAAAAACAACACGACCGTTGTCTACACGACGGTACGGTGTTTCGATGAAACCAAGCTTGTTGACTTTGGCGAATACACAAAGGGAAGAGATGAGTCCGATGTTCGGACCTTCTGGTGTTTCAATAGTACACAAACGACCGTAGTGCGTGTAGTGAACGTCACGAACCTCAAATCCGGCGCGTTCGCGCGATAAACCGCCTGGACCGAGTGCAGAAAGGCGACGCTTGTGCGTGACTTCCGAAAGCGGGTTGGTTTGGTCCATGAACTGAGATAGCTGGTTGGTACCGAAGAAGGAATTAATGACCGAAGACAAAGTCTTGGCATTAATAAGGTCAATAGGTGTAAAGACTTCGTTGTCGCGGACATTCATGCGCTCGCGAATGGTGCGCGCCATACGTGCCAATCCTACGCCAAATTGTGAGTAAAGTTGCTCTCCAACAGTACGAACACGGCGATTAGACAAGTGGTCGATATCATCGATATCGGCCTTCGAATTGATAAGCTCAATCAAGTATTTGATGATGGAGATGATATCGTTTTTGGTCAATACGCGTGACTCTTCAGCAACATCTAAGTTGAGTTTCTTGTTGATGCGGTAGCGTCCTACTTCACCTAAATCATAACGAGCATCGGAGAAGAATAATTTCTCAAATACACCTTTTGCTGTTTCGTAGTCTGGTGGATCTGCGTTACGTAATTGACGATAGATGTGTTCAACCGCTTCTTTTTCAGAGTTGGAAGTATCTTTTTGTAAGGTGTTGTAGATAATGGTGTAATCCGTAGAATTACCATCCTCTTTGTGCAAGATCAAAGATTTTGCGCCTGAATCCATGATTGAATCGAGGTGTTCTTCGCCAATCAATAATTCACGGTCTAGGATCACTTCGTTACGCTCGATAGAAACCACTTCTCCGGTGTCTTCATCTACGAAATCTTCGATCCAAGTTTTGAGAACCCTTGCCGCCAAACGACGACCAATGAGTTTTTTTAGGTTGGTTTTACTCACCTTAACTTCGTCGGCCAAACCAAAGATATCTAAGATATCGCGGTCAGTTTCGTAGCCAATAGCGCGGAAAAGGGTCGTTACAGGTAATTTCTTTTTACGGTCGATGTATGCATACATGATATTGTTAATATCCGTAGCAAATTCAATCCAAGATCCTTTGAAAGGAATGATTCTGGCTGAATATAGTTTCGTGCCATTCGCATGGCGAGACTGTCCAAAGAAAACACCTGGCGAACGGTGCAATTGAGATACAATAACGCGTTCTGCGCCGTTGACCACAAATGAACCCTTCGGCGTCATATAAGGAATTGTACCGAGGTAAACATCCTGAACGATGGTTTCGAAATCCTCGTGCTCAGGGTCAGTACAATACAGTTTCAGTTTTGCTTTGAGAGGCACACTGTATGTGAGTCCTCTTTCGATACACTCTTCAATGGTGTAACGAGGTGGATCAATGAAATAATCCAGGAATTCAAGAACAAATTGGTTGCGGGTATCCGTAATGGGAAAGTTTTCAGCAAACACTTTGAAAAGTCCTTCACTTTCGCGATTTTCTGGAGTTGTTTCCAACTGGAAAAATTCTTGAAAAGACTTTAATTGAATCTCCAGAAAATCTGGATATTCAAATTGGTTTTTGCTTGAAGCAAAATTAATTCTGGTTGAATTAGTTGTTGTTGCCAAGGCTTGTTTTTTTTAATGTTTTGTACTCTGTTGAAATCAACATGCAAAAAACAGGACAAGGCACCCGTCTTTCGACGGTGCCTTTCCTGTATATCCTGAATCGAATTACTTAACTTCTACTTCAGCACCAGCCTCTTCAAGAGACTTTTTGAGGCCTTCAGCCTCGTCTTTAGAAACGCCTTCTTTCAATGTAGAAGGTGCTGCATCAACTAGGTCTTTAGATTCTTTCAATCCGTTACCAGTCAATTCTTTTACAAGTTTAACTACTGCAAGTTTGTTAGCACCACCAGATTTGAGGATTACATCAAATTCAGTTTGCTCAGCAGCAGCTTCACCAGCACCAGCAGCAGCGCCAGCTACCATTACTGGAGCAGCAGCAGCAGGCTCGATGCCATACTCGTCTTTCATAATTGTTGCTAATTCGCTTACTTCTTTTACTGTAAGGTTAACTAACGTTTCTGCAATTTGCTTTAAATCAGCCATTTTATTTAAATTTAAAAAGGTTTAAAAATAATTTGTTTATGCTCTTTCTTCGAGCGTTTTAAGGATACCAGCAATTTTGCCACCAGCACCTTGAAGACCAGACAATACATTTTTCGCTGGGCTTTGCAACAAGGCAATGAGGTCACCGATGAGCTCTTCTTTGCTCTTGAGTGATTCTAATGCGCTTAGTTGGTCGTCACCGATAAAAATTGCTTCGTCGATGTATGCTCCTTTCAAAAGTGGTTTTGGAGACTTCTTGCGGAAGTCAGCAATCAACTTTGCAGGCGCATTCGCAACTTCAGAGATCATAACAGAGGTAGATCCTTTCAATACGTCTCTCAACGCACCAAAATCTTTACCTTCTACTTGATCCATTGCTTTTTCGAGCAATGCATTCTTAACAACACGCATGGAGATGTTTGATTGAAAACATCTTCTGCGGAGGGTGTTTACAGCCTCAACGGTCAAATCTGCAGTGTCTGTCAAATACACAACTTGGCTAGCAGACAATTGTGCTGCTAATTCGCTGATGTACTGTGCTTTTTCTTCTCTTGTCATGTGTTCTAAGTATTAAGCAGTAACAGACTTCGCGTCAATTTGTATTCCGGGACTCATTGTAGAGCTCAAGTAGATACTTTTGATGTATGTACCTTTTGCTGCAGAGGGCTTGAGTTTGATTAAAGTAGAAACCAATTCGGAAGCATTCTCACGAATTTTATCACCATCAAAACTTACACGACCGATTCCAGCGTGGATGATTCCGTATTTGTCAACTTTAAAGTCGATTTTACCGGCTTTCACCTCTTCTACTGCTTTACCAATTTCCATGGTAACAGTACCTGTCTTCGGGTTAGGCATCAAGCCGCGTGGACCGAGGATACGACCAAGCGCACCAACTTTACCCATTACGGAAGGCATCGTGATGATCACGTCGACGTCTGTCCAGCCACCTTTGATCTTTGCGATATAATCATCAAGACCAACGTAGTCTGCACCTGCATCTTGCGCTTCTTTCTCTTTGTCTGGCGTGCAAAGTACAAGTACTTTAACATCTTTACCAGTACCGTGAGGTAGGGCAACGGTTCCACGTACCATTTGGTTCGCTTTACGCGGGTCTACACCCAAACGAACACAAATATCTACAGAGGCATCGAATTTAGTGGTAGAAATTCCCTTCACCAAATCACATGCTTCTGTTAGAGTGAAAGCTTTTGACAAATCGTATTTTGCCAAAATCTCTTTTCTTTTTTTAGAAACTCTTTTCATAGTCTATGATTATTTGGATTTTGGAGCTTCGCCACCTTTAACGGTAACCCCCATACTTCTTGCTGTTCCTGCAACCATGCGCATAGCAGAGTCTACCGTAAAACAATTCAAATCTGGAAGTTTGTCTTCGGCAATCGCACGAACTTGATCCCATGTAACGGAACCAACTTTTACGCGGTTAGGCTCAGACGAACCCTTTTTAATTTTTGAATGTTCAATGATTTGTACCGCTGCTGGCGGGGTTTTGAGAACGAAATCAAAAGATTTATCACCGTAAACGGTAATTACAACCGGAACCACCTTACCCATTTTGTCTTGTGTACGCGCGTTGAACTGCTTACAAAACTCCATGATGTTCACACCTTTGGCACCGAGAGCCGGACCAATTGGTGGTGATGGATTGGCTGCGCCTCCTTTGATCTGTAACTTGATCAATGCTGCTACTTCTTTAGCCATATATATACAAATTATGTAGTTAAACGTGTGCCTATCGACGGGAAGCTTTAGTCATCTGGCCCACTCCTACGGTTAATACAACTTTAAGACTCTTTCTCAACTTGCATATAGTTGAGCTCGAGTAAGTTTTTGCGGCCAAAAATCTTGACCATTACCTTTAGTTTCTTTTTCTCTTCGTTGATTTCATCAACAACACCACTAAAGTTGTTAAAAGGACCATCTATTACCTTAACGGACTCACCAACCACGAATGGTATTTTGAGTTCTTCTTCAGTAATTGACAATTCGTCTACTTTTCCTAGAATGCGGTTCACTTCAGCCATTCGCATTGGAACAGCTTCGCCACCCTTTTCTGTACCAAGGAAGCCTATTACATTTGGGATACTTTTGATGACGTGCGTCACCTCACCAACCAATGCAGCTTCAATAAGTACATAACCTGGTAAGAAAGCTTTTTCTTTGTTGACTTTTTTACCATTCTGAATTTTGAAAACTTTTTCTGTAGGAATGAGCACCTGATTCACGTAATCAGTGAGCTTCATGCGTGCAATTTCTAGCTCAAGGTATTCCTTGACTTTCTTCTCCTTGCCACTAACGGCACGGACGACATACCATTTCTTTGCTATTTCTGCCATTCTTGTTTTGTGTTTAGAAAGATCCGTAGATAAAGCCAAGCACGCCTTTCCACAATGAACCTTCTTCTCCGGTGATTCCGAAAGTGAAGTCCATGGCAAAGATAACTAGGGATATAAGCAAAGATGCTACGACTACAAGGATGGTGTTATTTTGCAACTCTTTCCATGTAGGCCAAGTTACTTGATGAACCATCTCGTTGTAGATGTCGATGATGTATGATCTTAATTTTAACACGAACAGTTATTTTAATTGTGCACGGGCGGTAGGATTCGAACCCACGACCAATGGTTTTGGAAACCACCACTCTACCAGCTGAGCTACACCCGTTTAAAAAGGGGAGCTGTTAACTCCCCTTGTTTTTTTACTATGGGTAGAATCTTAAGCTACGATTTCCGTAACCTGACCTGCACCTACTGTACGACCACCTTCGCGGATAGCGAAACGGAGACCTTTGTCCATCGCAACTGGTACGATCAACTTTACATTAATAGATACGTTGTCACCTGGCATAACCATTTCGCGACCATCGCTAAGGAAGATCTCACCAGTTACGTCAGTTGTACGGAAATAGAACTGAGGACGGTATTTGTTGTGGAAAGGAGTGTGACGACCACCTTCTTCTTTCTTCAATACGTAGATCTCAGCTTTGAATTCGATGTGTGGTGTAGTTGAACCTGGTTTACAGATAACCATTCCACGCTTGATTTGTGATTTTTCAATACCGCGAAGTAACAAACCAACGTTGTCACCAGCTTCACCACGATCAAGGATTTTGCGGAACATCTCAACACCTGTTACAGTAGAAGTCAATTTAACTTCACCCATACCAAGGATCTCTACTGGCTCACCAGAGTTAATTACACCTGTTTCGATACGACCTGTTGCAACTGTACCGCGACCTGTGATCGTAAATACGTCTTCAACTGGCATCAAGAAAGGCTTATCAACGTCACGTGGAGGCAATTCGATGTATGTATCAACTGCGTCCATCAACTCTTCGATTTTCGCAACCCACTGTGGTTCAGCGTTCAAAGCACCAAGTGCAGAACCTTGAATAACAGGAGCGTTGTCACCGTCATATTTGTAGAAAGAAAGCAACTCACGTACTTCCATTTCAACTAATTCTAATAATTCAACGTCATCTACCATGTCCACTTTGTTCATGAAGACAACCATGCGAGGAACACCTACCTGACGACCAAGAAGGATGTGCTCACGCGTTTGTGGCATTGGTCCGTCTGTTGCCGCTACAACAAGGATAGCACCGTCCATTTGGGCAGCACCCGTAACCATGTTCTTTACGTAGTCGGCGTGACCTGGACAGTCAACGTGTGCGTAGTGACGGTTAGCAGTTTCGTACTCAATGTGTGAGGTGTTAATTGTAATACCGCGCTCTTTTTCTTCAGGAGCGTTGTCAATTGAGGAGAAGTCACGAGCCTGAGCCAATCCTTTGCTTGAAAGAACGCTAGAAATTGCAGCAGTCAACGTAGTCTTACCGTGGTCAACGTGTCCGATGGTACCGATGTTGACGTGTGGTTTGGAACGGTCAAAATTTTCCTTAGCCATTTTGTGTATTTGTTACTTAGTTAATAATATACTTATCTATCATAAAGGTCCGAGACGCAAAGCGAAACGGACTTAAATGCAATTTTACATTGAGCCAATGACGAGAATTGAACTCGTGACCTCTTCCTTACCAAGGAAGCGCTCTACCCCTGAGCTACACCGGCGCTCAAACAAAAAAGTGAGCGGGAGACGAGATTCGAACTCGCGACGTTCAGCTTGGAAGGCTGACGCTCTACCAACTGAGCTACTCCCGCTTAATTCTTTTGTTAGTGTTTGTGGGGAGAGCAGGATTCGAACCTGCGAAGGTGTACACCAGCAGATTTACAGTCTGCCCTCGTTGGCCGCTTGAGTATCTCCCCAACATTGGAGCCGATGGAGGGATTCGAACCCCCGACCAGCTGATTACAAATCAGCTGCTCTGGCCAACTGAGCTACATCGGCTTGTATTATTTGAATGTTGGATATTCATAAATATTGAAAGAACGTCGTCCTAAACCTGTGTTTTGGGATTGCAAATGTACAAAACTTTTTTTTATCACAAAGAGTTTTTGAAAAAATTTCTACAAACTATTTCGAGTACACTTTTCGATAACAGGCTTCGCTTACGGGAAATCCTTACATTTGTTTCAATGCGCCAAAAAAGAGTTTACATGACGGTCTCTAGTGACCTCGCTACTGACAACCGCGTTCACCGATCTTGCACGGTTTTGGAAAAGCTTGGTTTTCAAGTACATTTAATCGGACGTCAAAAACGCAACAGTCCTGAAATGCCGCCTCGCGCCTATGGTGTGCGTCGTCTTAAACTCATTTATAAAAATGGTGCATTATTTTATGCTGAATTAAATATTCGCTTGTTTCTTATTTTATTTTTCGAGAAATATGATTTTTTATTTGCTAATGACCTCGACACCCTACCCGCAGCGTTTTTAGCAAGCCGACTCAAGCGCAAACCCCTTCTATATGACAGCCACGAGCTTTTTACAGAAGTTCCCGAATTGGTCGGTCGACCGCGGGTTCAAAAGATTTGGATGCAATTAGAGAAAAAGATGCTACCTCAAATTGACCAAATGATAACCGTGAATCAATCCATTGCTAGCATTTTTGAAAATAAATATGCAATTAATTGCAGCGTTGTACGAAATGTTCCCATGCGACTCGATCATGTGGCAGCACATTCAAAATCATTTCTCGGCCTCCAAGAGTCGCAAATCATGCTCATCATTCAGGGTAGCGGACTAAATATTGAACGCGGTATTGAAGAAGCAGTGATGGCCATGGTACAAATCCCTAGAGCCGTTTTATTTTTAGTTGGCGACGGAGATGTGATCCCCCGCATTCGAAAATTAGTTGCCCAATTCCAACTACAAAATCAGGTTCGTTTTATCGGAAGAGTTCCATATCATGAATTATTAAGGTATACCGCTGCTGCCGATTTTGGCCTCGCCCTAGATAAACCACTCAGCCTTAATTATGCGCTGGCATTGCCAAATAAGGTTTTTGATTACATTCAAGCTGGCACACCTTTAGTTGCTAGTCCGCTCGTCGAAATTGAAGCGCTGATTCGCAAACACGACTGCGGAATCATTTTACCCGAAGTAACACCCGCAATAATTGCCGAGAAAATAAATGCGTTAATTGACCAGCCCGAACGCAGAGCGGAATACAAAAAAAATTGTGAGCACGCAGCTCAATTAGAAAACTGGGATACAGACAAGCAAGTATTAATAGACGTTGTGCAACGCGTTTTTATTTAATTGCTGAAGTCTGAGTAAGCGGTATAAATCGAAAAGAAATAAGGGTGCGTATCCCGTCTTCAAGATATAGACTAAAAAAGGTATTATCGAAGTTAATAGACCCGTAAAATGCTTGAGAAAAACATGCTGCTTCAACTTCAAATGAACTTGGAGCAGGCGATTGTAATCAGCAACATGAAGAGTTGGATGATTTGCGGCAAGCCAAAGCAAGTTCATTAAGGCGCTATCCGTTTTACTTAAAAATTCGGTATTGGTATCTAGTTTTAAGTTAAATACTGGATTATCGATGTGGTCAATATGAATTTTTTGAGCGGCGAGCCGCAAGCCCAATAAGGTATCTTCATGACCATAGCCCGTTAATTTTTCATCAAAAGGAATTTGCTGCAAGACGGAACGACGGATAACGAAATTATTAGTCTTGAAACCAACGTGCTGGTTTTGTGTTCGATTGTGGTAATCTAAACTTTCCCTTTGCGTCGAGTATGACCAACGCAAATACAGGGAGCGCGCTGGCTTGTGGCTTTGATATACGCTGGCACCAACCAACACTTCGGTTGGTTGCCGCGTTAAATAGTCGACATATTTTTTTAAAAATAACGGATATTCAATGGTACTGTCTCCATCTATAAAAAGAAGGTAGTCAGCGTCCGTGTAATTTAAAAAGGCATTGCGGATCCGAGACCGACCGATGTTTTCTGCTAACAAAATGGACTTTACGTAAGGCTGCGTAAACACATTACATTTGGTGTATTTAGGTGCTGACGCATCGTCGATCAGTACAATATTTATGAACGCCTTTGGAAGAGCGTCGATTTGCGTGCATAAGTCATTGACCAATGCACGCACATCGGTATTGTAAATAGGAATGCAAACGCTGAGCGTCCACATAGCGCGATTAAGCCATAGTGCTTGGCGTGCCGAAATTCATGGGCGGAAAACCCGCTTGCGGCTCGTCAATAGCACCAAAGTTTTGCTCGTATTTTTCGATATTTTCTGCCAAAGCGTGTAAAAAGCGCTTGGCGTTTTGAGGTGTCATGAGTACCCTTGATCGCACCTTGCCTTTTGGCATTCCGGGCATCATTTGCACGAAATCACAAACCACCTCAGCGGGCGAATGTGTAATGATCGCTAAATTAGAATAAACTCCTAAGGCAATTTCCTCGGATAATTCGATATTCATTTGGTTCTCTTGGTTCTCCATTTAAATTTGTTTTTCTGATTCATTAAAAGTAATGCCAAATTGCTCGAGTTCGGTGAGAATTGGCGTATATATTTCTTGACTCACAGGTAAAGTAACTCCGCGTTCAAGGATAGTGTTGTTTAGTATCAACTTGGCGGCAATTGCCACGGGCAAGCCCACCGTATTAGACATCGCTGTGTAGCGCTCATCTTGCCCCTCTACTACCAATGAACTTGTGATGGCAAAACGAGAGTTGTTTTTTGTATAGATGAGCTCGTGATACATAACAATCATGTCCTTGTCGCCAGGTGCAAGCTGCCATTTCTCTACAAGTATTTTTTGCAACAAAACCGCTGGGCTTGCATTTTCAATACCAAAAACTTCTTGATCACTGAAAAGCCCTAAAAAATCAAACAACTGGTATAGGTCTTGGCGTTGGTCAACTAAAGTCATGAACTTTTCCTCGACGCTCACACCTGTTTCAAAAGGTAAAAATGCATTTAGAAACTGACGCGGCGTGAGTTGGGCTGAACCCTTCATCACATAAGCATCGTCGGTCATGCCAAGCTGCACAAATACATCCCAAGCTTCGCAATAAGGAGGCTGGCGCAAGGTGCCGCGAAAAATGGTTGGAACGTTTTGGATGTGATAGGTTTCCAAGTAATTCAGTGAATCTCTGTTGACGTAGCCTTCAAATTGACCATAGCCTTCGATTTCAATATGATCGAGACGCTGAAATAAACGGTGATACGGCAAATACTTGAGCTCGTTCATTTCGCGGTAACATGCGGCTGAGCCTTGGCCAGCAAGCACGACATTTCTCGGGTTCCAGGTGAATTTGTAATGCCAAGGATTGGTGTCTGAAACGGGTGCAATGAGGCCGCCGCAGTAAGATTTAAAGGACTCGAGTTCGCCACCGATTGCTTTGATGTGATCTAGAATGCGCATAGCACTCATGTGGTCTATGCCTGGATCTACACCGATTTCATTCATGATAACGATTCCGGCTGCTTTGGCCTGCGCATCTAGCGCGCGCATTTCTGCGGAAATATATGAAGGAGTAATGAGGTGCTTTTGGAGTGCAATGCAATCTTTGGCCACCTCGACGTGATAAACTGCAGGCAGCATGGAAATGACTAAATCTGCTTGCGCAATGTAAGGACGCCGTTGCTCCGGATCAAGAGCATTAAAGGAATGAGCTGTGGCATTTGGATGGTCTGCCAATTTGGCTTTAATGAGCTCGAGGTTTTGGTCCACGACATCTAAATGCCAAGATTCAGCGCTACTGTGGTCGAGTAAGTATTTGATTAAGGTGGAGGCAGATAAACCCGCACCAAATAATAAGATTTTTTTCATGCTTGATTGAGTAAAGCAAATGTAAAAAACTATCGGGAATTGTTGCGCGTAATCATAAATAATAATGGCACATGCCATCTGGCAGCCCAGGCGCCTTCGTCGTGGCCAGTTCCCTGCACTACAGCTTCTAGAAAACGTGGGTTATTGGTGTCGTAACCCACACTTGCTAATGTCTTGAGCAAGAGGTTATGATAGGGTTCGTAAGAAGCATCCAATGTTTCTGTACCACGGTCAACGTACAAAAAATGTTTGCGATCTGCCTTTAGGTTTTGTTCTAGATACAAATTAAAAGGGACCACCAGTGCCTCGACCATACCTTCTTCAAACATACCGAAATTGATCATTGGCGTGTGTATAGACAAGCAAGCAGCGCCACCAAACAATTTTGGTTTCTCACACAGTGAATAAAGCGAAATGAGGCCACCCATACTCGAGCCCATCACCATGCGGTCTCTTGTCTTTTTTCCGACTTGAAACTCCGACTCTACAAATGGCACCAGCGTTTGTTCTATCCAATGCAAGTAGTCATCGGCCTTGAGCTCGCCGTTCCAAAGCTTGTCCATTAACAAGTTTCGATATGATTCAGGCATATACGCCGCCACAGCTTGCGGAAAAAATTCGGCGTAGCGATTCGGCGGGTCGTTGTGAATTCCGACCACAATAAATGGATCGTGTGCATAACGCGCCAAAGTTGTAGAAACCACCTCATCGATTTTCCATTCCTTTTTATTCCAGGTTTTGGTGCTATCGAAGAGCATTTGGCCGTCGTGTAAATAAAGCGTTTTGGCCTTTTTAACGCCCAACAAATTCGTTGGCACATAGACATCTACAGTGCGTATAACTTGACCAAACGGAAGCGCGTACCGAAAAACCTGTCCGCCCACAACATGAAGTTGTTGGGCTTTTAAAAATGAATTGCTATCGATTTGAACCTGAGCGGTTATTTTCGAAAATAGCAGACAAAAGCTACAAATGAAAAAAATGGAAAAACTACGCAACATCTTTTTTTAACAAGATTAAGGTCTTTCGATGAATGTTGCGCATACATTGGCTATTTTTGTGGAAAAATTCCTCGGATGGACAAACTCCTCTCTTCACTTTTTTCCATGCGCTGGGCGAGCGTCGGACTGATTGTCTTTTTAGTTGCTATTGGCGCCGCCACCTTCATTGAATCCATACACGGTATACAGGCGGCTAAAATTAGCATCTACAATGCTTTTTGGTTCGAAGGCCTCTTGCTTTATCTCGTCTTGGCTTTGGTCTCCAATATTTTTCGCTACAAGATGTTTACCCGCGCGAAAATCGCGATGCTGAGCTTCCATCTTTCTTTTATTGTGATCCTTGCAGGCGCTGCGGTAACGCGTTACATCAGCTTTGAAGGCCAAATGGTGATCCGCGAAGGAGCTGGCAACAATTTTATTTATACGGCAGACCCATATGTCCTGATTAATGCACAGGACATGAACAGCAAATCAAGGCCCACACTTCAAGCGTGGAAAACCTATTTAAGCGAGTTCAATTCTAACGATTTTGAATACGATACCAAAGTAGGCAAGAAAAATGTCACCCTGCGCTACATCGATTTCAAGTCCGACCGCGTAGATTCCTTGCAAGTCAATCAAAAATTCAAAGAAAGTGCACTAGAACTCGTTACAGAAGGGAAGCGTTCTAACTTTTTGGCAGAAAACGATGTGTTAATGGTTGGGCAAACGCCATTTTATTATGCAAGTGCTCGCCCCGACTCTCCTAATCAGGCACCCGGGATTTACCTCCACCACAAAAACGGAAAAACGTGGGTTTATCCAAGTGTTGCCCTCAAGTCCTTGCCCATGCGCGAAATGGAAAAAATACGCGCAAGCGGACAAGCACCGGCAGATAGCCTTTATCAAAATTATGCTTTAAATACTTGGTCTGAGTTTACGCCATTTTCGCTTTATCTAGTAGGTAACCAACAAGTTGTATTCAAAAGGCACATTCCACATGCCAAAAAAGTATTGGTCAAAGCCGCCAAGAAAAATACTGGCAAAGACTACCTCACTATTGAATTGAACGATGGCAAAGCCACTAAAATAGTGCGTTTGCAAGGCGGAAAAGGTCAGTTTCCAAAACCGGAACGCTTTGCCATGAACGGTGTTGTGTATCAGCTGGAATACGGCTCCATTCAAAAGAACATTCCGTTCACCGTACAGTGCCGCGACTTCAGACTTGACAGATATCCGGGTTCTAATTCGCCATCGTCTTTCGAAAGTGAACTCACCATCGACGACCAACGCAACAACGTCAAATTGAACCGCCGAGTTTTTATGAACAACGTCATTGACTACGATGGCTACCGTTTTTTTCAATCCTCTTATGAGTTAGATAATCCGAGCACGCCAGAAAATGAAGAAGGCACCGTACTGAGCGTCAACCACGATGCACTCGGCACGAACATCACCTATTTTGGGTATCTTTTAATGGCGCTCGCCATGATTTTATCGCTTTTTGCTCCAGCAGGGCGCTTTGCTTTCCTTTCCGAACAACTTCAAAAGGTCAAAGCTAAAAAAGCAAGTCTTAGTATCATTGCTTTGCTTTTGACGAGCAACCTTCTTGCCCAACACCAGCATCAGCACAAAGCGAAGCCCGTTCACCACGAAATCAGTAGCGAACATGCCGACGAGCTCGCCTCATTGCTCGTTCAAGATTACGAAGGCCGCATTGTGCCGTTTCATACGCTCGCAGACCAACTCACGCGCAAGCTCACTCACAGCAACAAATACAAAGACCTCAACGCCGTTCAATTCGTTTTGAGCTTGCACATGTACCCTTCTTACTGGGTTTCTCAGCCATTTATTCAGGTGCCAAGAAGCCTCAGAGAGCCGCTCAAACTCAAAGAATTTGGAAGCATCATGTCCTTGAGTTCCAAAAATTCAGAATTCAAATGGATGGCGCAATACCAAGCTGCGCATCAAAAATTAGAATCTAAGCGCAACGAATTTGACAAAAAACTCATCAAACTCAACGAAAAATACGAGGTAGCCAACAATATTTTTATGTGGCAATTCATGCGCGTAATTCCAGGGAAAAACGACGCCAACAACACTTGGTTTGTGCCGCTTAGCATGGAACTCGGCAAAAAGGATACCCTTTCTTCAAAAATGTTTGTCAATTATTTGGCGGCGGTCCACGATGGCGGACAGCGCCATACTTTTGGCGAAGCCACCGATATTCTCAAAACCTTTAAAAAATTCCAAAGAAAAGCTGGTAAGGCCGTTGCGCCATCGGAAAGCGTGGTCAATTTAGAGATCAGCTACAATAATATGGAAATCTTTAAGCACGCTTATCAGCTCTATTTACTGAGCGGCGTGTTACTGCTCATCGTCTTTTTTATCGGCATCTTCTTTCGTTCGGAACAGGCCCTCGGTAAGCTCAAATGGCCAAAACGCATCTTCATTGCCATCACCGTCATTACTTTTGTTTACCACGGTGTTGGGCTCGGTTTGCGTTGGGCTATCTCCGGGCATGCCCCTTGGAGTAATGGCTATGAAGCCATCGTTTTTATCGGTTGGGTCACGATGATCGCCGGTTTTGCTTTCGCCAAGAAAAACCAAGTTGTTTTGGCTGGCGCAGCAATTTTAGCAGCGCTTATGCTGTGGGTCACCGAAATGAACCTCATGGACCCTGAAATTACACCGCTGGTACCCGTACTCAAGTCTTATTGGCTCATGATCCACGTGGCCATCATTACCGGCAGCTACGGCTTTTTAGGTTTGGCCTGCATCCTCGGCCTGGTCAACCTCAAATTGTATCTCTTGCAATCAGAAAAATCTGCTACACTCATCAAACTCAACATCCAAGAAATCACTTATATTTCCGAAATGACCATGACCGTTGGGCTCTACATGCTCACCATCGGCACTTTCCTAGGCGGCGTTTGGGCCAATGAATCTTGGGGACGCTACTGGGGTTGGGATCCGAAAGAAACTTGGGCGCTTGTTTCAGTATTGGTTTATGCAGTAATCCTCCACTTCAGAATGATACCGGGCTTGCAAGGGCGCTTCTTATTCAATGCGCTCGCTTTTTGGGGCTACTCTGCAATTCTCTTCACGTTCTTTGGTGTCAACTTCATGCTCGTAGGCTTGCATAGCTACGCGCAAGGCGAAGGCTTAGGCCAATTCCCTACGTGGCTGATTTACCTTATCATCGCTTTTGCGTTGCTGACTACACTTGCCTTTTTGCGCAACAAAAGCATTGAAAAGAAACAAAAAGACGCGCTGCTCAATTCATGATTTCAGACCGCATTCTTTACGAAGACAACCACGCCATTGTCATCAACAAATTACCTTCCGAACTCACGCAAGGTGACAAAACTGGCGATGCCATTCTTCCAGATGCGATCAAAGCCTACCTCAAAGAAAAGTACCAGAAACCCGGAAATGTTTTTTTGGGTGTGGTGCATCGCCTAGACCGACCAACAAGCGGCGCCTTGGTTTTTGCACGCACCAGCAAAGCACTCGAGCGGCTCAATGCACAATTTCGAGACAAAGAAACAAATAAAGTTTACTGGGCAATAGTAGGGCAAAAACCTGCCAAAAACAGTGGTTCTTTGGTGCATTACCTCAAAAAGAACGAGTCGCAAAACAAAAGTTATGTAGTGTCCGAAAGCACTCCTGGTGCCAAAAAAGCCATTTTGCACTACCGACAAATTGCAGCCTCTGAGCGCTATTTTTTGTTAGAAATTGAACTTGAAACCGGTCGCCATCATCAAATCAGGTGTCAGCTCGCCAGTATGGGCTGTATCATTAAAGGCGACCTCAAATACGGAGACAAACGCTCCAACCCCGACGGCTCAATTTGCCTTCATGCCCGTACGCTTAGTTTCGAACACCCCACCACCAAAGAGCGCGTTGCCGTTGTGGCGCCACTTCCCAAACTTGGCATTTGGGCAGCCTTCAATCAGGATTAAAGTCCGAGTATTTTTCGAGCCGTAAGACCCATGATTTTCAAATCTTGGAGCAAGCCTGGCTGCGCCAAATAACGCTGATTGAGCTCAATTTTTACAGGCATAATTTCTTCAATGTAAGCTTTTTGTGGATCAGCCGCGCTGGCCAATATTTCGTTTTCGTGGAAATATGCAAGGCTGGCATAATCAGTAATCCCGGGCTTGACGCCTAATATCTTGCGCTGCTCCTCATTATACATTTGAACATAAAATGGCACCTCAGGCCTCGGGCCCACAATACTCATGTCGCCTTTGATGACATTCACAAACTGCGGAAATTCATCGAGCTTGAAACGCCTAATGAAGTAGCCTGTGCGGGTAATACGCGGATCTCGATTGCCAATGGTGATTTGACTACCCTTATCTGCATTTGGCCGCATCGACCTGAATTTGAGTAGCTTAAATACTTTACCGTTTTTACCGACCCGCTCTTGTAAATAAAAAACTCCTCCTCTAGACTCAAGCGCAATGGCGAGCATGAGCAGCAAACCAAAAGGCAAAAAAATCGCAAGGATTAAAAAGGAAATGCAAATGTCAAAAGTTCTTTTCATCGTATCTTCGTACAAAGCTAAACAAATCTTAAGTTGCTCGCTCCATTCCAATACAAAGACGCCCTGCTCTCCGCCGATTTTCGGATACGGACCTTTGCGCAATTGCAAAAAGACCTAGAGCGCGCTCAATGTGAATTCACCCTTGATGCCGACAATTTTCTCATAGACCTGTCTAGATTACTCGAAAATCTATCTGTCGAGAAACGTGCACAACTGCTTTATTTGATTGACTTGCCAGAGCACAACCAGCATATTGTAAACTCCGAGGATTACTTCGTGGACCTTGCAGAGCAAATCATTCACCGCGAAGCGCTCAAAGTTTTTTGGCGTTCTCAGTTTTCAGCTCAGTAAAAGCTGTTGAAACTCTTTTGAAAATGTTCATATCTCGGGCTGAAAATCAGAAGACGTTTCAATCGAAATGTTAACTTTGTACATCAAATTTTTTGTCATGAATTTCATTGCCTCGAGCACTACCCTACTGCGTCACCTTCAAAGTATTTCTGGTGTTTTAAACACCAGCAATACCTTGCCAATTCTCGATAATTTCCTTTTCGAAATTACCGATGGTTTGCTAACCGTTTCTATCTCCGACTTAGAAACCACCATGATGACCAAACTCGAGGTGCAATCCGAACAAAATGGCAAAATTGCCATCCCAGCGAAGCTATTGCTGGACGTTCTAAAAAACTTGCCAGACCAACCTTGTACTTTCAAAGTCAACACCAGTAATTTCCAGATAGAAATCGCCTATGACAACGGAAAGTCTCGCATGGTTGGTTTCAACGGCGAAGAATTCCCTAAAGTCCCAGAACTCGCCAACAAAAGCGCCATCAAACTTTCAGGTGCGGTATTGTCAAAAGCCATCAATAAAACGCTCTTTGCTACTGGCAATGACGACCTCCGCCCTGTCATGAGCGGTGTTTTTTGTCAGTTTGCAGGCTCTGAAATCACTTTTGTTGCAACTGATGCACACAAACTAGTTCGCTACAAAAGAACCGACGCCGAAGCCAGCGGAAGCTCTGCTTTCATTTTGCCAAAAAAACCACTCAACCTCCTCAAGTCTAACTTGCGCGGTGACGAAGAAATCCTCATGGAATACAACGAATCTAATGCGGTATTCACCTTTGCTGACCTTGTTCTGGTTTGTCGCTTGATTGATGGCAAGTACCCTAACTACGAAGCAGTTATCCCGAAAGAAAACCCGAACGTGCTCACCATAGACCGCGCACAGTTTTTGTCCTCGATCAAACGCGTTTCGATTTTCTCGAACAAAACCACGCACCAAATCCGCCTCAAATTGGTAGGCTCTGAGCTTTCCCTCTTCGCCGAAGACATCGACTTCGCCAACGAAGCCACAGAAAGACTCACCTGTAACTATGACGGTGACGACCTAGAAATTGGTTTCAACTCGCGCTTTTTACTCGAAATGCTCGCCAACCTTGACGCAGACGAAATCAAGCTTTCCATGAGTGAGCCAAGTCGCGCTGGTCTACTTACACCAGCCACCCAAGACAACGCTCACGAAGACATCCTCATGCTCGTGATGCCCGTTATGCTGAACCGTTAATTCATGTCATCAACACTGACCAACATTCGCAACCTCTCCCTAGAGGAACTCAAAACGAGTTTTACCGAATTTGGCGAAAAACCCTTCCGAGCCAAGCAGGTTTGGGAATGGCTGTGGCAAAAAAATGCGCACTCCTTCGAGCTCATGAGCAACCTAAGCCTAGGCTTTCGCGCATGGCTTACAGCGCACTACTACATCGATCACATCACACTTCAAGACCAACAAATCAGTAAAGACCGGACCATCAAGAGCGCCTTTACCATAGACGACGGCAAAGTCATAGAAGGCGTCCTGATCCCCACGAGCTCGCGCATGACCGCCTGCATTTCCTCACAAATTGGCTGTAGTTTATCTTGCCAGTTTTGTGCAACCGGCAGACTCAAACTGATGCGCAACCTGAGTGCGGGCGAAATCGTTGACCAAGTTGTTTACCTACAACAACAAGCCCAACAACATTACGAACAAAACCTCAGCAATATCGTCTACATGGGCATGGGAGAGCCCTTGCTCAATTACAAAAATGTTTTGCTCTCTATTGATCGCCTCTGCAGCCCAGATGGCCTCGGTATTTCACCGCGTCGCATCACGGTATCTACTGCAGGTATTGCCAAAATGATCACCAAACTTGGCGACGACAACGTCAAATTCAATTTAGCGCTCTCTTTGCATGCCGCCAACGACCTCAAGCGCAATCAAATTATGGAAATCAACGAAAGCAACAACCTCGAAACACTTGCCGAGGCACTGCAATATTTCCATGAAAAAACAGGTACTAGAGTCACTTTTGAATACATCATCTTCAAAGATTTCAATGACGACCTCACCGACGCACGCGAGTTGGCCAATTTTGCCAAATGTGTTCCTTGCAAAATCAACATCATCGAGTACAACCCCATAGACGACGGCAAATACCAACAAGCAGACCCTCGCAAAGTGGAAGCGTTTGCCCAATACCTTGAGTCCCTGAATCTCATCGTCAATGTGCGTCGCAGCCGTGGCAAAGACATCGATGCCGCCTGTGGGCAACTCGCCAACAAGAACAAGGCCATTGCCGCTGAAGAACGCGCCCTCAAGTTTTAAAAGGGCTTGTTGTAACAAAACCCTTGCTTTAACGTCAACGTTTGCATATGATTTCCGTTCAAAACCTCCACAAAACCTTTGCCCTCACCAAGCAACAGCGCAAGGAACTCAACACTGAAGCCAAAACGGCTACGGCAGTTTCTGACCTCAGTTTCAGTTGTCAGCCAGGGCGCATTTACTCCCTTCTTGGCCCGAACGGCGCTGGTAAAACAACCACGCTAAGAATGCTCGCTACGCTGATCACGCCCACCTCAGGTCAAATCACCATCAACGGCATTAATGCGCTCGAACATCCACAAGAGGCACGCAAGCACATCGGATTTCTGACAGGTTCAACAGGTCTTTATGCCCGCCTAACGCCACTAGAAATCATCGATTACTTTGCCGATTTGTACCAAGTTGCTGCCAAAGACAAAGCCGAACGAAAAGCCTATTTGTTCGACCTACTCAACATGAACGACTTTCTACACAAACGCATTGGTAAGCTCAGCACCGGCATGAAACAAAAAGTTTCTATCTGCCGAACCATGATCCACGACCCGAGTGTGGTGATTTTTGATGAACCCACTAGCGGGCTAGATGTCATAACTGCAGAAAACATCATCAAACTGATTCGTTCGTGCAAAGACCAAAGTAAAACAGTAATTTTCTCCAGCCACATCATGAGCGAAGTCGACTTACTTTGTGATGACCTCGCCATTATTCACAAAGGTCAACTCAAATTCAACGATACCATGTCTGCCTTTCGAGCCAATATGATGACCAACAATTTAACTGAAGAATTCATCCGCATTGTTCAAATGCCAACTCCACTCGCATGATATTTCGAATTTTCCGCAAAGAACTCCTAGACACCCTTCGAGACCGTCGTACCCTCATGACCATGCTCGTGATTCCCATCTTGGTATTTCCGATCACGCTCAATGTTTTCATGGAAATCTCGAACTCTTTTCAAGAAAGCGCATCGGCCAAAACCATGAAAATTGGTATCGTAGGAGATATAAGCCAAAGCTACACCCAACAACTTGAGGCCATACCTGCTGCAATTGGACCCAAAAAAATCATTGCTTTCAAAGATAGCGCCGCACTCAGAACCGCTATTGAAGCAGATGAAATCCAATTAGGTTTACTGGTCCCGTCGAATGCAAAAGAACTAAGCAAGCAACAACAAACCATTACTTTAAATTGGCTTCTCGATGCCTCAGAAGTAGGCCGATCCGAACGTGCTGAGCTTTACGCAGCAAGCCTCAAAGCCAATGCAGAGGCTGAACGATTGCAAAATCTGGGCTTAAGGCCTGAGCAAATTAGACCTCTGGTGGTCAATACGGTCAACTGCGCCAGCGATAAAAAAATGGTGGGTCAACTTGCCGGTGGCATTCTTCCATATATTTTCATTGCCTTTGGCTTTATAGGCTGCATGTACCCCGCAATTGATTTGTTTACCGGCGAGAAAGAACGCGGAACTATTGAGACACTCTTAACCGTACCTGTCCTGAGGTGGAAAATATTGATTGGCAAAATGATGGTTGTAGTTTGCTCAGGAATGCTTGCCGCTAGCTGTGCTTTAATGGGCTTGTTTATCTCTATCGAGTTCTTAGACTTAGCAGACAACAAAGAACTACTTGAGGTCATTCATAGCATCCTGACGCCCTATTTCATCTTGTCAATGTTTGCTTTGCTATTGCCTTTGGTCATCTTTTTTGCCGGCCTCATGATTCCAATTGCTATTTATGCTAAAAGTTTCAAAGAGGTGCAAAGCATCATTACCCCGCTCAATATTATAGTTGTTTTACCTTCAATGATTGGATTTTTTCCGGGCATTTCCCTAGATTTCACAACGGTTTTTATTCCAGTGATCAATGTGGTGTTGGCGACCAAAGCACTCATTGCCGGTACACTGACTTGGCCTTATTTTCTCTGTGTTTTTGGTATCATGTGCACACTCGCAGCCATGGCTATCGCTATTTCTCACAAACAATTTGGCAAGGAGCGCAACCTGCTGCTCTAACGCACAATATGAAAAAAACCGCTCTTTTGATCGGTTGCTGTAACGAGTTTGTAGAAATAAACACCTTCTTCTAAAGGATTGGCATTCATATCCAAGCCCTTGAAACTCGGACTCACTTCGCTGCCTTCATAAACAAGTTGCCCCCAACGATTGAGGATCTGCAAAGTAAATTCTTGACACGTCTGAAAATGAGCAGAAATGTCCAATGCATCATTGATGCCATCTGCATCTGCCGTGATAATGTTTGGGAAATCAAAAGCTTCAAAAGTATGCACATTGAGTATTTGCGGACTGATACTTGCCGCCTGAGAAACACAGCCATTGGCACTTGCCGTCACAAAATATTGACCCAATTGCTGAAAACCCAAAGCTAGAATAACATCCGTGCCAATGTAAACATATTGATTTGGTCCTGACCACGAGTAGGTTGCATTGGGCCCTGCGTTCAAAATATTCACTGTAAGGGTGTCATCAGGACACAAAATTGGGCTGTTTGATGCCAGGATGGGTACGGCAGGCATAGGATAGACCGTAAGCGTAAGGGAGATCAAGGAATCACAGCCATTTGTAGTTTGAAGGGTATGAGTATACACACCAGATTGCGTCAGTGTTTGACCATAAAAACCAGTATTTTCACCTTCGCATATTGAAATGTTTTGGCTTGAGCTGAGCACAGGATTCACTTGCAATTGCAGATTAACAATTGAATCGCAACCCGCAGCGGAAGTGAGCACAACAGAATAAATTCCAGCGCTACTCAAAGACTGCCCGTTGAATAGATACGAACTACCTTGACAAATAGCCTGTTGTAAATTCGTGACCTGTGCTGGATTAACAGTTAAATCTAAAACAACGAGCGAATCGCAGCCAAATTGGGTTTGCAACAGCACAGGATATGTTCCGGTCGATGTAAAACTTTGATTTGCAAAATCATAGGTAGTTCCCGAACAGACACTTACTGCCAGCGTATCTAAATAAATAGGATATACAGTTACCACAACACTATCATAAGACGGACATGAACTCGGATTCGAAACCAAATTTGTAGTAACGGTATATTGTTGTGAAATTGGTGTCGTACCTGTATTGAGGAGCGTCACGCTCGGGCTCGAAACATTTGTTTGGATCAGCCCCGGGGCTGTATTCCAGCTGTATGTGTAATTGGGGTTATTTGCTGCGCCAATTGCAATGGTATCGCCACTACAAATACTTACATCCGGACCCGCATTAGATGTTGCGATATCAGCATAAACCAAGACATTTTTGATAGAATGTCGGTCGTTGGATCCGCCGGTACTTGCGGTAAAACCGAGGTAACCCAAGAAATTGAGGTTATAGTTGCCTGTGAGGTATTGTGTTCCATTAACGGAAACCGTCACAACACCGTAATTGTAACTGATAGTTGCGGTGTTGTAATTGTTTGATCTCAAAAAGCTCAGGCTGCCGCCTATGTTATTCAAGGTGGTAATACCAGCAATGCATTCGTTGTAACCGGGGCCATTATAAATTTGAATTTCAGGATTGGCGCCACCGCAATTATTGTAGGTATCAAAGACGATTTTTATGCCATTGGCTGTGGAAGGAATACCAACACCCCCTCCAGAAACATAACCTGTTGGTGGCACATCCAAGAAACAAAACGCAATGCCATCGGCAGCAGTACCGTCGTACATGCGAAAGTCAAACTGCACATTCCATTGATAACAGGTACTCAAATCTATAGGCTGATTGAAAAAAATAGCACCACTTGAATTGCCTACATTTTGAGTAAGGATGAGTTCATCTTGGACCGTATTGACATCTCCGGGAGTGTCGCCTATTGCTGATGCACCTGCTAAATTCCAGCCATTCGTAGACATAACAGGGCTGCCATTAAGTTGTGCAAAAACCAAGGTTTGTGCGCTTACTTCCATGGAAATAAAAGTGACTAAAACAAATAATAAAATTCTCATTAGGAACATTTTAAGCAAATTCAGATAGCTCTAACCAACGCAAAGTAAAATTATCAATTTTATCAATTATTATTCCTAATAGTTCGCCTTTTTGAATCAAATCTTCATTGCTCAAGGTACCGCTCGAAAGCGCTGTGCTTAAGAGTTCTTTTTCTTTTTCAAGTAACGGTAGGTCTTTTTCAATTTGCTCGAATTCTTGTTTTTCCTTAAAGTTCAACTTGCGCTTTTTCTCTGGCGCTGCTATTGGTTCTGGCGCTTCGACAATAATTTGCTTACTTGCATTTTTGTTTTCTCGCTGTGACTGCGCGAGAGCTGTTCTGTAGCTATGGTAGTTACCCGTGATGTCTTTGATACGGCCCTCTCCTTGGAACACAAAGAGGTGGTCTACCATTTTATCCATAAAATAGCGGTCGTGAGACACAACAATGAGGCTACCCTGAAACAAGCGCAGGTGCTCCTCCAATACGGACATCGCAAAGATGTCGAGGTCATTGGTAGGTTCATCTAGGATTAAGAAGTTCGGATTAAGCATCAGTACGCGAAGCAGCTTTAAACGGCGTCTTTCACCACCGCTTAGCTTATGCACAAAATGATAATGCATGTCGCGCGGAAACAAGAAACGCTCGAGGAGCTGGGCGGCAGACAACTGACGGCCTTTTTCAAGTGGAATAAATTCAGCAACTTCGCGTACCACATCAATGACTTTCATGTCTGGGTCTACCTCTATTAAATCCTGAGAATAATAACCAAAAACAATGGTGTCGCCAATGACAATTTTGCCACTATCTGGCTCTGCTTCAGCGGTGAGCATTTTCAGAAAGGTTGATTTTCCCGCTCCATTATTTCCGACTATACCGAGGCGCTCTTGTCGCTGAAAATGGTAGCTGAATTCCTTGAGCATGATGCGCTCACCAAACGCCTTAGAGACTTTATGAAATTCGACGATTTTGGTGCCTAAGCGCTCCATTTTGATCGGGAGCTCCAATTCATCTTCGTCGAGACGTTGACTGGCTACTTTTTTGAGATCTGAAAAGGCATCTACCCGCGCTTTTTGTTTGGTGCCGCGCGCTTTGGGCTGACGGCGTATCCAGTCAAGCTCTTTACGAAAGGTATTTTTGGCCTTTTCAATGGTAGACTGCAGTTGGTCTTCACGCTCTGCCTTCTTTTCAAGGTAGTAGGAAAAATTGCCTTTATAGCGATAGATTGTTTGGTCGGCAAGCTCTAAAATGGTATCGCACACCACCTCTAAAAAATAGCGGTCGTGGGTCACCATAAGTAAGGTAAGTTGTGAGGCCGAAAGGTACTGCTCCAGCCATTCGATCATGTCGAGGTCGAGGTGGTTGGTGGGCTCATCGAGGATTAAAAATTCCGCTTCTGAAAGCAACACTTTTGCCAATGCCACTCGTTTCTTTTGACCCCCTGAAAGCTGCCCCACTTTTTGTGTGATGCCGCTAAGCTTAAGCACAGAAAGCACTTGCTGTACTTTGACTTCTAGATCCCATGCTTGGTGTTCGGTAAGCTCTTGATAGAGGTCGCCGAGTTTGGCTTCGTCATTGGCTAAGAGCGCGTCTGTGTAGGCCTTGATGAGCTTGATTTCCGGTAAATCGTGGTCTAATACGGCATCTAGTACACTGAGCTCAGGATTGAGGTCTTCGGTTTGCTCCATAAAGGCGATGCGCAATTCTTTGCGAAAAGTAACCGTTCCGCTGTCGGGCGGCTCGAAACCCAAAAGGCAGCGCAATAGCGTAGATTTACCCGCGCCATTTTTGGCGACAATGGCTACCTTTTGGCCGTGTTCAATACCAAATGTAAGATCAGAAAACAGGAGGCGCTCACCATAAGATTTGGTGAGGTGTTCGACGGATAGAAAGTTCATAAATTAACGCAGGCGGTCTAGAGATTCAAGGATTTCTTTGTCTTTTTTGACGCCTTTTAAAGCAAAGTAAGTAAATGGCAGGCCAACAACGGCCAGATAATATCCGATGCCCAACTGAATGCCAACGGCAGACGGAACGAGTACACCTAAACTCGCCACTACTAAAATAGCAATGAGACCAGCGGCGTAAATCCAAAATACGAGGCGGGCTAATCTGAATTGTTTTTTGAGATTTTTGTAAGACATCATGGCGTAATAGATGAAAAGCACAAATAAAATCACAAAATAAAAGAGCACGGACCCCTTTATGTTTTCAACTTTTCCCTGAGCAGTTTTGGCAAATTGAACGCCATAGACGGAATAAGCAAAGTAGCCTTTATTGGCCGTAAAGCCAAAGATTTCCACTCCTGAAAGCAGTGCTGACAAAAGGAGCATGACAATGATAAAATAGACGGTTTGAATGCGTTGTATCATATAAATAATGTATTGCGTTGTTGTCTTAAATAAAAATCTAGCAGTACGATATTAGCCATTGCACTAACAATCGGGACAGCTCTTGGCACCACACAGGCGTCATGCCGACCTATGATTTGTAAAGCCGCAAGGTTGCCATCTTTATGAAGTGTTTCTTGGGTCTTTTGTATGCTAGCCACGGGCTTGAATGCCACACGAAAGCTGATGGGCATTCCGTTGGAAATACCACCCTGGATACCGCCAGAAAAATTTGTTTGCGTGCTGCTGTCTGCATTGAAGCGGTCGTTGTGGGCGCTACCTTTCATGCTAATTGCTGAGAAGCCGCTGCCTATTTCAAATCCTTTGACCGCATTGATAGAAAGCATTGCTTTGCCGAGTTCGGCATGAAGTTTATCAAATACAGGTTCGCCCCAACCTGCAGGCACACCATTGAAAATTGCACGGATGGCCCCGCCGGTAGTATCACCCTCTTTTTGAAGGGCCGACACGTATTGTTGCATTCGTTCAGATACGCTTGTTTCAGGACAACGAAGTGGAGAATTTTCAATTTGCTCCGTCTCGTACCACTGCTGTTCTGAAAGCTGATACGGACCAATTTGGTCTACGTAACAACTGCTCTTTACACCCAGCTGATCGAGTACTTGCGCAGCTAAGGCACCAGCCACCACGCGGCAAGCTGTTTCTCGGGCACTGCTCCGACCGCCGCCTCTGTGGTCTCGGATACCATATTTTTGCTGATACGTGTAGTCGGCATGTGAAGGCCTGAACACGTCTTTGAGTTCGTGGTAATCTTTTGAATTATGATTTGTGTTTTCGATGATAAAAGCAATGGGGCTTCCGGTGCTTTTACCTTCAAAAAGTCCAGATAGAAATGAGACTTTATCCGCTTCATTTCGGGGTGAAACCAACTGGTTTTGACCTGGCCTGCGCTGGTCGAGCGCTGTTTGTATGCGTTCAGTATCGATTGGAAAGTTAGAAGGGAAACCTTCAATGACTCCGCCAATTGCCACGCCATGAGACTCCCCAAAAGTGGTGAGTTTATAAATTTGACCATAGCTCGAACCTGACATAACACAAAGGTAAGGAATTTGGATGGTTAATCTTTTTATATTTGGACATGCGAATTCTACTATTTTTTGGTGCCGGCCTGACATTTTTGTGGTCTTGTGCGCCTGCTCGTTTTGTCGAACCTTTGAAAAAAGGTGAAGCTGTTATTGCTGGGCACTTCGGTGGGCCCCTAGCTAAAATTCCGGGTATTGGCGTGATCCCTATTCCCTTTAGCTCTATAGGCTATGGTCGCGGGCTCACAGACCAAACAACCGTTTTTGGCAACTTGCACCTCACCTCGCTTGCGTTTGGCGTTGGTCAGTTTGAACTGGGCGCTTCTCAAAAAATTTGGCACACCGAGCGCATGGGTGTTTCAAGTCAATTGAATACAAATATTTTGATCGATTTCTACACAGGTGCCAACCGCGTTTGGCCACAACTAGACGCCAACTATTATTACAAATATGGACGTCAATGGAAACCAGAACAACTCGATAAAATGTGCACAGTTTACCATGCCAATTATAATTTTTTCTACGCTGGCATTTCGAACTGGTTTGATTTTTACAAAACGGAATCGCAGGGTAGACCCAATGAGCAATGCTGGATTCCAAGTTTGCAATTCGGGCATCAATGGATCAGACCCAAGTTCAGTTATCAGGCCGAAGTTAAAATTTTGGCTCCGCTCGAATCCAATGAAAACATCGTAGTTCCTTACCCAAGTATGCTACAGAATCGCGGAGCCACAGGGCTTTATTTTGGTATCACTTATCACTTATAAAGATGAAAAATATTGTAATCATTTTGTTTATTGCCCTGACTGCTATTGCTTGTCGCAAGCGTTTGGATGGCTTTTTATTCAATCCAAGTCAGATCGAGAGCTATCAGCTCGATGCCTATCAAGGGGAATTGTCTTTGGATTTAGCGGGTGAATTTGGCGTGCCAGATTCCATGATCCATCATTTGGAATGGAACGTGGAACTCGAAGAAGGCAGTGCCAAAATGAGCGCGATATATGTCGGCGATTTGGCTTCCATCGCAACAGATACGGTTGTATTGTATTGCCACGGCAACAAAGACCACATGGACTTTTATTGGCCACGTCAAAAATTGTATGCCCATGCGGGCGGGCTTGGTCGTTATGGCGTCTTGATGTTCGATTACCCAAGTTTTGGCCTTTCAGAAGGAAAGTCCAGCGAAGCAAACATGTACCGCAGCACCGGGCGCGCTATCAAATGGCTCAAGGCGCAGGGCTTGCAAAACGAGCGCTTTGTTATTTTCGGTTTTTCTTTGGGTTCAGCAGCAGCCTGTGAAGTTGCCGCGCACCCTGCCGAATACGCGTTGTCTCCGAATAAGCTGATCTTAGAAGCGCCATTTGCGTCGGCCGAAGTCATGATCCAAGATGCGGGGCTTTTGTCTATGCCGGGCTCATTTTTAGTGGATCTTCAAATCGATAACGCCACTGAAATAAAAAAAATAAATGTTCCTTTGCTTTGGATACATGGTCTAGACGATAGCTTTCTAACCGTTAAAAGCCACGGGCAACCCGTTTACGATAACAAAACAAATGGATACAAAGAAGCGTTTTTGGTACCCGGAGGCGAGCACGAAACCACACCATTTGTAGCTGGTTACCAAAACTACGTGGATAGAATAGCGCAGTTTATTGCACTCTAGTTAATGAGCTGTGATTGATTCTTGGCTGCTTTCCTCTGTTTTGTTTGGTTTTTGATATCGGACCAATAAAACAACTGGAATAATCAAGAGAATTAAAAAAGCAACCACGTAAAAGCCATGAATGTAGCTCAACAATGCTTGCTGACGCTGCACGGCACCGTCTAGCATCTTAACAGCAAGCGTTTCAGCTTCGCTTGAAGAATAACCACGTGCTAAAAAATTCTGCTTCAAAGCCGAAAATCGTTCTGACGCTGCTTGCGAATAATCGGAAATATTTGGTAGTAAACCGCCACGCATGACTGCATTGTCTTTGGTTAAATAGACGTTGATCATGGCAATACCAAAAGAACCCCCTAATTGTCTGATCATATTAGAAAGTCCCACAGCTTGAGTCATTTCTTTACCCTTTAATCCAACTATGGCCAAACTGATAATTGGCGCCATCATACATGCCATCCCTACTCCGCGTAAAATGAATGGAAAATAAAAATTACTTTCACTTGAATCTGGTGAAGCAGTAGAAAGCATATACAAGAAACAAAAAGTCAAAAGTGCACCGAAAATAATAATCGATTTTGGATTGACTCCCTTTCCTAATAGCTTGCCAACCACTGGCATGGTAAAAGCTGTAAACAATGCGCCGGGTATCATGAATAATCCTGTTTGGGTAGCCGTCCAGCCTAAAGATATTTGCACAAACAATGGGAAAATAAAGACGGAGCCAAATAACATTAAGCCCAATAAAAAATTAAGGATACTGCCTAGTGCCAGATTGAAACTCTTATATAATTTGACATTTACAGCTGGGTAATCTATAGATGTCTCGCGGATAATGAATGCAATTATTCCGAGAATTGCTAGCGCCGTAAAGAAAATAATCTCATGACTTTCGAACCAATCTTTAGAGGTTCCTTCTTCCAATACAAACTGCAAAGAGCCAACTGAAATCACTAGAAAAACAATACCCCAATAATCAATTTTTTTAGGCTTTTCAGCTCCGACCCGATCCGCAACAAATTTCCAAGATAAAATTGCTGCTACAATCCCAATTGGGATATTGACAAAAAAGATCCAATGCCAAGAGAAATTATCTGTAATTAAACCTCCTAATGTTGGTCCGAAAGTGGGCCCTAAAATAATTCCCATTCCAAAAATAGCATTTGCTGTACCTATTTTTTCCGGCGGAAATGAGGAAATGATAATGGTTTGTGCTGTTGAAAGCAATCCACCTCCTCCAAGTCCCTGAACAAATCTCCAAAACACAAGGGTCCAAAGGCTTCCAGAAAAACCGCACATCAACGATGAAAAAGTAAAAATGATCACAGAAGCAGTAAAATAAACTTTCCTTCCAAAAAGATCGGAAAGCATACTTGTAAGGGGAATGATAATTACGTTAGAAACCGCATATGATGTCACAACCCATGCAATTTCCGTTGTTGTCGCGCCGATGCTACCGCTGATTTCGCGCAAAGAAACATTTACAATTGTGGCATCAATAAGTTCAAGTAATGCACAGGAAATAGCCGTCAGGATAAGAATCCATTTGGCTGCTCCCGTAGGGTACACCGGTGCTGCCGTTGCTGCTGTCATGGTTTATCTAACTTTGACTGATACAAAGGCACTAAGTCCAGGTAATAGCAAATCGCGTTGCTTTTCTGTTAAAGTCTGTAGTTTGATGCGAACGGGCACGCGTTGAACGATTTTCACAAAATTGCCTGTCGAATTATCTGGCGGCAACAAAGAAAACTTAGCACCCGTAGCACCTACAAAAGCCTCTACTTTGCCGTGTATATCCAAGTTTGGATAAGCGTCAATTTTCACATCTACTTGCTGGCCAACATGAATTGCTTCCATTTGTGTTTCTTTAAAGTTGGCACTGATCCAAAGTTGGGTATTGTCAATGACCGTACAGACAGGAGAACCTGTTGCTACAAATTGTCCGACATCAATACTTCTTTTGGAGACGATGCCATCACATGGCGCTAAAATAGCTGTATAGGATAGCATGGTTTCTGCTAGATTTAACTCGGCCTCACGTTGACGAATCAATGCTTGTGCTAATTGAACCATTGCTTTTTGACCCTCTGACTGTGAGCGCACACCGTTACTTTGCGCGTTTGAAGCCTTGTATTGATTACTTGCTGAAGAAAATTGTGCTTTGGCGACAGCGAGCTCTGCTTCTACTGCGTCCATTTCAGCCTTTGTTGCAGCTTTTGCTAAATACATATTCTTGATACGGGTGTAGTCTTCTTGAACTTTGGTTAGACGTGCTTTTGCGATATCTATACTTTGAGATACGCTTTCACTGCTCAACATTGCAGCATCAACATTCAATAAACTGGCATTCGCATTGTTTTGAACGGCAAGCAAATTGGCCTGGGCATTTTCAAGTGCAGCCTGAGCTTGCTGTAATTTTGCCCTAAACTCAACATCATTCAAAAGAACGAGTGTATCTCCTTTATGCACAAATTGATTATCCTTAAAATTCACCACTTTGACGTAAGCTGAAATACTAGTTCTAATCGGAATAATATCTGCATCTATTTGTGCATTATCTGTGGTCTCAAACCCGGAATTAACATAGAAGTAGCCCGAGCCAATTAGCACAATTATTGCGGCCACACCGATAAAAATGAATGGTTTTTTGCTTGATTTTTTTTCTTTTGACATAAATTATTTATTTAAAATTTTTGAATCCCCATATTGGCATTGTAAGTTGACATTGCATTCATTAGTTTTATTTCATGAATTTGGCGATTGAGTTGAGCAGCCATTTCTTCATTGAGCTGTATCAGATAGGTGGCCACGGTAATCTTGCCATTTTCCAATTGGTTAGCATATACAACAGTAATGCGCTTGCGTTTCTCAATGATTTCAGTGTCTTTGCGCAATAATTCACTGGCAGCTGTAATTTGACTTTCGAGTTGTATACGTTGACTTTCGATACCTAACATCAGGTTGGCGCGCTGCACATCAAGTATGTCTTTTTGTAAATTGTATCTGTTCTTTTCGCGATTGAGGCCATACAGCGTAGAAGCATTCCATCGCAAAGTGAGATTTGCCGATCCAAAAGCTCTTAAATCTTGATTGATGAAATTCGGCCCGGGTCGACCATAGTTGCCATTCATTCCCAATGTTATTTTGGGTAGTGCAACGCGATAAGCTAGGTCATATCTTTGATCAAGTGCTTGTTTTTGCAAACTCAATAGATCAAGTTCTGGTCGTTGGTAATTCATTAATTTTGATTTACCTCCGAGTGGAGCAAGCAGCATTTCTGTTTGCGCACCTATGGAATGCTTTGTCAATAAAGAAATGGCACCATACAAGCCTTCTAAATTTGCATTTGCCTCGAGCAATTGTTGCTCAGACTTAAGAATTTCTGCATCGAGCTCATCTAAACTACTTAAAAGCGCAGCGCCATTTGTGACTGCAGGCGTCAAACTATTGTGACGCGCACGTAGATTCTCCATGTAAATAGCCAGCATATCTACATTCGCGCGTGCAAGTAAGATAGCGCCATAAATTTGATTGACTCTTTCTACTAAACGATAGATTTCAATCTCATTTTTTTTCACTTCAATTTGACCAGATGTGCCCTCTATTTGCGCTTGCTTCGAAGAAACACCACCATCAAAAAGCAATTGCTCAATACCTATTGATCCCAAATAGGCATCATGAGGGAAGACCAAATTATTTCCGGGTAAATTGAACTGAACAACTTCCGTGTTATATGTAGCCTGAGCTAAAAAATTCACCTTCGGAAGCCAAGCTTCGCGAATCGCATTTAAATTGAGCTGTGAATTGACTTGAGCCAACTCTGATTGTTTGAGCAATGGGTAATTAATTTTTGTCCATTGCAAGCAAGAATCAATGCTTACTATTTTTTCTTGGGCCCTAAATTGCAAAGCGACGCAACAAAAAATAAATAATGTAAATAGTTTTTTCATGTGAGTTGTTGTGTAATAAACTTTTTAACTGAGGACTTGAGTTTGTCATGCAGCGGATCTGACCACTTTTGACCACTTTTTTCGATAATGACTTTAAAAACAGGAGCTGCTAAAAAAGGATAGGCACAGAGTGAGTGCAATTGCATTAAGAAGAGAACTGGATCTACTTTTGAATCCAACCCAGCGTCAGTAATTAATTGAATCACGCCTTGTTGTTCCTGACTTTTGATGCTTTTTACTTTGTCCAAAAATAGCGCTTCATTCGCACTCATTTCTTTTAGTAAAAACAAAGACATTTGAGGATACTCCGCCAGAAAATCAATAAAACATTCAGAGAAGTGGATAATACGATCGATGACAGATTTAGAGTTGTTATTCAGGACTTCCATATTTTTAAAATATTTGGTCAATGCGCCACCAAAAACGACATCAAAAAGCCGTTCTTTACTACGAAAGTAGTAATGTAACAACGCTTTATTTATACCCGCCTTATTGGCAATATCTTGCATTCGAGCACCGTAGAGCCCCTGCTCCATAAAAACTTCCTTGGCAACTTCTAAAATCCGATTTTCTGTACTGGACCTCATTTTTAACTTTTGGTTTAACCAAATGGTTAACAAATGTACTACAATAAAATTGAATAATATAAAAAAGGGGAGTCATTGACTCCCCTAACTTTCGTTTTTCAAATGTTTACTTTATTAAAATGAGCTTGCTTCTTGCAGATAGCTGCTGTTGCTTGGCCTCAACGTAATATACGCCTGCGTTATATGGCAAATCTAAAATTTGGTTCGATGTACACACTACTTCTTGAAGAAGTTTGCCATTCAAATCGTAAACAAAAATCTGTGTTTCTTGCAGAATACCAGAAATCGTTACTTGATTTGTTGTTGGATTTGGAAATAATTGCATATTCAATTTCTCGAGTCCTGGCCAACCTGCACAGTTTTCAACTATTACTGTCAAAGAACTCGTGGTGCTACAACCTGTAAGCTGATCGGTAACCGCGGCGGAAAGTGTCACTGGGCCGAGCGCAAGACCAGTCGGGTCAAATGATAGTCCACTCACACCCAAACCGCTCACCGTAGCATCTTGCGGCGTAACGCTTAAGGCAACTGGGCCATCTTGTGAACAAAGTACCAAATCCGCATCTGCAATAGAGAACCCTACAATAGGTGCAGCCTGAATAACTACTTGTTGAGATGTGGTATTTGTTCCAGCGCTGTTTGTAACGGTGAGGCTTACTGTATACGTTCCTGGTGCAAATACATTACTCGGGTTTTGCTCGATGGAAGTAAAGCCATCGCCGAAATCCCAAGCCCAAGAAGTCGGCACGTTTTGTGAAAGGTCGGTAAATGAAATAGGTGTTTCGCTGCAAAGAACCGAAGGCATTTGAAACTGTGCAACAGGTGCAATTGTGGGGCCCGCTTCGTTATAATAAATCGAAAAATCATCAAAGTAAAAACCATCTTTGCGCGTACCACCATCAGATTTCAATTGAAAACGTACCTTGATGACCTGTCCGAGATAATCGCTCAACTGGATTTCTTCCTGTACCCAAGTACTCTGAAGGCCTTCCCAAACAGGCTGGTTATTGGGTTGCACGCTGCCATTGGCCGAATTACCCGCAACGGTATACAAACCGCATTGACCTACCCATGTAGCACCGTTGTCTGTAGATACTTGCAATTGGACGTAGTCGAAGTCTGCTTCGATGTCCCATTTTGCCCAGAAATTGAGTTTTGCCGCCACCGCATTGCTCAAATCAATTGTAGGAACGTAAGTATATGTAGTATTAGCATTATTGACGTAATTTCCTGTAGGCGTATCTGTAAATGAACGAGGTGCAGAAACGAACGTAGAGGTTGTCGTATTCCAGTTGCCCGTCCAGTTGGTTGCAGCCGTACCATTTTCTGTTACTTGAAGTGTGTAGGCACCAAAAGTTTTGACAATGGTGTCTTTTTTGATCCAATAACCGTTGTCTGTCTGAAGGATATACTTGATTTGATCGCCAAATTGGATGTTGGGATTGAGCGTGTAAGAAATTCCAGCAATGCCATTTTGTTGTAATGCTAAGTCATGAACTACGGGGCTTCCGACTGAAACAATATTTTGTAAAGGCACTATGCTCACTGTTACCGGACCATTTTCTCGACCTAACCTTCTTGCTTGATGTGTGAAATTACCACTCAATGCGACAATATTACTCGGGTCTTGTTCTGTTGTTTGGATGTATACTCCTGCTACATGTGCCAAAATAAGGTTGGGATAAACCATTTCTTGACAAGTGGAAATGATCTCCGAAGAAGGTTGCCAGAATGCTGTTCCTACCTCGGGTGTATGCACAAACATAGTGTCTTTGACACCAACGCCGATATCTACCTTGTACATGTAATCGTCGGAATCCCCTGACGCTGGATACAACGTTGAGCTTTTCATAGCTGTGTAGCCATTGTAGGTCACCATGATATTCGTGTATTCCTGGAAATAATTGTGGTGTGGGGCAAACTCGGCGGTGGTGGTGCCAATCGGGAAGAGAATGTCTTCTGCGTAAGTGTGCGCATTAAAAGCCGTCACAAACTTATTGTTTTGAACCAACCAACGCATCGCTTGTGTTTCTGGCTCTGAAAACGCAGCTGTTCCGCAATAAGTTTCGTTGGTTTGTGTAAAGGAGGTGCCTGTAGTTCCCCAGCCATAACTGTAATTTCTGTTGAGGTCAACACCATAAGAACCTCCAGAATTAAGGCGGCGGTTTTTGCGCCACATGCCACCGCCATTTGGGTTAGTAGTTTGGTTGTAGACATAGCCATCAGGATTGATACACGGGACAAAATAAAGCTGCATGTGGTTGACCAAATAAGTGATTTCTGGATTGCTGCCGTAATTTTCGAGCACGTACCACATGAAGAAAATGGTTTCCATCAAACTCATCGGTTCGCGGGCATGATGGATCGCTGTATACAAGACTTTGGGCTCACCGCTTTCGTCTACGTTCGGATTGTCAGAAATGCGCACATGGTAAAGCGGGCGGTTCTCCGCTGTTAAAAATGTTGAGATCGGCGCTTTGGCTGTAATCAAATTAGGGTAAGTCGCTACCATTTCATCGAGTTCCGCCAGCATTTCGTCGTACTTCAAGTAGCCGCCCATTGTTCCTAAATTGAAATGAGATGGGACACTCGGGTTAAAGCCCGATCCTGAACTTCCCGTTCCCGAACAACTTACGTTTTTCAAGGTGCTCATTTCTTTTGTAGCAGGCGCTGCCAAGACTTGAACATAATAGGCTTGCACATCTTCAATCAAAACTTCATAGGTAAAATCATAAGTGTCCATGATTTGACGCTCTTCTTTGGAAAAATCAGAGATGAAGAAGACACCCTCTTTATGGATGCCGTGATCAATGGCAACGCCCAAATTAGCAAGCTTGTTGAGCTCCAACTCGTTTGCAAAAATCTTTAGGCGAGAATAGTCTTGGGCAAAACTAAGATTGGTTAGCGTAGCCAACAAGAAAATGAGGAGAGAAGTAAACAGTTTCATAATATACTATTGAAACACAAATTAACAGCATTTTCTACCAAAACGCAATTTTTTTTTAGGACTTTGGCAACCCTGTCGCTTTTGGGAAGTTTAATATTTTGTGATTGCGCCCGTTTGTGTTAAATTTACTTAACTGATGTACTTACTTAGACTCCTTTTTTTGCTCTTTTTTATACAAACCGCTTTTGCGCAAGAGCTTTGGATGTACCCCAATCAGGGGCAATGGGACAACCGTATTTTATACAACATGCCGCTGTCCTCCGGAAGACTCTATGTTGAACAACAAGGACTGACTTATTTCCTTTCTGATGCTACCTTCCACAATCACGATGCAGAAGAAGCACATCAACAACAGGAGAGCACCGCGTATCATGCCATCAAACATCAGTTTTTACACGCGCAGAACGCCACATTTACAGAGAGAGATTCCAGTACACATTATCACAATTACTTTCTTGGGAACGACCAAAGCAAATGGAAAGCTAATATCCACGGCGTTCGTCAATTAAGAGCTGACAATTATTTCACGGGCGGGGACCTCCTCTACCTTACTGACAAACAACAATTTGCTTTTCATCTTCAACTAGATCCGCAAGCAAACATTCATCAATTTGATTTTCAAATACTTGGTGCCGACACCCTATATGTCGATGCGCAAGGAATTTTACACCTCACACATCGCTTTGGCGAAATTACATACAGTGCGCCAAAAGCTTGGAATATCCTATCGGAATCTGAAAAGAAAGAAGTACCCATTCAATTTGTAATCAACAATGATATCGTTTCTTTTCAAGTTGGGTCATCCTATGATTCAAATTTCGAACTTTATATCGATCCGAGTTTGACATTTTCTACCTTCACGGGTTCACCCGTAGACAACTGGGGCTTTACTGCTACGCCTGATGTCAACGGCAATCTTTTTGGGGGTGGTATCGTTTTCGGGTCAGGGTATCCAAGCACTGCAGGGGCATATGACCCCACTTACAATTCAGGAACTGGATCCTTTCCAATGGATGTTGGTATTACTAAATTCAATGCCAACGGAACAGCCCTCCTTTATTCCACTTATATCGGAGGTTCGGGTAATGAGACACCGCACAGTATTGTTAGCGCACCAAACGGCGAGCTTTATATTTATGGCGTTACCTCCTCAACAAACTTCCCTATGGCTGGACAGTCCTTTGACAACACCTTTAATGGAGGGCCTTATTTGACCTATGACGCCTTAGAATTCAACGGCACCGATATTTATGTGGCACGCCTAAATGCAACCGGAACCGCACTGCTTTCCTCAACGTATGTAGGGGGCACAAACACTGATGGCATGAATATCAGCGCACTCAATTACAACTATGGTGATCACTACCGAGGTGAAATCGTATTGGATGCCAATCAAAATGTCTATATTTCTAGTACAACAATATCTACCAATTTTCCAACAACAAACGCATTTCAAGGCTTGCTCAATGGCACTCAAGATGCCGTAATATTTAAAATGAACTCAGGGTTATCCCAAATGTTTTGGGGTACCTATTTTGGCGGAAGCGGTGTAGAATCTGGTAATTCCATTGCTATTGGTACCAATGGGAGCATCTACGTTGCGGGCGGAACCACCTCAAGTTCTTTAGCGATTACCGGCGGACACGATCTCACATTTAATGGCGGTATTTCAGATGGTTACGCCTTGCGCATCAATGCAGCAAGCGGTGCATTGCAATCAGGCACCTATATGGGGCAAGCGGAATACGATCAGACCTACTTTGTGCGGACGGACGTCAACAATGCTGTTTATGTTTACGGGCAATCTGAATCTTCTTGGACCATAACACCTGGTTGTTATGCAAATGCGAATTCAGGTCAATTTTTGCGCAAGTACGCCCAAGACTTATCAGTCACCAACTGGACAACTATGATAGGTGCGGGCACTGGCCACGTTGAACTTTCACCAACTGCTTTCCTTGTATCTGATTGTTACGATATATATATTGCGGGGTGGGGTGGTACATTGAATACCATTTATTCCCCTGCTATCTATTCAACTACGAATAACTTTCCTGTGACACTCGATGCTTACCAGCTCAATACGAACGGGTCCAATTTCTACATAGCTGTTCTTGATCAAGATGCAAGTGCCCTTAAATATGCCACTTTTATGGGCGGTATCAATAGCAGTTCCAATCACGTAGATGGTGGCACTTCCCGCTTTGACAATCAGGGTAGAATTTATCATGCCGTTTGTGGCGCCTGCGGTGGTAATGATTATGGTTTTACGAGCACCCCTGGTTCGTGGTCACCCACCAATCAGAGTACCAATTGCAATTTAGCTTGCTTCAAATTTGAACTAAGTACCATAGAGGCTATTGCAGCTCAGCCACAACCACTCATTTGCATTCCACAAAGTGTTTACTTCGACAACAACTCGCAAAACGCCAATTCATTTTACTGGGATTTTGGAGATGGCAGCACCTCCAATGTATACGAACCCGTGCACGCCTACACCACACCCGGCACGTATGACGTTTTGCTCGTCGCATTCGATTCGACCGGGTGTTTTACCCCAGATTCAGTAATAGTGACCGTCAATATCGGTGGCTTCACGGCGGGTGCAGTGCAACCTGCTGTCAGCATTTGCCCTGGTGATTCCTATCAATTAGACGCCTTTGGCGGTAGCACTTACGCGTGGTCTCCGGCCAACGTACTCGATGACCCAAGCAGCCCAACTCCAACGGCTACAATTTTCAATACCACAACATTTTCTGTTATTATTGCAGACTCCTGCGGTTCAGACACCGTTCAAGTAACCCTTAACGTCAGTGCCCCGAGCATTTCCCTGCCCAACGACACCACCATTTGTATCGGAGAAAATGTAAATATTACCGCCACAGCAAGCGGTACGGTGAGTTGGTCACCCGGGAACTTCCTTAATACGACAAACGGAACTAATGTAATCGCTACGCCATCAAATAACATTACCTACACTGCAACTACTACATCTGCCAATGGTTGCATAGCCCAAGATTCGATCAGCATAACCGTTTTCAACAATTCGCCTATTCCACAGCTCATAGATAGCGTAGCGCTTTGCTATGGCACCTCAATGCCACTCACCGCTTCAGGTGGCTCTAGCTATTTTTGGTATCCAAGTAACAACCTCGTAGGTGCCTCCAATCCAACTGTGCAAATCAACCCTTTGCAAGACCAATATTACTTTGTAGACGTCACCAACAGTTGCGGCACCGAGACCGACTCCGTATGGGTCTCCATACTAACTGCTCATATTTCGGCAGGTAATGACACCATAGTTTGCCCTGGGCGCCCAGCCAACCTTTGGGCTAATGGCGCGCTTTATTACGAATGGAGCCCTAGTGCTAATGGTTCCAGCGCTAATGGTGCACAAGTAAGCGTGTTGCCTCCGTTCAATACAACCTATATGGTCGTCGGAACCGACGCGCAAGGTTGTCTAGACTCCGCATATGTACAGGTCAGTTTATTTCAACCTGCCTTTGTAAGTGCCGGCTCAGATATCTTTGCCGTGCAAGGCGACCTCATTCAACTCACGGCGGATCCGTCTGGGCCTGGCGCCTTTTTGTGGTCACCGCCAGATGAAGTCTCTTGCCCTACTTGCCAATCAACGATCGTGACACCCAATCAAAATGCCATTTATTCTGTCTATTTTACCGATCAAAATGGCTGTACGGCCCAAAGCCAAGTGAACATTTTCTTTGACCCTTTCTTTTATGTGCCCAATACCTTTACCCCCGATGGTGATATGTTCAATCAGTATTTCAGGGTTGTTGGAGCCAATTACCTAGAGGTTGAAGTCAGTATCTACGACCGCTGGGGAGAGCTTATTTATCAATTTAACGACCTTAAAGATTACTGGGATGGCAGCTACAATTTCCGTCCTTGCCAAGATGGTACCTATACCTGGAAAATCATTTACACAGACTACCAAAACAGAAAAGAAGTCCTGACTGGCCATGTCAATTTGCTGCGCTAAAGCAGATTTGCAGTAACTTTGAGGCATGTCAGTTCAGATCCAATCTTTCACCTTTAACGGCTTTCAAGAAAATACCTTTGTTGTTTCAGACGGACAAGATACCGTCATTTTTGATCCGGGTTGCTACACCCGAGCAGAAGAAGCCCTACTCTTTGATTACATCAATGAAAACGGCCTAGACGTCAAGGCTATTCTCTTTACACACGCCCATATTGATCATATTTTAGGTGCCTCATTTTGCCAAGGACGCTTCAAGGCGCCTGCATATCTGCACACCGCTGACCAACTCACTTGGGAGTCCGTTAAAAGTTACGCACACGTTTATGGCTTTGAAAATTACAAAGAAATTGAAGCGCCAACTCATGCCCTAACGGACCAACAAACACTAGAATTTGGGGCACTAAAATTCAAGGTTTACCATACGCCAGGTCATGCGCCGGGTCATGTTGTTTTTTACCACGACAGCGGTTTTGTAATCAATGGCGACGTACTTTTTAAAGGAAGCTTTGGTCGTGTAGATTTACCAGGAGGAGATCTAGCCACACTCAAAAAAAGCATTTTTGAGGTCATGTTCCAATTTCCTGAGCACACCACCATTTATTGCGGCCACGGAGCTGCTACTACAATCGGCGCCGAAAAAACAAGCAATTACATCTTGCAATTCTAAGATGCGCATCGGAATCAATACTAGATCTTTACTTGGTCAAAAACTAGAAGGTTTTGGCAACTACACCCTTGAGCTGGTCAAAAGAATCACTGAAAATCAGCCAGAACATACCTTTATTCTTTACTTTGACCGACCTGTAGATCCAAAATTTTGTTTTGGGCCAAATGTCATTTGCAAAGTGCTATTTCCACCTACACGACATCCGTTCCTGTACGTTGTATGGTTTCAGTGGCGCTTGAAAAACGCTATTCGCAAAGACCACCTCGACGTTTTTTGGTCTCCTGATGGCATGTTTCCACTCGGCATTCAAACGCCAGTGCTCGCCACCATTCACGACCTCAATTTTGAACATTATCCGCAAGACCTCCCTAAATGGGTAGCTTGGTATTACAAAAAATATTTTCCTCGCTTTGCGAAAGCTGCTGCGCACATTATTACCGTTTCCAACACGACCAAACAAGATATCGAAGCGCGTTATCAAACGCCTACAGAAAAAATTAGCGTCATTTACAATGGGGTCAGTACGCATTACAAAGCTATTTCTCATCAAGAAAAAGAAAATATCCAGCAGCAACTAGGCTTCAATGATCCCTACTTTTTATTTGTAGGCTCGCTGCACCCAAGAAAAAACATCTATCGTTTGCTTCAAGCGTTTCAATTGTTTGCTCAATCTGACAGCACCGTTCAACTAGTGATTGTCGGAGCCGCCATGTGGAAAGACCAATCATTTGAAATCGAAGCTAATCTTGCCAAGCGCATCCATTTCAAAGGACATATCGAAACAAAAACACTCGCAGCCATCATGGGCGCAGCCACAGCTTTTGTTTACGTTCCATATTTTGAAGGCTTTGGGATGCCTTTGGCCGAAGCTATGGCCACGCATACACCCATTATTGCTGGCAATCTAAGTTGCTTACCCGAAATTGCTGGCCCCGCGGCGTTGTACGTCGATCCGTTTGATGTCAATTCAATTGCAAATGGCATGCACCAACTGAAAAATGATGTAGCTTTGCAAACCCAATTAGTAGAATTCGGTAAGCTCCGCGTACAAGCTTTCGATTGGAATGTAGCCGCTGCACAAGTTTGGCAAGAAATACAAAAATTGGTCTCGTAGTTCAACGGATAGAATAAGCGTTTCCTAAACGTTTGATCCAGGTTCGATTCCTGGCGAGACCACTTTTTATTGCGTCCTGAGTGTCACCAACAATTTATCAATTCTAGGGCCATCTTTATCGACAACCTCTAATTGCAATTGATCGACAACTAGGGTGTCTCCAACTTCTGGTATTTCATTTTTCTTTGAAATAAAAAGTCCTGCTACAGTAGCAAATGAATTTTGTTCATCAGTCAATAAAACATCAAAATACTTCTCAAAATCAAATATAGAGTACTGACCATCTACCAACCAGGTGTCTTCTGTGCGTTGGAGAATTTTATATTCGTCTTGATATTGTTCTGTGGACTCACCTACCAATGCGTCGAGCATATCATCCATAGTGATGATGCCTTGAACGGAACCGTATTCGTCCACTACAATTCCGTAATGATTGCCATCATTTTTAAAGGACTCTAACACATGATAAGCGCTTGTGTTTTCATTGAAATAGATGGGCTCCTTGATGTAATTCACGACCTGAAAATCCTGCTCGGTATGGCCACCGAATAGGTCTTTGAGCAAGATGATTCCGGTGATGTCGTCGAGGTCATTGCTAGAAGAGACCGGATAGGCTGAGTGCTTTTCTTCATCTATTTTTTGACGGATTTCTTGCCATGTATCGCTTTCTTTGAAGAAAACAACTTCACTGCGGTGCGTGAACAGAGATTTCACCTTGCGATCACCTAATTCAAAAACACGCTCTACGATTGAGTGCTCGATATCCTGGATTTCTCCACCTTGCGCACTTTCTTTTAAAATCGATTTTATTTCCTCTTCGGATACCGCTTGGTCCGTGGCGTCGTTCAGGCCTAGTATTTTGACAAATAGGTTATTTGTGGAGGTGAGTAACCATACAAATGGCCCGGTAATAAGAGCTAAAACTTGCATGGGGCCAGCCATGAAAGTGATGATTTTCTCGGGAAAAGCCATGCCGATGCGCTTTGGAACAAGCTCGCCGAGCACAATGGAAAAATAAGTTATCGTCACGACAATAAAGCCAGTAGCTAATTCTTGACTATATGGTTTGAGCGCGCTTACTTTGTCAAGTAAAGCCATAAAATCGTTGGTCAGGTTCTCACCAGAGTAAACCCCCAATAAAATTCCGATGAGCGTAATACCAATCTGGACCGTAGAAAGAAAACGCGTTGGTTTCTCTGAGAGCTCTAAGGCTTTTCGTGCTTTTTTATTGCCGCGTTTACTGGCCTTTTCTAATTTGAATCGCTTGGAGCTGACCAACGCCATTTCAGACATTGAAAAGACACCATTGATCAACACCAATAATATAATCATGAGTAATTCCATATCCCGAAATTACAGAATAAAAGTGGCTGAATAACTTGACGAACTAAATGACTTTTAATTCTTTTCCAACCTTTATAAATGCCGCAATTGCTTTGTCTAAGTCAGCTTTTGTATGAGCTGCCGAAATTTGTGTGCGGATACGCGCTTGCCCTTTTGCTACTACTGGGTAAAAGAAACCAATGGCATAAACACCCTCAGAAAGCAAGCGATTGGCAAACTCTTGAGACAGGGCAGCGTCATAGAGCATTATTGGCACAATTGGAGAGCCACCTGGCTTGATGTCAAAACCTGCTGCAACAATGCGTTCTTTAAAGTACGAAGTGTTGGCTTCTAAGCGGTCGCGGAGTGCTGTAGTGGCGCTTAATAAGTCAAATACTTTAATAGAGGCGCCAACAATTGCCGGTGAGAGCGAGTTGGAGAAAAGATAAGGACGCGAACGCTGACGCAGCATTTCGATCACTTCCTTCTTACCTGTGGTATAACCGCCCATGGCGCCACCGAGCGCTTTGCCTAGTGTACCTGTAACGATATCTACTTTATCCATGACACCAAAATGTTCTGGTACGCCTCTGCCGGTTTTGCCAATAAAACCCGCTGAGTGACATTCGTCGGTCATGACCATTGCGTCGTATTTTTCTGCCAAAGCACATATTTGATCCATCTTGGCGAGGTCACCATCCATAGAAAATACACCGTCAGTAACGATAATACGGTGGCGCTGTGCTTGTGCAGCTTGCAACTGGGCTTCTAAATCAGCCATATCAGAGTGCTTGTAACGGTAACGTGCCGCCTTGCACAAACGTATGCCATCAATAATTGAAGCATGATTCAATTCATCAGAAATAATAGCATCCTCCTCGGTAAAAAGCGGTTCAAAAACACCACCGTTTGCATCAAAAGCAGCAGCATACAAAATAGTATCTTCAGTTCCATAAAATTCAGCGATTTTTCGCTCCAAAGTTTTATGGATATCCTGTGTGCCACAAATGAAACGAACAGAAGACATGCCATAACCATGGGTATCCAACGCATCTTTAGCTGCTTCAACAACTTCAGGATGCGAAGAAAGACCTAAATAATTATTGGCACACATAATGACTACTTCTTCACCAGTGCTCACTGTTACATTGGCGCCTTGAGGAGAGGTAATGATTCTTTCTTTTTTGAGCAGTCCGTTTTGTTCTATTTGAGTGAGTTCATTGCTCAGATGTGTTTTGATTTGACCGTACATCAGGATTTGATTTTTTTAGATATCAATTGAAATAATAATTTGGCTTCTTTCTCATTGAGTTTTTTGCCAAAGCGCACCTTTTGGTGAAAATAATCGAATTCAAAGCGTTCACCGCCATTGATCCAGGGTGAACTTTCCCATATGGCTTGAAAACTCCCTTCTTTTGGAATCTCAAACTTAAAATTCTTGATATTATCAAAATAGTAAGGCACTGATTTTCCGAAGTGCAGGAAAGATTTTTTAAGATAAAATGCATCCGCATCAATTTTAATATACTCCTGACCCCGTATATTCCAAAAGAAACTCATGGTTACGCGCCAGGCGTAATACAACCAAAACACCAAAAATATCCACAAGATCATTTCTTCTTGACCCTTCAGCTTCATGACGTTGAGAGCCCATATGACAGTACCCCCTATGGCATACCACATACCCAGCCAAGCGCCCATGATTGCTGAGATCCAGACGTTTTTAGACGGATCAATGACAATGGTTGTTTTGTCTTTTTGATCATTAAAGCTAATGCGATTTCCTATCCACTTCACGGTACAAAATTAAACGAAAAAAGCCCCGCTTTTCAACGGGGCTTTTATAAATTTTATCTTCTTAGAAATGCCATAGGTTGTGTTCCCAATCGCGGATACTTTCTTTGACTTTCTCAGCTTCATACAAAGCATCAACACCAAATTTGTAATCCTCGATTTCACGGTCAAACTTATCAGACACACGATAAATCGTTGAAGAAAACTTACGCTTCCAGAAGAGGTCATCAAAAGACATCCATTGCGCATCATTTTGGTCGTTGAAAACATAGTAGTTCACGATTACATTGCGCAACTCGTCAAAGTACAACCAGAACATCTCACGCTCTTCTACGCGTCCTTCGTATTCCTCAAAAGAATTAGAACCTGAGCTGAAAAGATAAGGCTTACCCAATTGATCATAGATAAGTAACTCACCACGTGTTGGTAACTCACCTTCTTCAGGCTCATTGTATGTGTAACGAGCAACAGGTGCAATTGCAATGATACGTTTGTCTAAAACAGAACGCTCTTTGTCAAAATACCAGTCCTCTTTGATGTGATATGCAACGATGTTGTTCGAAGGAACAAACATAGAGATGGCATCTTTTCTTACTAGTGAATTCACCGAAGCAAAATTCCACCATTCTTGTAGTTTGTTTTGATCAATACCAAATAACTCTTCGTAGTCAGCATCCGAACGCAAACTATCTAAGTATTCTTGCAAACTCTGGTCTGTTTTAATGATATCCATAGTATCCTCAGAAAGCGGACGGTATATACGTAATTTAGGACCTAAACCACCAGAAGCCATCAAAGCGTTCACATCTTTGCGGTACTTCTTCACGTCAAAATAATCGTTTTGACCTTGGCGCTGAATTGGGTACTTTAGGCTGTAACCATCTTCTGCATCTGGGTAAAACTCACTAGCCACACGGTAAACAGTTAAGTCACCAAGAAAGATATGACGCATTATAACCGTCCAAAGAGACCAACGACGTTGATCTTTGTTCCAGGTTGGGTCGTCGATTTCGCTAGCATTACTCGGACGGTAGATGGAACCAGAAGCTAAATCACCGTCAAATGCATCGTATGGAAAAAAGATATCGTGGTTCATGGTCTCACGCGCATCGATGCGAGAGAACACACGCTTTTGCCATGCAACATCACTAGCACGTACATATTCGTACTCTACTTTTGCACGAACAGGAACCTCTTCTTGTATCGCGACTCCATCTACAACACCACCAGGAAGTGTGTTGTAAGGGCCCCGTTGCGGACGATCTTGAGCGTGAATCGCAAGTGTCAAGACACTAACAAAAACCAACAATACATTTTTCATAATCTCTAATTTTAATTTCCAATTAAGGAATTACCTTCAAAAATCCTGAGGCAGATTCAGGTCCACCCCCTCCAGTTCTCTTGTAGGTTACCTCAACTGCAACACGTTTTCCAGCTTTAACTTTGGCAAGAGCAGAAGCAGGAACGCGGTCTCCGGTGAAAGGTACTTCGTCGTTACCAACGATTACAGATCCACCTATTACGGTGAACCCAACACCAGTGAACGGGCTGTCAGCTCCGAGAGAAACTACAGCTTTGAAACCTGTCGTTTTGGAGATGGTTGTACCTTGCAACTGTGCTTTAGGGAAAGGTTTCACTTTGTATTTGAACTTACCGAAAGATTTAGATTTTCCGTCTTTGTCTTTACCATTCAAGGTAATGGTCACAAACTTAGCTGCACCAGTTACGTTCACATAATAACCATCGTACTTATTGCCATCAGCGTCTGTCCAAGAGGCTTTGGTAGCACTACCACCATCAACTGCAATTGAAGAGCTTACCGCACCTGCAACAACAGGGACTACTTTGTTATTCCAACCTTTGTATAAGACGCTCATCTCGGGTAGTGAGATAGAACCTTGCGCTTTAACGATCGCTACTTTCCATTCCCAATCTCTTTTGTATGGAACGCCAGATTTGTTGACAATAGTAACCGTACCATTTACTTTCATGTCGGTCATGCCGGCTTTCATTTTGATGCGGCCGATACCTTCTTTGATTTCAACATTACCAGTACTTGAAGTGACACCTGGATTTTTGTCGGAGTCATAGGCGGCCATAGTAACGAGCAATTCAATTTCTTCACCAGCTGTAGCAACACCAGGGCCGCTAACCAATTGTTGAATTTTGTTGAAGGAGAACTCACCAGTAGTCACTTTAGACTTGAGTAAGTTCACAGCTTTGGCACGTGCTGCCAAAATTTCGTTTTGCATAGAACTCAAAGAAGCCAAGGCACCAACCAACGGAGCGTGGTCAAAAGTACGACCTAACCAGTGGATATTTTTAGCTTCGTGGTGATCGGCAAACTCTTGTTTTGTCAGTTCTTGGTAAATAGAAACAAGTGCTTCTAAATCTTCAGGATTCACCTTGTTTCCAGGAGCGTTGAACATTTTTAAAATTTGCTTTTCAAGATCTTGAAAATCAGCGTAAGCATTGATTTCTTTCACTTTGAGCTTCCAAGAACTCTTTTCACCTTCTTTGTAGTTCCCTGCGGTTTCTACAATAGATGAGCGAAGACCCTTGAACATTTCCCAAAGTTTCTTGCCTTTTTTTGATGGGTCTATACTCGAGATTTCAGTACCAACAATCTCGTGCATAGGAACATCAAAGTTGTCTTTGTTTTGAATTGCCTGTAAAAACAAACGAGCGGGAAGAAGCGGTGATTTTGGATCATATTTTTTCCAAATAATGCTCTCTTTATCGTTCATCTTGGCAGTCTTGATCTTCTCTGGACCTTCTACTTTACCAATCAATTCAATTTTAAGCTCATCTACATACTTGATAAATTCACCAACATTTTTGTCGATTTTATCAATCATGCCAAGATACTTCTTGATTTTCTCAGCCTTCGCGCGTCCGGCTTCGTCTTTAGTTACGCTGCCAAGCTCTTCGATAAGAGATCCTTTTGCAGTTTGCCCACGTTCATATTGTGTTATACTTCCTCGCTGAATGTTGTCTTCGATAGCCACAAAAGCATCGAGAATTTGCTTAGACACGTTCAACGCAAGAAGTGCAGTCAATACCAAGTACATGAGACCGATCATCTTCTGTCTTGGGGTTTCCTTACCACCTGCCATTTTCTTTAATTTTTAATTTGTTACTACTAAATAAATATTTAAAGAAAGGGATTAACCTCTCATCGCACGCAACATGTTACCATATACGTTGTTCAAATCAGTAAGATTTTGAGACAACATGGCCATGTTCTCACGGTAAGAAGCCGTATCTTTTGCAGAAGCTGATAGGTCAGCCATAATGGACTTGATATTCTCTTGCAAGCTGCTCATTTGTTGCATGCTTTCAAGGTAATCTTGTGAAGACTTCAATTGAAGTTCATAAACGTTGTTGAGAGCGCCAAGGTTTTGACCCAATTTTTGCATTTCAGCACCAAAGTTTCCTTGACCTTCACCTGCGATACCAGCAATAGCGTTTGCTGATGAAGCGTATTGCTCAGTCAATTTGTTCAAGCCTTCAGATGCAGTTTCTAAGCTCTTCACGTAAGAGTCGGTTGCACCAGCAGCAGTAGAAATTGCACCCAAAGATTTAGCGTTATCGGCAAGGTTAGACATACCGTCTTTCAATTTAGCCAATAATGCTTGGTCGATACCTGCTTTGTCCAACTCTTTTGCAAGTTGGTCAGCAGCGCCGCCACCACCCATTCCACCTTTTTTCAAGAGTGGTAACAAACGGTTTTCGTCATTATTTTCTTCAACACCTAATTCAGGGAATACACGTGTCCAGTCAACTTCTTCATGGAGTGGCTCCATAGCGATAAATGCAAAGATTAACGCTTCAGTAATCAAACCAACGATCAACATTTGGTCAGCTCCTGGCCAGTGCATGATTTTAAATAGTGCACCAAGGATGACCACGGAGGCACCGTATCCGGTTACATACTTCGTAATTAATTTGTACTTGCGCGAAGCAAAAAATCCACCATTACCACTCATAATTTTTGTTTTTAGAATTTAGAAATTAATTGAATTATAGTTTATAGTTTAGTTTAGGATAATATCTGTTTGAATCTCTTCGCCGTTTTCTTGCTCGATGTCCTTACCTCCACGACCTAGGTGAGTCATGGTGTTGCGGAAACCGATATAGCTCTTAGCGGTATCTTGGTATTCATAAGTACGCGTAGCATTCATGAGGTAGTAGCCGATGTCTTTCCAAGATCCACCGCGCAATACTTTGCGTTTTTTAACTGGTGCTTCGCCATCTTTGGCATCGTACTCAAAGTCTTGTGCCATGTCGTGGGCAAATTCGTAGGTAGATTCGTCGTAGGCAGTTGAACACCACTCTGCAACGTTACCAGCCATACAGTAGAGACCGAAACCATTTGGATTGTAGCTATATACTTTTACAGTGTAGAAACCACCATCTTCAAAGTAGCGACCGCGCATTGGCTTAAAGTTAGCCAAGAAACAACCACTTGAGTTTCTAATGTAAGGACCACCCCAAGGATATTGCATGTTGTCGAGGTCACCTCTTGCACCACGCTCCCACTCAGATTCTGTAGGTAAACGGAAGTCATTTACAAATAGGTCTCCGTTTGACTGCAACCAAGAATGGAAGATTTGTGTACGCCATACAGAGAATGCTTTAGCTTGAGACCAAGTAACACCAACTACTGGATAGTTATCGTATGCAGTGTTCCAGAAATAATTTTGGGTCATTGCTGATTTGTTGGCATAAGTAAAGTCTCTAACCCAGCATAAAGTATCAGGGTAGATATTGATGCGCTCTTTGATGATGAAACGCGAACGATCTGAATGACCTCTGATTGCGTTGTGTGAACCTTTACTATTTGTGAAACCAAGATCTAAATCTTGACCTGGATTTTGTAGGATAGTTCCACGCAATGAGTTGGTATCATTCAATTTACTGAATTCAGACCATTGCTCAGTATAACCGGTGGTGTCAACCCAAACCTTATTGGTATTTTGATCCATGGTCATCAATGTGGAGCGGTGTAGGTCATTCGACTTGTAGTCTTTCCCGAGCGGTTCGCGACGTGAGCGCTGATAAAGCGAGTTTTCAGCTTCTTTGTCGAGACTATCGTAAGCAAAAGTTTTACGTGCGTCGATAGACTTCGTGATGATTTTACCCCGGCGAGCTGCTTCTTTGTAGTCTATCCAGTAGTAATCGAAATAAAGCAAACGCGTGTCAATTTCACGGCGATTGTAGAAACGCTCTGCCTCGCTAAGGTACATGTCAGACAACATGAATGCTATTTCCGGATCTTCGTAATCTACCGGCTCTAACCAATTCAAAGTAAAATATTTGCGGTTTTCAACACGTCCGCCTTGATTGTATTTTGTTTTGGTTGAAGCAGCTTTGGCGCTCGTTTTATCTGGCGCATTTTTCTTGGCTGCACCACTGTACATTTGGAAAATCCCACGGAGGTCGTCGTCAGACATGACCACGTCAAATTTTTCTTCTGGGCCACCGGCAATACCGTATTTCTTTTGGTCGTATTGGAATCCGTTGACTAGCTTTTTGCCTTTACCTTTCGATTTGTCGTAGTTGCCCAACATAGTCATGATGGTTTTGTCTACTTCAGCTCCGTTGGTAGAATCCATGAACAACTGGAATGGCGTATTGCCACCCTGTAGGTCTGAGCCCATGGCCATAAGCGTTCTGTAAGGCTCCTTAAAGAAGTTGTCAGGAATATTCACCCAACGCTCCGCTTCTTCGTCGTAACTACGGCGATACAACTTTTCACGTGCAATGGAGTCGCGGACCCAATGCACAAATTGGCGGTATTCGTTGTTAGAAATTTCGGTTGCGTCCATGTAGAAAGCTGGAACCGATACAGTACGCTTGCGTGCCGTATGGAAACCCATGATGTCTTCGTCGTCTTCGCCAGCCTGATAAGCTCCGGAAGGCACGTAAACCATGCCAAGCGGGACTTTTCCAGGGCCGAGGACGTCCGGATACCAGGTGTCTCTACCACTCACACCTACTAAATTCCCTTCGATGTCGCTACAAGCGTACATGAAGCTAAGAACAAAGAGAAAACTTAAATACTTTTTCATTCGTTTGTTTTTGGTTCTGACCTACTCCCAAGTAACTTGCTACAGGTATAATTTCGGGTATAACGTAAGAACAATATAAATGGTTACACTTTTTTCCTCTTATAACCAACGAGGGTGTCTTGCTTTCGTTTTTGGTGGCGGCGGCAAGAAGTAACAATATTTAACCATCATTTCATGTGAGCCACGTGAAATACTAGCTAGTTTATTAATATTGAGGTCATATGAGTAACCTATGTTGAAGTTCGGAATTGGTGAATAGCCAAGCATCACTGCAACAGCGTCTGATGTCCTGAAGGTGAGGCCTCCGTAAGCAGGATTGCCACCAAGCTCCATCATATAACGTGCATTGAGGTCAACAGAAAACTTAATGAGATCGGTACGAACGAGCATTTGAGCGTCGATGTTGTTACCAGTTCCGAAAGCGTCTTTGAAAATATAACCACCCATTAAGTAGTAATGGCGAGCAGTTTGGTAGGAAAGCGCCAAATTGGTTGGGTCGGCAGCTAAATCAGATTCGGAAAGATGAGTTGTGGAAATACCAGCATAATAGTTTTTAGCTTGAAAATACAAACCTAAGTTTGCATCAAAGGAGGTAGCAGCGAAGCCTGTTGGCAAGGATGGGTCGTTTGGAGTTGTAGGCGGAACCCAAACTGGATCCATGCCGTAGTTCATGATGCCAAGCCCTACTCCTACGCCAAGTACGCCAATTCTGCCAATTTGTACTGGGTAAGAATAATTGAGCAAGACGGTGTTTTGACGAGAGAAACCAATAGCATCGTGGTAGAAATTAACACCTAGGCCACCGGGAAAAAATCGGGAAAGGTTGGATTCAACGTTGAGCACAGCAGAATTTGGCGCGCCATTTACTTTGTCCCATTGGTTGCGGTAGATTGATGTAGCACAAATTCCGTTGTACATGTCAATTCCGGTTTTGCCAGGATTGATGCTCATTTTGTCAAACATGAAGTGTGTGACAAGCTTATCTTGTTGTGCGTAGGACGTAAACAACAAAACAGAAAAAGCAGCAGTTAGTAGTCTGTTATTCAATAGCATAAGCTTAGTTTAGCATGTGTAAAATGGTCGTATTTTCATAGAATACGACAATTTCAAGGTGCTAAAGTAAAGAATTCTAATGGAAAATAAAAGGCTTTTTTTAATAAAAAGCTTAGCCTAATTTCTGATAGGTCTTCCACCATAAATCTGGAAGTTCATTTTTCATGGCGTTGTCGTAGTCCGACTTATTGCAAGGGATCATATGATGGCGCTCGTAACGGGATCCACTTTGAGGCGGGTACGGAACTTCCATCCACCAACGAGCAGACTTATTGCTTTTGTAGAAAATGAGCTCGCGAGAAACCTCATCCATGAACACGGTAAACTTGGTATAATCTACTTTGCTTCCGAAAGGAAAATCACCCACGCGTGAAAAATAACCCTGAATAAAATACCAAATAGCTTCTGCCAACAAATTTGCACCTATTGGATGAAGCGCTTGCTCGCTAAAAAAGCCGATACTCGTGACTTTATCAGAAATGCCGGCATATTTCGCAATTTGACAAAGTTGTACAGAACTAAACCCGTTTGGTGCGCCGTAGTTAGCGCCTAATTCACTTGCTTTGATGGCTTGCATATCGATACTAATGATGTCTGCATTTCGCAAATGAGGTTCTGCCAAACGAAAGTCCTGGTTGAACTCACCCAAGCGGGTGATATCGAAAAATAATTTTTCAAAAAGTTCGTGCTCTGCAGGAGCGGCATAGGGCTGCTGTAAACCAACAACTGCGTGATTAAATAAATAGCATGGACGCTGTAGCAGCATATGGCTGAGGTAGTTTGTCGAGCACAAAGCTTCATCAGCACTGCCGATATCGAGGCTGCGATCTATACTGCATGTATTGACAAGTTGTTCTAATTTTTCATAGCCTTGATAGATCGCCATTGTCAAGTCTTGGCTACCTCCAATGATAATTGGAATAATATTGTTTTTAACTAGTTCGCTCACAACATTGGATAGAGCAAAATAAGTATCTTCAATGGTGGCTCCAGGCTTGATTTCGCCTAAATCAAATATTAGTTTATCCCAATGAGCCTCTGGGTGCAATTGATAAAATGCCGCACGAAATGCTGCAGTACCATTCTGATCTTGTTGAGCCCCTCTGTATTCGGGTATGCTGATCAGGGCGCAACCTGGACCTTTGATTGTCGGAAAGGTATCTTGAAATACCTCCAGTTGGTTGCCGAGTTGGGTTTCTTTGAAAGATAAATCCTTTGCAACCGGCTGAAAATAAATAGATAAATCAGTCATTATTGAAGGATTTTAGCGATGTCTGGCTTAAAGTAAAGTTCCGACTTTAGCACTTTGCCGTCTTCGCGGTAGATCGGGTTGCCATTGGCGTCAAGCTTACTCATGTTGGAGCGCTGAATTTCTTCAAATACCTCCGTAATTTTGTGCTGTAGGCCGTGGCGTAAAATGGTGCCGCATAAAATATAAAGTTGATCGCCAAGCGCATCTGCGATTTCAACCAGATCTCCATTTTGAGCCGCTTCGAGATATTCTTCGTTTTCTTCCTTCATAAGGTCGTAGCGAAGTTGGACATCGGCAGCAGTGAGTTGAGCTGTAGGCTGCCTATTGTTTTGAATGCCAAAAGCATCGTGAAATTGAGCAACGGCTCCGATAATTTCTTTGAATTCCATTTGTTAATAATTCAGGAGTTTGGAAATAGCGTTTGCTACTTTTTGCGAATTGGGCAACATGGCAGCTTCGAGGGTAGAGTTAAGTGGAATAGCTGGCGCATCTACTGAACCAACAATTGCTATTGGAGCATCTAGATGCTGGAAACAAGATTGCTGCAGTCTGCCAGCGATACCCAGCGTGAAAGAATTTTCTGTGGATTCTTCTGTCACTAAAAGGATTTTGCCATGGCGGGCACAGAGCGACTCAATTGCTGAGATGTCGAGCGGGTTTATCGTGCGCAGATCCAAAATTTCTACTTGACCTTCAAATTCTTTGGCGGCCTCTAAACTCCAGTAAACGCCTCGTCCGTAGGTGATGATACCCATTGATTCACTATTTTGAATAGCTTCTTGATTCGCTTCTTGAACAATTCTCGCTTTTCCGATAGGAACAACATAGTCGGCACTTGGCTCGATGCTCATGGCGCCTTCGGTTCCTGGAATTTTGGACCAATACAGTCCTTTGTGCTCTAGAATGACGACCGGGTTCGGATCGTAGTACGCCGCTTTGAGTAAGCCTTTCAAGTCGGCACCGGTGGAAGGATACACAACTTTGATACCGCGGATATTTGCCAAGACAGATTCTACACTAGAAGAATGGTAGGGGCCGCCTGATCCGTAAGCGCCAATTGGCACACGAATGACACAGCTCACGGGCCATTTGCCATTGGAAAGGTAATTAGAGCGCGAGACTTCCGTAAAGAGCTGATTGAGACCCGGCCAGATATAGTCGGCGAATTGTACTTCTACAATTGGCTTGAGCCCAACTGCTGACATCCCGACCGTTGAGCCAATGATGTACGCTTCTTGAATTGGTGTATTGAAAACGCGGTCGTCGCCAAAAGTTTGGGCAAGTGTTGCGGCTTCTCTGAAAACGCCACCTAGCCTACCGCCCACATCTTGACCGTACAGCAGCGCTTCTGGATGCGCCTCCATAATTTCGCGCATGGCAAAAAGCGCGGAGTCTACCATGACTGTTTTCTTTTTACCTGCAGGTTCGCGCTCGCCTTTTTCAGCGGTAATTGGCGTTGGGGCAAAAATATGGTCTTGTATAGAGCTTGGATCTGGATCTGGGGCATTGAGCGCGGCATCATAAGCCGCATCTATTTCTTTTCGAATCTTTGCTTCTAGATTGATGAACTCAGCTAAACGGACGTCTTGTTGCTCTAATGCGGCCCGCAATTTTGGATAGGGGTCTGCTTTAGCGGCTTCTTCGAGGTCGTCACGGTACCATTCCTTGCGCACACCTGAGGTGTGGTGGCCAAGCAAAGGCACTTTAGCGTGAATAAGAAACGGACGGCGCTCCGCACGAACGGTGGCAATGACTTCTTCCACAGTTTGATAACAAGACCAAAAATCGGTGCCGTCTATTGTCCGGACTTCTATGCCATGAAAACCTTTGATGTATTCCGAGATATCTTGCGCGCGCGTTTCTTTGGCATTGGCTGAGATGTCCCAACCGTTGTCTTGGACCAAATAAATGATCGGGTACTGTTTGAGCGCAGCCATTTGAAAGGCTTCTGAAACCTCTCCCTCTGTGCAAGAGGCATCGCCTAGCGAACATACCACTACTGGAGCATCTGCTGCACTCCAACTAGCTTGACCCGTTTTTTCTTTGTATTGGATGCCCATGGCAATGCCGGTTGTTGGAATGGCTTGCATGCCGGTGGCCGAGGATTGATGCGGAATTTTAGGTTGATCTGGTCGATTCAATGAAGGATGCGAATAGTAGGTACGGCCTCCGGAAAAAGGATCATCTTTTTTGGCAAATACCTGTAGCATGAGTTCTTCTGGCTTCATGCCGATTCCGAGTAGAATGCTGTCGTCGCGGTAATAAGGCGACACCCAGTCTTGAGGCTGCAATTGCATACCTATTGCCAACTGTATGGCTTCATGACCACGGGAGGTGGCGTGAACGTATTTGGCAGTTACTTCTTTGTTTGCCTCGTATTTTTCAGCCATGGTTTTGGCGGTGCACATGAGTTCAAATGCACGCCAACTCAGGTCTTTTTGCTTTGTTTTTGACATTTTGTTGATTCAATTCGACAAATATAAGCATTGCGCTTACAACTCATCCTTGTTTTGGATCTTGAAGACTTTGGTATTTTTGTCAAAAAAAACGTAATGCTCGGACTGAAAATGGCCACAGACCCAAGGTGGGTTCGTATTGTTGAAAAAAACATTGAAGAAATCTTAATTGACCACGCCTATTGTGAGCAAAAAGCGGCCAGCAACGCCATCTCGATGATTGTCACCTATCCGCAGTATCCCGATCTAGTTGAAGCGATGTGTGCCATTTGCAAGGAGGAAATGGAACATTTTGAAATGGTGCATCAAAAACTCAAGGAGCGAGGTCTGCAATTGGGCTTTGAGCGCAAAGATCCGTATGTCAATGATTTGGCACGCTACCTCAAGCACGGCAAGAGAAATAGCACACCGGCAGGTGTTTTTGTCAATAAAATGCTTTTTGCAGCGATGATTGAAGCACGAAGTTGCGAGCGCTTTAAAATTTTGTCCGAAGAAATTGCCGATGCCGACCTGCGCCTATTTTACCGATCACTGATGGAAAGCGAGGCGCGTCATTACACTACATTTTTGGGATTTGCGCGCAAATATGGGCAAGGAATCGATGTGGACGCCGCGTGGAAAGACTTCCTGGAATTCGAAGCCCAACTCATGGAAAGTTATGGGCAAAAAGAAACGATGCACGGTTAGGTGCATCGTTTGTGAATTTGGCGGTGTCAGTAGTTGACTTAAAACGAGAGTAAAATTCCTGCATTCACACCGCGCACCTTCAGAGCAGATCCTTCGTTAAAGATGTCCGAAAGGCCGTAAGTCATGTACAAACTCCAGTCGCCGTAACCAACGGTTGCCATTAGGCTCGCTTGAAAAGGATTGAATTGGAAGTCGTCTTTGGTTTTGTCTTTGTTTTTCTTGCCGTCGGCTTCCCATTTTTGCATTTGGCGCGCATCTACGCGGATACCGCCCACTACGCCTGCTGAGATATTCCAAGCGTGATTTGCGTTGCTACTAGTTGAAATCTGCAACAAAAGCGGCGCCTGCAAATAAGTGGAGCTCAATACGTTTTTAGCGTAATTGACTCCTGTTGCGTTGGCAATTAATGTATCGTTCACGACGCTGAAGTCGTAGTCGCCTTTAATGGAATAACGGTTCCAATTGAAGCCCAAGCCCGTGACCACACCGAGGTAATCTTTGAAAATCGGGAAACGCTTTTCGGCAAAATTCAATTGTAAGCCAATGTTTTTTGCAGGATCTAGGGCGAGAAATCCGAGTTCAGAGGCACTTGCCAATTGCTTATTGGCGTTCATGAAGCCGTTGGCATTGACGCCGAAACCAGCCCAAATAGCATTGCCGTCGCCAGATGTTTCACAGTTATTACAATTGTTGTCGGTATCCCAGTTTTCTTTGGCGAAATCTTCGTCGTTCTCGATGATTACTCTTTCATCGATGATGATCTTGCGCTGACCTTTTGGGAGCTCGCCTTCGAGTGCTTTGAGTTGGTCGAGGTCTTTCAATTCTTTGCCTTCCAAAATGACAATTTTCATGTTGCCAATTTTAATTTGTGTGGTATCGGAGCCGTTTGTTGCCGAGCGCAGGATTGTTGTGTCCATAAAGACATCTACTCTTGTGACAGACGAATCATTGATATATACCTTCTTCATCTCCTCGGTAAGCATCGAATCCATTTGATCGATGCGGCTATTGATCATGATGATGGTAGTGTCATTTCCTTTGATAGTGACAATTTTCTTGGTTTCGTTTTGTTGGGCAAAAAGTGCAAGGCCCGATAATAAAAAAGCGGAAAGTAATTTAATTTTCATTGGTTTTATTTTGATTTTGATGCTAGGACGTATGTTGACTTTTATTGTTACAATAGTTGTTTCTTATTTCTTGACACGACTTCTTTCTATGCTTATAGGGCCAATTTGAAAAACCACCTTCTCGTGTTGAGGAGCCGATTCAACATCGTAACGAACAGGCAAGCCAACCGTCTGACTTGCATACCGCGCCAAAGTTTCTAATTTCAGATCGGTATTCGGTTGGGCTGTTCCAAAAAGTTTTTCGTTTGTTTTTTGTAATAAGAAGGCCTTCATGGTTATCGGTTCTTTTTGGAAGGCACTTGGCGTTGGGTTAGCCTGGTTTGGCTCTACGTTTGAGGCAATGGCCTCTGCCTCGGGTTGAACAATGTTCAAACTTGAAACTTGAGCATTTGGAATTTCAGGTTGCGGTTCAGCAGGTGGGTACTCTAGTTGTACAATGCAATCACGCGGCCAAAGGTCTACTATATGTGGATGCACAACAACTTGTGAATTTTGGATACTCGTCGGAATATAAGGAGCTACACCACTTACCTTTTGCGGTACTGATTTTTGAGAGGGGGCATTACTTGCATGCTGCTTGGTTGCGTTCTGGTGTGGCTTCACTGGATTATTTGGCTCCTCGCCCAATATAATTGCAAAAACAACCGCTGCTGCTGCACTAGTAACAAGGGCATAAGGCTTCCAGTTAATACTGCGAATTGGGGCTTCTTTAAGCAAAGTATGGTAATCCGGAAAAACAAGTTGATCATCGGCAACAAGTTGGGTCTGTTGAATGCTGCGCTTAACATTTGCATAGACCTCATCGGGAGTCAATTGTTTTTCATAGTCCTTTTCTTGCGAAGAAAGAAGACCTTCTAAGGATCCTATTGCCAATTTTTCATACGGATGACCCTCTTCTGTGCTGTAAACTGATATGTTTTCAAAGGCATGACGCAATAATACCGGACCCGGATATACTTTTTGCTCCGTTGGTAAAACAGGTAGTTCCTCTAAATCCAATAAGTATTCAGGATTTTCGGAGACAAACTGTTCTAAAAGCAATTTTTCATCTGCTGTAAGAGTCCTTTCGTGATAGGCTAAAATAAGATGTGCTATTTGTTCTTCTGAAAGTTTCATATCAATACCTCCATATTACCAATATATTGTTTTAAAAAACGACGCGCTCTGAAAATATATACCTTGACTTGATCAACTGAAATTTGGGTAAGCTCCGCTATTTCCTGATAAGAATAACCTTCGTAATCGCGAAGTGTGAGTACCATGCGCTGGATTTCTGTGAGTTGGGCAACCCCTTCGTTGATCAGTTGTTGGACGTCGTGAGCCACGCCTGCATCTTGCACGGGATCTGGCAAAGAGCTCAGGTGCTGGTATTGCAATTGCTGACGTCTGGCGCGGTCTATTTGCAAATTGACGATTGTCCGAAAGAGATAGGATTTGACGCGTTGGTAGTCTACGGTGTCTACACGTACCCAAAGCCGCTCGAAAGCATCTTGGACAAAGTCTTGGGCAAGATCGGGGTCGCCAACATTTTTCAATGCAAAGCGATAGAGCCGGTCTGCGAACTCCTTCACACATTCGTTGTATTGCTGAACAGTCATAAAACAGCGTTAAGACGAAGTGCCTTCACAAAAGTTACACCAATTTATTCCGATTTCGCTTCGTCTTTGTATTTCTGGCGGTATTTGAGGTAAAGTTGTTCTTGGAAATTGCTCGTCGAGACAAACTTACCATCGACTAAAATGGTGGTGAGTTGATTGCTGCGCATGTCGAGCGCGGGGCCCTTAGAGACAAAAAATGTGGCTTTTTTACCCACCTCAAGGGTTCCGTAGTCTTTGTCTATTCCCATGATTTGGCAAACGCTGAGCGAAATTGCTTTCAAAGCTTCTTCTTCGCTCAAGCCATAAGCCATTGTAGTGCCTGCCTGAAAAGGCAAGTTGCGGGTATTCATGGGCTGCATGTCGCCGTCGTTTTGTATGCAAAACGCAATGCCTTGTTGCTTGAGCAGCGCTGGCATTTGATACGGCAAATAGGTGAGCTCATCTTCGCGTTGTGGCAGGCTGTGGATGCGAGACAGCATGACCGGAATTTTGGAGTCGCGGAGTTTGGCGCCCAATAAGTGCGCATCATGCCCACCTACAATGACCGGAAATGGCAATTGAAACGCCGCGGCAAAATCGATGACATCTACAATTTGTTGAATGCTCTCGGCATGGATATACACGCGCTTTTGGCCTTTGAAACAAGCTTTCATGGCTTCCAAACGGAGGTCAGTGGCTTGCGCTTCTCGCGCCATGGCGTAGGTTTTGGCCAACTCAAAAAACGAATAAATAGCTCTTTTTTGCGCTTGGTATGTAGTGCGGTCGGAGGGCCAATTCAGGTGAATACCGTCGTCGGCCAAAACAGTGGCGTCTTCCCAGTTCCAGCCGCTGAGTTTCATGATGGCCGAGCTTCCGGAGATCCAGCCTCCGCGCGGGGTGGCCTGCACCAGCAAGACGCCATTTGTGCGGACGGTCTCAACTACTTTCGATTCTACATTGTAAGCCACTTGAGCGCGCACATGTGGGTTCCAGTCGCCGACATCATTGAAGTCGCGGGTGGCGCGCACAGCGTCTATTTCAGTGAGCCCAAGCGTGTTGTTGGCCGAAACCAAACCTGGGTAAAAATGCTGTCCGTTGCAATTGATGATGGTGTCCCAATCTTTGTTGTTAAAGGTTTGGGTCAGTGAATTCTTTACAAAAGCAATGCGGTCATTGACCACACCTATTGCCGCAGACTCCACAACCGTGCCGTTGCCGATATGCGCCATGCCGTGCAGCAAAAGAATTCTTTGTGCCAATGCAGTAAAGCTCAAGAGCAATGAAAAGAAAAATAAGGTCGCTTTCATGTTAGTGGGAATTTTCGGTTTTGGTAGCTTCTTCACCTAGTGTGTCGCAATGAAAATGCTTTTTGACTTTCTTTTGAGGGGTTTTGCTCGCCTCGCCTTTTTCGTTTGCAGCCAGCATTTGGCTCAAAATACGCGTGCGCTCTTGTTCAATTTGCGCTTGTTTTTCTGCTTGTTGCTTTTCATCATAGTACACAACACCATCGACCATAGTCAAGGAAACACGCGCTTCTATGCTCAAGGGATTGGCAGTCCAGAGCACGAGGTCTGCAGCTTTACCTACTTTGACACTGCCCATTTGCGCATCTAAATGCAAAGCTTTTGCTGGATTGAGCGTCACGAGTTTCCAAGCTTCTTCTTCGCTGAGGCCGCCATATTTGACTGTTTTGGCAGCTTCCTGATTGAGTCGCCTGCCCATTTCAGCATCGTCGGAATTGATGCAAACCACAACGCCTTGTTCGGCCATTAGCGCTGCGTTGTAAGGTATCGCGTCGTTGACTTCAAATTTATAGGCCCACCAATCGGAGAAGGTGGATCCCGCCACGCCGTGCTTATGCATTTTGTCGGCGACTTTATAGCCCTCGAGAATATGGGTAAAGGTATTGATCCGAAAGCCCATAGAATCGGCCACATGCATCAGCATATTGATTTCAGACTGAATGTAAGAATGACAAGTAATGAAGCACTCGGAGCGCAGGATATCAGCCAACACTTCGAGTTCGAGATCCACTCTTGGCGCAACTTTGGTTTTGCCGGCCTTAAAGGCATCCCACTCTTTTTGGTAGGCTTTGGCGCGGTAAAAACCATCGTAGAAAACTTGCTCTACACCCATGCGGGTTTGCGGAAAGCGAACGGTATTGAAATCGCCCCAATTGGCCTGTTTGACGTTTTCACCAAGTGCACATTTGATGAACTGAGGCGCGTTGTCGATGAGCATTTCATCGGCGCAAACACCCCATTTGAGCTTCACGAGCGCCGACTGACCACCGATTGGATTGGCAGATCCGTGCAGCAATTGGGCAGCCGTTACGCCACCAGCGAGTTGACGGTAGATATCGATATCGTCGGGGTTGACTACATCGGCAATACTCACCTCAGCAGAAATAGCCTGCCCGCCTTCGTTCACACCTCTTGAAATGGCGATATGGGAGTGTTCATCAATAATGCCGGAAGTCAGGTGCAGGCCTGTGGCGTCGATCACACGCGCACCAGCAGGCACGGCAATATTTTGACGGCTCACTTGCTTGATTTTACCATCCACAACAAGCACATCGGCGCCTTTGAGCACACCTTCTTTTTCGTTGGTCCAGACGGTGGCATTTTTGAAAACCAACGTTTCTTGGGTCGCTTTGGCGGTGGTCCCGAAGGCCATATTTGGAAACCAGACTTGGCCATAAACGGTGGTGTCGGGCTTGAGTGCAGTTGGCGGACTCACCGCTGTTGTTTGCTGCTGAATTGCGCTCCAATGGAACCATGCGCCTTTGGCATCGGTGCCCTCACCTTCGAGTACGAGGCCATTTTTAAGTGCTTTGGCGTGCAATTGAATCAGCTGTGGATTGGTTGTGGTCAAGGACAAAAACTGGATGGAAACATCTTGCTGTTTGAGCTGTATATTGGCTTTGGTGCTCAAGGTATCAGAAGCGGTTTTGAGCAACACCTTTCCTTGTGGCTTTTCAGCTGAGCCCGTCACGACCAACTCGTAGGTTGCATCGGCTATTCTCAGTGTATAATTGCCTAACAATTGAACGGTGTTGGCAGACTTCCAGTAGCGTGCTTCACCTAAACTCCAAGTTTCTAAAAGTTGTGCTTCATAGGCAAACGGGTCTGCACTGAAAACAGAAAAACTCGCCCACTTGCCGCTTTCGAGCGTACCGACCTGAGCGGAGAGACCCAACCAGTTGGCAGGAACGGTGGTGAGCGCTGCCATGGCATCGGTTGGGGCAAGCCCGCGGGCCATTGCTTTGCGCAGTGCCGCCCAAAATTGCTCGGCATTCTTGAGGCCAAAAGAGGTCAGGGCGATATCTAAACCTTCTTTTTTGAGTAGCATGGCGTTACTTGGTGCGCTTTCCCAATGTTTGAGCTCCGACAAAGGAATTTCACGGGCTAAATAAGGGTCATTGACCTCATAAGCTTCCGGAAAAACAAGGGGCAAGACGATCTTGAAGCCCTTTAACTCATTGGCAATTGCATATTCGTTACCCGATCCGATGTACAGAAAATTGGTCTTGAATTCGTTGGCAATTTTTTGAGCACGCAAGATTTCTAGTTTGTCTTCGGTCTTGAAAATGATCGGTAGGTTGCGCTGGCTTTCCCATTCGGAAAGGGAAACTGAATAGGGTAAAGTAGCTTTGTTTTTGCTGTAGTAGTCGAGGTCGTAGAGTGCTTGACGCAAGAGCGCGATGGAACCCATTTGAGAAGAAGGATAAGTCTGCTGACTTGCGCCTTTGGAGAACGAATATACCTGCGCTACTTGTGGCGCAAGAATTTGCTTGTGTACCTCTGCTTGGCCCAGCGCTACAAAAGCGCCACTCCCGCGCACAATGCCGTCCATGTGGTGGGTGAGCGCAAAACCAAAACCCGACTGCTGCAACTGCTCGCTGCTGTTTTCTATGGATTTGTAGGCCGCTGCGGCAGCTAATTCTGGATGCACAGCTTCGTTCCAGTAATAAGCACCTTCATTATTGGATTCTAATTGCGGGCGCCACCCGTTTTTTTTGAAAGTAACGGGGTCGAGGCCAATGCTGCTGTACATGTCGATAAAAGAAGGCACTAAGACCTTTCCGGTATAATCGAGTGCAACTGCACCATCTTGCTTGAGGTTTTTTCCGACCTCAACGATTTTGCCATTTTGCAGCAGTAAATCGGCATCTAGGAGCGTTTGGCCCGGCTTGACCATAATGTTGGCGTGCTGTATCAATACGTATTTGGGCGCAGATGCCTTGACGCCGTTATCGGGGCCAAACTGTGCACTTAGCTGTACGGAAACGAACGTAGCAAATAAAAAAAGGAGGTGGCGTGCTTTCATAGGGCGTGAAAATACAAATTCTCTAAAAACAAAAGCTAACTTCTGTGCCTTAAGCTGCAGCAACGTATTTGAGTGCCTCGCGTTTGGCCAATCCTTGTAAATTTTCAGACGCAACTACTTCTCGCACCCATTCAGGATTCCATTTGGAAACTTCGCGCAAAGCCCAACCAATCGCCTTTTGAACAAAAAACTCTTTGTTCCATTTGAAACGACTAATATAGTATTGGAGCAGCACTAAGTCTGTTTGCTGCTTGTATTTGAGTTGAAAAATCAACAAAGAACGGTGCAACCAAAAATTGGATGTGCTTTCCCATTCGGCTGCTGTTATTTTAAATTCTTGCGGAAAATTCTTGGCATAATGACCTACCACATGCGACACCAACAAATCGATGGTATCCCACCATGGTTTTTGGGTGAGCAAAAACTCGATTTTGGGTAAATCTGAAGCAGCTAGTCGTTTTTTGTAGTCGGAGAGCAGGGCATCGATAGCGATGTATTGGAGTTCTCTGGCTTCGTGTTGCCAACATTCGGCTATGAAATCCCAGCGCGCTGAGTCGGTGAGCTGCATCCATTCCTTTTTAAAGAGCGTGAGTACATTTTTTCTAGGCCCTGCCGCTACGCCAAGAAATACAAAGCGGTTTTTCATGTATGCTTCCATGGCCGGAGCACGTTCGGCAACTCTTATTCTTTCTAGCTCGGAGACAATTTGTTGTAACATTTGCTGCTGATTATAAAAAAATGGCAAATCATAAGCCGGGTTCTGTACCAGTTGCTGCACGCAGCTTTGGTGTCCATCATTTATCTAGCACTGCGCTCGCGCGCAGCGTCAATCGACCTACCCTCCGAGACGAGCGAGCAGCCCGTTCTGCTTGCGCAGACCCCGGTATATTTGGTCTTTCAGCTCGTAAGGTTTACCCTGCCTTGTGCATCACTGCCCAAGCGGTGAGCTCTTACCTCACCTTTTCACCTTTTCCTCGGCAAGCCGAGGTAGTTTGTTTTCTGTGGCACTTGCTGTATTGTCGCAATTGCTTGCTACAACCCTTCCCGTTAAGAAGTACGATGCTCTATGCTGCCCGGACTTTCCTCTTTTCTCATGAAAAGCGATAGACTGATTTGCCGCTGTAAAGGTATTAAAGTTTGACGAGCTTTTTAACTGCTACACCAGTCCTTGCCTGAATGCGGATTGTATAGGTTCCATTTGGCAGCGCTGAGATGTCAAAATAACCCTGTAATGCAGCATTTTCATGGCGCAGCACAATGCGGCCACTTGCATCCATGATTTCGAGGAATTCAAATGGCGTTGCAGTCTGAAAATAACACCAATCTGAGGCCGGATTCGGATAAAACGAGATATCAAGTGTAGGCGCTGAAAGCCCAGCGTCCAGACCGAGGTAAATATCTTGGTATTCGATTGTAGTTGTTTGATTTTGACCAAAACCACCGGCGGTTGCGCGCACTAAACAATCTTTTTTGCCGCTCGTCCACCATTCGTATTCTGTCGTGACAAAGCTAGGCGGTGCAAACCAAGAACCCGTTCCAAAAAATGTTTGGTAAATGGAGTCGTTTTCAGAGATGTCGTGGCGGATGCGCAAGGCCGGGAAGGTGCCAAGAGGCGTGGTGACACTGCCCCAACCATCTACTACCGAAACGCGCTCGCGGTGCTGAATGAACTTGATGTCAGTTGCCGGATTGAGGTCGATGTAGGTATAGCCTCTCGAGGTGTAGGTATCGTTGAATTGGAGCGGCAATTCGTAGCGGGTTTCGATGGTATCAGACTTAAAAGGAACGCCTTGCCCCTGTACATCTATGGAATAACCAATGCTGTTGATTTGTGAGTTGGTACGACGGGTATATTGGCTCAAATTAGAGAGCTCTATTGGCAAAAATGCGGAGAACTGATCGATGGGAAGGTCGTCGGTGAGGTTGAAATAGGTGGCTCTGTAGGGCGTGGAGGCAATGGGGCCATAAGTAGCCAAAATGAGCAAGGAACCAAAGCCTATTGGATTGTAGTCGACTAAAGTTTGGCTTTGAGCCGTGAGTTGGGAGAAGTCCCAGGTGGCATTGGCCCCTGTGTTCTGAAGGTCAATAGTAATGGGGTTAGCGAGGCTCCAACGCACGGTATCGCCGGCCGTAGCGAAGTCGTTTATTTGTAGCGTAATTTGTGCTGAGAAGACGCCTACTGAAGATAAAAATAAGCTTAGAAGAAGTGTTTTCATAGGTCTAGTTGAGACCCAAATTTAGGTTTTTTATTCGATGGATTGGTGCTAACTTTACGACATGTCTGATTTGGTTCAAGAATTTCTGGGCGCCTGGGAGGCTGAGTTGTTGCAACTTAGACCAAACGACCCATTAATTGACCTTCCAGACAACGCTTTTGTCGCTACTGAAACCGAACTCTGGACCAACCCCACAACTGGGCGTCAAATCTTAAAAGAAGTGCGGCGCATAGAACGCGAAAGGGGCGTGCTTGCATTGGTTCACTTCGAGGGCATACTCACATGGCAAAAAGGCGAGAAAAGCATGCAAACCCCTGTTTTCCTAAGGGAATGTACCGCCTTTCACTACCAGACACAACAAATTGTCAGCGACGACAAATTGTTCGTCAATCCGTTCATTAGCGTCTTTCTTCAAAAAACACTGGGTTTCGATATTAATTTAAAAGACCCCGCCGCTTACATTCAAGATTTACTAGACACCAAACTTTTTAGCCAGTATTCCGATCGTTCAGGCCTCGCTAACTTGCATCCGCAACGCTACGAACTCCGCAAAGAATGGGAAGCCCTCCATGCAGCGCAAAGCTACTCCCCTGCCCTGCATCAAATTATTGGAGACAACCTTTCAAATGAGTCTGCAAAATACGGTGCCGAGATCAAAGCCATTTCATCCTTGGATCCGGATCAAAAAGCGGCGGTCGAAAAGGCGAAATATGCGTCTGAGGTCATTTACGGCCCTCCCGGGACTGGAAAATCTGTGGTGCTGAGCAATATCATTGCACAAACAATCTTGAACAAACAAAATGCCCTAGTGGTGGCCGACAAGCCTGTGGCACTAGAAGTGTTGCTTGGTAAATTGGCACAACAGCAACTCGACCACTGCTGTGTATTTTTGAGTGCAAGCCAAACAACAGCCGGTTTCTATAAGCAACTACAAGTCCAATTTGAGCGCTTGCTTCAAGCCGATGCCATTCATGAAGCGAACGCATACCAGCCTACATTTCGCGGCGCCCCCTTTTGGGAACAGCGCAAGCAAATTGAACACACAACCGCACTGCGTTTTGATGAAATACTCCATGTTTTTGGGCCGCCGATCCACTCGAGCGCAAGACCCACAAAACGCTGGCAAGCTTGGCTGAGCAAGCAACAGCTCCTTCAAAATTTGCAGCCCAGCACACGCGGTATCCTTCCATTTCTTCAAAAATATTGGCAAGAAGCCAACAGCCAAGAGCTTCATCAAGCTTGGCTCAAATGGCAAAAATGGAGCACTGACTTATTAGAGAACCACCAAATAGTAAATAGCCGCCAAATCGATCTATTTGTGGAGCAAGCCTTGCGCTGTATTCAGTTTGAAAGCAAGCTGTATCAGACCTACAGCGAACTGCTCGATCAAGATATTGCGCTGCAGCTCAAACGACTTTATCAGTACCAACAACTCATTGGTCAGAAAGAACTATTACTGCACACGCTAAGCCCTTGGAAGCAAGTGCCAACGCCTGCAGAATGGGATATCTTGAAAGCAACTGCAACTGCACCGGGGTGGTTCCAGCAGCGCAAATGGCGCAAACTCGAAAAAACTTGGCTGCGGACCTCAGGTCTAGACATCCAGCAACTCGAAACTGCACTAAAGAAATTTTGGCAAAATCAAAGCCAAAGAGCCAATATAAAAGAAAAGTTTGCCCGCTTTGGCATTCAAAATTTAGAAGAAGTACTCGGCTTGCTGATCCCGCTACTCAAGCAACACAACACCGCGCATTGGCAATGGTACAGAAAATTGAGTCGCACGGCAATTGAGCAGTTGTGCCAGGCGCACCAGCAGGCGCATCAATTTCAGCAATTCCACCAAAAACTTTTCACTGAACTTGCCCCTGATTTTGCAGTGCTGCACGAGACGCTACGCAAGCAAATTAACGAACTCAGTGGCGATCTCGAACTTCTACGGCAACTACCTTTTGAACTCTGGGAAAACCTTACCGATTTAGAAGGGTTCGAACAAACCATGCGCGCCGAATGCTGGGCAGACCTCCGCAGCAATTACCCTGCACTTTATGAGTATTCCGAGCAGCAAATTAGCGGGCTCATCGAGGAAGATTTACAAATAGAGGCGGCCAACTGGCAACAACACGCGGCAGCAATCAGGGCCGTACAGCAGTTGCAATTCAAGCACTTGCAAAAGTTACTGACTGTCCCCATTCAAAAACTGACACCTGAACAAAAAGAACTGCGGCAAGAATTGCGCAAAGGCAAAGCTATTTTAGTCAAAGAAATGGCCAAAACGCGCCAGCACATGAGCATAGCCGACCTTTTTGAAGGCCCCGCTGCGCATTGGCTCAGGGTCATCTTCCCTATATGGCTTTGCACGCCCACAACGTTGGCCAAAACGCTACCCATGGAATGCGGGGTATTTGCTGTGGGTATTTTTGATGAAGCGAGTCAGTTGCCGCTCAGCCATGCGGTGGGCGCACTGCAAAGAGTTCAAAAGTGCGTTGTAGCTGGTGATCCGCAACAAATGCGACCGCAATCTTATTTCGGGCAAAGCGCAGAAGGCGTTGTGGACCTCCTGCACCAAGCAGCTTTTTACCTACCCAGCCAGCATTTGCGCTACCATTACCGCAGTGAAGACCCTAGCTTGATTGCCTTCTCGAACCAACACTTCTATCAAAATTCTCTCATCGTTTGGCCTTCGAAGCCCGTTGCTACCAACGGTATTTTCGATCATTATTTGGAGGCCGGACGTTATACGCAACAGCAAAATCAAGCTGAAGCAAAAGCACTCGCCCAACAATTGCGCATACAGCTTCCGTTTGAACAAAAGCTTGGGGTTGTCGCGTTTTCAGAAATGCAACTCAATTGTATTTACCAAGAATTGAGCAGCGCTGAGCAGGCAATTCTCGAAGCACGGATTCAAGACCGCAGTGCGTTTTTTCTGCCCTTAGAGAAAGTACAAGGCGAAGAATGCGAATTCTTGTTGATCAGTTTTGGATTTGCTAAAAATGAAGCCGAACAATTTAGCCTCAGACTTGGCCCCATGGCACAGGCACAAAGCGGCAGACGCCTAAATGTTTTACTCACCAGAGCGCAAAAAGCCATACATTTTTACAGCAGCATCCGTTCCACAGACTTTCCGGCCAAAAGGAGTTCGGCTACCAATAGATTGTGGGAGTGGTTTGTATTCTTAGAAAATTCGCGTGCCGAGCAAACAACATACGATGCCAACGAACGCCTCGCCTCGGCGCAAGACTACCCTACTTTTCTGAATTATTATCGGGTGCTGAAGCAGCGTGGGGCGCTTCCGACTCGCGTTTAGGAACAGGGTCATAGCCAAAACCGCCACGCGGGTGGCATCTGGCAATGCGCTTTACTCCTAAATAAGTTCCTTTTATAGGCCCCCAAGTCTGAAGCGCCTCTACCATGTAGGCAGAACAACTTGGCGTGTAGCGGCAACTCGGCGGAAAAATAGGCGAAATCACCCATTGGTATATCCGGACTAAAAAAATAAGCGGGGCCGCCAAGACCTTATAAAAAAGCTGCATGGGTCAAAAATAAGCAATTTCAACAGCTTGCTGTGTAAACTTTGTTACCGTAACTTTTGATTCAAAATAGGTTATGCTTATTTTTAGAAAATGAACATGAAGCAACTCCTCTCCCTTATTGCATTTAGTACAATCTCCTTAATTGGCATGAGTCAACCCCTAGACAACTGGGAGGTCGACAAAATCAAAGTCACGCAAGCTTCTGGTGCACAAACCATTATGCACGCCGAAGCACTTTTTGAAGACCGCTGGGACCAACTCCCACAGCCACAGTTTTGGAAAAAAATCATGTTGCTTTCGCCGGATTCTTGCCTGATCAACGTGGCCTCGAACCGCCAAGTACTCGACAAAATGTCTATCCGCGACTGGAATGCGCAAACAGAAGTAGAAAAAGATCTCAAGCGACAAGAACTACGGTTAGCCAACGGACTTCCTAGTGATACGCGAATTTATGTAACTACAGGCAAAAACGATTTTTATCGTTTCAATGAAGTGTACCCAAGTTTAGATCAGGGTGTGGCTGCTTTTGAGCGCTTTGGTGTTGATCCTTGGTATGCACAATCTATATTATTAATAGAAAGCCCGGCCTTGATGCGCAAATCCTCGACAGGCGCATATGGTGCTTTTCAGCTCATGCCTGGGGTAGCGCGCTCCATGGGGCTGATCGTCAATAGCACCACAGATGAACGCAAAGATTTTGACCGCTCGGCCTATGGTGCAGCGCAGCTCATTAGACGAGTGTGTATCCCTGAAGCCAAGCGTATTTTAGCCCAACACAACCTCACTTACAACGAAACAGACTTGTGGTTTCGCTTGTTTGTGCTCCATGTGTATCATGCCGGAGCCATGAACGTGGCTGCTGTTGTTGATAAAATTCAGCCCACAGAAGGCTCGCAAGAACTCATCAAAGCCATGTGGCAAAATAGCGCCGCGGGTTTTGGGAACAACTCACAAAACTACACGCAACTCGCCCTCGCAGCGCAACTCATTTTGCACGATATGGTATACCAAAATTGCACAGAAATTAGTCCTTGCTCGAGTCGTTGACCCAGAAAATGTGTCCTTCTTGGATGCGCAATGGCGCCAAGAAATTATTTGTGTAAAGGCCTCCTGTGCCAAAACCCTGCGGAATTGTCGGGGCATAACACGCGCCAAATTGCACAATAGCGCTCAGTCCTATTGAACTTTCGAGAGCACTAGTGAGCCACCAACCTATGTTTCTTTCTTCGGCAAAAGCAATCCATTCGCGCACGCCACTCAGGCCGCCATGTAAACTTGGCTTCAAAATAATATATTGTGGTCTAATTTGCTCGAGCAACGCTATTTTTTTAGCTCGAGAAGTAAGCCCTATTAATTCTTCATCTAAGGCAATTGGCACTTTGGTATCCTTACACAAATTAGACATTTCGTGGTATTGAACTGCAGCAATGGGCTGCTCTATGCTATGCACTTCTAGGCGCGCCAATTCTTCGAGTACGGAACCAATTTCGGAAGGTGAAAACGCACCGTTGGCATCGACGCGGATGGTGAGCTCCGTTGCAGGCGCATGCGCACGAAGTTCCTGAAGCAGCAACAATTCTTGGGGCCAATCTAGTGCGCCAATTTTGAGTTTAACAGTCCGAAAACCGGCAGCAATTTTTTCGATGGCTTGTGCACGCATGTCGGCAATCGTACCCATCCAAACCAATCCATTGACCGGCATGCTGGCTTGTTGGCGTGTAAATAGCGTATCGAATAAAATAGGTGCTCCTTGTGCACGGATGCCCAGCAATAAAACTTCTAGGCCAAAGATAAACGAGGGAAAATGTTTCCATTGAGAGGCAAAAGCTAGAAAAGTGGGGTCTGTAAAAAAATCAAGCTCCGACCATATCAATAGAAAAGGTTCAAACGCCTTGATGAACAGATTTAATTGCTCCTCATATTGATGTTTATTTTGATATTCTGGCGACAAACCTGGAATGATAGGGAATTCTGTTTGAATTTCAGTACCATTTGCCAGGGTATAAGTGTAGATCCAAGAAGGCTTGGCATGCAAAACACCTCGGCTCGTGCCAGCGGGCTTCTTGAAAATCAATTCGTGTAAAAACAAGTGCTCAGGCATGGTGGTAGGGCTCTCCTTTGAGGATGCTGAAAGCGCGGTATAATTGTTCGAGAAAAATCATGCGGACCATCTGATGCGAGAAAGTCATGTTGGAAAGCGACTGCTTGAATTGCGCGCGCTCGTATACAGCCGGACTAAAGCCATAGGCTCCACCAATGACAAACACAAAAGCACACGTATGCTGTAATTGTTTTTGGGCCAACCAATTGGCAAAATCTACCGAACTGAACTGCTTGCCGTTTTCATCGAGCAGGATCAAAAAGTCGGTTGGATTGATTTTGGCTAAGATTTGAAGACCTTCTTTCTCCTTGATTTGGGTTTGGCTAAGTGCCTTCGGATTTTTAATGTCTGGGAGTTCAATTCTTTCAAAAGAACAGTAATGACCCAGGCGTTGCTGGTAGCGCTGTTCGCCGACTTTGAGGTCCTCGAATGCAGTTTTCCCAACGACTAAAAACCGAATTTTCATGCGTTAAACCGCTACTACACCTTTGAGTTCTGGCGCCGCCATCTTTAGCGCTTCTTCCAGACCACCTTTGATGGTCATTTGAGACATCGAGCAGTCGCTGCAAGAGCCCAACAGACGGACTTGAACAATGGCGTCATCGGTGATATCGATGAGTTCCATATCGCCGCCATCGGCGTGCAAAAAGGGTCTGAGCTGATCAAGTGCCACTAAAACTTTGCTGCGGAGTTCTTCTTTGTTGTTTGTCATGCTTGGGTTTTGCGCGTTGCGATAATGGCGTTTAATTCCGTTTCAAAGTTATGAACTAATTCTTCAAAAGCGCTTGTTGTGGGGGTATTTTGCTGAAAAACAGCGGGTCTGCCGGCATCTCCAGCTTCGCACACACCCTGAACCAATGGAATACTGCCCAAAAATGGCACTTGCATGCCTTGCGCTAAATTCTTGGCGCCATCGCGTCCGAAAATATAGTATTTGTTGTCGGGCAATTCCGCGGGTGTGAAGTATGCCATGTTTTCGACAATACCGACAATCGGTACTTTAAAAGAATCGAGTCTGAACATTTGAATGCCTCGTCGCGCGTCGGCTAGCGCCACTTCTTGCGGTGTACTGACAATCACCACGCCGTCTAAAGGAACGGTTTGCATCAAAGACAAGTGGATGTCGCTGGTTCCTGGAGGGAGGTCGACGAGTAAGAAATCGAGTTCGCCCCAATGCGCGTCGGTAAAAAGTTGGGTGAGCGCTTTGGAAGCCATTGGGCCTCTCCAAACAACTGCGTCGTCTTGACTCGTGAAAAATCCGATCGATAAAATCTTGATGCCGTTGGACTCAATCGGCGCAATAAGCGATTGCCCATTGACGTCTGTCATTTTGGGGCGCTCGCCTACTAAATCGAACATGGTGGGCATCGAAGGTCCGTGGATATCGGCATCGACAATACCGACACGATATCCTTTTTTAGCCAAGCCACCAGCTAGATTAGCGGTAATCGTAGACTTACCAACGCCCCCCTTACCCGATGCCACAGCAATGATATGCTTGACGTCTGGCAGAATTTTTCGGCGCGCCGTGCGACTTTCTGCATCGAGACCTTGAATGCGGCACTGTACTTGGATTTCTTGTCCGAATACGCGCTTTAAATTGAATTCTATGGCTTCTTGCATGCGTTTTCTGGCATGTAGCGCAGGGTTCGAAATTTTAACACCCACGTGAATGGTATTGTCATTGATTTGCAAGTCTTCGATTAAATTGAGGCTCACCAAGTCATTTTTAAGATCGGGCTCAGTTATTTTGCCTAATACGGCAAGTACGTCTTCTCTGTTAATGTGCATTATTCGCTTTTAATGATTGAATGGAGTGATACATGAAATCTACAACCCTTTTGGTGTCGCCTTGTTCGCGGTTCATGATTTCATAATAGTTTTCACGGATGCGCTTGACGCTGTATATATAAAACCTAGCGTTTTTCTGTGAGACAAACTCGCCCTTCACGATTCTTCTATAAATGAGGATGTCTTTGGTTTGCCTCACCATCTCAATTTCGAAGAAAGGATTGGGCTTGAGCAATTTGCGCTTGAATTCGGCAAAACGATAGGCGTAGTCGCCGTAGTCTTCAATTAGGAGTGTGAAATTGCGCCCCACACTGAGTTTCCATTTGAATCCACCTATTTCGTAAGCGACTTTCGGTTTCATGGAGGTACCAATTCCGGCACTGGCATTGGGCAACATGATGCGCGCCGACAAATCGTAAGTGCTCAAATCTAAAGCACTGTATTGGATATAGTCGTAAGTACGCGGTTTGGCCTGCTCACAACTGAGTAATAAAAAGAATAAGAAGAAACTTAGCGAACGCATGTGCACAAAGATACACTTGGTTTGTCTTTTTTTTACAATTTCGCAGTATGGAAAAACAAACTACATTTTTAGCAGGCCTCCTGATCATGTTATCTATTGTATTTGGCGCCTTTGGGGCTCATGCCCTTAAAGCTATTCTCGAGCCCGCACAATTGGCCACTTTTGAAGTAGGGGTGCGCTATCAAGGATTTTTATCCATGGGTGTCTTCATCCTCTCATTGAATAGTCAGCGCTTGGCTTTTCCGATGAAAGGCATTTTGTGGGCCATGCTCATTGGTATGTTTTTGTTTAGTTTCTCCATTTATGGCTTGGTGCTAGGTCGCCACTTTTTCGGCACCGATTCATTTGCCTTTTTGGGCCCAGTAACACCAATTGGCGGGGCAATTAGCATCTTTTCTTGGTGCGTATTTCTTTTTCGTCTGTTAAAATACGGACAACAGTAAAACTTTTTTGCGAATGATGTTTTGTTATTGGTGAATAGTTTTTACTTTTGATTAGTTTTTCATCGTTACACCGATTATTTTTTAAGCATTATGACAACACTAACCCTCGGAAGCAAGCTTCCAGCTTTTATTGGCACTGACCAAAACGGCGAATCCATCGACAGCGCATCTTACGCTGGCAAAAATCTTGTCATCTACTTTTACCCCAAAGACGACACCCCAGGCTGCACTGCCCAAGCTTGCAGTATCCGCGACGGCCAAGAAGCACTGCTCGCCGCACAAGTCAATGTCATTGGCATCAGTGCCGATAGCGTTGCTGCTCACATGAAATTTGTAAATAAGTACCAACTGAATTTTCCACTGATCTCCGACCCCGAAAAAACCATCATCCAACAATTCGGCGTTTGGGGTTCTAAGAAATTCATGGGGCGTGTTTACGACGGCATTCACCGCATGACATTCATCTTTGACCAAACAAACACCCTGATTAAAATCATCGAAAAACCGAATACAAAAGACCACGCCAACGAAGTTTTGGCTTGTTTTCAGTAGAACGTAAATTGATTACGTCCATCATCTAGCAACTTTGTAAAAATTATTCACCGAGCCTCGCTCAAAACAACAAACGATATGTCTAAAGAACAAAACCTCGAAAAACTCAAAGCACTCCAACTGACCATGGAAAAGCTTGACAAAGCCTTCGGAAAAGGAGCCGTCATGAAACTCGGCGATGCCCCTGTCGAACAAGTAGAAGTGATTCCTACCGGATCTCTTACTCTAGACCTCGCCTTAGGTATCAATGGCTATCCGAAAGGGCGCGTTGTAGAAATCTACGGGCCAGAATCTTCTGGTAAAACAACACTAGCCATTCACGCCATTGCTGAAGTTCAAAAACAAGGTGGTATTGCCGCATTCATAGATGCCGAACACGCCTTTGACCAATTTTACGCTCAAAAACTAGGTGTAGACATCTCCAATCTCCTTATCTCGCAACCAGACAACGGCGAACAAGCTCTTGAAATCGCCGACAACCTCATCCGTTCAGGCGCCATCGACCTCATCGTCATTGACTCCGTTGCGGCCCTGACGCCGAAAGCAGAAATTGAAGGCGAAATGGGCGATTCCCAAATGGGCTTGCAGGCTCGCCTCATGTCTAAAGCGCTTCGCAAACTGACGGGCTCAATCAACAAGGCTGGCTGCTGCTGTATCTTCATCAACCAATTGCGAGACAAAATCGGCGTCATGTTCGGCAACCCCGAAACCACTACAGGTGGTAACGCCCTTAAGTTTTACTCCTCAATCCGCATCGATATCCGCAGAGCTGCACAACTCAAAGACGGCGAAGACATCATCGGTAACCGCGTCAAAGTCAAAGTTGTCAAGAACAAAGTGGCGCCTCCTTTCAGAAAAGCAGAGTTCGACATCATGTACGGCGAAGGCATCTCTAAAGTAGGTGAAATCATCGACCTTGGTGTAGACCTCAACATCCTCAAGAAAAGCGGTTCTTGGTTCTCTTACGGAGAAACCAAACTCGGACAAGGGCGCGATGCCATTAAAGCACTTATTCTAGACAATCCAGAACTCATGGAAGAACTAGAAGCTAAAATCAAAAATGCGCTCGCAACACCGACTGGTCAGAATGAAGTGTTGCAAGACTAGACCTATCGTTTGGTTGGAAGCGGCGTTCTTAGGAGCGCCGTTTTTTTTTCTGCAATAAAAATAAATGAAGTGCGTTTATTTGTCTATTGCTCAGCAATTTTATAATTTCGAACCAATTAATCAACTTATACTATGAAAACTTACCTTTCAATTATCGCCTTTTCGGCCTTACTCATTGGTACTACCGCAAGCTGCAAGAAGAAAGGCTGCACCGACCAAGACGCAGTCAACTACAATTCAGCAGCTAAAAAAGACGACGGAACTTGTAAATATGCCCCATCCATTACCATAAATGGCAACAACCCCGAAAACATCAATGTAGGCGACACCTACTCAGATGCTGGCGCAACAGCGACCAACAAAGATGGCTCAGCTGTAACGGTTAATACGAGCAGCCAAGTAGATGCCACAACAAAAGGCACCTATGTAGTTACTTACACGGCCACCAATGAAAACGGAACAGCAACCGCAACACGCACTGTAAACGTCAACATCGGCCAAGACAACTGGTTGGTTACTTGGGCAGTTGCGAGCGATTGTGGCAATTCATTTCCTTTAGCTGCTGCTCCTGTAATTTCTGCCGGCGCCGGTGCCAATGATTTAATTATTGACAACATGTTCAATATCTTTGGTGGAACAGCTAACGCGACTATCAACGGAAACAACATCAATATTCCATCTCAAACCATCGATGTCACACTTGGTCAGGTGACTTTTTCCGGCGTAGGCAGCATCAACAACCAAGCGAACACCATCACCATTACCTATACTTATGACAACACCCTTCCACTTATTGGCGGAAGCGGCACTTGTGTAGCAACTTACACCAAACAATAAGTTTCAATCCAATTAATAGAAAAGGCTCGAATCAATTCGGGCCTTTTTTGTGTCTTACTCTTTTTACTCAATTATTTGAATGTGCTATAAGTTACAATTCAAACCAAATTGATGACTTAACTTTGCCAAATGGGAAAATTCAAAGAAATCATCAGCGCGCCAACACCAACTTTAGTCGATTTTTTTGCCACTTGGTGTGGACCGTGTAAAACGATGTCTCCCGTGCTAGATGAACTCAAGAAAGTTTACGGTGAAAAACTCCGCATCATCAAAATAGACGTCGATAAAAATCCGGCCATTGCAGATCAATTCCAAATACGCGGTGTACCTACGCTCATGCTATTTAAAGACAGCAAAATGCTCTGGCGCGAAAGCGGTGCCTTCCCACTTTCCACACTCAAACAAAAAATTGGCGGGTATATATAAGCGCTTCACATTTAAGTGATCAAAACGTAACCCTTCTTTTTTATTTCCGTATTTGCTTTCCTAGGCGAAATCAGCTACTTTTGCCAGCTAATTAATATTTTACAAATTAACAGATCAGTATGGAATCAATGATGATTTATGTGCCAATAGTAATGGCAATTATCGGATTACTATTTATGGCAATGAAGCGCGCTTGGGTATTAAAGCAAGACGCAGGTGATGGAAAAATGAAAGAAATTTCAGATTACATCTACGAAGGTGCACTCGCCTTTTTGAAAGCAGAGTACCGCCTTTTGGCCATTTTTGTGCTCATTTCAAGCGTTGTTTTGGCAGGAATTACCTTCCTTCCAGGAGTCAAAACGCATTTATTAATAGTAGTTGCCTTTATTTTTGGTGCTATTTTCTCTGCTTTAGCAGGAAACATGGGGATGAAAATCGCCACCAAAACCAACGTTCGTACCACGCAAGCTGCACGTACTAGCCTTCCACAAGCCTTGAAAGTATCTTTCGGTGGCGGAACAGTTATGGGCTTGGGTGTTGCTGGTTTGGCTGTTTTAGGCTTAACTGGCTTCTTCATTTTATTCTACAACATCTTCATGGGTGGTCACTGGACCAACTCTGAGCAAATGACCGTAGTACTCGAAACCCTAGCTGGTTTTTCTTTGGGTGCAGAGTCTATCGCATTGTTTGCACGCGTAGGTGGTGGTATTTATACCAAAGCTGCTGACGTAGGTGCTGACTTAGTTGGTAAAGTAGAAGCTGGCATTCCAGAAGACGACCCACGCAATCCTGCAACAATTGCCGATAACGTTGGCGACAACGTAGGTGACGTTGCCGGAATGGGCGCTGATCTCTTTGGTTCTTATGTAGCTACTGTATTGGCTGCAATGGTACTTGGTAATTATGTCATCAGTGACATGGGCGGTATCAAAGATGCATTTGGCGGTATTGGCCCCATCTTATTGCCAATGGCTATTGCCGGTTTCGGTATCTTATTCTCGATCATCGGTACGCTCCTCGTTAAAATCAGCTCTGATTCTGCAAAAGAAGCAGAAGTACAAAAAGCACTCAACATCGGTAACTGGGTATCTATCGCCCTTACAGCTGTTGCTTGTTTCTTCCTCGTTCAGTATATGTTGCCAGCCAACATGAAAATGACCTTCTTCGGCGAAGGAATGAAAAACGTTTCTTCAATGAGCGTATTTTATGCTACCCTCATCGGCTTGTTCGTTGGTGGTGCCATTTCTTCTGTAACAGAATACTACACGGGCTTAGGTACAAAACCTGTCTTGAAAATCGTTCAAAAATCTTCCACTGGCGCCGGCACCAACGTCATTGCTGGTTTGGCTACAGGTATGATTTCTACCTTCCCTACTGTCTTATTGTTTGCTGCGGCTATCTGGTCTACTTATGCGCTTGCAGGTTTCTACGGTGTGGCACTCGCTGCTTCTGCCATGATGGCAACAACTGCTATGCAATTAGCGATTGATGCATTTGGTCCGATCTCTGACAACGCTGGTGGTATCGCTGAAATGAGCGAACTTCCTAAAGAAGTCCGTACCCGCACAGATATCTTAGACTCAGTTGGTAACACAACTGCAGCAACTGGTAAAGGTTTTGCAATTGCTTCTGCTGCACTTACTTCATTGGCTTTGTTTGCCGCTTACGTCACCTTCACAGGTATCGATGGTATCAACATCTTTAAAGCGCCTGTACTTGCCATGTTATTCATTGGCGGTATGGTTCCAGTTGTTTTCTCTGCACTTGCCATGAACTCAGTTGGTAAAGCAGCAATGGACATGGTTTATGAAGTACGTCGCCAGTTCAAAGAAATTCCAGGAATCATGGAAGGTACCGGCAAGCCAGAATACGGCAAATGTGTAGAAATCTCTACAAAAGCTGCCCTCCGCGAAATGATGCTCCCTGGTATCCTTACAATTGGATTGCCTATTGCCATTGTAATGCTTGGCAAATTAGTTTACCCTTCTGACAACCAATTGATTGCCGAAATGCTCGGTGGTTATATGGCTGGTGTAACTGTTTCTGGTGTGCTTTGGGCAGTTTTCCAAAACAACGCTGGTGGTGCTTGGGACAACGCTAAAAAATCCTTCGAAGCTGGTGTTGAAATCAACGGCGAAATGACTTACAAAGGATCTGATGCGCACAAAGCAGCAGTTACCGGCGACACCGTTGGTGACCCCTTCAAAGACACTTCAGGCCCATCAATGAACATTTTGATCAAATTGACGTGCCTAATTGGTTTGGTGATTGCTCCTATCTTGGGCAACGGCGCCGAAACAACGAAAAAAGAATGCAAAGCAGGAACAGAATGCCAAATGAATGGCGGTTCTTGTAAGCAAGACTCAAAATGTGCTGCTGACAAGCCAGCTTGTTGCGATAAACACTAATTTAGCACTTTGAATAGCATGAAAAGCCACCCCAAAAGGTGGCTTTTTTTTATCTTTGAAGGTGCACAAAAACAAAGATTTCTTCCAAGATGTATACGACGTCGTGCGGCTCATTCCAAGTGGTCGTGTCACGAGTTACGGCGCTATTGCCAATTACTTGGGTGCCAAACAAGGGGCCCGAATGGTGGGCTGGGCCATGAACGCCAGTCATGTTATACCAGATGTTCCCGCACACCGGGTGGTGAATCGGGTAGGCTTGTTGAGTGGTAAACACCATTTTGACGGGCCCAACACGATGGAACTGCGCTTGCAAGAAGAAGGAATTTATGTCGTGCAGAATCAAATCCAAGACTTTCAAAAAGTTTTTTGGGATCCTGCGCTCGAATTGGGCCTGCCTTAAAGGATTCTATTAATTTTGTCGAAACACTTTTGACTATGAAATTTGCCACCAAAGCCATTCACGCTGGCGTTCACCCAGATCCAGCCACTGGCGCCATCATGACCCCTATTTACCAAACCTCCACTTATGTGCAAGATGGCGTTGGCAATCACAAGGGCTACGAATATTCCAGAACACTCAACCCAACGCGCCATGCGCTCGAGAAGAACATCGCAGCCATAGAAAACGGTAAGCACGGTGCTTGCTTTGGCTCTGGCTTGGCAGCTATTGACTGCGTGATCAAAATGCTCAACCCTGGCGACGAAATCATCTCAACCAATGACCTTTATGGCGGATCTTACCGCATCTTTAATACTATTTTTGCCAAATACGGCTTGGTTTTTCATTTTGTAGACATGCAAAACCCAGCGGCTGTTGAGGCTTTGGTCAATGAAAACACCAAGCTCATTTGGGTCGAGACGCCAACAAACCCCATGATGAATATCATCGATATCGAGGCTATGGCACGAATTTCCAAAAAAGCCGGCGCACTTTTGTGCGTAGACAACACTTTTGCCACACCATATTTACAAAATCCGCTCGATTTAGGCGCCGATATGGTCATGCACTCCGTCACCAAATACCTTGGCGGCCATTCAGATGTCGTAATGGGCGCTTTGGTCTGCAATGACGACGACCTCGCTACAGAAATGTACCGCATCCAAAATTCGTCGGGCGCAGTTACTGCACCTATGGACTCCTTTTTGGTCTTGCGCGGCATCAAAACCCTGCACTTGCGCATGCAACGCCATTGCGAAAACGGCGAAAAAATCGCGCGCTACCTACAAACGCACCCAAAAGTAGACAAAGTATACTGGCCAGGATTTGAAACACACCCCAACCACGACGTCGCTAAAAAACAAATGCGTGGCTTTGGCGGCATGATCTCTTTTACGCTCAAAGGCAATCAGTTACAAGATGCGCTAGATTTGGTCAAGAAAGTAGAAATATTTGCGCTTGCGGAGTCTTTGGGTGGCGTGGAGTCGCTTATTGGGCACCCGGCGACCATGACCCACGCGTCTATTCCGAAGGAAGTTCGCGAGCAGAGTGGAGTAGTCGATTCTTTGATCCGCTTGAGTGTGGGCATTGAAGACGCCGAAGACCTCATCGCAGACCTAGAAAGCGCTCTAAAGTAAGTCTAGGCTCTTAAAAAACTGCTCTTTTTTGGCCGGAGACAACGGAATAGCGGTGCCGTCTTTTAAGATTACCGAGCCGCCGTCGTGCTTGTCGTAGCGCTCCACATAATTGAGGTTAATCAAATGCGACTGATGCACCCTAAAAAAGGAGAAGCCAGCAAGCATGGTGTCGTAGTCTTTTAAAGTTTTGGACACCAAAATTTTCTTGCCGTCATTGAGATAGAAAAACGTATAGTTTTTATCTGCCTCGCAGTGCACGATATCGTCTATTTCAATCACAAAAATGCTCTCTTGTGTCTTGAGCACGAGTTTGCGCTTGTGCTGCGGCTGAATGTTGTGCTGTAGGGCTTGAAACTGTGTGTCGTCTTTTTTGTGCTCCACCAATTGCAAGGCGTTGGTCATGGCGGTGTGGAGTTCCTCTGCGTCTATGGGCTTTAAAATGTAGTCTAAGGCCGAAAATTTAATGGCTTGTACAGCAAACTCCTGAAAGGCCGTGATGAAAATCACTTCAAACGCCTTGTACTTGACCTGTCTTAGGACGTCAAAACCATTGCCATCTGGCATTTGGATATCGAGCAAAACGATATCTGGTTGGATGTCTTCTATAGCCTCGATACCGGACGCTACGTTTTCTCCATCGGTATAAACGCTCAGATTCAAATCAAAGGATTCGAGCATTTTGCGGATGAATGTCCGGGTTGGTTTTTCGTCATCGATGATCAGTACTTTTCGACTCATGGCACATGTAGTTTTATTGTTCGGTTTCGTACTTTAGGGGCAAGATGAGCGTAACGACTGTTCCGGTCTGAGAAACGGTGTCTAGATCGCTCATGGTCAAGCTACCATTAAATTTATACTTTTTATTGAGAATAGCGATGCGTTCGCGCGTAATATCTATCGCCATACTTTTATGCGCCTTTATTTTCTTTGTATCGGCAGACTTCTTGCGACCGACGCCGTTGTCTTGAATTTGGATATACAGCTGCGCATCTTTAGCGTAAATATTTACGGAGATTTTGCCGTCTTTCACGGAGTGTAGTTGGCCGTGTTCGATGGCGTTCTCAATAAAAGGCTGGGTTATCATGGGCGAGACCATGGCTTTATTGAAGAGTAGGTCATCGCTGATGAGAAGCTCGTAGTCGAAACGGTTTTCAAAGCGCATCTTTTGGGCGGTGAGGTATTTATCTAGGATTTCTCTTTCGAGTTCTATAGGAATGAACTCTTTAGGTGAGTTTTCTAGAATGAGGCGCATGAGCCTGGAGAAATTGACCAAAAACTGCGATGATTTGGCGGGGTCGTTCTCGTAGATATAACTCTGAATAACCGACATGGCATTGAAGACAAAATGCGGATTCATTTGCGTGCGCAAAAGTGTTTGAGACAGCTCTGCCTCCCGCTGCTCCTGCTTGATCTTGGCCTGCTGCATTCTGAGCATGTAAATAATGACCCCAAAAATGATAGCGAAAATAAAAAGAATGGAAATAACCAACTGTCGGTCGCGTTGGAGCTCGATGATTTCGCGCTCTTTTTGCGCGCGCTCAATTGACGCCTGTTGGTTCAAAATGAGGCGTTCGCGTTCTTCGCGCAAATTGGCCGCTGCCATCTCTTCTATGCGTGCGGCACTCCGCCAAACGGGGCTGTTTTCAAGCCAACTGCTGTATTTTTGTTGGTGCTGATACGCCTGCGCCAAATGCCCAGTTTTGGCTGCAATTGAGGCCAACGCCCGATACGTATTGGCAATTTTCGGCCGGATCAAGGATTCAAAAGGCAAGCAACTCAAACTTTTCTCAAAAGCAACTTTTGCCTGAGAAAATTGCTGTGCCGCTAATAAATACTGACCGTATTCATAATAAGTTTCTGAAAGCAGTATGGGGTCTGGTTCTTGTGCAATAGAGGCGACAAAACTGCTGAACTTTGATCCTATTTGCTCACCTGCATCGCGCAGCGCTACTAGCATCAGTAAGCGCGAACGATGGGCATAGCGTACTTCACCTGCTTCTTTGAACCAATGATAAGCCATAGTGGCACGTTGTAAAGCTTTTGAAGGGGCATTTATACCTAGATAATACTTGCCAAATAGATAGTGCGCGTATGCCAAACTGCGCTGGTCTTTCATGGTTTGTGCGAGTTCTTGGGCCAATTTGAGGTAGGTCACTGCTTCATTGTAATTCTTCACATCCGTAGAGATCGATGCAATGAGCAAGAGCGGTCGCTGTTTATAATAGTCTAGGGCAGCCTCTTCAGCGAGTTGCAAAGAAAAAATAGACCGCTGAACAGCCTGTTCGAATAAATTGAATTGCCAATAGACCTCGGCTTGTTGTTGCATGGCCTCGATGAGTACCCAGCGCTTGTCTGAGCGCTTGGCCAGCTGTAGGGCTCGGTTACTGGCCCAAAGAGCAGAGTCTTTTTGATAAACAGCCGAAAAATTTTTGGCAATTTGCAGATATAATGCTGTTTGCTCTCGGTTTTTGAGGGCTCTATTTATTTGAGCCAAAAGGCGCGTGTAATGATATTGTGGATCGTTTGGATGAACGGCACAACCCAATAAATTTTTGCGCCAATTGAGTTTGGAATTGTGAAAACGGGCCTCTTGAAGCTGGGAATCAAATATTTGCACCAGCAACTTTCTATTTCCTAAGAAGTTGGCGCGCTCTGCAGCAAGCAAGGAGATGAGGACCTGATTGGCTTGACCTGAATAGGCTCGGCGTTGTGAAACCAATAATTGAACCTCATTTTGCCATTGGTTGCGGTTACTTTCGTAAATCGCATCGATCAGACGCAACCTTATTTGCAATTGCGCCGTCTTGTCTTTCGTGCGCCCTAATTCCGAACGGAGTTGCTTTTCGGTCTGTGCAGTAATTTGCAAAACCAAAAAGAAACACACACTTAAAAAAAACAAGCTTACCTTTGACATCAACAACGAATATACAAAATTCATGCGCATGCGTCTCCAAACCACTTTATTTGCATTATTAATCGGACTTTTATTCAGCTTTAACAGCTGGGCAAGCCACATTATCGGCGGTGAAATCTATTACGATTCTCTCGGTAACAACCAATACAAAATCACCATCGAAATCTACCGCGACTGCAACTCCGCAACAAGTTTCGACAATCCGCTCAACTACACCATCTTTTTGGCCGATGGGAGCATTTTCATGACCCGAGAAATCGCGCCTTTTTCTCAAAATATTTTACCAATTGTCTACGACGACCCTTGTGTTACCGTGCCGAACGACATCTGCGTGGAGCGCGCTATTTACATCGATACCGTGACGCTACCGCTCACCGTTCAAGGATACTACATTTCTTACCAGCGCTGCTGCTGGACCGGCGCAATAGACAACATCGTCGACCCCGCAAGTAACGGCATCACGCTCACCACTTTTATTCCAGGTACAGCTCTTGTTGGCGTGCACAACCAGGGCGCGCGCTTTATCAATTATCCGCCGCTTATTTTGTGTTCGCAAAACACCCTAGATTTTGACCACGCCGCTTTTGACCCCGACGGAGACTCCCTGAGTTACGAACTCATGGCACCATTGCTTGGCGGAAGTGTTTCTAATGTTGTACCCGACCCAGAAACAGCGGCGCCTTATAGCCCAGTAACCTGGAATCCGACATTCACGGAAACCGTTCCTTTTGGAGCTGGATCCGTCATCACCATTGATCCGGTCACGGGCTTTATGACCTTCACACCCAATCTGATCGGTAGTTATGTGGCAGGTGTAGCTGTTAAAGAATGGCGCAACGGCATCCTGATCAATACCAAAATCAGAACTTTCGGCTACCGCGTCGTCGCTTGTCAGGTAGAAGTGCCGATAGAAGTCGATGTCACGGGGCCAACTCAACTCATAGAAGACTGCGGTTTTGCGGGCTTCATTGTGAAGCGCACCGACCTCACTACCAATTTAGTGGTGCAAATCAACTTGGGTGGTACCGCTACCAACGGCGACGACTACCCATTCATCAACGACACACTCATTATTCCGGCAGGAATCGCTTCCGACACCATTGGCATTTCTGCCTTCTTAGACGGCTTGCCCGAAGGTACCGAAACGGTCTTCTTCAACGTCATTTTACCCAACCCTTGCGACGGTTCTTTTGACACCACATCTATCTCGCTGGATATCATTAACTACACCCCAATGACCATTACTGCTGTAGACTCCTTAAATGTCTGTGCAGATTTCGGTCAAGGCACCAACATTTGGTGTGAGGTCCAGAATGGCATCTCTCCCTACAGCTACGTTTGGGGGCCTGGCGGTTTCCCAAACAACGACACCGTATACGTGCAACCGGGTATCCTAGAACCGAACCTCAACAACTTCCAGGTCTACGTCATGGACCAATGCGCCAAAACCATCACTTCGCCAAACATCCGCGTTTACAATCAGTGTCCGTTGGTGGTGCCTAACGTACTTACCCTAGACAACGACAACCTCAACGAACTACTCGTGATCAAAAACTGGGAAGACTACGACCAAGTGAGTATCCAAATCTTCAATCGCTGGGGCAACCTCATCTACGAAAATGACAACTACCTCAACGACTGGAACGGCACCGATATGAGCGGCAAAGCACTAGACGAAGGCGTCTATTTCTATACGGCCACGCCAAAAAGCGAGAAATACGCATACGACAACAAAGAAAAAACACTTTACACCCTTCACGGTTTTATCCATTTGGTCAAACCTTAAGTTCGGGTTCAAGAACAAAACAAAAAAGGCGCCTTCTCGGCGCCTTTTTTGTTTCCAAATATATAGATTAGTCTATCGAATAAACTACGCCAACATGCAAGCCAACTGAAGCTGCATTGGTTTTGTTATACGGATTATACAAATCCAAATCAGCACCCAAAGCATCCACGCCTTTTGCATCGGCAGTGCTGAACATAAAGCGTCCGCTTACAGAAACCATTACAGGTAAATCTAACAAGCCAAAACGACCTCCCACACCAACCATGTAGCCCATGAAATTTTGGTATTGGCTGCTCACGTCTTGAGCTTGTGGCGGATCAATCAAGGAATTGTAATTGGTATATGTAGCTCCTCTCACGTTGTTCATCACGACACCAAACTCGCCAAAAGATCCTTTTGACTCGCCCAAGCGCAAGTAAATTGGAATTTGCGTTGTTTTTAAATTCACTTCTGACGTATATGCCCCACCCAAAAGCCCTTGATTACCTTGGTAACCCGCCTTAAAGTTGCCCAGTAAACACTCAATACCCACTCCAACTTTTCCGAAATTGACAGTGCCAGCTAAACCGTAATTGGAACTAAATGCCACATCGTAATCTTGTGAAGCTCCCAAATCAGAGATGCTTTTATTGAATAAACCAGTTGCACTATATGCATATTTGGCACTCAAGTCATAGGTAATTGTTTGAGCTTTCAATGAGGAAAAACAAACAAAAATTGATAAAGAAAGAAATAATTTTTTCATCGTTTGTAGTTAAATGTTTGAACAATTTTAAGTAAAAATTTGAAATGACTAACTTTAATATATGAAATACATCTGCGCCCTCCTGCTCTGCGGTCTTTTCCAGGTCCAACTCCAAGCCCAATTCATTGAAACCGATGAAGGCAAATACTTCGGCTCAAACATCAGCCAATCTGACCTCGACCTGCTTTTTGTAAATAACCCCAACCTCGATTGGCTAGAATTTGATTATAAAGACACCACCCTTACGCTTCCCGATTTCAAAACATTAGATATTCTCGCCATCCATAGTGAGGTACTCCAAAAGATAGTTTTCCCGGACACCATTATAGAACTTGGCCTCATCGATTTCAATATCCCAAGTTTGACATCCATCAAGGAACCTGTTGCTCCCAACTTATTTCAACTCACCCTCTACGCCTCCCTCGATAGCCTACCTAACGTTATCTGCACCGCACCAGAACTCACGTTAGTAGACATCAAAAACTACAAAGACATCATGTGGCCCGACTGCATGGAAGAGCGCTTCGTCAACGGCCATTTTGAACTCTCCAGTTGCGAAATCTTAGACAGGAAAGATGGCAATACCATCTCCAAAATCGTCAGCCCAGACAAGGTCGAAGACGAGTGGCTAGAAGCCTCCGACGACATGAGCCTAGAAGAACTCCAAAAAGACATGAAAAAATCCGCACGCCGCATTGGCATCATCCGCCGAGCGAGTGGCTTTTTATTAGCTGGTGTGGTGTTTTTGATTTGGGCGAGTTGATACAACTTAATCCAAGTGCAAATATATACCTACAAGAAAATGACTAATTTTAGGGAAACTAACCAATCAATTTATATGAAAAAAACTTTACTCTCTATTTTATTTTTAGGTGCTTGCCTGACTACAAATGCGCAAGGCTTATTAAATGGCAATTTTGAACAAACGGCAACGCCTTTACTTCCAGGCATAGCTACAGATTGTCCTGGCTGGGGCCAAGGCTTGTATACCATGGAAACTGCCGCACCATATGCTGGCACACAATCGGCAAAACTTGCTACTATCAATGATCCAGTTACCAACGCACTTCTTAGCTGGGGTTCAGACACCATCCCAGGCCTCATCACGCAAACCGTGAATGGAAACTGGAACAACATTTCCACCATGACTTTAAATTTTGCTTACAAGAAACAAATTGCAGCTGGTGACACCGCTGTGGTTGTAGCCGAATTTCTAGATACTATGGGTGCTGGTCCAAATGACGACGTTTTGCTTTACCAAACATTTGGAGTCTACACCGGATCCGGAGCAACATGGGTAACAGAATCATTACCGTTTCAACAAAATCCGAATGGTACCGGAACAGCAAATCAATTTGTAATCTTTGCATCCTCATCAATGGCAGCTGCATTTGGTACAGGTACAGGTATGCCAGGAAGTACACTATATTTGGATAACTTCTCTGTTACAGGCATGAACAGCGTAGCTCAAATGACTTCCGCAATGCTCAATGTTTATCCAAATCCTACCTCAGGTATTTTAACATTCGAAACCTCAGGAGCTATTGACAACGTTGCAATCTATAATATCAATGGTCAATTGCAATTGAACACCACCGAAGCTACAATCGATATCACAAACCTTCCATCAGGTATTTATTTCTACACAGTCATCTCTGCAGGAAAAACCTACCAAGGTAAGGTCAATAAGCTATAAAATCACGATTATTCCAAATGAAAGCGCGCAGAATCTGCGCGCTTTTTTTTTGGAACAAAATTAGGTATGGAAGCACTATCCAAGCAGCCTCCAACCACCTTGCAGGAAGCCTTAGCTCAAGTTGCATTTCTCAAAAGCACAAGCACTTCAAAAGGGAAGAGGAAAAACGAAACTACTCATACATGAAAACACAACCAAGAGAAAACTGGGACCAAGCATTTAAAGAAATGCATGCCAATGGCGATGACCAACTGCTCATCGACGACGTCTTTGCCGATGAAGCGTTTGAAGAGTTTGAGACGGAGGAGAAATAATAAAGCCCCTTGCGGGGCTAAATCTAAATTTAATATTTTGTAACTGGCACTGGAACCTGCTGATTGATTCGCAGCCAATAGGTGCCCGATGAAAGCGATTCTAGATGCAATTCGTTTGCTCGGTCATTGAGGATACTTTCAAAGATGATTCTGCCGTTTAAATCGAGGACTTCTAGTTTTGCTGAGCCGTTGTTCTCGGGTAGCAAAATGCTAAAATGACCATTGTTTGGATTTGGGTAAATTACAATCTCAGGTTCTTGGTGATCAGCTAAGCCAATTGTAGAAACCGTAGTACAGCTAGAAGTATCGGAACCACAGTTATTCGTCACAACAACTGCATAAATGGCGTTTGCTGTAGGATTAAAGGTTGGATTTGTTGCGGCCGGAACAGGAACCATATCTGAACAGTAAATCCATTGATAGGTTTGACCAAGCACAACATCTGTAGATAAATTCACTTCATTTTGTACATAGACAACCGGCGTTGCAGGAGACAAATTGATTGTCAAATTGAGGGTAATTGTAGAGTCACAACCTGCTGCGTTGGTCAGTAACTGGGTATATGTACCCGTTTGGAGATATACGTTGCCGTTCAAAACAAACTCATCACAAACCACTTCATTGAGCGTACTTGTGGTCGGTTGTAAAATGGTAACGAGCAAGGAATCTTGTGCAGTACAACCATTCAAAGCAGTTGCCGTAGCAACCTGAAAACCTGATTGCGCAAGAAGAATATTGCTGCCATTTTGAATTGTGCTATTCCAAACAACCGTACTTCCTGCCGTTGCATTGGCAAATAAATAAAGAGAATCTCCATTACATACATTGGCGTCATTGCCTGCAGCTACAATTGGTGGGTTATTATTGACCGTGACAACTACTTGTGCAGTATCCGAACAACCATTTGCATCCAACATGAGGAGCGTGTAGGTTGTAGTGGCATTAGGTGTAGCAGTAGGATTCGCTGAGTTGCTATTATTGAGCCCGCTTGTTGGCGTCCAAGTGTAAGTATTTCCACTAATAGGGTTCGCACCTAGTTGGACCCCATTGACATTTTGAACACACGTAATGACAGCTCCTTGGCCGGAATTCGCTACAGGTAAGGCATTGACTGTTACACTTACTTGGTCATTGTTCACACAGCCGTTTGCACCTATCGAGCTATACGTGTAGGAAGTTGTACCAATCTGAGAAGGCGTAAATGGAATACCGTTGGTCACGCCATTATTCCAAGTGCCTGAAGCGCCGTTTGTACTTCCTTGTAACACTAAACTTGCGCCCATACAAATACTTTGATCCAAACCTGCATTGGCAGTTGGCGGCGTATTATTTACAGTTACTGTTACTTGATCAGAACCCATACAACCATTGGCATTGACAACCATAACCGTGTAGGTTGTTGTCGTGCTTGGATTGGCAATCGGATTGCCGATTGTGGCGCTATTCAGACCTGTTGCAGGCGTCCAGCTGTAGGTGTAAGTCGGATTCGGCACATCCCCAATTTGTGCGCCACTTGCGTTTTGAACACAGGTAATCGTGGCATCTAAACCAGCGCTCGCAACAGGGTTGTTGAACACAGTTAATACAACATTATCAATAGCAGTACATCCGTTTGAACCTGTTGCCGTAGCGGTATATGTTGTTGTCCCAACGGTGCTCGGCACAAAACTGATGTTATTCTGCACACCATTATTCCAACTCAAAGACGTCCCATTCGAGCTTGCATTGAGCACCGTACTCACCCCCTGACAAAGCGATTGGTCTAGACCAGCGTTGACCGTTGGCAAAGCAGTGTTCACCGACACAAGTACTTGATCAGTTGCCGAACAACCACTAGCCGTATTGGTAGCAGTCAAAGTATAGGTGGTGGTAGAGGTCGGATTCGCCGTCGGATTCGCAGAACTTGCAGAACTGAGCCCTGTAGCTGGCGTCCAAGAATAAGTATTACCCGCAACCGGCGTCATCCCAACCAGCGTTCCACTTGGATTCGTCACACAAGTTTTGGTGAAATCTAAACCAGCGTTAGCTGTTGGTAAAGGTGCCACATTCACAATGGTTGAAACTGAATTAGATGTACAACCATTGGCATCGGTTACAACTAAACAATAATTACCCGCAAAATTTGTGGTGATACAAGATGTTGTTGAAGCATTACACCATAAATAGGTTAATCCCGGTGTATTTGGAGCGCATAGCGTAACACTTTGCCCTTGACATAAATTTACAGGCCCTGCAGGCGAAATACTAGCAATAGGTAATGGATTAACGGTAACTGTGGCCGAAGCCGGACAAGACACTCCATTTGTGGTAGCCGTGTAAGTATATGTTGTTGTACTTGTCGGTGAAACTGTAATTGACGGTGTTGTTGCACCACCTGGAGACCAAGAATAAGTTGTTTGTCCCTGGGTGTATAGTTGTTGAATTTCAGCTGTTGTTAGGGCGCGGTTCCAGGTAACTACATCATCTAAAATTCCGTTGTAATACTCAGCATTTGTTCCATATTGTTTTCCAAATACAAGAGGGTCATTTGTATTATTGATTGTTAAATCATTATTTAATTGCGCTATTAATACTCCATTTATAAAAATTTTAACCCCTGATTGGAAAGTTCTTACAACGACAATATTCTGCCAAATATTAGTATTAATTTGTACTCCTGTGTTTTGCCATGTGTCACCACACCGCATGTAACCACCATTCATACCAAGATAAAAAGCATTCGGCGAAAAATTCTGACTCATAAATTCTTGATATCCACTAACAGAATTAGGTTTTACCCAAAATGAAACAGAAAAAGAACCATTAGTTGGTATACCTTGAGCTGAACAGTTAATTGTAGTTGAACTCCCGTTAAAACTATAAGCACTACTCAAATTTCCAAAACGATCTGTTGTTAAAGTTGCGCCATTCACCGTTCCATTATTCCCATTCCCTGAAACATCATTCGCATTTCCGCAAAATGGCCAATAGCCAACTAATCCCGTTGAAAGAGAGCCTGATAAACTTGAGCACGGGCTTGATGCGCCATTGACCGTTGCAGTTAACGTACTCGATTGGCCAATGCAAATTGCGGCCGGATTTGAACTCACCACAGCTGTAGGCATAACATTTACTTGTACTCCATCAGTAGCACTACAACCATTACTTGTTCCTGTAACCGTATAAGTACCCGAACTTGTTGGCGCAAATGCAACTCCATTTTGAACTCCCCCACTCCAAGCGTAAGTTGTGGCACCCATAGCGCCAAGCGTTACATTTGAACCCATACAAACAGACTGATCGACTCCCGCATTTACTAACGGAATTGGATTCACCGTAATCACCTGATCAGAAGAACATGTTGTTCCATTTGTAGTCACTGAGCAGGTATAAGTTGTTGTACTCGTCGGAGAAACCGTAATCGACGGTGTTGTCGCACCACCTGGAGACCAAGAATAGGTCGTTTGTCCTTGGGTGTAAAGTTGTTGAATTTCAGCTGTTGTCAGCGCTCTGTTCCAGATGGCGATGTCGTCGAGTTTGCCATTCATCCATTCTGCTCCGAATTCTCTATTAACACTTCCAAACAATAAGTCTGAAATATTTGAATTCCTCATTGCACTTGACAAATAGGTAGAGTATATATTTGATCCATTCAAATAAAATGATAAATTATCTGAGCTATTTGTTATTGTAATATTTTGCCAAACATTTGAGGTGATAGGATTTGAATTAGGTGGAGTAGCAAATGTGTAATTTCCGTTAGCATAAGCCATTCCAACTACAGCATAATTTGTGTTATTGAATGGAATGAAAACATCATACGGCACATTTGGAGAACAACAAGATCCATTGTCATCTCTTTTGGAAATTAGTGTCCAATTATTATTGAAAATATTTTGATAATCGCCGCCCATAAACCAGATCGAAATCGAGTAATTACTTAAAAGATTCAAGCTAGATTCGTGTGGAACTCTTATTAGATCATTTACCCCATCAAAATTATATGCACTATTCGCATTTCCGAAGCGGTCAGTAGTCAGCGTCGCTCCATTCACTGTTCCGTCATTCCCATTTCCTGAAACATCACTTGCATTTCCGCAAAATGGCCAATAGCCAACAATACCCGTAGATAAAGAACCAGTCAGTGTTGAACATGGTGAAATTGGAGCAACCCCTGAAGCAGCAACAGTCAAAGTCGTACTCTCCCCCGCACAAATACTTAAACTCGAAGCTGTAATAGTTGGAGGTGTTGTTACCGTAACAACAGCCGTAGATGTACTAGACTGACCGTTTGCAGTAGCAGTTACTGCATAGGTTGTTGTGGTAGTCGGCGAAACAGTGATAGATGGTGTTGTTTCGCCACCGGGCGACCAACTGTAGGTTGCATCGCTAGAAGTATAAAGTTGTTGAATTTCGGCAGCAGTAAGCGCTCTGTTCCATATGGCAATGTCGTCGAGTTTGCCGTTAAAGAAACCTGGGACACCTACATTTTCTTTACCTATTAATAGAGAATATAATGTTTGTTGGTTTAAGTATGTAAACTGACTGGAAGTATAAGTAAGAATTCCATCTATATAATATTTCAAAGTACTCGTTGACGAATTATAGGTGACGTTAAGTTGATGCCAATTATTGTTAGCGATTTGGCTACTTGTTCCGCCCATTGTGGCTAAACAAAAACATGGATCCGCATTATAATGCAATTGGTATGGTAAATTATTATAAGACTCTAGAGCCAAATGCCATGTGCCTTGCCCGGTAATACCCGCATTCTTCGACAGAATAAACATATGGTTAGTACTTACTGAAGCTACATTTGGATTAGCTAACATAACCCATGAGTAAATTGAAAAATCACCGATTAAATTGAGCGCTGGAGAATTGGGTACTGAAATATAATCATCAACACCATCAAAACTATATGCACTACCGCTATTCCCAAAACGATCTGTAGTTAATGTCGCGCCATTAACCAAACCATTATTCCCATTCCCAGATGCATCATTCGCATTTCCACAAAATGGCCAGTAGCCAACTAATCCAGTCTGTAGATTGGAGGGTAGTTCAACCGAGCTACAGGCCGTTGAGCCTGAAGTAGATGAAGTAAGTGTAACAGGCGTCCCAGGGCAGATTGTTGTTGAAGCGGGGGATACACTCACTGTTGGGGCTGGAGTATTTACTAAATTGTAAAGATTTGTGATTTCGGTTGGGGTGAGGGCACGATTCCAGATGCCAAAATCATCAAGTGAGCCTATAAAATTATTATTTGCTGAATTATCAATATTAGCACCTAAAGCTTTATTTGCACCATTTACATTGGGTGACATCTGAAGTGATGCGCCTGAAGCAATTCCATTTATATAGAGTTGAATCAGACCATTTGTACATGTTATACCTACAAAATGCCATGAGCTATCTGCAATAAAAGATGGTGACTGTGGGCCGCCATTATATGCAAAATCAAACTTTAGATTGCCATTAGCGGTAACATAAAAATAAGTTCCTTGCCAAGGACTATCCTGCCCCCAACAAGCAATACCTTTTCGAACAGAAAGATCATTTGTTTTGACCCAGCTTGTTATTGTAAAATCTGAAGAACCAGTAGTAGGTAAATTCAACAAAGAAATATTACCATTCCCATTAAAATCGTAGGCAGAATTACTAGTGCCAAATCGATCTGAAATCAATGTTACACCTGAGCCCGATGTGCCATTATTCCCATTCCCACTCTCATCATTCGCATTGCCATTAAAAGGCCACCAACCGACAAGACCGTTTGAAGGAACGTAGGTTGGGATTTGGGCTATTACACTTGAAGTGATGCAGAGGATAAGTAATGTAATTAGTGTTTTCATTTAAGGAGTTGGTTAAGTTGGGAGTGGAGTTTTGGTTTTTTATTCAAGTCATATAAATTAAACCTATACCAACCATGGGGAAGTCTAATTTCACGAGTGCTTAGATCTGTTTTGATTAATTGTACATTCTCGGGTTTAAAGCGTACATTATACAATGAATTCGCTTCACACATTTGCCTGAAATCCGACGAATAGTCTATAAAATCTGGATGATTCAAATCGCATTTTACTTGCTCAATAAACTGCTCGATTTTATGTTTTTCATCTTTTGTAAGCGATGTTTTTTTTACAATTTCAACATTTGAAATCATCCCAATTAGGAAGGTTTTTGAATTTGTACCAATACATTCTTTAGAGTACAGATAAAGGTTTTCAATAATAGTCTTATCCTTGTTTTTTCCATGAAATGCTTGGATGAAGCCATAACAGTATCCGTTATGCTGTTGTGAAGGATCTAGTAAATCCCTAAATAACCATTCCTCCCACCCAAAATGTGTTTTACCTTCATAGGGTGATTTTTTCATTAACCCACATTTTCCAATTGGACCTGATGGTTTCGTCCATTCATTTTGATTGGGCGTTAATCGAGTTAGGTAGTTTTCCGTAAGAATAATTAGAATAATATTTACTAGATGTGACGCATTTTGAATTTGTATTAGAAATGCGGTATTGAGTAGCGTATACTAAACTTTTAAAAATGTATCAGCATAACTAGAAAAAGTACTTTAAAGCAATAATTATTAAAATTGTCAATCCAGTGGTGTATAACAGAAATTGACTAAAATTTTTACCCTCTCCTTCTTTCTCCAAATTTGATAATGTTAAATCGCCATATTTTTCTCTTAATTCAATTTTCTCATAGTATGATTCATTTCTGCAATGTGTTAGAAATTGCAGCTTTTCAAGTGAATTAAAATGATATTTATTCAGTATAAAATCAGAATAACAATTTAATTCTTCCTTTTTCCAAAATTTACGCTGCTGGCGTTCAATTTCTATATATGATAAACAATACAATTCGTATTCAGATAATTTCATGGATTACTATTTTTCTAAGTTATAACATGGTTCAAATTGGCAATCATAGTCATTGATTACGCTTAGAATAGCATTACAGGTAATATAATCTCCTGGCTCTAAATCTCTAACACTACTTCCCTTTGTAAAATAGATTCTACCACCAGGTATTATCACTTGGGGGACACCTGTTAAGCTTTCAGAAATCTCTTGAACTTGAACGTTTTCTAAATGAATTAATTTATTCTCGTATTTTTCTTTAGCAGCAATTGCATTTATTGAATACGCATTACATATTTCACTTGCAGAAATTGTATAATCTGGTTTTGAATTCTCATCATAACCATCATCAAGTAGGTACATCCCTCCAAAATAAACCGAGGAAAAAACTGCTAAGAAACCAAATGCGTACAATATTATTTTTTTCATATCTTATTTTAAATGATTAGACAAAAGCGCATATTAATGCTCAATTACAATTTTTTATTATTTGGTAGTCATTATATATACTGAAAATGATTTGATCAATTAGTCGGGTCATCAGCATAACACTGCATATCACAATAGATTCGGCCAAATGCCTCATAAGGAGATCCAGAAATTTCTGAACCACAAGTTTGACAATAAACAGAAGGCTGTGTCTCGACTTCTTGTTGTTGCTCTTCTTGTTGTTCAGATTGAACTTCCACACTTTCATTACTAACATCTTCCGATGAAGATTTCGGTTGTGAGTTACAACTCATTAATCCAATTGATACCAAAAGGGCTAAACTTGCAATTACTTTTTTCATATATATCATTTAACTTTTACTTTACAAACAGCGCTATCGAAATTAAAAATTCGCATGCCTTTATCATATTCATTAGATTCAAGTTTTCTGAGCCAAATGACACCTTCATTCATGCAATCTTTACGGCCACATATCATTGACCCTGAGCCATAACCTATAGGTTCAACATGCCTAACATAAGATTTGGTTCTTTCTTTAGGAGGTTGTTCTAAACATCTACAAATTGCCATAGTGTTTTTTATTTACTAATTAACCAATGCTACTGATCATCGAGAATACAACAAAGAAGGAAATCATGCTCAGAATGACCGTAATACCAACACCCCAAAGTGCTGCCTTGCCAGCAGAAGTCGCCTTTCTTGGAGATCTATCTCGTTCTGTTAGATAAATAATTAATCCAACCAAAGGAATTAGGAATGAAAGTATATTCAGACCAGCAGATGGTTGGTCATTTGGATTGGAGCCATTTTCATCAGTTGTTGTCGAATTGACTGTATTTAGAACTTGATGCTTTGCGCTTTTCTCAAATAAGAAGGTTAGAAAAAAAATGACTAATGCCAAGCTTGAAATTGGCCAGGTTGTGGTATTTATTATACTATCATAAATATCTAAAGCATGATTATCATAAAGAGGTTGAAATATTTCGTATCGTTCATTAGAATTTTTGCCAAAAGCCTTGATTTCATAAGGCAAATCAATAATTGCTTTAATAGCGATTGCAAGATAATGCAGCGATGCAAAAACCGCTGTAATTTTTCGAGTCATCATTTTTTTAGGTTTTGAAAGGTTATTTTTTTCACCAAATATATGTATTTACATATTTTAACAAGAATTTTCTATGTTATTTATGTTTTTTCATAACATCTCCCCAATTTAAAAGCGAGAACTTCGACTTATGTCTATACATACCGACGAAGTGCTGCTAAAGCTTATTGGCAAAAGGATTCGGGAGATTCGCAACCAGCAAAAAATGTCGCAGAAAGATGTTGCTTTTAGGATCGGAATGGAAACTTCAAATTTTTCGGTGATTGAGACGGGGAAGTCGAATCCGCAGTTATTGACCTATGCGCGAATAGCTGCTGCACTTGGGGTTGACCTCCGTTTATTCTTTGATTTTGAGCCGCCTTTTGACTATAGGGCTTTTGGTGAGGAGCCCGCGACGTATAGTCCGCGAAAGCATGTGCGGTAGTTAGGCTTTCAAGCCTTTTTGAATGCTCTTTTCAACTAAATTGCGTTCGGTTTTTCGGATGTCGAGGATTTTGGCGTAGTTTGAGAAATTGGTAAGGGTGTCTTGCACTTGGGCAATGATGTGCTCGGGTTCTTTGATGTTGAAATGCGCGGCGAGTTTGAGTAGTTGGGTTTTGCCTGGGTTTTGGTAGGTGCCTGCAAAAGAGAGTTGATGACAGTTGTTGGGTGCCGGAGAAAACGTGAGGTCATAGGCAGGAGCAAAGGTCCAATTGCCGGTGGCATCCATTAGAAAACCAAAATTTTTGGTGTGGTCGTCGGCGTTTTGCGCATATAAGTTGAAGGCGGCAAGTCTGAGCACCTTTTGTGCTGCATCTAGGTTATTTTCCAAACGATTGGCGAGGTCCATGATGTGGCCGTAGTCTAGGGTGCTGAGCCTGAAGTTATCGTGGAGCAAACCACTCACTGAATGAAAATGCTTGCGCCAACCCGGCCCTTGGTCAAAGCGTTCGGTGCCAAAATAGCAGCGGTCTTGAGCGCCGTAGAACAGCCGAGACGCACTCATTTCTATTCCTGCGTCTAGGGCCATTTGATAGTACACAAACTCAATTTTTGAGGCCTCGAGCAAATCTTGCTGAGAACGGAACTTGATGATATATGGGATGGCGTGCGCTTGTGGCTTGGCATGCAATAGTGCGCCAAGATCTGAATAATAGACATGCACTTTGGGGCGCGCACCAACAGAATTACCTCCCAAGGCCGCTAACTTATCTAGTGCCGTAGATTGGCCCTCTTTGAGTAACTGTTCGGCATCTTCGGCATAAGCGTCGAGGTCGGCATGGAAGTTTGGCGTTTCTAATTCATCAGACGGCTCGTAAATGATGGCTCCAATGCCGTTGTTCCCCACTTTTGCCAAACGCTCTAGCGCTGTAATAGACGAAGGAGCCCTGCCCGCCTCAATAAAAGAACGGTCCATGAGTAATTTGCCCCAGCCGTCGGGAAGGCTATCGTTAAAAACACCAAACAAGCCCTCAAAGACATGCTCCGGGCCTGTCAATACGTCTAAACTTGTTTGCATTTTAAGCGGTGAAAGCTCCAAACCGCTTTGAAGAAAGGCGTCGCCAAACTTGAAATAATAGCGCTCCTTCTCGAGGGCTAACGTGCCAACGAAAAGTTTGGTGTGTCCGAAATCTAAGCTCACCTTTAATTGCATCACTTACTCCGTTTTAAATAGCTTTTTGAAATCAGGCTCCTGAACATTCGTAAACAATGAAGTCATTTGCTCGAGCCTTTTCAATACAAATGCGATGCGCAAAAGTGCGTCAAAAGCGATTAAGCCAGTACTTTCAAAGCGTTTGTAACTCCCTAATGAGCACTGCGCTCTTTTGGCGAGTTCAGCCTGCGTGTAGCCCGCTGCTTTGCGCAGGGCTTTGATTTGTTCAGCAATTTTGACCTGGGCGTATTTGGGCGTGAGACCTACCGTATACATAGCTCATATTTTAGCTAAAAATACAAAAAATTGCTTGTTTTAGCTAATATATTAGATAAATTATGAAGATTTAACGCAACAAATTTACGTGCCCACAAATTTTTTGCAATCCTTCATCACATGATTCATCGATGTACTTCATCTCCCAAGTATAGGTGCCGTCTTGAGCTACTTGATAAGCATACATGCCATCCCATCCGACGTTCAAATCGAGCGTCTCAAAAACAATTTCACCCCAGCGATTGAAAATCTTAAAGGAATAAGAACCCACGTTGCTTTGATGAGAAAATACAGGCTTAAATTCGTTGTTAAATTCATCGCCATCGGGTGTAAATGTATTTGGGATATAGTATAACAAAGGAATGATAAATTCTTGTTGTACGGAATCTTTACAGCCATATAGGCTTTCGGTTGTCAGGGTCACCAAAAAAGTGCTGTTGGATGAGATTGTATAAAGGTGCGTGGCATCATCGCCTGCAACCGTTGGAGAACCATCGCCAAAATTCCAATAGTTAATTATACCATTTACGGATAGATTGGTAAATTGAGCAGGAAAGGTTCCGCAAACACTTGAAAACGCCGCTGTAGGCATGGGTTTAAGGTCGATAAAAAGGCTATCTGTTTGTTGGCAACCTGTAATTGGGTCTGTGGCTGTGACTACATAATATTGAGAAGTCGTTGGTGTAAATGGCGTATTTGAAAGATACCCATTTGCCCAAATGTAATTAAGTGAATTTGGTGTCGACTCTAAAATGGCCTCACTTCCAGCACAAACAAAAAAATCTTCAACGTAAAATTGTGGTAGCGCATTGACCTCAATGTAGGCGGTATCTGTATAAATACAATCATTGAGCGCATGATAGGTCACGTAATAGCTCGTATTGGTAAGCGGTGAAACGGAAATTTCAGCGGTGGTCTGCCCCGTTGGGGACCATGAATAGGTGCCTCCTGTTTCCTGATTGGTAGTACTGATTTCAATTGTTTCTCCAAGACAAATTGCTGTATCTATAACCGAAAAAGCGGGAGTATGGATAAAAGAGAATGTAGTATCAATGGTGCTCGGGCAGGATAAACCAGCAATTGGATTCAGTGAGCAAGAGTAACTGTATGTACCCGTTGGCGGATTATCAATGACGATACTTTGCGTAGTTTCCCCACCTGGCGACCATAGATATGAATCAAATCCGGCTGGCGCCGTTAATACAATTGACCCTTCGCAGTTTTTTTGGATATCCATTTCTAGAGAACCACAGCTTGTTGACAAATAGGCATAACCCCAATGTGCGCCAAGGTCACAATCCATTGTTGTAAATTGTATTTGTACAGTGGTTCCGATAAAAGCGGTCAGATCAATTGCCACCTTTTTCCAATTTGAATACGTTACGTCATTGGCCGCATAAGAAAAATTGTTATTTGGATCACCTCCATAAGTTTCGTAAAAGCCACAATTCCCCGGAAGCAATTGCCCCTGGTCATCCATCATTTTTACTATAAATCGAGGTTTTTCATTTAGTAGATGGGGAGGATCAATTGGATCTTGTAAAACCATGGCGTATTCGTAAACAAATAACCTATTCGACATATCAACCAACATGGAGTAGGTCATGCTTTCCGCACCCCATCCTGCAACTGCATCCCCTAACATGCAAGAACTTGTTGCCCCAGGTGGAATTGTTGAAATCGCACCACCTGTGTTTAAATCTAAACTTGACGATGTGATAATGGTATGCTGCCCTACTACGAATCCTGGAAAATCATACGGAGTACCCAAACTTGGGGTTGAACCAGTAGTGCCTGTCCAATGATTAAAATTACCCTCAGAAAAATTTGAATTAGGACAATTTTGTGCAACAGACCAATTGCTAGTCAAGAGAATCAAACAAAAAGAAAGCAAATATTTCAAGAATCTAATCAAAAGTCACCTCCAACCCAAAAGGAAATTTATACTAAAGGAAGTATGGGCCGATACTACATCTCGGCTTGAAGCCCAACCAAAGGATAAAACAATGAAAATAATTGTTTTGGTCGGTTTCAATCCGGGACGAAAGTATACACTTCCGTGCTTATCTATAATTGCGCTGGCACGCTAAAACATCAATTCTAAGTTGTTAATTTATGTAAAAAACAAATTAGTCGAGCTCAAGGGCAATTGCGTAGTCCTTTGTATTACTGCAAGCGACTTAAAACAAAAAAACCCAGTAACATATAGTAATTACTGGGTTAATGCGTGTGATCCCGTTTGGATTCGAACCAAAGACCTACTGCTTAGAAGGCAGTTGCTCTATCCAACTGAGCTACGGGACCGGTTGTTGTAAATTGGGGATTTACAACGGCTATAATCAAAAAAGGGGGATGATTGCTCATCCCCCTTTTGTCGGGGCGGCAGGATTCGAACCTGCGACCTCCTGGTCCCAAACCAGGCGCGATGACCGGACTACGCAGCCACTCACCCATCCCACCATGTGTTCAATGAACGGATTGCAAAAGTACAAAAACAATCCGTTTTTCAAAGCTTTTCTTTGATTTTTTTACCCGTTGTAGGTAAATTCTCCGTGTTGACTCGAAATAGTAACCTTTTTATCGGCTGCAGCCTCCACTCTACCAACTACCTGAGCAGCGATGCCAAAAGCTTCAGAAATACGGATAATTTCTGGTGCAAGTTCCTCACTTACATAAACTTCCATGCGGTGCCCCATATTGAATACTTTGTACATTTCTTGCCAAGGTGTCTTGGATTCGGCCTGGATCATGTCGAAAAGAGGCGGTGTGGGAAATAAGTTGTCTTTGATGACGTGTAGGTTGTCAATGAAGTGCAAAACCTTCGTTTGTGCGCCTCCAGAGCAGTGAACCATACCGTGGATATCGGCATGATGCGCATCTAGAATAGCTTTAATGACCGGCGCATAGGTGCGCGTTGCCGATAAAACAAGCTTGCCAGCATCTAGGGGGCTTCCTGCTACTGCATCAGTCAGGTGCTTAGATCCGCTGTAGACTAAATCTTTGGGCAAGGAGCTGTCATACGTTTCGGGGAAGTCGTCGGCTAAGGAATGATGAAAGACGTCGTGGCGGGCGCTCGTGAGGCCATTGCTGCCCATCCCGCCGTTGTATTCCGTTTCATAAGTAGCTTGCCCAAACGAAGCCAAGCCAACAATAACGTCGCCCGGGCGAATGCCGTCGTTGGAGATAACTTTGTTGCGGGGCATGCGGCAAACAACCGTAGAGTCTACGATAATGGTGCGAACAAGGTCGCCGACATCGGCTGTTTCGCCACCAGTTGAATGAATATCAATGCCGTAGCTGCGCAATTCTGCCAAGAGCTCTTCTGTGCCGTTGATGATTGCCGAGAGCACTTCTCCGGGAATAAGTAATTTATTGCGACCAATGGTACTCGACACCAAAATAGGGCCTGTGGCCCCGACGCAAAGTAAGTCGTCGATGTTCATGATGAGCGCATCTTGGGCAATGCCACGCCACACAGATAGGTCGCCGGTTTGTTTCCAATAAGCGTAGGCCAAAGAAGATTTGGTGCCTGCACCGTCGGCATGCATCACTACACAGTAGTTTGGATCGCCGGTGAGGTAGTCGGGCACAATTTTACAGAATGCCTTCGGGAACAAGCCTTTGTCGAGTTGGGAAATGGCCTTGTGCACATCTTCCTTTCCGGCAGAAACGCCGCGCTGTTGGTAACGGTTATCGGACATAAACGGTATTATTTAATGCCTCGACGCTTTTTAATGGCTTCATAGGCATCTTGAATTTGTTGGAATTTTTCTTTGGCTCCTTTCAGGTATTCTTCGCCCATGTGGGCCACTTTGTCTGGATGGTGCGCCACTGCCATTTTGCGATAGGCTTTCTTGACTTCTTCGTCGGTCGCTTTTTCGTCGATACCCAAGATTTTGTAGTCTGAATCTACGTTGCGGTAGAACATATTGCGCAAACTCTCGAACTCAACAGCTGGAATACCGAGCATGGTGGCAATGCGCGAAATGACATTGATTTCGGCGGTTCCGACGTCGCCATCTGCTTTGGCAATACCGAATAAGTAGTGCACGAGTTGTACGCGCACTTCTTGGGTCATGCGGTTGCGGATGTCGTGGCAGATGTCTTGGAGCGGTATGCTAGGCGCATCTAGAAACTGCTTGAGCGTTTGCAAGTGCGTGGCATTGAACTGCTTGCCAAATTGCGCAGAAAAGAAGTTTTTGACGTAGTCCAGCTCGATGCGCAGTACTTTGCCGTCTGCCTTCATGACCGCTGCAGAAAGCGCCATGAGCATGGTGGGCAAATCGTACATAGAGCTCTGCCTGCGATAGAAATCAAAGGGATCTTGGCCGTATCCGGCTCCTGCACCCGCGCCGCTTTGCCCAGTTTTGGCAGCCTGTTGGTACTGATCGATGAGGGAACCAATGGCAAAGCCCAAAATAGCCAAACCAATTTTACGGGTTAAAATAAGGGAGCCAATGCCCAAGATCCATTTATACAAAATCTAGAATTTAAGCGAAGTCAAAGCTAGTCATTTATGCAATATGTTCGATATTGCGCTGAATGAAAGCATCCAAAGCTGCACCTTTCAAAAGCCCTTGCGCCAACATAGCGAGGTCTACTAATTGCTTGGTGCTTTGCTCTTGCGCTGCCGCTTCTTGACGCAGTAGCTTACCAATTGTAGGGTGATTGGCGTTAACCGTCAGGTTGAACATTTCGGGGAAAGCGCCATAAAAACCGCCGCCACCGCCGAGCTTTTGCTGCTCCATCATGCGACGAATGAACTCTGGCTGGGTAATGATGATTGGGGCTTCTTGCTCGCTCATGCTTTCAAACTGCACGGTGAACTTTTCTTTATTGACCTGCGCTTCAAAAATTGGCTTGAGTTTTTCTTCCTCTTCTTTGCTCAATTTAGACGGCAATTCGTCTGTTTTGGCAATGAGTTTGTCTAGGCTATCGGCATCTACGCGTGCAAAACTGATGTTTTCGTTGCTTTGCTCCAATTTTGAGATCCAGTGTGGGGCAAGCGGGCCGTCTAGCAAGAGTACGGAGTAGCCGCGTTCTTTGGCTTTCTTGACAAAAGCATATTGTTCTTCGGCATCGTTGGTATACAAGAAAACCGTTTTGTTGTTTTTGTCGGTTTGCAAGACTTTGACCTTGTCTAGGTATTCTTGCTGGGTAAAGCACTCGTTGTCGGTGGTTTTGAACAAGCTGAAATCTTTGGCTTTTTCGGCAAATTTTTCTTCTGACAACATGCCGTACTGAACGAAAACCTGCAGGTCTGGCCATTTGGCTTCGAAATCTGCGCGGTCTTTTTTGAACATCTCGGCCAATTTATCAGCTACTTTTTTAGTGATATGGGCAGAGATTTTCTTGACGTTGCCATCGCTTTGCAAATACGAACGCGATACATTGAGTGGGATGTCAGGGGAGTCAATGACGCCATGTAGGAGGGTCAAGAATTCCGGGACAATTTCGGCTACGCTGTCGGTAATGAAGACCTGATTGCTGTAGAGGTTGATTTTATTGCGCTGCACCTCGACGTTTTCCTTGATTTTAGGAAAGTACAAGATACCCGTGAGGTTGAACGGATAATCTACGTTCAAATGGATGTGGAAGAGCGGCTGCTCAAAAGTCATTGGATAGAGCTCGCGATAGAATTGGTCGTAGTCTTCTTGCTTGAGGTCTATGGGTGCTTTGGTCCAGGCTGGGCTTGGGTTATTGACTTGGTTCGGCACATCGATAGACACGCGCTTGATGTTGCCTTTGTCGTCTTTTTCACCTTCTGGCGAGTCGATGTAATCGGTTTTGGTGCCAAAGAAAACCGGGATCGGTAAAAATTTGCAGTATTTATCTAAGATACCTTGAATGCGTTGTTTTTCTAAAAACTCAGCAGACTCTTCTGTGATGTACAACACGATGTCGGTACCTCGGCTTTCTTTTTCGATGTCGACGAGCGTATATTCTGGCGAACCATTGCTCTCCCATTGTACAGCCTGTGCGCCTTCGTAGCGTGCAAGCGTGCGGATTTGTACCTTTTCTGCTACCATAAAGGCAGAATAAAAACCGAGGCCAAAATGACCAATGATTTGCTCTGCACCTTCTTTGCCTTTGTATTTTTCGACGAATTCTTCGGCACCAGAAAAGGCAATTTGGTTGATGTATTTATCGATTTCCTCTGAAGTCATGCCAATACCGTTATCGCGGATGGTGAGGGTTTTGGCTTCTTTATCGAGTAGTACCTCCACTTTCAAATCGCCGAGCTCTCCTTTGAATTCGCCATTTTTAGCCAACACATGGAGTTTTTGAGAGGCATCAACTGCGTTGGACACCAACTCTCGCAAGAAAATTTCGTGATCGGAATAAAGGAATTTTTTGATGATCGGAAAGATGTTTTCCGTTTGAACATGAATTTGACCTGTTTTCATTGTGTTTCTATTTTTATGCCTTTCGCTACTCAATAAAAATGCCACAGCGCAAATGCTGCCATTTTGACAAGCAAGTGCGTTTTTTTTGTCAATTTTGCAGTATGAAATATGCGATCATTACAGGTGCAAGTTCGGGCTTTGGTGCAGCCACCGCCAAAGAACTGCAAAAGATGGGCTATGGTTTGGTTCTGCTGGCCCGCAGAATGGAACGCCTAATAGCCCTCAAAGAAGAATTGACCTCTACTCCCGTTTATATCGCGCAACTCGACGTTTGTCAAGAAGCTGAAGTCCAGGCGGTGATCAAAAATCTACCAAATGAAATTGCAGATAACATTTTTATTTTGGTAAATAATGCAGGCCTTGCAGTGGGCCGAGGGCCACTAGACACCGGGCTTTCCGAAGACTGGAACCGCATGCTAGACACCAACGTCAAAGGCTTGCTATACATGAGCCACGCCGTCATTCCACTGCTCAAAAAGCATCCGTTTAGCCACCTCATCAATATTTCATCGATTGCAGGCAAAGAAGTATATGCCGGAGGCAATGTTTATTGCGCCAGTAAACACGCTGTTGACGCACTCTCCAAAGCGCTGCGCATAGACTTATTACCACATCAAATCAAAGTCAGCAATATTGCACCTGGCGCAGCCGAAACCGAATTTTCATTGGTGCGCTTTAAGGGCGACGCGCAAACAGCGCAAAGCGTCTACGACGGATTCGAAGCACTGCAGGCTACAGATATTGCCCAAACAGTTGCGTTTATTGTCAGTAGACCAGCACACGTGAGCATTGCAGACATCACCATTATGCCGAGTGCGCAGGCCAACGGCAGTCTATTTCATAAAAAATAACCATCAAGCATCAACACCATGAGTTCTTTTCAACAGTATTCCTTTGCAGGTAAGCGCGCTATTGTCCGCGTAGACTTCAATGTACCAATGGACAAATCCACTGGCCTTGTCGCCGACGACAAACGCATTTGCGCAGCGCTACCCACCATCCAACACATCCTCAAAAATGGCGGAAACGTAGTACTTTTGTCTCACTTTGGCAGACCCAAAAACGGTCCAGAAGCCATTTTTTCACTCGCTCAGATCACGGCTAAGGTGAGCGAGCGCATCGGAACAAAAGTACACTTTGCCTCAGATTGCATCAGCACGGAAGCTTTCGAAATGAGCAAAAACTTGCAGCCTGGTGAAGTTTTATTGCTTGAAAACGTTCGTTTTTACAAAGAAGAAACAGCTGGTGACCTTGAATTTGCTCAAAAACTCGCCCAACACGGCGACTGCTACGTCAATGACGCATTTGGTGCCGCACACCGTGCACATGCCAGTACAACCCAATTAGCTAGTTTCTTCCCTCAAGATAAAATGGCTGGCTTACTCATGAATGCCGAAATCGAAAACGCTAAAAAAATATTGCACCACGCAGCGCGTCCGTTTACGGCAATTGTTGGTGGCGCCAAAGTTTCGGACAAAATCCTCATCGTAGAAAACCTGTTGAATTTGGCTGATCACATCATCATTGGCGGTGGCATGGCTTATTCTTTCTTTAGAGCAATGGGCGGCCAAATTGGCAACTCCCTTTGCGAAGCTGACCGCTTAGATACTTGCTTAGACATCATGAATAAAGCAAAAGCAAAGGGCGTTCAAATTCACTTACCATCAGATGCCATTACCGCAGATCGCTTTGCAGCAGATGCCGATACGCAAATTGAAGCTTCCAACGATATTTCCGAAGGCCGAATGGGACTAGATATTGGCCCGAAAGCAAGTGCGGATTTTGAAGCAGTTTTACTCCAAAGCAAAACAATATTGTGGAACGGACCAATGGGGGTTTTTGAAATGCCCGCTTTTGAAAACGGAACCAAGCGCATGGCACATGCCGTAGCAGCAGCTACAAAAAACGGCGCATTTAGCCTAATTGGTGGTGGCGACAGCGCAGCAGCTGTGCAGCAATTCGAGCTCAGCGAGCAAGTGAGTTACGTTAGTACCGGCGGCGGCGCACTCTTGGAATATTTTGAAGGAAAAACCCTTCCGGGCGTTCAGGCTTTAGAGGCTTAAAATCTTTTGACGACGTCAACCAAGCGATTGGAATAACCCGCTTCGTTGTCGTACCAGCCAGCAACTTTGATCAGGCCGTTGAAAACTGTGGTGAGCCCTGCATCGAAAACTACGCTGTGCGGATTACCAATTACATCTACCGAAACTATGGGATCTTCGGTGTATTGCATGATGCCCTTCAAAGGCCCTTCGGCTGCGCTTTTCATGGCGGCATTGATTTGCTCGGCCGTAACAGCGGATTTGGTAACGAGTGTCATTTCGGTAACAGAGCCGTCGGCAACTGGCACACGGAAGCTACCACCCGTAATTTTACCCTTTAAATCTGGGAAAATACGCGTGATCGCTTTTGCTGCGCCTGTAGAAGTCGGGATGATGCTATTGGCTGCAGCACGCGCGCGACGCAAGTCTTTGTGCGGCGCATCGTGTAGACGTTGGTCTGAAGTATAGCTGTGAACGGTTGAAATATAAGCAACGTCGATATCTAGGAGGTCTTTGAGGACCTTCACCATTGGCGCGGCGTTGTTGGTGGTACAAGATGCGTTGGAAACTACGGTGCTTGACCAATCGATTTGATCGTCATTGACACCCAATACTACCGACGGGATATCTTCGTCGTTGGCTGGTGCGCTGATGACAACATGTTTGGCCCCACCTACTAAATGCTTGGATGCTGCCTCGCGAGTCAAAAATAAGCCCGTAGATTCGATCACTACCTCTACGCCATAAGCAGCCCAGTTGATGAGCTCTGGGTTGCGTTCACTGATAAAAACCAATTTTTTGCCATTTTCAAACACCAATGTGTTAGCGACAATTTCAAATGAAAGGCCAAATGGTCCGTGAATGCTATCGTATTTAAGTAAGTGAGCTAGCGTATTGACATCGGCTAGGTCATTGACCAGTGCGACGTCAATTTGAGGGTCTTGCAGGGCAATTCTTGTAAAACAGCGCCCAATTCTTCCAAATCCATTTACACCTACAGTTTTCATCTTTGAGTTCTTGTTGTTATTACAAAAATAACAATAAAAAAGAAAAAGTGTTCAAATGACACTTTGAACACTTTTTATATTGATTTTCAATATGTTATGTCAATTCAAGAGCGAATTACCACTTCAATTTTGTCTGAATATTCTTAGGAACACCATCTTTGTGTAAATAAATATTGATGGTTTTGTATTTGAAGTAATTCTCAGAAACATAAAGGTAGCCCTTTGGCATGTTGCTCGTGCCCCAAGAATTTTTTACCATAAAGTAGCGCGTACCATTTTGATCGGTATAAAGCCCTACAATGTGCATGCCGTGGTCATCGGTTGTGGTTTTATTGTCATAACCTTTCTGACGAAGCTCTGGTGTAATCACTAATTCTCTCATCGGCTCCGTAAATGCATTTGATGTGCGCTCTGCACCTGCGTCGTTAAAACGCTTGTCGTCTTTGCCAATTACCTCGATCATGGCTGGGTCGGCCGGAACAATTGCTAAACCATTTTTAAAACTAAAACCTTTTTCAGAGACATCTGCGCCCCAAGCAATTGTATAGCCATTTTTAAGTGCAGCCACGGCTACCTCGAAGAGGTCGTCCATGCTGACGTTATAACTTTTACCCCAAGCCCAGTTGTCTGGAATTTCGAGCATGCATTCGCTATACATCGGGTGATTGGTAAAAGAGGTCAAGGACACATAGTTTTTCATGTCGAGGCCCAATGATGCTGCATAAGATTTTGGCGTGTAGCGCGTTCCATTCAATTCAAAGGTTTCGATGTCTTTACCGATGCCTCTGTTGAGGATGTCGTTGAACTTGCGTTTCCACTCGTCGGTTAAGCCCTCTGGTGCGCCTAATCTAGAAACGACATCAGACATTAGCGTATTGAGTTGGGTGAACATTTCGCCGTGGTTGTAAGTACTTGCCTCGTTTAAACCGGTATATACTTCGTAGGGAACGATGCCGTATTTTTCAATCACGAGCGGTACATCGTGAAAAGCACCACCTTCGCTGAAATTGATCTTACCATCCATGCGGATGTATTTTTCAGACTTCAATTCGTAGGCTTTGCGCACTACGTACATTTCCGATAAAATGACTGGGCGTTTTGTCAGGCGTTGGATTTCGGACTCAAAGAAACTTGTTGCAGAAAAAGACCAACACGTTCCGGTCTGGCCTTGGCTCTGAACAGGTGTAGCATCTAGTTGAACGAGTTTTTTAAACTGATACTTACTGCCCTCAACGTTGGTTGTTTGGGCAAATAACAAGGAAGTACTGATCCCAATGGATAGTATAAAAATGAAGGATTTTTTCATGCGTAAATTTTAGTTGTTGAGCACCCAACCTTGCAAACCGCGTGCCGCAGCTTGTTGTTGGATTTGTTGGAGTTCAGAAAGATTTTGAGCAGCGCCCGCACTCACTTTTGTCAGTGGGCCATTTTGGATGAGCCTGGCCGCAAAGCCATCGCGCTTTAATTTGAGCACAAGGTTTTGAGCATTTTGCAAGTTAGAGAAGCAACCAACAACGAAATCGAAGGCTGCAGGAGCATTTACTTCGGAAAGGGTTGGTTTGGCTTCATGCGCAACGTGTGTTTGAGCGGCAGCCGGCACTTTGACTACAAAGTTGAAACCTGGTTGCCATTCGTAAGTCGCAAAACTGATGCGCGTTTCTTTTTGAAAAGAAAGTTGGGCCTCGGGTTCAGGTGCTTCGCTTGCTAAGTCTAGATTTGTTTTGACGTAGCTAGGGGCGTCTAGCTGATGCAGTGGGTTGAAATCTGAACTCGAGAACAAGCCTGATTGCAAAGCATTGGTTTGGGTCGGAATCCAGAAAGAATAAAATGCAAAAGGAAGGATGCAGGCTGCAGCTGCAACGCGCGTCCAGTTGATTTTGTTGGGAGCCGAATTGGGCTGTAAATCTATAATTGGTGTTTCTTGTGCTGCCTCAACAGGCTGCGCCACAAAATTGAGATTGGCCAAGCCGTAAGAAGACAACAACAAGTTAAAGAAGCGGTCTTGCTCGAATGAAATTTGGCCATCTTGTTGTATGGCAAAAGTACCAAGTTTTGGTAAGTGGATGGTTTCGCCTGCGGCGAGTTGGCGCTGTAGTTTATCTGTATGGGCTTGTAATTGAGTTTTGGCGTCTTCGTAGTATAGACCTTTGAGGCGCGCATATTCTGCGAGCAGCAAGCCGTCGTCTGTGAGTAAGAAACGATTGAAGAGTAGCGCTTTTTTGGGTGGTGCAATAAGGCCTTTATCGAGGTCGATTTCGGCAGCTATTTGCTTGGCAACGAAGCCCCCAAAACCAGGCACAACTACACAATTGTGTCTGAGTAAAAGTTGAATAATGATGTCTTCAAAACCCTGCATTGAACAAACTTACGAAAGTCTTGTCAGATTACAAAAAAGGCAAGACTTTTTCTAAATCGGCAGGGACATCTATGTTAGGCGTTTCGATGTCGGTCTGGATCAGGCGGATGGCATAGCCGTAATAAAGCCAACGCAGCTGTTCTAAAGATTCGGCCTGCTCGAGGGCACAGGGTGCCATAGCGGCTATTTGTTGGAGCGCGCTTGCTTTGTAGGCGTAAAGCCCAATGTGGCGCAGCCAAGGAAAGTGCTGTTCTTTGGCGTAGTGCATGTTGGGCAGCGGGCTGCGCGAAAAATAAATGGCGTTTTGCTGGTGATCTGCGAGTACTTTAATGCGGTTCACGTTTTCTAAATCTGCCGCACTGACCTCTGGGTGAACTAGTGTGGCAATTTGAACACTGGGATCTTCAAAAGCCCCCAAGAGTTGATCGAGTTGCAGGCCTGAAACCAGAGGTTCATCGCCTTGGATATTGATGACGGTGTCGTAATCCGAAAAATGCGCAAGCACTTCGGCACAGCGCTCTGTTCCACTTTGGTGGGCGGAATTGGTCAGGCAAACCTCCCCACCAAAACGACGCACTTCGTCGTAGATGCGTTGGTCATCGGTAGCAACAACGAGTGTGTCCAGTAAAGAGGCTTGCTGAGCGCCTTCGTAAACCCGCTGGATCATGGACTTACCTTTGAGATCGATGAGTGGTTTGCCGGGAAAGCGACTAGAACCAAAACGAGCGGGAATAATACCGAGAACTTTCATTAAAATTTAGCTTGTAATTGAAGGATAAAATTGCGCGGCGCTTGGATATCGCCCGGTCGAGAGGTGACTTCAGCGTTCAATAGGTTATTAACAATAAAAGAAATGCGGTACTGATCTTTGAGCGTGTAAGCGAAGCGCGCGTCAAAAACTAAATTGCCCTTGTTATAGAACTGGCGGTAGGCCTTGAGGCCAGGTAAAATGTAAACAGTTGAGGTTAGCGAAGGGTCGAGGTCGTCTTCAAAGACGCGGTCGATGTTGCGCATAAAGCTGTTGTAGCGCATAGAGGCGCCAAAACTCAACTTTTGATAATTGGCCTCGATGTCGGCCTTGGCCAAATGCTTGAAACGGTATTTGAGCATGTTGGTAGTGGTGTCGGAAAAATTAGCGGTGTACTGCGGATTGTTATTGAGTGAAATAGGGTTCATGTAGGTGTAACCAATTAAGGAAATGACTTCAATTTTTCCGAGCTGGCCCGAGGAATTAAAAGAGAGGTCAAGGCCTGAAATACGGGCTTTTTCTGCGTTTTGGGCCTGAAAACCAACCCAGTCGCTGACGTTATACTGGCCGCTGGTCAGGAATTGGATATCTTCGGCAGATGGGTTGAGCGGATCGAGTGGTTTTTGGGTGATGGGGTTGTAATAAATAAAGGAAAACTCCATCATGTTGCTGTACTGATTGACAAAAAAGGCTGCGTCGAGCATGGCCTTCCAGTTGCCGATTTTAAAACCTTGCTTGATGCCGATTTCTCCAGCCCAGCCTATTTCGGGCCGCAGCGCTGGATTTGGAAAAATATTGAGCGCACCCACCGAAGTTTGCGTAAAACGCTCTGCCACACTTGGGTAACGGATGCCCTGACCTAAACTTGCGCGCAAGTGCGTAAAGGGTTTGAGGGCATAGTGCACGCCTGTACGCAATACAGGGTAAAACGGAATACTGCTGCTGTCTTTGCCGGGCAGTACAAACTTTGAGTCTGGCTTTTGCTGGTCCATCTCGAAGTACTCTAAACGCATGCCCGCACTAAGGTCTAGTTTGTTTTTGTGGTATTCGAGCTGGGTATAGGCAGCGTAGTTTTGCGAGCGGTGGTTGCCAAACAATTGAGAGTTGACAACGTTTTGAATGGCCGTGGCGCCAGCGCTCAGTGTACTGCCCTCACCAAATTTACGCTGAAAGGTGTAGTCGGCATAAGAAATAGTGGCGGCATTGCTTTGGCTCGCATTGGAAAGGTTTTCATTGGAAACCCAATAGAGACGAGTTTTGAGCTGATGCAGGTTGTTGTGTTGGTCAATGAACTTGGCGTAGGGATCTAAAAACAAGCGCTGCCCAAAGTTGTAGCTCAGTGTAGAAGCGCCTGCGGTGGTGTCGCCGTAACCGCTGGGGGTATAGCCCAAAGAATCGCTTTGCCAAATGAGAAAACTGCCCGTTTTTTGAACTTGATAGTTGTAGCCCAAGCCTGCCTTAAGGCGCTTATCTAAGATCGCTTTGGCGTAGAGCGTACCCGATACACGCGCCCTGAATTCAGACTCGCCAATGCGGTAGCCGTCGTTGTGGTAGCCCGTGGTGGAGAGCGTGTAGCCAAAGCGTTTTTTTAGTGCGCTGTGGAACACTTCTAGTTGTTGATTCATGGGGGGGGTAGTCCACCATTGGAGAGAACTGCGGCGGGGGGCGCCATACAAACCGTACTGTACTTTGACTTTGGTCACTGGCACCAATGTGGGCTCTTTTTCGGCAAGGGCTATAACGCCGTTGAGCGCCCCGCTGCCGTATAAAACAGAAGCCGCACCTTTCATGACCTCCACCTGACTGGCTTGTTCCATTGGAATGGCATTCCATTGGGTATCGCCTGCGTAGCCAGATAGTAGCGGCATGCCATTCCAAAGCAACAGCACGCGGCTCCCGGTACCGTAGGCAAAGCCGGAGCCGCCGCGAATAGACACTTGACCGTCCATGGTATATACCCCTGGCGTTTGATCCACGGCCTGCTCTAGGTCGGTGATGCCTTTGTTGTCGATGAGTTGTGGCCGAAGGATTTCCATTGATACCGGAATTTCTTCGACGGCTTGCCGGCGCTTACCGGCACTCACCACAACGTTTTTTTGTTCTTGAACTTGCGCTTGAAGTGCCACTTTTAGAGGTGTGGTTTGCGCTTGGCTAACCTGAATGGTATCCGGAATATAAAACGTGGCCTTGATGATGAGTTCAAAGGGAAGCGCACGTTTGGGAATGGTGATGATGCCGTTGTTGCTTTTAATGGGTGTGCTGCCTTTGAGCACTGCAAAGGATTCTTCTAGGCGGGCATTTGTTTGGGCATCAAGCACCTCAATTTGGAGCAATTGCGCCCAACAAGTAGCGCTCCCAAAGAGTAAAAATAGGAGGAGTAAACGCATGTTGTAGTTTCAATAGGTTCTGTGCGAAATTAAGAGATTTACGCGACTTTCCCGTCCGTATAATTACAGAACGTATTGAAATTGAATAACAAAATTTCTTGGGGCCCGACCATACGTTATAAAAAAGCCAGTGTTTTGGTTTACGGCTTGTTCATGACGAGAAACAGGATAAAGACAAAAGAATCAAGTGTAGTGTCGTAAATTTTACTGAATGTATTGCTGTTTGTTCGGTCTAACTTTACCCGAAGCTACTCAAAAATGGAACACTCAGACCAACTCTATCAAATTGCGTTTTCACAACTACACGGCATTGGCCCAGTGCGTGCACGGCGCATCTTAAAACTGCTCAAGCATCCGCGCGATTTTTTTGAGCTCAATTACAATGCTTTGCAGCAACTCACCAGTATCCCAATTGTGCAACTAGAAAAAACCAATAGAACAAATGCACTGTGGCGGGCGCAAGGGCAGCTGCCTTATTTAGCGAATGAAAACCTTAGCTATCATTTCATCACCGACCCCTCCTACCCCGAACGCCTGAGGCATTGCAGCGATGCACCGCTCGGTTTGTTTTATCGCGGCTCAGCACCAAGTTGGCAACATCCTAGATGCATTGCAGTGGTGGGCACGCGCCAGCAAACGACGTATGGTCAAGAACTGGTTGAAGCATTTCTCGCAGGCTTACCCAAAGATATTGTTGTCATCAGTGGTTTGGCCTCAGGTGTAGATGCCAATGTGCACGAACAATGCCTGCAACAACAATTACAAACCATTGGCGTATTGGGGCATGGCATCGACCGCATTTACCCGGCAAGCAACCGCAAACTCGCCCTTCAAATGCTCAAGCAAGGGGGGCTCCTATCTGAATTTTTAATAGGCACCAAACCAGACCGCATGCATTTTCCGATGCGCAATCGGATCATTGCAGGCTTGGCCGATGCGGTAGTGGTCATTGAAAGCAATAAAAACGGTGGTTCCTTAATTACCGCCGAGCTTGGCAACGATTACAACCGCGAAGTATTTGCCTTTCCGGGCCCCATTCAACACCCGCAATCCGAAGGTTGCCACGCCCTCATCAAAAACCAACAAGCGCACTTGCTGACTTCTGCGGCTGATTTACTAGCCGCCATGAACTGGTCTGAAAACCAACAAATAAATGAACTAGAAATCCAAAAGGACCTCAATCCCATTCAAACACAAATCCTTTCGCTCTTCCGAAACAAAAACAACTGGAGTATTGACGAGCTGGTACTCCAAATTAAACAACCCGTCGCACAAATTAGTAGCAATTTATTTGAACTAGAATTAAATGGCGCCTTGCAAAATATCGGAGCAAATCGCTACCGCCTGCCATTATAGTTTGCAAATCCTGCTTAACTTTGTTGCAGTTCATTTAAATAAACTTATTTAGAAAGGTGGAGGGACAGGCCCTATGAAACCTTGGCAACCTCACATTCATGTAAAGGTGCCAAATCCGATCCCTAATTGGGAAAAGATAAGTTGAAACGCGCTGTTTCTACCTTTCGCCAAGCAAATTATGACCAATAGCGCATTACAACAAGCCATTCAGCAACGCATTCTCGTCTTAGACGGCGCCATGGGCACCATGATCCAGCGCCATCAGCTAGAAGAATTTGACTTCCGAGAAGGCGCTTTCGAGCAGCACCCAACTTCTTTGAAAGGCAACAATGACTTGCTATCAATCACCAGACCTGACATCATCAAAGGCATCCACCGCGCCTATTTAGCTGCTGGTGCCGATATTATTGAAACGAATACTTTTTCGGGCACCACTATTGCACAAGCCGACTACCAACTCGAAGCAGCGGTGTACCAGATCAATTTCCAAGGCGCAAAAATCGCCAAAGAAGTTGCCGCCGAATTCACAGACCGCCCACGCTTTGTGGCAGGCTCTATAGGGCCAACAAACCGCACCGCTTCTATTTCTCCCGACGTCAATGATCCAGGTTTCCGAGCCGTGAGTTTTGATGAACTTGTTGAGGCTTACAGTGCACAAATTGAAGCGCTGATGGACGGTGGCGTTGATATTTTACTCATAGAAACCGTCTTTGACACACTCAATGCCAAAGCAGCCTTGTACGCTTGCAATCAGGTATTTGATACACGCGGCATCAAAATCCCCATCATGGTTTCGGGTACCATTACCGATCAATCTGGGCGCACCCTCACGGGCCAAACAACAGAAGCATTCCTGATTTCGCTGTCGCACATGCCCCTACTCAGCATTGGCCTCAATTGTGCGCTCGGCGCTTCCATGATGCGGCCTTACCTGCAGGTGCTCAACGAAAAAGCAACTTTTGCAGTGAGTGCGCACCCCAATGCAGGGCTCCCCAACGAATTTGGGCTCTACGACGAAAGCCCAGCTGCAATGGCCGCTCAAATTGAGCAGTATTTGCAAGAAGGGCTCGTGAACGTCATTGGGGGCTGCTGCGGCACTACCCCAGAACACATTGCGGCCATTGCCGCTGTAGCCGCAAAGTATTCACCAAGAAAATGGAACCACTGATATGCTGAAATTAGCTGGCCTCGAGGCGCTTGTCCTCACCGAACAAAGTAATTTTGTCAATATCGGAGAGCGCACCAACGTAACAGGTTCGCGCGCCTTTTTGCGCATGATCAAAGAAGGAGACTTCGAAGCGGCCTTGGCCGTTGCGCGCGAACAAGTAGAGGGCGGCGCACAAGTTATCGACGTCAATATGGACGAAGGCATGATCGACGGCAAAGCAGCCATGGTTCGTTTTCTGAACTTAATGGCCGCCGAACCCGACATCGCGCGCATTCCCGTCATGATCGATTCTTCCAAATGGGAAATCATCTTAGCGGGGCTCAAGTGCTTGCAGGGCAAGGGAATCGTCAACTCGATATCGCTCAAAGAGGGCGAAGCTACTTTTATCGCACAAGCCAAAGAAATCAGAAGATTTGGCGCGGCGGTCATCGTGATGGCTTTCGACGAGCAAGGCCAGGCCGACTCCTTTGAGCGCAGAATTGAAATTTGCGAGCGCTCTTACCGCATTTTAGTAGACGTCGTTGGCTTTCCACAAGACGACATCATATTTGACCCTAATATCTTCCCGGTGGCCACGGGCATGGAAGAACACGCCAACAACGCGCTCGATTTTTTCCGCGCCACCAAATGGATCCGCAGCAACCTTCCAGGGGCGCATGTCAGCGGAGGCGTATCCAACGTATCGTTCTCCTTTAGAGGAAACAACAAGGTGCGCGAAGCCATGCACGCCGCTTTTTTGTACCACGCAACTGCCCACGGCATGGACATGGGAATTGTCAATCCGAGCATGCTGGAGGTTTATTCCGAAATTGAACCCGAGCTCCTGACCCACGTGGAAGATGTCTTGCTCAACCGCAGGGCCGATGCCACCGAGCGCTTGCTCGATTTTGCCCAAACGGTCAAGGGAGATGTGCGCCAACAAACCGCAGACCTCACCTGGCGCGAACAAAGCGTGGAAAAGCGCTTGGCCCACGCGCTCATTAAAGGGATTGTCGAATTCATCGACGTTGATGTCGAGGAGGCCAGACATCGGGTTGAACGCCCTATTCAGGTCATTGAAGGCCCGCTCATGGACGGCATGAATATAGTTGGCGATCTATTTGGGAGCGGGCAAATGTTTTTGCCGCAGGTCGTGAAATCTGCCCGCGTCATGAAAAAAGCAGTGGCCTATTTACTGCCTTACATTGAAGCCGAAAAAGACGGTAAGCAGCAAGCTGCAGGCAAAATACTTTTGGCAACCGTGAAAGGCGACGTCCACGATATCGGCAAAAATATTGTTGGGGTCGTCTTGGCGTGCAACAACTACGAAATCATCGACCTCGGTGTCATGGTAGCACCGCAAGTGATCATTCAAGTGGCTATTGAGCAAAACGTAGACGCTATTGGCCTGAGTGGCCTCATCACGCCTTCTCTAGACGAAATGGTGCATTTGGCCAAAGAAATGGAACGCGCTGGGCTCAGTATTCCCCTCCTCATTGGTGGCGCCACTACGTCTAAAGTACATACCGCAGTCAAAATTGAAGCGCACTACCCATCAGGAGCGGTCATCCATGTGCTCGACGCCTCGCGTTCGGTTACAGTAGTGGAAAGCTTATTGGGCGCCAAAAAACCAGCTTTTTTAAGTACCCTGCGCGCCGACTACGAAAAAATCCGCATGCACCAAGCCAAGCACCAAGCAGCCAAAGAACTTTTGCCGCTAGAACAAGCGCGCACTAATGCATTGCAACTCGCCTTCAACACCGAGACTATCGCCACACCGCGTCAATTAGGCGTCAATTTGCACGAACCATCCATTGCCGAACTCGTTCCCTACATCGACTGGACACCCTTCTTCCAAACCTGGGACCTCCACGGCAAATACCCACAAATTTTATCGGACGCCATCGTTGGCGACGCCGCTACAAAAGTCTTTGCTGACGCCCAACAATTACTCCAAAGACTCGAGCGCGAAAACCTACTTACATGCAAAGGTCTGAGCGGCATATTTGCAGCAAATGCGGTTGGAGACGACATCGAAATTTACGACAACAACACAAACGACATCCTGCACAAACAAATAACGCTCAGACAACAAACCAAAAAAGTTGCAGGCCAACCCAACTTGGCACTCGCCGATTTTATAGCACCCAAAGATGCGCAAATCCAAGATTATATTGGTGCTTTTGTCGTCACGGCCGGGCTCGGCATTGATTCATACATCGCCGAATTTGAAGCCAACAACGACGACTACAATTCCATTATGGTGAAGGCGCTCGCAGACCGCCTCGCCGAGGCATTCGCAGAATACTTACACGCTGTTGTGCGCAAAGAAACCTGGGGCTACGCACCACAAGAAAACCTCGAAAACCAAGCACTCATTGCCGAAACGTATCGCGGCATTCGGCCGGCACCAGGCTACCCGGCTTGCCCAGACCACCTCGAAAAACTCGGGATTTTCAAGCTGCTTGATGCCACCGCACAAATTGGTGTGAGCCTCACGGAGTCTTTGGCCATGTGGCCTGCAGCTTCTGTAAGTGGGTGGTATTTTGCGCATCCAGACGCCAAGTACTTTGGCCTCGGCAAAATAACGCAAGAACAACTAGAAGATGTTGCGCAGCGCAAAGGAGAAAACGCAGCAGAAATCGAACGCTGGTATAGTTCTATACTCGTTTAATTGCTGACTCGTATAAAAAGAGTTTGATTAAAAAGATCTCTTTAATTTGGATTGGCTTCAAACCAAGTGTCAATATTTTTGGGCGCTTGTGTGGCTGCTTGCACGGCCAATTCGTCGCAGCGCTCGTTTTCAGGATGCCCAGCATGCCCTTTTACCCACACAAATTCCAATTTGAAATTGGGATGCAGCGCCAAATAACGCTGCCATAAATCGGGGTTTTTCTTGTCTTTGAAACCTTTTTTTACCCAGCCAAAAACCCAGCCTTTGGTAATGGAATCGATGACGTATTTAGAATCGGAATGGATCACGACCGTATAATTGCGGTTTTTGATGTGCTCAAGTGCGACAATCACCGCCATGAGTTCCATGCGGTTGTTGGTGGTGCGCCGAAATCCTTGGCTGAGCTCCATGCGCTTGCTACCAAATTGTAGGATGGCGCCAAAACCTCCTGGGCCTGGGTTGCCGCGCGAAGAGCCATCGGTAAAAACGAAAATTTTTTGGGTACTCATTGCTTTAAACGATCGGGGTTTTGGGATAAAAATGCCGTCCAGGAATCCCCTTTTGCCTTGTTGTGTTCGCCGATACCTTTTGAAAAATGATGGCAAACGGCTACAGCCAAACCATCCGTTGCATCGAGGTATTTGGGCATTTCTTGAAAATTGAGCAGTGTTTGAAGCATAGAAGCAACTTGTTCTTTGGAAGCGCTACCACTGCCGGTAATCGCTTGCTTGACGCGCCTTGGCGAATACTCTTCAAAAGGCATGTTGTGGTTCAGCGCAGCTGCTATCGCTACACCTTGGGCGCGGCCGAGCTTGAGCATAGACTGCACGTTTTTGCCAAAGAAAGGCGCTTCAATCGCCATTTCATCTGGTTTGTATTCGGCGATGAGCCCGTTGAGCCTTTCTAAAATTCTTTTGAGTTTGTCCGGATGCGTACCGAGCTTATGGAGTTGTATCACGCCGAAATTCAAAAGTTTCAACTGTTTTTGCTGGACGTGAATGAGCCCATAGCCCAAAACGGTTGTGCCGGGATCGATGCCAAGTATGATTTTGTCGTGACTCATTTTGCTGTAAAACTACATACTATTGACTTTGCATGCTCAAAAAAACTTGTATCTTTGCAGTCCTCGGGTGATTAGCTCAGTTGGTTTAGAGCACTACCTTGACAGGGTAGGGGTCACTGGTTCGAATCCAGTATCACTCACCACAAACCTGGCTTTTTTAGTCAGGTTTTTTTATACCTATTCTTTTGCCGTACTGGCCGAGGTAATATTGAATTCGTCTACCAAAGGCTCGCCTTGCAGCCTCAAGAACAACTGAATCAGCGCCACCACATCTTTCTCACAGTACACCATGATGCGCTGCAAGTCTTGCTCTTCGTAATAAACCCTAGCTACATCGGCACCTGAAATATCGTCTTTGGGTGTTGGGATTTGCATTACGTGGCAAAGTAGTGAGAGCGAAGTGTACGATTTGTAGTCGCCAAATTTCCAGAGCTCCATGGTGTCGATGTGATTGATTTCCCATGGTTTTTTACCCGAAATTTGTAATATTAATGGCAGTGCAATGCCATTGATGAGCATGCGGCGGCAGATATACGGGATGTCAAACTCCTTGCTGTTGTGCCCACAAAGCACATGATACGGCGTGTTGTAGTGGTCTTCTAACAAGCGCTTGAATTGCTGGAGTAAGGTTTCTTCGTCGTCGTGGTAATAGGATTTCAAACGTATGCTCTTGCCCTGACTACCTTCGTGCAACATGCCCACAGAGATGCAGACAATTTTGCCGAATTCTGCGAGGATGCCACCACGGTCCTCAAAAATTTGTTCGATGGGCTTTTCCGGACTGATTTGAAAACGGTTTTTCGCCTCAAATAAAGCCTTGGATTTGTCGTCGAGTTGCTCAAACTGATAAGCCTGAGGGACGGTCTCGATGTCTAAGAAGAGTATTTTTTCGAATTGAACTTGTTTGATCATAGTGGAAATTTACAAAGTAAAAGATTGTCAATCGCTTTAAAAACGTGAAATTTGTAAACGCATTATGGCCGAGCAACTTTTTTTTCAATCCACTGACAAACTTTCACGCTATGCAGAGCTGCGTCCTCAACTGGAGGCGCTCATTGGTTCAGAAACCGATGCAGTGGCTAATATGGCCAATTTTTGTGCGGCCTTGAAAGCAGCTTTTGGCTGGTTTTGGATTGGTTTTTATGTGGTCCGAGAAGAGCAACTTGTATTAGGACCCTTTCAGGGGCCTATCGCCTGCACGCGCATTCAGTACGGAAAAGGAGTTTGTGGCACTGCTTGGGCCGAGCAAAAAAGCCAGCTTGTTGCCGATGTTGAAGCATTCCCCGGGCATATTGCCTGCAGCGCGCTTTCTAAAAGCGAGTTGGTTGTTCCGGTCTTCAAGGACCAAAAAGTTTGGGGTGTCTTAGACATCGACAGCACATCACTCGCCGACTTCGATCAGACGGATCAGGTCGAAATCGAAAAATTAATGACATGGTTCGCTGGGTATTTGTAGGGCTGCTGTTACTTTGCGCTTGTGCGCAAGTGGGAACTATTACCGGAGGCCCAACAGATGAGGCTGCGCCAAAAGTCGTGTCTGAGTCCATTTCAGACAAACAACGCAACGTCACCGCAAGCGAACAGCTGCTCGTTTTTGACGAATTCATCAAACTAGATCAACCCCAAACGCGTATCCAACTCATGCCTGCCGACAGTCGCTTGCAATACGAGCTCAAAGGCAAAACCCTGCACATTCTCTTTCTCGATCCGTTACAAGCCCAAACCACCTACACGCTCCTGAGCAACGGCGGCATCAAAGACCTCACAGAAGGCAATGACTCGCTCATGACCTGGACCTTCTCTACTGGCCCTACTCTAGACTCATTGTTCTTAAATGCCCGGGCCAAAGAATGCAGACCCAACAATAAACCAAGCAACACCTACCTCGGTTTGTACCAAACCGACACCAGCCGCACGGCGCGCTACATCGGTCGCTTTGATCCGCAAGGTGCACTGCAACTCAAAGGCTTAAAAGATGGCACTTACTATCTCAAAGCCTACATCGATGAAAATCAGGACGGTGCTTGTGGGCCCACCGAAAGCCAAGATCTGTTGTTTGAACCTGTCGTATTGCGTCAAATTCAAGCAGATACCCTTGCGTTTTACTTGTCCAAACCAGCAACCAAAGAATTGCCTTCGGTTGCCGCAAAAGATTCAGCTGTGGTCACAAATCCCTTGAGTACGCTCGTTTTGCAATTCGATACGCTACTCCCCCATCTTTTGGCAGAGATTTATATCGGAGATGTACTGAAAGACGCAATAGCAGTAGACAAACAAACCGTCAACATAGACTCTCTACAAGCCGGGCTGTACACACTGAGAATTGTTTCAGACCTCAATGACAACTTCAAATGGGACGCTATTGACCTTGAGCGCAAAGTGCGCGCCGAGCCTATTTACTATTACCCAGAAAAAATCAAAATCAGACCCAATTGGGAACTTTCTTTGCCGGTGAACATACCGCCGGGCAGCTTGTTTAAAAAATAAAACCTCATGAAAAAACTACTATTTATCCTCGCCATTGGCTTCAGCGCAAGCCTCACTGCTCAAGTTTTAACGCCAAAAGCTAGCCCAGCTGCCAAATTGCAGCAAAAAGTGGGCTTAGCTGATATCCAAATTGAGTACGGGCGTCCTGGTGCAAAGGGTCGCGTTATTTTTGGCGAGCTCATTCCTTATGGCCAAACATGGCGCTTAGGAGCAAATGAAAACACTAAAATAACGACCAGCGAGGCCCTCATTTTTGGCAAAGACACGCTCAAGGCAGGTACTTACGCCCTTTTCGCCAAGCCAAGTCAGAGCACTTGGGAATTTTATTTCTACACAGACTACAGCAACTGGGGGCTACCAGAAAAATGGGAAGACGCAAAGGTTGCTTTAACAGTAAGTGCGCCGGCTATTGTCTCCAAAGACATGACCGAAAACTTGAGCATCCAACTAGATGATTTACAATACAACGGCGCCAAAATTGTGGTCAGCTGGGATCACACCAAAGTGAGCATTCCATTTAGCCTCAATACCAAATCAAAGGTACTCGCGAGCATCGACAAAACGATGGCTGGCCCGAGCGCCAATGATTACCACCAAGCTGCTACCTACTACTTCAACGAAAACCTCGACCTCAAAAAAGCACTTGAGTGGTCTACCAAAGCGGTTGAAATGCGCGGCCCGTCTGCCTACTGGATGACGCGCCTCAAAGCACAACTTCAGGCGGCCAACGGCGACTACAAAGGCGCTATTGAAACAGCCAAGGTCTCAATGGAAGCAGCCAAAGCAGACGGCGACGACACTTATGTGCAAGCCAATCAAAAATCGATAGACGAATGGTCTAAAAAACGCTAAGTCACTTTGTTCCAACAATACCGCTATCATTTCTTGCTGCACCTCATCATTTTCATGTGGGGCTTTACCGGTATTCTGGGCAAACTCATTCATCTAGATGCGCTGCTTATCGTGTGGCATCGGCTTTGGATAGCAGCGTTAGCATTGGGTATCTACATGTTTTGGAAGAAGCGCTTTTTACTCCCCAAAGGCCGCACGCTCGTTTGGAGTATTGTAGTTGGCTTGGTTGTTGCCTTGCACTGGCTGACCTTTTACTCCTCTATTCAGCTCTCGACGGCCTCGCTCGGCATTCTTTGTTTGTCTACCACTACCCTGCACGTTACGTGGCTCGAGCCACTGATCATGCGCAAGCGCTTTTCTTGGATTGAATTTACCATGGGCTTGCTCGTGATTGGCGGTATTTATTTTGTGGCCCACGATTTCAGAGGGGAAGAGCAAAAAGCGGTCTTGATTGGCTTGGTATCGGCGCTATGTGCAGGCATTTTCTCTGTAGCCAATGGCAAACTCGCGCAGCAAACCGATACCGCAGCCCTCAGTTTCACCGAACTTTCAACGGGTTTTATTGTGCTCAGTGCGTATTTTGTCTTCCAAGGTAAAATGAGCCTCAATTTATTTCAAATGACACAAACCGACTTCTACTGGCTTTTGTTTCTAGGAATTCTCTGTACCTCTTTTGCTTTTTTAGCGACAATAGAAATTGTCAAGCGGCTAGGCGCATTTAGCGTATCTTTGAGCATTAATTTAGAACCGATTTACACCATTATTTTGGCAATTGTGCTGCTTCAAGAGCACAAATTACTCCAAACTTCGTTTTATTGGGGCGCAGCAATGATTTTATCAGTAGTGCTCGCCAACGGCATTTGGAAACACAAACTAAGAAAAACAGCAACAACAAACTATGGAAATGCAGTACAATAATTTAGGAAAAAGCGGCTTGCAAGTTAGTCGGCTATCTCTCGGATCTTGGCTTACTTTTGGCAAACAAATCAGCGACGACACCGCCGAAGCCCTCATGGATTACGCCTACGCACAAGGCATCAACTTCTTTGACAACGCAGAAATTTATGCCCGCGGCAAGAGCGAGGAAGTCATGGGCGCTATCCTCAAGAAAAAACATTGGTCTAGAGACTCTTATATTGTCAGTAGCAAAGCATTTTTTGGAACAGGTGGTGAGTGGCCCACACAAAAAGGACTCAGCCGCAAGCACTTGGTAGAAGCCTGTGAACAAGCCCTCAAACGCTTTCAGCTCGACTACCTCGATTTATACTACTGCCACCGCCCAGACAAAAAAACACCCATCGAAGAAACCGTCTGGACCATGCACCAACTCATCATGCAAGGCAAAATCTTGTATTGGGGAACCTCTGAGTGGTCTGCACAAGAAATCATGGAGGCACACCTCTTTGCCAAACAAAACCATTTGATCGGCCCAGTAGTAGAGCAACCGGAATACAATATGTTCACCCGCGAAAAAGTAGAACTAGAGTTTTCTCAAATCTACAAAACCGTTGGCCTTGGTACCACTATTTGGTCTCCATTAGCCAGTGGTGTTTTAAGTGGTAAATATAACTTCGAATTCCCTAACGGAACACGCCTCGGCATGGAAGGTTTAGAATGGCTCAAAGAAAAAAATCTGACTATTGAACGCATTCAAGCCGTATTGGAACTCACCGAACTCTCCAAAGAACTCGGTCTGAGCTTGCCAGTTATGAGCTTGGCATGGTGCCTGAAAAATCCAAATGTTTCTACGGTTATTCTTGGGGCAAGCAAGCTCCACCAATTAGAAGAGAACATGCAAGCCTTGAGCGCACAAGAGTTCCTTACGCCAGAAGTTATGCAGCGCATCGAAGACATTTTACAAAACAAACCCGTATTTCCTCCCTATTAATCGTTTATCCACATGATCCAGACAGATATTATCATTATTGGTGCAGGCCCTGTTGGCTTATTTACAGTTTTTGAAGCCGGCTTACTCAAATTGCGCTGCCACTTGATCGATTCCTTACCTCAACCTGGTGGGCAGTGTTCAGAAATCTATCCTAAAAAACCGATTTACGACATCCCGGGCTTTCCGTCCGTTTTGGCGGGCGAACTCATCGACAACCTCATGGCCCAAGCGGCGCCATTTAAGCCAGGTTTTACACTTGGTGAGGCTGCCATGACCATAGACAAAGATGAAGAAGGGCAATTTATCGTCACTACCGTAAGAGGCACCGCACACCGCGCACCAATTGTCATGATTGCCGGCGGACTCGGCGTTTTTGAACCTCGTAAACCACCTATTGCCAATATCACTGACTTCGAAGACAAAGGTGTTGAATACATCATTCGCAACCCTGAAATCTATCAAGATAAAGTATGCGTCATTGCAGGCGGCGGCGACTCCGCACTAGACTGGTCTATTTACCTCGCCGAAAGAAAAATTGCCAAGCGTGTTGTTTTGGTACACCGCAGCAGTTCTTTCCGCGGCCACCTCGATTCTGTTCAGCGGGTCATTGACATGGCAGAAAGCGGGGAAATCGATTTGGTTACAGAGGCTGAAGTAACGGGCCTTGAGGGTACAGACCGCCTCGAGCACGTGCTTGTGACGCATCAAAAAGAAGGCGAACGCAGTATTACAGCCGACCACTTTATTCCGTTGTTTGGACTCAAGCCAAGCTTAGGGCCTATCGGCGATTGGGGCTTGGAAATTGAAAAAAGCGCCATCAAAGTCAATACGCTCGACTACTCTACGAACATTCCTGGAATTTATGCAATTGGCGATGTCAATACCTACGAGAACAAACTCAAACTGATCTTGTGTGGCTTTCACGAAGGTACCCTCGCGGTACAATCTGCATTTGCGCGCATTCACCCAGAAAAGAAAAATGTATTGAAATACACAACCGTTAACGGCGTGAATGGCTTTTAATCGATGAAAAACAAGGCGGTTAATGCGGTTGCCATTCTGGGCATTATTTCCATTCTGAGCATTCTTACGGTTCAGTTTGTCTGGATACAAAATACCCGTCAGTTGCAACAGGAGTACATCAATATTCAGCAGCGTGAAGACAGCCTGAACTTGCGCGAATTTGCGCAACAAGCCAGAGCTGCGCTGCGGAATGTCCTTATATCTGTCAATCAAATCGAAGACCCGAGTGCCGTATATGGTGCCATTAAACAGGTAAGTTACCAGCATTATACCGTCGATGTCAGCGATGAAATACAGCCGTTTTACCTAGAGACCCTCCTCAAAAAAGAGTTCTATCTACAAGACATCCAGCAAGATTTCTTATTTGGCATTTACGATTGCTTCACGGACTCCATTGCGCTCTCAGGCCTGTATACCTTTGACAGCGACTCCATTTATGCCAAAAAAGCACAAAAAACCAACGGCATAACGCCCGAAAGTCTCAACCTAACCAAAGACGGCCACTATTTTACGGTGTATTTCCCGAATCTCAAGCTCGACAAAATTGAAGCGGCTTCAAGTTTCTCTCCTTTGGTTTATTTACTGATTGTTGTGGTATTTGTGGTGGTGTTTTTTGCCTTTAGTATGGGAATCATCATCCGTCAAAAACGCTTATCTGAGGTCAAGAACGACTTCATTAATAACATGACCCACGAGCTCAAGACGCCCATTTCTACCATCAGCCTTTCCAGCGAGCTACTCTTGCGCCTAGAAGACAACGCAGACGCAGACCGCATGCGCAAGTACGCTAGCATCATTTACAAAGAAAACAAAAGACTCGAGCAACAAGTGGAGCGCGTGCTCAATATTGCCAAACTAGACAAAGACAAAGTGAGTCTGAACAAAGAAACGGTCTCGCTTTACAACATCCTCAACGACGTTAAAGAAAATTTTGACTTCAATCAGGCCACGGGCGGCGGGCAATTCACCATCGTCAAAGAAATAGAAACAGCGACACTCAATGCAGACCCTGTTCACCTCACCAACGTGCTCTTCAACCTTGTAGACAACGCGGTTAAATATTGCAAAGTAACACCACAGATTCAAGTAGTGGTCAGGGCAGAAAAAGATGGATACAGGATCGAGATCCAAGACAACGGCATCGGTATCAAAAAGGAAAACCTACGCCTGATTTTCGATAAATTTTATCGGGTGCCTACCGGAAACGTCCACGACGTCAAGGGTTTTGGCTTGGGCTTGTATTATGTCAAACTGATTGTAGATGCGCACAACGGTAAAATTGACGCCAAAAGCATCACTGATAAAGGAACCACTTTCAGTTTGTGGCTACCTGCGCGGTAACTTTCCGGAACGCGTTAAAGTGGCATCGGGTTGTGGATAGAGCCCTTTTCGAATCATCGTTTTTGTCTTCGGATCCAAAATCAATTGCTCTGGGATACCAGATTGTTCGCGCTGGCCGCTAAGGATGAATAGCTTTTCTTTTTTTTCTGTAGCATAACCTGACGCAGACCGGTACGTTCCGATTTCTAAAAATAGGCTATCGCGGTCGAGCAAGATGCGCAATGTTGTTGGCTTCACTGAAAAAAAGTCTTGACCCATGCGCACTTCATAGGCAGGTATCTGACCTTCGTAAACACCACGGTATTTGCGTTTGATGGGTTTGCTTTGCCCAACTACGGAAATTGTAGTGGCAAATACTACTAAGATCAACGAAAAGAATCTCAACATAGGGCTAAAATAATTACTATTTTCGTAGTCAAGCAAGTTTTTGTCCATGAAACAATACCACGACCTCCTTTCGCACATCCTCGAACATGGCGTTCAAAAAGAAGACCGCACCGGAACAGGCACCATTTCTGTGTTTGGATACCAAATGCGTTTTGACCTCTCCGAAGGATTTCCGTGCGTCACGACCAAAAAATTACACTTGCGCTCCATTATCCACGAATTATTGTGGTTTTTGAGGGGAGAAACGAATATTGCCTACCTCAAAGAAAACGGCGTGAGTATCTGGGACGAATGGGCCGATGAAAACGGCGAATTAGGTCCAGTTTACGGTTCGCAATGGCGCAGTTGGCCTACCGCGAGCGGTGAGCACATCGATCAGATCCAACAAGTCATTGAGCAAATCAAGCACAACCCAGACTCCCGTCGCATCATTGTCTCGGCCTGGAATGTCGGCGAAATTCCACAAATGAAATTGCCGCCGTGTCATGCCTTTTTTCAATTCTACGTTGCCGATGGCAAATTAAGCTGTCAGTTGTATCAGCGCAGTGCCGACACCTTTTTGGGCGTGCCTTTCAATATTGCCTCTTACGCTTTGCTCACCATGATGATGGCGCAAGTTTGTGGCCTGCAGCCCGGAGATTTCGTCCACACGCTTGGCGATGCGCATTTATACAGCAACCACATCGAACAAACCCAACTGCAACTCAGCCGGGAGTTCAGGCCTTTGCCCACTATGCGCATCAATCCTGAGGTAAGCAACCTGTTTGACTTCAAGTACGAAGATTTTGAGTTGCTCAATTACGATCCTCACCCACACATTAAAGCTGCCGTAGCGATATGATTAACTCCCTCTCCATGATTGCAGCGCTCGATGCAGCTAACGGCATCGGCAAAAACAACGACCTGATGTGGAACCTGCCTGCAGACATGCAGTTCTTCAAAGACACCACCAAAGGACATGTCGTGATTATGGGACGCAAAAACTACGATTCCATCCCCGAAAAATACAGGCCGCTGCCCGGCCGCAAGAATGTCATTTTAAGCAGACAACCTGGTTTTGAAGCACCCGGTTGCTTGGTTTTTGACTCTTTAGCAGCATGCCTAGAACAATTGCAATTGGAAGAAGGCCAGAAAGCTTTTATTATTGGTGGTGCGCAAATTTACGCGCTTGCGCTAGAAAGCGGCAAAGTCCAAGACCTCTACCTCACGCACATCGAGAAAGTCTACGGTGCCGACACCTTTTTTCCTGAATTTGCTACTGAGCTGTACCAAAAAACGCTGCTATTTGCACAAGGCAGTGACGACAAGCACGAGGCAGCTTTTGAGGTCTATCATTACAGCAAACAATAAGATCTTATTGCTACGGAAGTAGTGCGGTGGTGGCCAACAAAGCTGCTGTTTCGGTGCGCAATCTAAATGCACTCATTTCTACAGCTTCATAACCCGATTTGATGGCTAACGCGATTTCTTGCTCCGAAAAATCTCCTTCTGGGCCTATTAAAAATGGCTTCCCGGCAACAAGATTGCTCATTTTAATTTTTGGGCCGTCCGCACAATGGCCAAAATAGCCTGAGGGCTGCGCGGCAATGTAATCTGAGAAGCGCTGCATGGGTTCAATAACTGGCAAATAATATCTCTTGGATTGCTTCATGGCAGCCACCGCTATTTTCTCTAAGCGTTCTGTATTGACCTGCTTGCGTTCGTTGTGTTCGCAGTTCAATAAAGTAAGTTTGGTGAGGCCAAGCTCGGTTGCTTTTTCCAAAAACCACTCAATGCGGTCCATGTTTTTGGTGGGCGCCATGGCTATATGTATTGCTGGCGTTGGGTCGTGTTGCACAACGGCAGTAATTTGCAGCATGCAGCGCTTGGGATGCGCATCTTGGAGCAGCGCATGGGCTTCTAAACCCCGACCATTGACTAACTGGATAGCAGCACCTTCTTGCATGCGCAAGACACGGATGCAATGCTTGGATTCTTCCTCACTGAGTTGGTAGTGCGTTTGCTCATTTTGCAGACTTGGCGCATAAAATACACTCATGCGTAGAGGATTTGAAAAACCATTTCTTTGAGCAATTCGGCGCTATTCATTTGGCTATTTCCAACACCTTTGGCTTTGAGGTCGTATTCGTGGAGCAGGGCAATGATGGCTGCAATTTTTTTGGGGTCGTAGTTTTGGCGATTGGCTAGTAACTCGCCTGCCACAAACGGATGCACACCCACACTGCTGGCAATGGCTTCTCTGCTCTTGTTGGGGGTGAAGTGCACCCGCATGAGTTGCGAGAACAATTTGAAAAGGGCAGGCACAATGACAACCAACTCACCCGCTTTTGGGTTGTATTCAAAATACTGGACAATTTTGAAGGCTTTATCGGCTTGTTTTTGGGCAATTGCATTGACCAATTCAAAAATGTTGTAGTCTTTGGAAATACCGATATGCTGTTCGATGTGCTGCTCGGTGATGGCGGTGTTGGCACCGAGCACAATGCGCAATTTTTCAATTTCATTGGCGATTCGGCCGAGGTCTGCACCTAAAAACTCGGCTAAGAGCATAGTGGCTTTGCCGTTGATTTGCATGCCTAAACCCCTAACATATTTAGCAATCCAGTCCGGGAGTTGGTAGTCGCGAATTTTGTCTGACTTGAAAATAAGACCGTTTTTAGCAAAGTGCTTGAGGAGCTTTTTGCGGGCATCAAAGGTTTTGTATTTGTAGCAGACCACAAAAATGGTCGTCAGACTTGGCGCTTCTGCGTAAGCCTCGAGGGCATCTATTTGCTTGAAGTCTTGGGCTTCTTTGAGGATCACCAAACGGCGCTCAGCCATCATGGGATAGGATTTGAGCTCACTCTGCAGGGCCAAAGAATCTGCGTCTTTTCCGTAAAGTATGGTCTGGTTGAAATCGCGCTCGTGTTCTTCTAAGGCATTTTTTTGCAGGGCATCGGAAATCAAGTCGATGTAATAAGTTTCTTCTCCGTGTAAAAAATACAGCGGAGCAAACTTCTTTGCCAGTATGTCCTTGATGATTAAGCTTGCGTCCATGAATGGTTTTTCCAGATTTGAACGAGTTCAACGAGGGTGTCGATGGCTTTTTCCATATCTTGCACGCTGACGTATTCGAGCTTGGAATGAATGGCCATTTCGCCGGTAAAGATATTCGGACAAGGCAAGCCCATAAAAGAGAGCCTAGAGCCGTCGGTGCCGCCGCGGATAATGGCACGCTTGGGCTGTAAGCCCGCCTTGCGCATCGCCTCTTCGGCGTAATCCGCGACAAACGGAACGTCTTTTAGGATTTCTTTCATGTTGCGGTACTGTACCTGAACCTTGATTTCGTAACGCGCACCGGGATGTGCTGCCACCACTTGTGCTGCCAAATCCTCTAGTTTTTGTGGATAGCTTTCCATGAGGGTAGTGTCGTGGTCGCGCAGGATGAGCTGAACGCTTGCTTTTTCTAAGCCGCCTTCGATGGCTGTGGGGTGCACAAAGCCATCGCGGTGAGAGGTGGTCTCGGGAGACCAATTTGTTTTGGGAAGGGCATCTACAAATGCCGAGGCCAATTTGATGGCGTTGACCATTTTGCCCTTGGCATAGCCGGGATGCGCACTGACGCCATGAAAAGTAAGTGTAGCGGCATCGGCAGAAAAGGTTTCGTCTTCGATATCGCCAAGTGGGCCGCCGTCTAGGGTATAACCAAAGTGGGCGTTGAGCTTTTGCATGTCGAGCTGCTCAACTCCCCTGCCGACTTCTTCGTCTGGCGTAAACAAAATGCGAATAGGGCCGTGTGGCACTTCCGGATGCGCCATGAGGTAGGCCGCAAGTTCCATAATGATGGCTACGCCCGCTTTGTCGTCAGCGCCCAGCAGTGTTTGTCCGCTGGCTGTAATGAGGTCATCGCCAATTTTTTGGAGTAAATAAGGGTGGTCTTCGGTGCGCAAAACCTGACTTGCGTCGTCGGGCAAAATAATTGGTGCACCGGTATAATTGGTATGTAAAATAGGCTTGACGTTGGTACCGCTGCAGTCTGGAGCGGTGTCCATATGTGAGCAAAAACAAATTGTGGGTAAAGGCTGTGAAACATTTGATGGAATGGTGGCAAAAACATAAGACCATTCGTCTATTTCTACATCTTGAAGGCCTAGTGCTTTCAATTCTTCAAATAATACCAAAGCGAGGTCGCGCTGCTTGGAAGTAGAAGGAAAAGTACTGGAGTTGGGGTCTGAGGTGGTGTCTATTTGGACGTAACGCATGAAACGCTCCGCAACTTGATATCGGCTTGACATGAATTTGTTTTATTCAAAAATACGAAGAAAAGTGCAATTGACTTAAGGGATCAGGTTCCTTAAAGCTTGTAATTCGGCAACTTTTTGGGCAGAACCAACCTGCTGAAACGCATAGATCAAGTTTGAGAGCATTCTTTTGAGAATTGCGGAATTCGAACAGGGCTCAAAATGACTGCGGTCTGGTTGCAAATGAATCCCTTTGATGAATTCTTTTATTTCATTGGCATCAAAAATACTGCCCTTGGCAAACGCATTGATATAAAACAGTACACCGTAGTCGTCTTCTTGCTGTAGTCCAAAAGAAGAATGCTTGCTATCCATGTAGGCTAGTACAAAATGATTGGGCAAATTGACCCCATAAATAGGTAGATCAAGTGATTGCGCAATGATGCTGTAAATGATGCAAAGACTCAAGGGATTGCCTTTATGGCTTTCCAACACAGTATTCAGGTAGGAATGCGCTGGGGTGTGGTAATTTTGGCTGTCTCCTCTAAAACGGTGCATACCGAAGAAGATGCGGTTGAAGATTTTGACTTGTTCAAATGCTGTCTGATTGTCATTGAGCTCTAGCCAGATGTCGCGACGAATGGCCTGAATGCGCTCATGTAAAAGCCCTTCGTCCATGCCTGGGTATTGATACTTCGCAATGATAATTGCCCCTTCGAGCAAGTCTTTGTCTGGCGACTGCAGCCATGCACTGAGCTGACTTTTAACATTTTCAAATTGGATGTCGTGAATGAGGTTTTCTACGCGGTCCTGAAACAACAAGCCATAATAATCTTGCTCCCAAGATTGCTCTAAAACGGGCAAAACCTGAGAACCAAACTTCATGAGCTCGTCTCTAACCTGCTGAAAAACCATTTCATCGGGGTCATCTATCAGGCGAACCAAAGCTTGTATAGTTGTCTGTGCATCCATTCCAGACAAAATTAGACGCTGAGCAGACATTTGCCGCAGCGTTCCAATAACTTTTTCAAGACTCAAGTGTTAATTGAGTGTAACCTTTCGGGAGGTCTTGCGTAAGCGGACATATCCAAATTAACTATGCTACAGGTTGATTTAAAGAGGCTTTTCGGAGCCTCTTTTTTTTTGCTTCAGCGGGCTCCTTTCAACGAATTGAGCCCAATTTTTGCGAGCGCAAGAAATCGCGCACCAAATAAGTAAGCGCCTTTCCCACAACTAAATCTTCCTTCTCATCATTAGGCGCAGCTTCGGTCAAGTTCAAATAAGCTATTTGAGGACGGACTTGACCCAATTTGAGCAAGAGCGCGCGCATTTGATCGAGTTGCCAGCCGGAAGGGCTGAAAGCCGAACTTGGCATCAAAGCAATAGCATCCATATCAATTTCTAAGCCCACTGCATGCTGCTGTTGCTGAACAAAACTCAAAACATCGTCTTGAAGTTGCTGTGGTCCTTCTAGGTAATCCTCAAAAAATCGATGTGTTACCTGAGGTAAAGTCAGTTGGGAACGAATAAATGAATTATTGAAGGCTTCATGCAAGCCGAATACACCGTATTGCACCAAAAGCGCTTCTTGCAAAGCAAAAGAAAAGGAATTGCCGCTGTGGCGCTGGTCGGTAGGACGCAAGTCTGCATGGGCATCGATGTTCACCACGCTTAAAGCTCCCCTCTTTGCAGCCCAACGCATGAGGGCTAGGGCGTTGTTGTGCCCACCACCAACTACAATCGGAATCTGACCTGCGCCAATATATTTGTTTAAGGTAGCCAACAATAATGCATCGAGTTCCTCTACAAAAGCTGTTGCCTCGGTTTGATCTGCAGGTTGCTTTAATTGCTGAATAAGCCCTAAATATGCCAATTGATCTGTAGGCGAGCCCTCGTAATGCTGGGAGTTGAAAAAGACCTTTGCAAAAGCTTTGAATGCGTTTTCACTGCCCTGCCTTCCTAAATTTGCCTGAGGGCCAGCGTTTTCACTCACGCCAAGCAGGACATATTTTGCCGTTGCCAATGGCTGCTGACTCAGGTGTTCGCCAACACGTGTTTCTCTTTTTCTTATCTGAAAAGAAAGCTGGTGTAGTTTAGGGTCAAATAGTTGAAATTCAAATGCACTCATATTTTTAACTTAACTTTTCTAAAATTGCTGCTGGAATTGGAATAGGCTTTTGGTTCTCGGCGCTTACAAACACCAGTAAAGTGTAAGCCTCATTGAGTAAAACCCCCGCTTCATTGTAGGTTTTGTATTTAAACCCAATGCGAACGCCTTTTAGTTGTACAATTTGTGTTCGGATTTCTAATAAATCATCGTATTTGGCAGGCTGATGATAGGTGATTTCTAGTTTCTTTACGGGAAGTAAAATTCCTATTTGCTCGAGTTCTTTGTAAGAGATCCCACGCTGGCGCAGTGCCTCTACCCGAGCGACTTCAAAGTAGCTCGCGTAATTGCCATAATAACAATATCCCATTTGATCTGTTTCTGCATAACGCACCCTGATATTTGTTGAAAACTCCAAATGAGTCAAGTGTAAATTATCTTGCATACTACTGTTTTTTATACCTAATTTCTTGTGAGTTCTTTTGGCCTATCGTAAATTTACCAAGCTCTTGGAGATTTAAGCAAGTATTCATTAAATATTACTGACAAGTCTTTTTTTTTTAATAAGCAATACCCTTGACGCTTTTTTTTTAACTTTTTTATGAGAATATTTGTTCTCTCATTATTTCAAGCAAATTTCGTGGCTTCACGATTATTTACAAACAACGAGAACAACCTACAAAACTATGAATACTAGCCACGAAAGTGCATGGGAGTCTTGCCTAATAGTTATTAAAGATAACATATCATTGCAGGCTTTTAAAACTTGGTTTGAGCCAATCGTACCTGTCAAATTGGAGGGTTCTGTGCTTACGATCCAAGTGCCTTCGCATTTTTTCTATGAGTGGCTCGAGCAACACTATATTACGCTTTTGCGCAAGGTCATCAAAAAAGAACTTGGGCAAGAAGGTACATTAGAATACAGCATCGTGATGGAAAACAACACCCAATCACGCAGCCCTTACACAGTCAAACTCCCGACCAACAATTCAAGCAATTTGAAAAATGCACCCGTCAACATGCCTATCAATGTAGACGAAAAGCAAATTCGTAATCCGTTTGTCATTCCTGGTCTTAAGAAAGTAAACATCGAATCCAACCTGATTCCAAACTTTACTTTTGAAAACTTCATTGAAGGAGAATGCAACCGTTTGGCAAGAGCTTCCGGTTTTGCAGTTTCTAACAAACCAGGTGGCACCGCTTTCAATCCTTTGCTTCTTTACGGAGGTGTTGGCTTGGGTAAAACGCACCTAGCGCACGCCATTGGTATTTCCATCAAAGAGCGCTTTCCAAACAAAACCGTATTGTATGTGCAATCAGAAAAATTTGCACACCAATTCATAGACGCCATTAAAAATCAAACCACCAACGACTTCGTTCACTTCTATCAAATGATCGATGTCTTGATTATTGACGACGTCCAATTTTTCGCAGGCAAAGAACGTACACAAGATGTATTCTTTAGTATATTCAATCACCTACACCAAAATGGCAAGCAAATCGTCCTTACCTCAGACAAAGCACCTGTCGAGATGCAAGGCATGGAGCAACGCTTACTTTCTCGTTTCAAGTGGGGCCTTTCTGCCGACCTCGGTACGCCAGACCTCGAAACACGCATCGCAATTCTCGAAAAGAAAATGTACGGTAGCGGCATCGAACTCCCACGTGAAGTCGTGGAGTACTTGGCCTATTCTATCAACACAAACGTTCGTGAAATTGAAGGCGCACTCAACACCCTTCTTGCACAAGCGTCACTGAATAAAAAAGCCATCACCCTAGACCTTGCTAAGCAAATGGTGGACAAATTTGTCCGCAGCACTGCCCGTGAAGTTTCTATCGAATACATTCAAAAAGTGGTCTGCGATTACTTTGATCTACCAATCGAAATGCTCAAGTCTAAAACCCGCAAACGCGAAGTAGTTCAAGCACGTCAAATTTCGATGTATTTCTCCAAAAAAATGACCAAATCGTCTTTGGCCAGTATTGGAGCGCACTGCGGTGGTAAAGACCACGCAACAGTACTTCATGCATGTCGTACAGTTGTCAATCTTTCAGAAACTGACAAACAATTCCGTCATTACCTCGAAGAACTCGAGAAGAAACTGACCATCCAATAAGTTCGAATTGGCCAAGCGCATACTCATGGTTTGCCTCGGCAACATCTGCCGCTCACCACTTGCAGACGGTTTACTTTTACGTAAAATCAAAGCGCAAAAATTAGATGCCATCGTAGATTCTGCCGGCACTGCCAATTACCATATCGGCAAAGCTCCAGACGCACGCATGATCCGAACTGCAGCCAAGCATGGTACAGACCTTGAATTTCTTCGGGCCAGACAATTTACATCCAAAGACTTTCAAAACTTTGACCACATCTTGGTCATGGATCAAGCAAACCAGCGCAATGTACTTCAACTTGCGCAATCTAAAGATGATGAAAAAAAGGTCAATTTTTTGCTGGACTATTTATTTCCTGACCAACAAAAAGAGGTACCCGACCCCTATTACGGCACATCTGAAGACTTCGAAGCTGTATACCAATTAGTAGATAAAGCTACCGACGCCCTCATCCAAAAACTATTTCATGAGCATTAAGCAAAAAGGAGCTATACTCCTTATTCCTAATACATTAGGCGGAGAAAGCACCGCAGATATCATTCCACAAGAAGTGATCCAACAAGCTACTCAACTGCGCGTATTTGCTGTGGAAGAGATCAAAAGCGCACGTCGCCTTTTGCGCAAAATGGATCGTAATTTCCCCATCGACGAATGCACTTTCAGAATTCTAAATAAAAACACTAAAGAATCTGAGCTCATGGATTTACTGATGTTCCTGATCAAAGGTATAGATGTCGGTATCATTTCTGAGGCAGGTTGCCCAGGAATTGCAGATCCAGGTGCAGCTCTTGTTCATTTAGCACATACGCAATCCATTCAAGTCAAACCGCTCGTGGGGCCCTCATCTATCTTACTAGCCCTTATTGGCAGCGGTTTCAATGGGCAGCACTTTACGTTCCACGGATACCTGCCGAAAGAACGAAAAGAACGCATAAAAAAACTCCGCGATTTTGAAATGGATACCAAAAGGAACGGTACAACCCACCTTTTCATGGATACACCGTTCAGAAATATGAATGTATTAGAAGACCTACTAAACGAAGTTGGAGATTTAACGGAACTATGTATTGCCTCTAACCTCACCTTACCTTCGCAATCTATCAGAACCATGACCGTTATAGACTGGCGCGAAAAAGCCTATGACCTGTCTAAAATCCCGACGGTATTTGCCATTGGTAAAGGGCAATAATCGTTTGAAGACTCCAAAACTCAATAACTGAGTTAGTTCAGACCCTAACACAAATCTTAAAAGAGTAGAACCTTGGTTCTTACTCTTTTTTTTGTGCAAGAAATACTAGAACATGCTGAATGCTGGGTAATTATATCTAAAATGAAATAGGGATATGATTTTATTCAAGTAGGAACATGGTTACATCTTTTACTTAATATTGAACTTGGTGATGCAACATTCCGCACCAGGAAAATGCTTTCAAGAAAATACTCCAGAATAATACTTCAAGATAATCAATGTAAGAACAATAATTTAATCATAATCCCTTCAAGAAGTAACCTTAAAGAAAAACCATTCAAGGTTATCAATGTAAGATTTATTCTACAAGAAAGATGATTCAAGATAATCAACGTAAGAAAAACCCTTCATGGGAAATCCGTTCAAGAAAAATACCTCAAAAAAAAAGCCCCACATTACTGTGAGGCTTTTAAAATCGGCATCGACTTACTCTCCCACGATCAAAACCGCAGTACCATCAGCGCAAGCAGG
>JBDLVT010000003.1:0-199002 GCA_039804625.1 Bacteroidota bacterium
AGAGATATTCCCATTCTCCGTTAATGTACGATTTGAATTGACAAGCTCTGGATTTCCATTTTCTTGATTCGACCCTAGATTACCATACTCAGGTGTGGTAGTAGAAATTGTATTCCCATTCTCCGTTACCATAACATTTGAATTGACAAGCTCTGGATTTCCATTTTCTTGATTCGACCCTAGATTACCATTCTCAGGAGTGGAGGTAGAAATTGTATTCCCATTCTCCGTTAATGTACGATTTGAATTGACAAGCTCTGGGTTTCCATTTTCCTGATTCGACCCTAGATTACCATACTCAGGTGTGGTGGTCGAAATTGTATTCCCATTCTCCGTTGACGTACCATTAGAATTGACAAGCTCTGGATTTCTATTTTCTTGATTCGATCCTAGATTAACATTCTCAGGAGTGGTAGTAGAAATTGTATTCCCATTCTCCGTTGCCGTACCATTTGAATTGACAAGCTCTGGATTTCCATTTTCTTGATTCGACCCTAGATTACCATTCTCAGGAGTGGAGGTAGAAATTGTATTCCCATTCTCCGTGGAGGTAAGTTGAGACTTGAGGTTTTGAGAAAGGTCTTGTTGTTGGGCATATTGGGCCAAAAGTTCGTCGTAGGTACTTTGGAGATTGATTGGCGGGAGATTTTGATTTTCGGCCGCTTTGAGTAAAGCCGCTTTGCGTGAGGCTTGGTCGAGAACTAGAATTTCTGCTGCGGCTGATTCGCGGGCAGTACGCAATTGGGCGGCGCTGGCATTTAGCAATTTGTGTTCGCGCTCGAGTGCAGCAATTTGTAATTGCGTTTGAGCCTGTTCTTTTTTGGATTGGAGTGGTAAGGCGGTTTGCAATTGCTTGATTTGCTGTGCGACTTGCTGTTGCTGGGCTTTGTTGGCTGCTTCTTCTTGAATGAGCTTTTGCAAGCTAAGTTGCTGTTCGAGGGCAGCAGCTTCAAGTGCATTGCCTCCATCAAAAGCGGCTATTTCAAGATATTGCTTGATGGCAGCTTGCTGTTGGGTCCAGCCGGCTAATAAAGTAAGGGAATCACCTGTGAGCAATAGGGCCTGATGGCGTTCATTCATGGCGCGTAAGGTATCGAGTAGCAGCAGATCTGGAATATTGGCGGCCTGATTGATTTGGATCCAACGTTTGTTGAATGCTAAGGTACTTTCTACGGCTGCTAACTGTTGAAGTATCACCTTGCGTTCAGATGCTTTATTGGGCTGCGAAATAGACTGACTCAATTTTGCGAGAAGTTCTTCTCGGACATTGAGTTGCTGTTCAAAATCTTGACGCAAAAGCTCCATAAGGCGCACTTGATTCTCGAGGCTCACCTCTGCGGCTAGCAAGGTGTCTATCATTTTTGTGACAAACGCTGCCGTGTCTTGCGCAGTAAAACCCCAAATTGCAGCCAAAGAAGGTTGCGTTGTTGATTTAGCGTTTTCAGAGTTAGCAGATTTTGTCTGTAATAGCCCACCCTTTGCAACATTCATCTGAAGTTTTGAAAGACCTGCCATTTGTGTTGCCGGGTCTTGGTCTAGGAGTTGGTTGCGCACCTGCCACTGTTCTTTACCCAGCTCGTCACTGAAATACCTCACTTGTTGTTGGAGCGTGGTTTGCGGTTTTAGGTTGGGGATACTGAAACGCGTTTGATAAACTTTTGAAGCGCCATCCACTTGTATTTCCAGTAAGAAGTCGCCTTTTTGAGGCAGTGCTATTTGATACGCACCCGTAGCATCAGAAACAAATGGCCCATAGATTTCATTGGTGAGCAGGTCTGTAAATTGAAGACTCAGCGCTTTAGATTCGGGTTGCAGTTCATTTAGAAAAAGGCCTGCAAAGACAAAATTTGGCCTAGCGGGCGCATCGAGTTGCAAGGTGTAAATTTCGAACTGCCCTACAACGCCTTGTCTGGAGGTGGCGAAGTAGGCCTGATTTTGTGCGGCATCACAAACGTAAAAGAGGTCGTCGCTCGGACTTGCGTAGGGATACGGCATTTTTTCTATTCCCGAGGCGGTATTGGTAGTGAGGTCAAAAGAGGCCTTAAATAAGTCGTGTGCACCTATACTTTGCGCTGTAGAACTGAAATAAAGTGTTTGAGAGGCTGGGTCATAAAATCCAAAAGACTCATTGCCCAAAGGATCATTGACACCGCCTGCTAGCAGCTCAGGGCTGCCCCAGTTATTGTCGGCATCTTTCTTTTGAATATATAGATCGAGCTGAGTGCCTTTAGGGCCATATGAAGCAAAAATTCTGTACTTCATGCCGCGCTTATAGGCATAAACCGGCACGTATGCGTGCTTTGCGTTGTTCTTGCTATGTACCTCCGGCGCTTCGTAAAAAGTGTAGTCGTCGGATGCGAAGGGATATACTTTGTAAAATTGAGGGCTTTTCGTTGTCTGCAAAGCAAGCAGCGGTAGCCTAATGAAAGCCGACACTTCGTTTAAACCACGCTGACATTCGGCGATTTGACGGCTAACATCCAGTGGGGCTTTGGATTGCTCGCTTAGTTGTTGGTAGTTTTCGTATGCTTTGATCGCTTGGGCGAAGAAATATTGTTCCTGAAAAATTCTGGCGCGGTAGTAATACAGTAAAGGATCAGGAATTTGCTTGAGGCCAAGGGCTACATCGAAATATTTGGCGGCTTCAAAGTGGTGCTCTACTTCAAAAAGGCAGACCCCATAATGGTAATTGAATTTAGGGTTTTGTTGGTCTTTGGCCAATAATTGGCGATAATCTATGAGTGCTGCGGCATAATTTTGTTGCTGAAAGGCATGAGCTGCGCGTTTCTCCAAACTGCTCTGACTTTGGGACAAAGCACTGTTGTTTTGCCCTAAAAACAAAACAATGAAAACGTAAAAAATGAACCTTTTTGTGCGCACCAAAAGTTGAATAACCTAAAGGCTTACGATTTTTTAGCAAAAAGGTTCATGCGGTTTTCGGTGCCATTGAGCAAGCGCTCAATATTTTTTCGGTGCGCCCAAATGACGAGTGTCCCGAGGACGATTGTAAAGATGATCATGATGCGTGTGTCATTGTGGATGAAAAAATAGGATACCACCGGAAAGCAAAGTGCGGAGATGATGGCTCCGAGCGATACGTAACGCGTGGTTAGAAATACCACCAAAAACAAGGTCAAGCAAACTGCAGCGGCTGGCGGATTAATTCCGATGACAATCCCGAGAGATGTAGCCACACCCTTTCCGCCTCGAAATTGTGCAAAAATGGGGAAGACATGCCCCACCACCGCACTGAAACCACCCACTAATTGTAAAATCAAAAACTCATCTTTGTAACCACTAAAAGTACTTTGGGCTAAAAAATAGGGCAAGCATGCAGCTGTAGTGCCCTTGACCACATCGGTGAGAAGCACTAGCCAGCCAAAGCGCTTGCCTAGGATGCGAAAAGTGTTGGTTGCACCTGCGTTTTTACTGCCGTGTTCGCGGATGTCAATACCTTTGAAATAGCGACCAACCCATACAGCAGTTGGAATGCTACCAAGCAAATAAGCGGTAAATAATACAAATAAGAGCGTCATCAATTTATTTATTTAGCAAAAACGCCCTCAATTTAGCTAAAATTTTTGAAGCTTCTTGTTCCTGAGTACTCTCGTAATTGAAATTTCGGGTCTTTCTTTTGTCGGGTTTGATGCCGTCAATGGCTGCTAAGAGCTTGACATTCGTTGAATACACACTCAGCAGCCCGTCTTTCTTCTCCTGTGAATACCCTAAAATATAGCTCGTGCCATCAAAAGCTTCCAAAGACCAATAAAAAGCTGTGTTCGCATCGTCGCCAAAACTTTGCACGTATGCTTGAGTAAGTGTGACGGGCTGCACAATCGCCGTGCCATTTATAGAGATGAGGCCGACGCTTTGGGCTTCGCTCATTAGACCTTTTGCTTGCTTATTTGCACTTGGTTTATTGCTACCGAAATTTTCGAGGACAATTCCGCTTAAAATCAAGCTTTGCTCAAGTGTATTAGGCATTTTCTTTAATTTTTCTTCGTCAAAATCTTTAAACACTTCTTGGGCATCTTTCGGGTTAGACCACGCCGTAAGGCTGTTCAGTAGCGCATCCAATGGTTTTTTGATATTCCATTCGGGGGCCGTTTCTGTTGCCTTAAATTGATTGGTCATTTCAGTCCAAACCGCGTTGTCTAGCGGCATCGATATTTTTGCATTGGCTGCAATACGGGTCTTTCTTTTTTCAGAATCGTAGCTGATTTTGCCATATAAATCGATATCGACCTCACCTGTTGCGATCCCTAAATCGATGTGGCCATAGCCAGACAAGCTACAGCTTTCAATGGCCAGCACCAACAAATTACTGAGTGAATCTGTGCGTTCCAAGCGCGCTTTGCTACCGACCTCAAATTGTTTGGTTTGCTGATCGTATTGAAGATAGCCCGAAACACGGAAAAGCCCAGGGTCTGCTACACCAATTTGCTGCGACAAAAAGGCAGGGTAAATACGCATGCTATCAGCTCGTTCAGTGGCGCGCCACACAAAACCGAGCGCCAAACTTTTACCTTTGGCATCTGTTGGTTTTTCTGGAATAGGTATCTGAATTTGTTTGGCTAAAATGGTGTCCTTGAAACTCATCCAAGATTTATCGTATTGGCAAGGATGAGAAAGTTTTGTGGAGCCTTCTAACAGCAAACCCGGATGATTCGCCTCTATTTGAACTTTTCCAAAATAAGCAAACTCAGGACTGAGCTGAAACTGCGCATTTTCGGGGATCTCGCCTTTGGCCACCGTTTTCGTTTGCACATAACTCAACGATTTAATCCCAATAAGGCTCTTACTGCTGTCGCGGTCGAAATACGGATAAACCCCATAGCCATCATAAGCAAAGCGACCGGCAATGTGCAGTGTTGCCTGTTCAAACTGATGAAACTTAGTGATGTAATTGGCCAAGACTTTAGCGTTCTTTAGCGTATCCATTGCGGCTGCTTTTCGGATGCGCACCCTTGAAGAATCTGGGAAGATGCGCGCGTCGCCAACCTGAATATACTCGACAGCATCGCAGAGGATCAGCTGGGTTTTGAGGTCGTATTTGGCACTAAGCGACTTGAATTGTAGTGTGTCTTGTTTGATATTGGTGGAAAAGAAGTTGTTGCGCGCGAGGTCTGCCCCACTCTCAAATGTGGTTTCTCCGCCCTTGTTTTTCTTGAAGTCTAGTGACTCGCCATCGATGAACCAGGTGAATTTATCCATCTGACAGTAGTATTCATTGGCCGGAAACATGATGCGTTTGGTTCCGTTAGAAGTAAATTCACCAATGCGTGTGGTAAAACTAATGTGTGCTTTCATTTCGTCGGACTGAATAGCCAATGGATTTTCTCCATAACTAGAGAAGCGGTTGCGCAGGGCAAAGGATGCATTTTGGGAGCGGATGTCAACGTCAGTGAATTCAAATTCTCGGGAGCTGAGTTGGGCTTCTTTGTAAAACAGCGTTCCTTTTCCAGTCATGCCTTTTTTATCGAGCAGAAGCTGTCCGTCGACTAAAATATCTTCTGTAAAAATAAGCAAGGGATCATTGCCGTAACTTGCAATCTTGAGCTTTTCCTGACGCGGCTCAAAACTCATGTAGGCTTTTTCTGAATTGGCAAGCGGATAACGCACACCCGTCTTTTGCTCTGGTCCCGAAAAAGCCACCAATCCGATGGTGGAATCAGGCAAAAAGGTGAGTTTTTTAGAAATGGCAGTGGTGTGTAAAAACTGGATAGTTCCTGCACCTTGTAAGCCATTATGCGACAAATAAATTTGGTTTTTGTAACGCGAATTCGTTTCATAAAATGGATAACCTTCGGTTGGAGCAGTTGTAATAAAGCCCAGCGAGTAATCGTTCATGATGCGCACGGGAACCTGCATTTTGGGAAAGATACCCGATGACACCAGCTGCCCATCGAGCTGAAAAGTAGCTTCTGCGAAATTATCTAAGCTATCGAGCTCAAAGATGGCGAGTTCGTAGTAAAACCTTGTAGAATCATAGGCCCCTTTAAGAATGGAGGGGTCATTGTAAAAAATCTTGCCCGGAGCAACCGTACTGAGTACTGGATAATGCGTATTGCCGGTTGCTTTACCCGCTTTGTTGTCCGGATCATCTATGCGGAGTGTCCCGCGCAGCCCTTTGAGCTCACTGAGCAACAGAATAGATTCTTGACCATCTTCTTTTTTGAGCGGTCTGACACGAAAAGCGGTGTTTTCGGTGGTGAGTAAATTGACCATAAACTGCTCGTAATCAAATTTAGAGAAGTTGGTTTGGATTTCACATTTTCCGGCTTTGAGCCAACCAGAAAACCCGATGTCTCTATTTTGATACATATACACAACACTGGTATCGGGGAAAATGCGAACCTGCTGAGCCTCGGAAAGCGTGATCTGCTCCACCTCATTGAATATAAGCTCTTGTTTATCTAACGAGATACTTGCGTAGGCCGTGGTTTGCACTTTTCTGAGATCGGAAACCACAATGATGTTATCGTAGTCACCGCTGCCCTGTATGGCCGCTGCATAAGCTAAAAGTTTGGGTGTGATTAATAATTTCTTTTGCGCCACATCAACGCTTAGAAAACCTGCTGCACTCAGGTCGACAAACAAAGGCTTGACTTGGTCAATTGTCTTCTTGAGGGCATTGGCTAACTCGCCCTCCGTGAAAAGCGTTCTACCTTGTTTATCGACTAATTGTGCAAAAACAGGGAACGGATTATTGGCTCCTGCCCCTGCAAAACGCGCGTAAAGTGCTTTGTCTAAATAGTTCATGGATTCAAAGCGGGCCATTTTGCGCTCTTGTGCCGTGCCCACATCGAAAGTATAATACGGATCAGCAGTGCCTTTTTTCCAGGTGAGTACTGGCGCGTAGCAATAGAGTTTAAAGTAGCTGTCTACAAATGGAAAATAATCTGTACCCCGCTGCGCTGCTGATAAACGCAATTGCTGTTGCTTTTCATCAAAGGTAAAAAAGCATTCTTGAATGCTGAGTGAATCGCCATTCTTATAGCGCAGCACTGCCCTGGCTCCTCTGGCTAAAATTTGTTGGGGCGACATCTCAAAACCAGCGGCACTAATTTCAAAAAGTACTTTGCCTTCGCGCTTAAACAACAACATGGCAGGTTTGCCACTTGCTCCTTTTCCAATGAAGTCTGCGCCTTCTAGGGTAAAACTGCCATCGTAATCCATTTGAGAACGCAATTCATTGATTTTTAGACGTTTTTCATAAGAAGTAAATTGTGGAGCCGACTCTTTTTCTGCTAAATCTAAAGTAGTGAGGTCGGTAAGTTTACCTAAGATAGGCGTATCAAAATAAGGTGTGGATAGCGCAACGGAATCAGCCTTGAGTTTGGCCGTCTGTAAATCGGCTTTATAGCTTTTGAGCGTGGCGAAGGTTTCGGTTTTTGGCAAATTCACCTTTTCCCAGGTGAGCGTTCCATTTTTACCATCCCAACGCTTGGTTAGCATGTCAAAGGTTCCTGAGGTATTATAGACCACGATTGAATCCTCGGGGCGTTTGTTGTCGTCGTATTTGATACATTTAAGAGCCACACCCGAGGCCTCAATGTATAGTTTTTTGGTCTCGACCCAACGCAGGGTTCCGCCCTGTGCTTTCCACTGAAAATCGCGCTCTTTGTAGAGGGCTCCATATTTGAAAAAATCGACTGAGAAATCGAGAAACTGCGTCAACTGCTCATCCGGACTAGCGGCATAGTCAAAAACATATTTTGTCCAGGGATTGGCGAGCTCTGGGTTGATTTTATTTTGAACAATAGCAATGCTGGCCTGTAAAAAGTCAAATAACTCAGGAAAAGAGGGTACCTCTTTGGCTTGAAGCTGATTGCAGTTTTCTTGCAATTTTTTAAATTGGGTATCGTTGAGGGTCGATCCTTTGATGAGTTGTGGCAATTGGTCTTTTAGGTACGCTTGTGCGCTTTCCTCCACGACCAGTTGCTGCCAGGTCTTGACAAATTTATCGCGCTCTAAAGGAAAGGTTTGGGCAAAGAAAGAAGGCACTGCTAAAAGCAAGCCAAACAACAAATAAAGGAAGGATTTCATGGTATTTTTTTTAGGAGCACAACAGCCCAATTTTCGCGCGCATCGGTTCTCACCCATTCAAAACCAACCTTGGCTGCTGCGGCTATCAGGTCTGGTGCATCGTTCACAAAAAAGCCGCTAAGCATAAGTAGCCCATTATGGGCAATTACCCTGCCGTAAACCGGAAGTTGGTCAAGTAATACGTTTTTGTTGATATTGGCGAGAATCACGTCGTAATTAGTGGCTGGAATTTCAGGTGCGCCGCCGTGGATTGCCGTAATATTTCTACTGCCATTGAGCGCTATGTTTTCAAGGATATTCTCAGCAGACCACACCTCGATTTCAACGGCATCTATGTGCGCTGCACCCAAGCGCTCCGCCAAAATGGCCAACACGCCTGTACCGGCACCCATGTCGAGGACTTTTTTGCCATGAAGCTCCAACGCCAACATGTTTGCGCAAATGAGGTGGGTGGTCTGGTGATGACCAGTTCCAAAACTCATTTTGGGTAATATCTTGATTTCAATGCCTTCTGTTGGCGCTAAAGTGTGAAAAGGAGCTACAATGCGCAGGTTATCATTGATGATGACCGGCTCAAACTGCGCCTCCCAAGTAGCATTCCAGTTTTGCTGCGGCAATAAAGCGAGTTCAAAAGTTGCAATCGGTGCACCTTTCTCGTTCAATTCTTTCAATAAGGTCTGTAATTTTTGACCGTCGTAGTGCCCCTCTTGAATATAGGCTTTGAGTATTGGCGTCTCTTCTACAAAACTCTCGTAGTCGAGCTCGGCGAGATAGGCCACTAGGATATCGTTCCATTCATCAAAAGAGCCAATTCTGATTTGAAGTTCGTAGTAGTTCATGCTTGAAGTGCTTGCCAAAGTTGATTAAAAATAAGTGGGTCGAGCGACGCACCGCCGACTAATGCACCATCGACGTTCGGACAGCTGAAAATTGCTTGCGCATTAGCAGCATTGACGCTTCCACCGTACAAAATAGGCACTTGCTGGCCCGCTACACCAAAAAGGCCGACCAAATGGTTTCGAATGGCTTGATGCATTTCGGTGATTTGATCAAGGTCGGCACTTAAACCACTGCCAATTGCCCAAATGGGTTCGTAGGCAACCACCATCAAATGAAGGGCTGCTGGTGTCATGCGACTTAAATTTTTAGTGAGTTGGGCCAACACGAATTCTAAATGTGCACCAGCTGTTCTGGTTTCAATGGCCTCGCCACAGCAAAGCACAAATTGAAAATCGGCTGTTGCACAAGCGTTCACTTTGTGAGCAAGGAGTGCATCGTCTTCATTGAATAGTTGGCGGCGCTCTGAGTGACCGATCAGTACAGATTGTGTACCAATGCTTTGAAGTTGTGCAAGAGAGAGCTCACCTGTGTAGGCTCCTTTTGCTTCGAAATACACATTTTGTGCGCCAACATGCACACCTGATGCTTGGATGTCTTTAAGGTAAATGGCGCTCGGATAAACCCTTAGAGACGCATTTGGAGCGCTCCAGTCTAAGGTTTGATAAGTATGCAGCCAATTTTGAGCTTCGGGTTGCGTCAAATTCATTTTCCAATTTGCCGCAAGGATCTTATTTCGCATGGAACGAAAATAAGACTTTTAATTGCGCAACTTTTGCTTTTGCAATTGGGTTTTCAAGTCTTCTTTGTTGAAAGCGTCTGCACCCTCAGGGCCATGATACATTTTAACTAAGTTGCCATTCCACAAATAAGCTACACCGGGCACGTCGCGGTTACCACCTAAAACACTCCAGAACGCAATGATGTCCAGCACTTTGTGCGGATAAGAGGCCCCTGCAAACTTAAAGAAGTCTGGGATTTCTTCCGCGGCTTCGTCCATGAATAGGATTTGAAGTTCAGGGAAACCAGGTGTGCTATTTTTAAGTGCGGTCAGTTGCTTGGCAGTAGCGCGGCAGTGGTCACAACTTGGCGCAAAGAAGCAAAGCAATTTTTTACCATCATTGATATTGGCAAAATATTTTTCGTAGCCCGATTTTTTAGGTTTAGGACCCAAATCTTTGGGCTTAACTACTTTGGTGGTGTCTTTACCTATAGGCGTCTTCACCGCTGGGGTGGTGTCGGTAGCGGTAGCAGCTTGAGGTGCTGAACTTGTTGGCGCGGGTGTTTCTGTTGCGCTAGGCGTTTCTATAACTGTTGCTGCCTTGTAAGTTGGGATGAAGATGAACATCAGCAACATAGATGCACTTAAAATAGTGGTCAAAAACCAAATATTGGTGCGCTCAGGAAGACGGGCACCGTAGCGCTTCCAAAGAATGGCCAAAAGGCCTATAGAGAGGACGTTTTTCATGATAGCTTCTAAAGGGGTCATGGGTAAAAGGGCGCCAAAGCAACCGCAGTTGCCTTTATTGCCTGTATTGATGATTTCGATGGAGAGGTGAATAACAAACACAGCAAGCATGGCCATAAGTGCAGGAATGACCCATTTTTTGAGATCAAAAGGAAAAAGCAAGAGCAAACCGAGACCAAACTCGACACCAATTAAAGCGCGCGAAAAGATTTTTGCTAACTCCACAGAAAAACCCATTGGGTAAAGCTGCTTGATTTCGAACATGGAAATGGTGCCGTAAGCAGAGGGGTCTGGATATATTTTTCCATAGGCCGAGACCAGAAATAGGCCGGCGATTAAAATGCGGATGGTCCAGGGAAGGTAACGTTCGATTTGTTGCATAGCATTCGTTTTGAAGTAAATTTAAGTGTCGAGGCCAAAAGACGGCGTACTTTAACAGCCTATTAACAATTTTCTAAATGAATGAGCGCAAAAACGCTGTAGTTGAGCATGTCAAAATAATTGCCCTCTACCCCTTCTGAAACTTGGGTGGCGCCAGCGTTGTCTTCTATCTGCTTGATGCGCATGATTTTGCTCAGAATAAGATCGGTAAGAGAACTCACACGCATGTCGCGCCAAGCCTCGCCGTAATCGTGGTTTTTGCGCTCCATGAGTGCCTGTGCTTCTGCGGCAATTTCTTTGTAGCGCGCAATAGCTTCTTGTGCTTGCATGTCATCTTGTAAGCCAGCGGGTTCGCGTACTTGGATAATGGCCATGATACAATAATTGACAATGGCTTGAAATGCGTCTTCAAAGGACTCGCCAACCAAGTTTTTTCCGGTTTCTTGAATGGTGCGGATGCGCTGGGCTTTGATGAATATTTGGTCAGTCAGGGAACTCGGGCGTAATATGCGCCAAGACAAGCCGTAGTCGAGCGTTTTTTTTTCGAAAATCTCTCGACAAATAGTGATTACATTTGTATATTGAATTTGCGTTTGTGTCATGAGTCTAGCTAAGGAAAAAAGTACCGTATTTCAGAAAAGTCGCTTTTTGAACATCAAAGGTCGACTCCACGATTTTGGTCAACCAAAGATAATGGGAATTTTGAATATGACGCCCGATTCCTTCTATGCACAAAGCCGTGTAGCCCATCCCGACCAACTACTTGAACGCGCAGACACCATGATCACGGCAGGCGCACACATCTTAGATATCGGTGCCAATTCTACACGCCCCAATGCACCAATCGCTTCAGCACAAGAAGAAATAGACCGTTTGGCCGATACCATTCTGCTGCTCAAAAAGTCCTTTCCCGACACGCTTATATCCCTCGATACGTATTATGGCGAGGTAGCGCAATTTGGAATTGACCAAGGCACCGACCTCATCAACGATATATCTGCCGGTCAGTTCGACCCGACACTTTGGCCTGTGATTGCGCGGGCAAAAATTCCGTATATCCTCAATTACAACCGCGCAGAACAAAACAACACGGTCGAATCATTTATCAAAGAAAAAGGAATTGTGAGCGATGCGCTTTCATTTCTTTCTGCAAAACGCGCTGCTCTTCAAGCCCTTGGCTGCACAGACGTCATTATAGATCCGGGCTTTGGATTTGGCAAGAGCCTTGCAGAAAACCACGAATTACTACAAAAACTCGAGCACCTGCATTTACTCGGCGCGCCACTACTCGTTGGTGTGTCCAGAAAATCCATGATTACAAAAGTGCTCAATTGCAGCCCAGAAAAGGCACTAAATGGCACAAGCATCCTCAATACCCTCGCCTATTCCAAAGGCGCCCGGCTCTTTCGGGTGCACGATGTAGCGGCTGCCAAAGAGCTGATTCTCTTGTTAGCGTCGCAAGAATTGCATTAATTGAAACTTTTTTGCGTACTTTCGTATCATTGTACATCTTTATCAAGCGTATGAAAGCTTTATCTTTATTTTTTATTTCCTGTTTTGCATGGCTGAGCTATGCACAGGCCCCATCTGCCAATTTTACAGTTTCCGACCCAGACAACATCCTCTGCCAAGGAGATTGCATTTACGTGGTCAATAACTCTACCGGTACCGACCTCTCCTATCTATGGACTTTTCAAAATGCAAGTCCATCTACATTTGTAGGCCAAAACCCAGGTCCAATTTGTTTCAATACCGCTAGCACTACTGGTCCGTTTGCCATCACCCTAACCGCTACCAACGCTCAAGGTGCCGTAAGCACCATTACGCAATTTGTAACGGTACTTCCAATGCCAACAGTAAGCAGCACCATTTCTGATACGCTTGCGGGTGTCTATGTCGTGATTCCAGACACCACCATCGATATGTTTCAAGAAGCCTATTTGTATGCTGAAGGTGCTCCATTTGGCGGAAACCTTACTTGGTATCCGAGTGGCGTCGCTGCTGATAGCATTTCTGGTTGCACAACTTGTATTGCCGGTGATTCGCTAACTGTCACGCCTTTTTACACCACTTATTATGTGGTGCAATACGGTCTCAACGGCTGCTTCGCATACGATACCGTATTGGTTACTGTCAATTTTGCGAACCAAGTGAAAATTGAGCTACCAAATTCCTTCTCCCCGAATGGCGACGGCGAAAACGATTTCTTTCGCGTTTTATCCAACGTTGATGCGGATGGCAACTTTACCAATGGCTTCGAAGAAGGTGGCGCATTGGCAGAAATTGACCTGCGTATCTTCAATCGCTACGGGCAGCAAATTTTCCGCACAACCGACGTGAAAGAAGGTTGGGACGGCACCTACAAAGGCAAGGCCATGAACCCTGCCACTTACACTTATATTCTCAACTTCCGCACCATAGATGGCCGGTCTGGCTCACGTAAAGGAAACGTTACCCTATTTAGATAAGCACATGAAACGCACACTATATTTAGCACTGACTTTTGCAGGTGTCTTCAGCGCCACCGCACAGCACGACCGCATTATTTCGAATTGGTCGCAATCGCAAATGATTTACAATCCAGGAGCAGTAGCAACTGGCCAGGGAGACATGAGTTTTTTCGCAAACCACCGCTCCCAATGGCTCACAGTTCCAGAAATGGGTGTTGGCATGCGCAGCAACTACATTAATGGTGAATTCAAAATTAAGGAAGAAGGCTTGGCCAATCACAATAACTTTGGCGTCGGTTTCAGTATCCTTTCAGACCAAACAGGAGCTGCCAACCTGACCACCCTCAGCGTGTCACTTCCTTTGAACTACACATTAGCACTAGATCGCCAAAATAAGCTCAGTATAGGTGTTTCACCAGGTTTTATTCAGCAAGCTTCAGATCGTTCGGGTCAGACTTGGGAAAACCAATGGAACGGCTCCGTATTTGATCCAGCTACGTCAGTAGAAAACAGTATCAATGGCAGTTACGCCACTATGGACCTCGGTACCGGTCTCTATTTTCAGCACCAAATCACCAGCCGCTCTTCCTTCTATGCAGGATATGCACTCAATCACCTGATCAAACCCAAAATGGCATGGTCATTCAGTGGCGATAAAATGTACATGCAAATGGTCTTGCAAGGTGGTGCCGATTTGGCAACCAAAAACCCGGACTTACGCATCCAACCTAATTTTGTATTCTTCCGCACGAACAACACCAACAGCTTTACAGCAGGTGTAACTTTTGAGAACACCATCAAAGAAGGATCAAAAATTACAGGTATCAACAAATCAAATTGCGTCAACTACGGAGTTTACTACCGTCATGGCGATGCTATTGTAGCCACCTTTGGAATGAAAGTATCTCAATTCCGTTTTGGCTTATCTTTCGACGCCAACACTTCCAAGCTCAACCAAGCAACTGGCGGCATTGGCGGCGTAGAACTTTATTTCAAAGCATTACTGAACTTCAAGAAATTCAATGCGCAGTCGCGCATGAAGTAACAAAAAGTTCATGTCACTCAAAAGTAAAGGCCCATCAAACGATGGGCCTTTTTTTATATAGCAAGCAGTGCTGATGAGTGGATCTGCTCGCCGCTACATGATCAAACGGATAAACTCAAGAGGAGGTATTGGGCTTTCGGAACTCATCACCAAAGAAATCTCGTGGTCTATTTTTACGATTGTTATCTGTGCTGCAACATATGGCTTTTTAGCTACAGAACTTTGAATAGGTACTGATTTTCTTTCCATTTTCATGTTTGAAATTTTATCGATTGATAATGATTGACTGTGTATAAACCTGACCTTGAATTGTTGCTTTGAGCAAATAATATCCATTAACTATTGGCGCAGGTAAATGCTCATGGTGTTTTTCAATCTGTTTTTGACTGACCATTCTGCCGTTTTGATCAAAGAGCTCTATAATCCCTTGAGGAATAAAGCTTGGACCAAACTCAATTGCGATATCGTTTTGGGTGTTGTGGGTAAGCGAAACCACAATGCTTGTTCCTAACTCTTGCGCCGAAAGAACGGGCTCCATCAAAGGGCTGTTTGGATGATTCTGCAGGACATTCATGTGAAGTACAAAACGTGTTGAATTGACCCCGCTACTCGCAAAGAAACAATAATTGGGCTCTAGCGTGAGGTCTTGAAAAATGCCCAATTGTTTGTCCTCAAGAAGAATCAGGCCGTTATCTATATGCAACTCCACTGCATTGAGCGTATAAGCTTTAGATTCTGGAAACTCTAAGACAAGCGGGATCTGATTTTGAGCCTTGCTCAACTTGAGTGCATTGATTACCAATTTTTTGCCATTCACAATCGTGTAGCACTGCGGGTAGTTGACAACCAACATTTTTTCGGCATCATAACCATCCACTTGCGAACTTACTTGCGTATCCAAATAAATAAGCAATTGGTCTTTGCGGAGGCCATCTTCTAAATTGAGCCTTACAAAGGCAGTGAAGTCTTGCGCAGTGCTTTTCAAGCCCTCAAAACCGCCCATGAAATGCGAGCGCATGGCATTTGTAAAACCAATACTTCCCGTTATATGGCCATCTGGAATTTTAACCCAGAAGGATTGTAGCGGAGGTACATATCGACTAACGGGTACGCCGCTAAAATTCGTACCCAAGCCGCTTTGCGCATTATAGGTATCAAAGACCATCGTTTGCAATGCGTCTGCTGTCCGGTACCACATAGTTGGCAATAAATTGGTGCGAACGGCTGCATCGAAATCGAGGTAGGATGCATATGGATTGCTCACGAGATTAAAACCGCGGTAATAATTGGTAGTTCCGGTGCGTGTACATGGAATCGTATAACTTCCGTTATTGAGCCTTGCACCATCAAAAACAAGCGTATCGTCATGCGCACTTTGTACAAAATAGCCCTTCCCTACCTCAATTGGCGTTTGGGCATCTGTGATCTCTTGCCAATTACCGAGAGGCTCATTGAAATATTTCAAAACTGTTGCAGTCTGAGCGGCAAAGGCTGAACTTAAAACATTTGGCATTGGTGAACCTACAAACCAATAGCGTCCGTTCGGCGTGTTTTGCCCCGTACCTGTAATGGCCTGCTGCAGCTGAACCGCTCCATTGCCCGTCCAATTGCTACTATTACCCTGTACAATAGTAGCCTTGTTTTCAAAGGTGAGTTGCCCATGAAGCGCAATATCTCCAGCTAAGGTAAGTTGGTGGCTTTCTTTGATCTTCAGTTGGGCACCTGGATCAATTACAAGTAATGATAGTGCTGCTGTTGTATCTAAAAGAACTGTTGTCGTCTCGGGAATTTGTACACTCGCATCCATTGCAGGAACGCCACCACACCAGTTTGCGGCTTGCTTCCATGAACCATACTGCCCACCTTTCCATGCGCCATTGGGCAATACAAGTGCTTCCACTTCTAAACGACTCAAACTTGGGCAACCATTGGCGCCAAGCTGTTCGGCAAAATAATGCGCTTGATCCACTAAAGGATTTGTGCCGAGCAATACTTGTGTACTACTCATTGACGGATACCATGCGATGCTCGTTTGGTTCAAACTAAGGTCATTTAGTAGCGCACCTTGACATCGCTTTTGCAGTTGGCTTCCAGTTGGCGTCGAGGGCACTTGTGGAGCGGCGTGAATTTGAACAGTAGAAGTCAGTGTTGAACTGCGGCCTGTATAGCTCGTCACTTTAAAAGTATAACTCTGACCGGGTGCTAATTGATCTAAAAAAGCATCCGTACCGACACCCGTTTTGGAACCGCCGGGAAAACCAGTTATGCGCCATTGCCCTGCAGGTAACCCAGTGAAATGAACCTTCCCATAACCATTTGTGCAACTTGGTTGCTCAACTTGTGCAATTACTGGTACTTCTGGTGGTGAGGCTGGTGAAAAATCCAGGCCCTTGAAGATGAAATGTGAGCCCGATGTAGCCAATTCTTGAACGAGGGCGCTCTGACTCGAATCTGTCAAGACAATTAATTTGTTGTTATCTTGACCAGGACTAGCTAAAAATGTACTGGCATAAACCTTCGGAATAGCAGCTGAATAATCCACAAGTAAGCCATTTGCCCAATGTCCGTGTGTATAAATCTTAGTCCATGTACCATTTAGGCGCAACCACTTTTGGATGCCCCCACCATTTTGTCCATTGATCGGTTGGTCGTCTGCTACGTAAGCTGCTTGCCCGTCCGGACTAATAGAAAATCCTCTTGGAGAAGGTGTTGCTAAAATAAGTTCTACGGTCTGACCTGCCGTAATTGGCAGTCCAGTACCTAGCTGATAGATGCCGCTTGGAAATTCAGCTGTCGAGAAATACAATTGTTCGTTATAAATTTCTAAGGTTCTGATTGCCGCAAAAGCCGAGGTCAATTGTGTAAAATTCGCGCCATCAAAGTACCATACGCCACCCGAACTCCCACTCCCAATGCCAGCAGCATAAAAACAGCCATTTGCTAAAGGGATGGAAGAAGTTAAATACCCATCAATAAATGGAAGTGCTACACCGACAATCGGAAAAACAACGCGCGTATTCACCGAAGCACTTGTACCTAAAATATTGGTGACTTTTGCCTGCGTCTGGGCTAAGTTAACAGAACCTGGAGCAGCTGCAAAACCTGGTATTCCGACCAATTTATCGACCGAATTAAGGTAACCAGTCGATACATTGAGTTCTCCCGTTTCAGTAAGTAAATTAGCGTTATCGAATTGTTGTTCGAGCGTTTGAACCAATGTTCCAGTCGGAATCAACTCTTGAAGCCTCAACGGAAAAGCAATTGAACCCAACGGATTGACACCATCTCCGATCCGATTAACGATCAAGTTGCCCGGTGTAAATCCGCTCACAATAATACTCCCTTCTAAATACGAAATGAGGTAGTTACCCGGCAAAAAACTTCCTATTGCCAAGGAAGGGTAAACTTGATGCGCATAGGTGCCAACCAAGGCACCCAAACCTGTACCCGAACCTGCAGGGCCATAAGCAAGCGTAATACCCTGGATTTCTTCACCTGTAATTAAACCTAAGGCGCTAAACCCTAACTGGCTTGAGCCTCCGACTAAAACCTGTCCTATTTCTTTGTTGACATCAGTAGCCACAATACTTAATGGTTTTTGCAAAATAATATTATTGCTTGCCCCGCAAGTAACATGAACTGTTGGCGCCGCTACGGATGAAAGCGTCATACAAGGACTATCATTAAAAGCTCCTGCCGGCTTATTGAAAATTGTGCGCACATGAATTGTTGTACCGTTTGCAAGATTTGTTATTGGATTTGCTGAGAAACCCGTGGTAGGCTGTGTAGAAATTTCAAAACCTGCTAGAGGTGCTATTGTAATCGGTGCCGAGCTATTTGTTAATACCAGAGAAAAAGCAACCCCCAATGAGGGTGTTCCATACGTACTAGACATTGGACTCGTCAACTGCGTATTCGCCCATACTGGAATGGCTTGCGCTACAAAACTGATGTTGTCAAAGCGCCATGTGCCATTTGTAGAATAATTGGTGCTATTGGTGCTAGATGCTGGCGAAAAAACAGCTGTATTTGCTGCTATCATGTAGGCGGTATTGGCGGGATACGTGCTCGTTTGGTTGGTCTGATCAAAGGCAAAAGGGCTGAAAATCGATACAATGCGTACTTTAAAATTTGGATTGTTCTCTGCAGCGCCAACTGATCCAAAATTGACACTATATGTTTGCCATTGCCCATCGGGGCTCAGGCTCCCTGCATTGATCCAAAAGCCCGTATGCCAGGTGCTGCCGTCGGTAGAGTAATCAATCTGAGCCCAACGAGAGGATTCGCTAGTGGCCCGCTGCAAGAAATTCAATACTATGGAAGAATAACCAATTGTATTCGCCGACAACTGAATTCCGTGCGTTCCACTTGAAGCAGATTGATTGGCAAAATTGCTCAATTGCAAGCATTTACCATATGACGAAGACGGGTACGCGCTATTCACCGACGATAATAGACTAAGCGACCCATTGCCTTGACTCGTGTTGCTATTTCCCGAATTAAAATCCCAGCTACAGATGGTGGATTGTGACCAACACGGAATTACGGTAAAGCACAGCATCCAAAGGGTAAAGAGCTGTTGCTGCAAGAATCTTGTTTTCATTTTAAATAATTTGAAACAAAATTATCCTGAGCTGTGGGTCTTGTGCTTACATAATTATAGATGGAAGTTATAAGGTTCTTTAGAAATGTCGCTATTGTTATAGCTCCACCCCACCCGTATGCACAAACAACACACTTTTACAACCGCTTTCCAAGCTGTGCAACTCATCAGCCAATGCAAAAAGCGCTTTACCAGTGTATACAGACTCAATCGGAAATTGACCGCGTAGATTGAAATCTTTAATGAAAGCAAGTAGCTCCGGAGTGGATTTGGCGTAGCCGCCGAAATGGTGTTGATCCAAGACCGTCACTTGTTCAAAAGGGAAAGTGAATGCGCTGGTGAGTACATTTTTATAGGCGAGATGGGCGAGTGTTTTCATCTCTGCCAATGCGTCAAAACCTTTGAGGACGGGGACTACATAGAGTTTGGATTTGGGGCCGATGGCAGAAAGGATGCCAAGACTTGTTGTGGTGGTGCCTTGGGCGATGAAAACGGCGTCAAAATGTTGATTATTGTTCTGGGCCAGGGCTTCGGTATAGATTTGAGCACAGCCCCAGATGCCTTCGGGGTTGGCGCCTCCTTCGGGAATAAACCAAGTTTTGGATTGGTGGTCTAAACCTGAAGTTAATTTATGATCTTGGTAAGCAGTCCTCGAAATAAACTCAAGTTGCATGCCGAGTTCATGACATTTGTACAATATGGTATTGCTCGTTGGGTTCAGTTCTTCTCCCCTGACCTTTCCAATAATGGGTAAATTCAAGGCTTTAGCAGCGGCAGCGCTTGCAAGCAGATGATTGGAATAGGCTCCACCGAATGTACTGAGCTGCTGGGCCCCCGCATTTTGGGCGGCGCGCAGGTTACCTTCGAGCTTGCGAAGTTTGTTGCCGGAGATGTGTGTATCGATTAAATCGTCGCGTTTGACGAACAATTTCGGGTATTCGTTGTTAGCGTTGTGTAGGGAAAAGTGTTGCAACTCCGAGCGCTTTTTTAACTTTGCAAACCACAGCGACATATCAGTACTCATGAGCGAAGATTTTTCTGGATTTTCTAAAAAAAGTCACTTAAACGACGAAGATTACTATTTATCCGAAGAAGGTTATATTGTATTTACTGAAAAATATCACCTGAAGCGCGGTTATTGCTGTAAGAGCGGCTGCAAACACTGCCCATATGGCTACGATGCCAAGACGGGGCGCATCGCTGAATACCCCAAAAATTAATCGATTCCGAGTTCCGGGAAGCGGCCTTTGTATTGCTTGAGGATATCCTTGATTTTTTGTATATCTCCGTCGGCATCGCCCGTTGGCCAAATTAAACTGTGGAAACCACCTGTTTTGGTGGCAAAATCGATGTAGGCAACGTAAATGGGCACATTGGCTTTTTGCGCCACGTAATAGAAGCCTTTTTTCCAGTTCGGATTGTAACTTCGGGTGCCTTCTGGTGAGAAAACCATATACATGGTTTCGTTTTCTTCGAAATAGCGCACGGCGGTGTCCGTAAGGTTGTTTTTCTTGCTGCGGTCTACAGGAATGCCCCCAATCGCTTTTAAAAACCAACCGAGTGGGCCCCAAAAAAGTTCTTTTTTCATGAGGTAGCGCCCCTTAACGCCATATTGATAAAATGCCAACCGACCAAGTATAAAATCCCAATTGGACGTATGCGGCCCTACAGCAATAACACATTTCTGAATGCCTTCTGGCGGCGTTGGATCAATTTTCCAACCTATGAGCCAAAAAATAAATTTTGCGACGAACTTCATGGCTTAAAGTTAAGCAATTCATCTTTCATCTATCTTTACGGTATGAAGTTGCTCAAAGAACTTTTTTGGAGCTTATTGGTAGTAATCGTTCTCTACATGAGTTATGCGCTAGCTCCGTTCATGGCATTACCCCAAACCAAAACCGCTCAAGTCCCTGTTTTTCAAGATCAAGCCTTTTGTTTTTCGGTACTTCCTTTACAAGTTGTACAAAGTTGGGTACTCGAACAGCAATTAGAATCAAGGGATATAGAAGTCCAAGAAGCACTCAAGCAAATGTCCTTGCAATTCAAGACGGAGCGCAACCCCATACTTGCCGATTTTGAATTTGACCTCCATGGCGCATTGGCATATTACCTCATCGAAAATCCTGAAAAATCGTTTTCGTGTATTTTTATTCCTGGCAGCGGCCAAAAAAATGGTTGGCTTTCAGCAAGCTATTATGGTGTTCAAAAAGGGATTTTTTTCTTCTCAGAACCGCTGCATGCAAGGCAGTGCATTTTATTTGAAAAAAGCCTTGCAAAAATGCGCTTTCAATCCAAAAAGTTCGAAGCCCGCAAACACCACTTTGAACTCAAAGGACAGTCTTATACCCTACTATGGGAAGAACATGCTTTTTCCCTGATTTTACCTCCAAATCAAAGAAAGCCTATTCGCAAACTGATTCCAAACGGCTTTCACCTAAGTGCACCAATTACACTCAGTAACTTACAATCCTCACTACAATTTTTAGAAAACATTGAAGCCTGTTCTTTCAATTATTACGGCGCACAACTTAATGCCCAACAAGAACTTTCACTCGATTTTGAAGCACTACTCACCTTTGACAACGAAGCAAAGCGCAGCGCCTTTCTAGATGCCTGTAAAAACTCGCTTCCTGATTGGGAATGGGCTACCAATTTTGTTAGGGTAAACCACGCTGTTTATGCTTTGAAAAAAGAAGGTAAACAACAACTATTCATTTGCAGTAATCCAAAAAAATTCATTCACAACGGAAAAATTGCAAGCAAATTCAGTAATTCACCCCTGGTTTGTTCGGGCAACCCTACCCTCCTCACTAAACTAGACAACGCTGGCTGGGCAGCAGCTATTCTCGAGCTTTTCCCGATTTACCGCGGCATCTCTGATTTTTCAGCGCGCACTGCAAATGTCAGCACCACACAGAACACCATTCGTTGGGAACTCAAAGAAGACTACTTTGCAGCTGGCGAGTTTTTGAAGTTGCTTGGTACAACTTTAGAGCAATAAAAAACCCCGCTGCGAACAACGGGGCGTTTTACTCATTATTACTAAACCTATCTATCGAATAAAGAGTAATTCTCTAAATTTTGGCAATGGCCAAAGTTCGTCTTCTACTAAGAGCTCGAGTTTATCTGCGTGGTAGCGAATTTCATCGAAGTGAACCTTAACTTTATCGCAGTAAGCCAAAGCTTTTTGCTCGGCGCCGTCCAATTTATTGGCCAATTTGCGCTCTGCAAGCATGGTATCTGAAGCCACTTTCATTTTATTGATGTGCATCGACACTTTTTCGAGTAACTCAATTTGAGCGTTTGCAGCAGCTCTACCTGCTTTATCGCCTAATACGCTGATGAGGCCTTGCACGTTCTGCAATAACTTATTTTGATACTCTACTGCTGCCGGTATGAAGTTGTTTTGAACGAGGTCACCCATGAGGCGAGACTCGATTTGAATTTTAAGGATGTAGTTCTCGAATTCGATTTCGGCCCGCGCTTCTAGTTCGCGTGGCGTCAACACTTCCATCTCTGAGAATAGCTTGACCACATTTTTATTGTGCCAAACTTTGAGTGCACGTGGTGTATCTTTTAAGTTAGACAAACCGCGCTTTTCAGCTTCCTTGACCCATTCGTCGCCGTAACCATTTCCTTCAAAACGGATTTTCTTAGACGCTTTGATCATGACCTGCAATTCTTTGAGGATCGCTTCGTCTTTAGTCTCGCCTTTTTCGATGCGTTTGTCTACAGCTATTTTAAAGATACGGAGCTGTTTGGCCATAATGGTATTCAAGACAATCATGGCGGAACCACAGTTGGCAGAAGAACCCACGGCACGGAATTCAAATTTGTTGCCGGTGAAAGCGAACGGGGAGGTGCGGTTGCGGTCGGTGTTGTCTAGTAAGATTTGTGGAATTTTACCGATGTTGAGTTTGAGCTCTGTTTTGTCTTGGGGTGTCATTTTACCCGCCTTAATGTTCTTCTCGAGGTCGTCGAGGAGGCCAGAAAGTTGTGTTCCAATAAACGCAGAAATAATTGCTGGCGGCGCTTCGTTTGCACCCAATCGGTGATCGTTACCGGCAGAGGCAATGGCTGCGCGCAATAAGTCGGCGTTTTCATGGATGGCCATAATGGTATTAACAAAGAAAGTCAAGAACTGTAAGTTTGACTTCGGGTTTTTGCCCGGCGCTAACAAATTGACACCTGTATTGGTACTCAAAGACCAGTTGTTGTGCTTGCCTGAACCGTTCACACCGGCGAATGGCTTCTCGTGCAATAAAACGCGGAAATTGTGCTTGCGGGCGATTTTCTCCATGATATCCATGAGCAACAAGTTGTGGTCGTTGGCCAAGTTACACTCTTCGAAGATAGGTGCACACTCAAACTGATTCGGCGCCACTTCGTTGTGACGCGTGGTAACTGGTATGCCTAGTAATAAAGACTCTACTTCAAACTCGCGCATAAACGCATTGACGCGCTCTGGAATAGAACCAAAGTAGTGGTCCTCTAATTGCTGACCTTTCGCTGGCGCGTGACCGAATAACGCACGACCTGTAAGCATGAGGTCTGGGCGCGCATTGAACAACGCGGAGTCAATCAAAAAGTACTCTTGCTCCCAACCTAAAGTGGCATTGACTTTCGTGACGTTTTTATCAAAGTACTGACAAACCTCTACTGCCGCTTGATCAATCGCATGTAGCGCTTTAAGCAAAGGCATTTTGTAGTCAAGAGACTCACCTGTATAGGAAATAAAGATGGTAGGAATGCAAAGCGTTTTGCCGATGACAAAAGCTGGCGAAGACGGATCCCAAGCGGTGTAGCCGCGCGCTTCAAAGGTGTTGCGGATGCCGCCGTTCGGAAAAGAAGACGCATCTGGTTCTTGCTGAATCAGTAAGTCGCCATCAAAACGCTCGATAGCTTTACCTGGGCCAATTGGCTTGAGGAAAGCATCGTGCTTTTCTGCGGTTGTACCCGTAAGTGGCTGAAACCAGTGTGTATAGTGTGTGGCACCTTTAGAAATAGCCCAGTCTTTCATGGCGCTCGCCACTTGATCTGCAAATTTGCGATCGAGACGCGTGCCATTCTGAATGGCTTCAGTCATGAATTTATAGGTTTCTGATGGAAGGTATTCACGCATGATGTCTTGGTGAAATACGTTCTGACCGAAAAGATCCGAAAGTTTGCCATTGTAGTCAATGTGCTTGGGCTCGCGGTGCAAAACATCTTGATACGCTTTTAGTCTTTTAGTTGCCATTTTTTTACAATTTTTGACAAAGGTATCTAATTTTTAGGGGGTCAAACAAAATTTTAACCCATTTTTTCAACAAGACCCCCTCTTTTTTAACATAAAATTAAAAAATCATGAAGTTTCACACAATTCTCAAAGTTTCTGCACCTTTGTAATATGGAAAGAGATTGGTTGCTCCGATGTTTCGAAAAAGAACTGCCCGGCGAAGCAGCCCACGCCCCTTACAAGCGCTATCGCCAACAATTTGAAACCAGCAATGCCGAACAACCCAGGCGTGCAGCCGCAGTAGCCATCCATTTGTATCCACAAAACAGCGCTTGGCATTTCATTCTCATCGAACGCAGCACCTACAACGGCCAACACAGCGGTCAAATGGCCTTTCCCGGCGGCAAACCCGAAGCCACCGATCCACACCTTGAATTCACCGCCCGAAGAGAATCCCTTGAAGAAATTGGCATTCCAACAGACCAAGGCCAACACCTCAAAACGCTTTCAAAAGTCTGGATTCCAGTATCAGGCTTCGAAGTCAGCCCCTATGTGTTTCTGCACGAACAAGCCCCCCTACTTCAACCCGACCCGCGTGAAGTACAGCAGATCGAGGTTGTGGCCCTCCAAGATTTATTAACCGATTCAAGCCTCATCTCAAAAGATATTGAAATCCCAGGCGGGCAAGTGCTAGAAGCTCACCCATGCTTTTTGTTAAACAATAAAATTGTGTGGGGCGCTACGGCGCTGATGTTGAATGAGGTGAGGATGCTGTTGCTGTCCTAAAAAACAAAAAGAGGAACAAACGCTATTTGTTCCTCTTTCTGCTAAACCATGCTAAAACTATAAAACTAAAACTACAACTATGAACTGTAATTCTACTGCAAATGTACAACCGTATTTTGGATTTGCAAATTATTGACTGTAAATTAATTGTTAAATTTTAACACCGCGAGTCATTTCGCGCTTACCAAGAGGACCAGGTAGGCCTTCTACCCTCAATCCTAGGCTTTTTAGATGTCTTTTGAATTGACCTTGTGCGCAATATGTAACCAGTGCACCGCCTGGATTCAACAGGGAGTAGAGCTTTTCGAAAATGGCTAATTCCCACATCTCGGGCTGTGCTTTTGGGCCAAAGGCGTCGTAATAAATGAGGTCGAACTTTTCAGTAGTTGCCCATTCCTGAATAGAAAAAGCCAATTTACAAAGAGTAAAGGAAGCGTCATACGTTTCAGTTACGCCGAAAGGAAGCTCCATGATTTGGGTATAGCATGCTTTTGCCTCAAAATCGTCTAGGTAGTTCATTTCTTTCCAAATCTCTTCCTCGACCGGATAAGCCTCCAGGCCAACATAATGAACGCCGAGCGCGTTTTCTTTGGCGTATTGAGCGGTGAGTAGTGCATTCAAGCCCGTTCCGAAACCAACCTCAAGTATGTTTACTTCTTTTAATTCTGCGGCGACAAAATACAAACCATTTTCAATGAAGACATGCCGAGCTTCTTGAACACTACCGTGCATGGAATGATAGGTTTCGTCAAGTTCCGGCACATACAAAGTAGGGGAGCCATCGGAGGTAAGGCGCAATTCGCGTTTCATTTTTTTCTAATGAGGTATAGACCATCTCTGATAGGCAACAACACCTTCTCTACCCTAGCGTCCTGACTGATTTTTAAATTAAGTTCACGCAGCAAAGAAGTATCTTTGTCTTGGTATTTCGTATCGAGTACTTTGCCGGACCATAGCACATTGTCTATCAAGATAAAACCGCCTAGATTGAGTTTCTCTAGGGCTTGATCGTAATAGAGCGGATATTGTTGTTTGTCCGCGTCAATAAATATCAAATCGAAAGTTTCATTTAACGTCGGAATGATTTGAGCAGCGTTACCAATGCGATAATCAATTTGTGTGGCGTAGGCAGATGCTTCAAAATAGCCGCGCACTCTTGGCTCGAGTTCTTCATTGACATCGATGGTAAGCAGTTTGCCTTCTGGAGCTAAACCTTCTGCCAAACAGAGTGCTGAATAGCCGGTATAGGTGCCTATTTCGAGGATGCGCTTTGGCTTGAGCAATTGCGTGAGCATGCTGAGTACGCGCCCTTGAAAATGACCGCTGAGCATGCGGGGCTGCAAGACCTCTAGATGTGTTTCTCGGTCAATTTTACTGAGCAACGGAGAAACTGCTGAGCTGTGATCGGTGACGTATTGTTGTAAGTCCGGTGAAATAAAATCCATTTGCTTTGTATTTGTACAAAGATACACGAAGCTCGGCGCATTTTTCTAAATTTGTAACTTCAGTTAAATACACATGACCGTTTCAGCAATACGCCAACAATTTTTCGACTTTTTTGAAAGTAAAGGACACCAAATCGTTCCATCTGCCCCCATGGTAGTCAAGAACGACCCTACCCTCATGTTCACCAACGCTGGTATGAACCAATTCAAGGATTTTTTCTTGGGTTATCAAGTGCCCGCCAACCGCCGTGTGGCCAACTCCCAAAAGTGCTTGCGCGTTTCTGGTAAACACAACGACCTCGAAGAAGTAGGCGTGGATACCTATCACCACACCATGTTCGAAATGTTGGGCAATTGGTCTTTTGGCGATTACTTTAAAGAAGAAGCCATTGGCTGGGCTTGGGAATTGCTCACTACTGTTTACAAAATCCCAATTGACCAACTTTACGTCACAGTTTTTGAAGGTGATGCAAAAGACGGCGTGGCCCAAGATAGCGAAAGCTTCGATATCTGGAAAAAATACATTGCCGAGGAGCGCATTATCCTCGCTTCTAAAAAAGACAACTTCTGGGAAATGGGCGACACCGGCCCTTGTGGCCCTTGTACTGAAATCCACGTCGATTTGCGCAGCCCTGAAGAGCGCGCACAAAGCGATGGCCGCAACTGGGTCAATGCTGACCACCCGCAGGTCATCGAGATTTGGAACAATGTTTTTATGGAATTCAACCGCAAAGCCGATGGCAGCCTAGAGCCGCTTCCTTCCAAACATGTCGATACCGGCATGGGGCTCGAGCGCTTGGCCATGGCCTTGCAAGGCAAACAATCCAACTACGACACCGATTTATTTCAGACGCTCATCCAGCACATGGTACAAGTTTGCGGTGTGCCTTACAAACAAGCAGAAACCACCGATATTGCGCTGCGCGTCATTGCCGACCACGTGCGCACCATTGCCTTCTCTATTGCCGATGGGCAGTTACCGGCTAACAACGGCGCAGGTTATGTCATCCGCCGCATTTTGCGCAGAGCTGTGCGCTATGGTTACCAAACCCTAGGGCTCAAAGAACCTTTTCTTTGTGACCTCGCCATGGTACTCACCGAACTCATGGGCAAGCCCTACACCGAACTCATCAGCCAAAAAGAGCTGATTTACAAAGTCATCAAGGAAGAAGAATTGAGTTTCTTTAGAACGCTCGAACTCGGTATCAAGCGCATAGACGACCTCATTGTAAGCGTCAAGGCACAAGGCAGCAAGCAACTAGATGGCAAAGCAGTTTTTGAACTCTACGACACCTACGGCTTTCCTTTAGACCTCACTTCTTTGATCGCCAGAGAAAACGAACTCGAGGTAGATGAAGCCGGTTTTCAGCACGAGCTCCAAATTCAAAAAGACCGTTCGCGCGCAGCCACGAGCATTGAAACCGACGACTGGCAACAAGTAAATCCCGATGTCAGCACTCAATTCATTGGTTACGACGACAAAACGGCAAGTGTCAAGCTCATCAAATACAGAAAAGTGAGCCAAAAAGGCAAGGCTTTTTATCAACTCGTTTTGGATAAAACGCCTTTCTACGCTGAGGGTGGTGGCCAAATTGGCGACAGCGGCAGCTTGCAAAATGGCAGCGACAGCATCCATATTTTCGACACCAAAAAGGAAAACAACCTGATCGTGCACCTCAGCACCGAATTGCCTAGCCAACTCGACGCTACTTTTGAGGCCCGCATCGATTTAGCCAAACAACAACAAACCGCCAAAAACCACAGCGCCACGCACCTACTCCATCACGCCTTGCGCAGTATATTAGGTACACATGTTGAGCAGAAGGGCTCTTTGGTTTCAGATAAAGGCCTGCGCTTTGACTTCTCACATTTTTCAAAAGTTACGGACGAGCAGCTCCTTACCATTGAAAATATGGTGAATAACGCCATTCAAGACGCACAAGCACTCATCGAAAACCGCGCCCTGGATATTGAAAGTGCTAAGCAAAAAGGGGCCATGGCTCTTTTCGGTGAAAAATACGGCGACACCGTTCGCGTCATTGAATTTGGCCCATCCATCGAACTTTGCGGTGGTATCCACGTGGCCAACACCAACCAAATTGGCGTGTTTAAACTAGTCGCAGAAAGCGCCGTTGCAGCAGGCATTCGCCGCATAGAAGCGATCACTGGTGAGGCCGCCATGCAATATTACAAAGACAAAGCCGCTCAACTCGAGCAAATCGAAGCCTTGCTCAAAAAACCAGTCGATATCGTGAAGGCGATTGAAGAGTTGCAGCACAAAAACATGGCGCTCGGTAAAGAAATCGAGAAATTTGCCAAACTTCAAGCGCAAGCCCTCAAAAATGAACTCAAAAATGAAGTGCAAACCAAAAATGGACTGCACTTCTTGTTCAAAGAAATCCAAACAGACGCCGCAAGCGCCAAAGACATCCTCTTTCAATTGCGTCAAGAATTCAGTCCTTTTGTGGGCGTGCTTGCGCACCGCGATTCCGACAAATGTGGACTCACGGTCATCATAGACGAAGCACTTGCCGCAGAAAAGCAATGGAACGCCGCACAATGGATCCGCGAGGTTGCTGCACTGATTCAGGGCGGCGGCGGTGGGCAGGCGGCCTTTGCAACGGCAGGCGGCAAAAACCCTGCTGGCCTTGCAGCAGCGCTCCAAGCACTACAAAATAAACTGAGTGGCGAATAAAAAAATCCTCATCCTGAGCTACTATTGGCCGCCCAGTGGCGGCACTGGCGTTCAGCGCTGGCTGCACTTTAGTCGCTACCTAGAAGAACTCGGATGGGAACCCATTATTTACACGCCCCTCAATCCAGAAGCACCGGTTCAAGACCCTAAGCTCAGTGCACTTGTTGGCCCCAAAACCACAGTGCTCAAGCGCAAAATTTGGGAGCCCACCAACGCCTATAAAAGCCTTAGTGGCAAAAAAGGCCAACAACTCCATACTGGCTTTTTACAAGAAAACCGGAAGTCCAAAACTTCATGGCTACAGAAAAGTGCTATGTGGTTGCGGGCCAATATATTTATCCCCGACGCCAAAATGGCTTGGATTGGGCCGTCGGTGCGCTACTTGAACAAATACATTGAGCAAAACCCGGTAGCCGCAATCATCTCCACCGGGCCACCACATTCTTTGCACTTAATTGCGCGTGGTCTCAAACGCCGAACGCAACTCCCTTGGATTGCCGATTTCCGCGATCCCTGGACGCAAATTGATTGGTTCGAACAACTCCCACTCACCAAATGGGGACTTGGCCTACACAAGCGCCTTGAGCGCAGCATTTTCAAAGAAGCCGATGAACTTGTAGTAGTAAGTCGGGACATGCAAATGCAAATGGAAAAACTGGCACAAAGGCCGGTCCACCTCATCACTAATGGCTTTGCACCATCAGATTTTCACAATTTTGTACAGCAAGCAGATCCTCATTTTACCATCCTACACACCGGCTCAATTAACAAAGACCGCAACCCCACTGAACTCTGGAATAGTCTGGGTGCATTTGTAAAGGACAACCCCGACTTTGCCCTGCGTTTGCGCATCCGCTTGATTGGCGCTTTAGATGCCAGGGTACTCAGTGATTTAGAGTGTTTTCACTTGTTGTCCTACACCCACTTTGAGACTTTTGTTCCGCATGATAAAGTGATTGAGGAACTCGCTTCCTGCAGCTTATTGCTTTTACCGCTCAACAACGTCAAAAGTCAGAAAGGAATTGTTACTGGTAAGGTTTTCGAATACCTCGCAAGTGAACAACCGATTTTAGCTATCGGCCCCGCAGACGGCGATGCAGCTGCCATCTTAAACGAACAAGAAGGGACTTTGACGGTTCCGTTTGAAACGGCTGTTTCTTGGGCTCAAGTTTTGGAGTTATGTGCAGCAAAGCCCAACAGAAAAGAAACGCTTTTGCCTTATTCAAGAGCCGAGCTTGCCAAAAAAATGCACCAGCTTTTAGAAACTCTTAGTTCATAAAATAACATGACCAATCTTTTTGAAGATTTCTTACTCGATATCGGCTTGAGCTGGACCCTAGCAAAGTATGTCCCATTCATCATATGCTTGATGCTAGGTTTCCTTTTATTCAAAATTTGGATGAAAGTTCAGCTAAAAGTATGGATCAAAATTGTTGTACTGACTTTCGTCTGCAGCCTGCCGTTTAGCCTGTACTTTTTCTTTTACCCGATTTACCAGCCCGATTTATACAACAAGGCCTATGTGCCTCAAATGCAACCAGACGACATTCCGACCCAAACAACACTTGCGGTTGTGGTACTACCTGGCTGCCCGTATTGCCTGCAAACCACGGCTGTCATGAATCGTTTGGCCGCTCAAAATTCGAAGCTGCATATCGTTTATTATTTTGTATCGGAAGATCCGGAAGCCATGAAAATCTTTAGACGAAAGCTAAACAAGCGCATAGCACTTAAAAGCGGCATAGACGCCACGCGCTGGATGCTCGCCGCAGAGGGCGTGTTTCCGAGTTATTTACTTTATGACGATAAACAACTCAAACGCGCTTGGCACAACACTACTTTTGGGGTTCGGGCGCTTGACGAACTGCGTGCTTATAAGTAAACCAAAGCGCCAGTAAGAAGCCCAGTAAAAGCAAGCCAGAACCTAAACTCGCAAGCGTGTTGCCAGATTGCACGCTCAATGGTTCAAATTTCCAAACAATTTCATGTTTGCCCGCCGGAACCACCACACCGCGCAACAAATAATTGACGCGTAGGTTGGCCACTGGTTTCTTGCCATCTATGTAACAATTCCATCCTGCGGGGTAGTACATCTCGGAGAATACAGCCAACTGCTTGGCCTTGGAATTGGAAGCATAACGCAATTCAGAAGGGTCGTAGTTGAGCAATTTGATGGTTGCTGTTGAATCTTGACCGAGGCCCTTGAGCTGCGCCTTGAATTCTTGATGCACAACAGCTTGTTTCTTGCTATCCAATAGTGCTTCTGAACCCGACGCTAAAATTTCTTGATTGGCGTCTTTTACCATTTTAACGTCTGAAACGAACCAAGCGGGCCCATTGGCATTGGTATTCAAGATGGCCGGCTGATTGGGTTTAAGAATGATATACTTCGTGTTGAGCATGTTCAGGTATTCCGCTTCAGCGCCGAGCGCAATACTTGCAACGCTCAGGGTATCAAAAATTTGCTGTGCCTGCTCCTGACTCATATCGGCAGGAAGAGCCATTGTTCTGAATTTTTCGTTTTTAGCGGTATTGACCGCCGCACTAAAGGCTTGAACTGCAGCTGGGAAATGGAAATCAACAAATTCTTGGTAGCGCTTGAGTTTTGCACCGTGGTAACCTCCTAGGCTCTTATGGAAAAAACTGGTATTGGTTTCAGCCATAGTGCCATTGACATTGAGCACGCGGAAATTACTCGATAAATTGAGCGCACCAAATGCAGCATAGGCATTGAGTGTAGACTGATCTGTGAGGTTTTTGTAGTAATCGAAGTCCGCGTAAGCGCTTAGTAACTTTTGTGCGAGCGCCGCATTGGGCTTTTCTTGCTGTAAAATGCTCATGTCTGCGGGTGAAACCGGATAAGGCACACTAGCTTCGTCTAGGGTTTGATACGACGCGTAAGTTCCGGTGCTGTCGTCGTTGTTGAGGTAGCGCTTGGCTACGCTCATTTGATCGGCCAAAACCAAAATACCAGTGATGGCAATAATGGCCATGCGGTTCATATTGGTGCGCAAGAAAAGCACCACCACACCCATGGCTAAAATCACCAAGAACAACGAACGCTGCATGTCTGCTTTGTAAATGGTAATGCGCGCATCGATCACGGCTTGGCGCATCCCTTGATAAAAGGCAGTCTGGCTCGCATCTTTGGCTTGTTTGCTTGCATCTGCAAATTGCTTGAGTTCTTCTGAGGTCATGAAGCTTCCGGACAAACTAGGGCTGGCTACAAGCGCGATGGCGATCAGCAATAAGCCACCCATGGCGCCATACCAATATTTTTTTTGACCCAGCAAGCCTTCGTTGCGTACCAATTTGTCGAGGAACAACAAGCCCATGGTGGGTACCATTATTTGCCACAAGACCAAAAGCATTTTGGAATCGCGGAATTTGTTGTACATCGGGAAATGATGAATAAAGAAATCATTGAGGGCGTTCATTTGATTGGAGGCCAAGTAAAGCACAAGGATGCTCAGGGCCAAGAAAGGCCAGCGCAGGGCGTCCTTGACAAAAAGCAATCCGAGGATGAAAAACACAAGCATAACAACTCCAAAATAAAAGGCGCCGCCGCTCATGCGCTGGCCACCCCAGTAGTGATTCATTTGGCCCACTTGTTCGGCGTAGGTCGGGTCGGTATCGGCGAGGGCGTCTGGGTCATTGGCAATGAGGTCGCCTTTGCCTCCTTTGGCGTTTGGCGCGTAAAGCGAAAGCAATTCGCGCTTGCCGTAGTTGTATTCTAAAATGTAGTCTTTATTGAGGCCATCTTTGGCTTGGGAGCCGCCATCTTTGGGCTTGATGGTGAGTTCCGAGGTACCGCGCGTTGTGAGTTTGCTGTATTCTTGGGTACTGAAAAGCAAGCCCGCATTGGCTACAACCGCCAAAATACTGGCCAGCGCAAGCCCTGCCAAACTCAAGCCAAGTGGTTTCCAACTTTTAGACAACACCAAACGAATGACCTCAGCCACCGCTACCGCTCCTAATATGAAGGCCAAATAGTAAGTCATTTGGAGGTGATTGGCCGTGATGTTCAAGCCCAAGAAAAGTGCAAAAACGGCTGAACCCAGTAACCAACGACCTCTGAAGGCGAGCAATAAGCCACCCAAAGCAGGCGCCATGTAGGCAATAGAATTCACTTTTGACATATGGCCTGCGCCCAAATACAAAATGTTAATTGTCGAGAAACCATAACCAACTGCGCCAACCATGGCCAACCATGGATTGATGCGCAAGCAAAGGCCCAAGATATAAAAACCGAGCATAGAGATGAATAGTATGCCGACCGGACGCGGCAAACCAAACTTGATGAGTTGATCTACTTTAGTGAGCCAATTAGCGTTTTGCTCCACAGAAATTTGGTAAGCTGGCATGCCAGAAAACATGGCGTTGGTCCAGTAAGGTTGCTCGTTGTCGTGGGTGAGGCGGTAATCAAATATTTCCTTGGACATCCCTTGGAATTGGCGGATATCATTTTGCTTGAGTGCATAGCCATCAAAGAGTGGAGAAAAGTAAATGGAAGGCAAGGCTACAAAAAGCACCAGAGCAACGAGGTGCGGTAAGAAAGTTTTGAAAGACAGTTTCATGCTGAAAATTTGGGATGAATTTACGAATTAATGGCTTGGGTTGGCATAGCGCTGCACTTCTGTTGCGGTGATGCACTGATCTGATAAGATGATCAAGCGCTCGATAATATTGCGCAGCTCTCGGATGTTTCCAGTCCAGTTGAGGGCTGCAAGTGCTTTGACGGCGTCGGAATCAATTGTTTTTTTGGCAATACCGTGCTCGTTGCACACTAGTTTGATGAAGTGCTCCACGAGCTGCGGAATATCGGCCCTGCGCTCATTGAGCGACGGCACATGAATCAGGATGACGGCCAAACGATGGTATAAATCTTCGCGAAAGCGTCCGGCTTTGATTTCTTCGCGGAGGTCTTTGTTGGTGGCCGCGAGTACCCTGCAATCTACTTTGAGGTCTTTTTCGCCTCCAACGCGCTGAATAACGTTTTCTTGCAAGGCGCGCAGAACCTTTGCTTGGGCTGTTAGCGACATATCGCCAATTTCATCTAAGAAAAGTGTGCCACCAGAAGCCAATTCGAACTTTCCTTTGCGGTCTTTCACGGCCGACGTAAAAGCGCCTTTTTCGTGACCAAAAAGCTCACTTTCAATGAGTTCAGCCGGAATCGCGGCACAATTGACTTCAATGAAAGGCATTTTGCTGCGATTGGAAAGCTCGTGCAGCGAGCGGGCCACGAGTTCTTTACCGGTGCCGTTGCTACCCGTGATGAGCACGCGCGCGTCTGAGGGCGCTACTTTCTCAATCATGGACTTGATGGCTTCTATTTCTGGGCTGTCGCCGATGATGGCTGAACCTTTGATTTTTTTAACGACCTGCTTGAGTTGCTTGGTTTCTTGCACCAGTAAATTGCGGTCTTTGACTTGACGCAAAAGCACGAGGATGCGGTTGAGGTCTAGGGGCTTTTCGATGAAATCAAAAGCGCCCTTTTTGATAGCGCCAACAGCTGTTTCAACCGTACCGTGGCCTGAAATCATGATAACAGGTGTTTCGATGCCCAATGCCAAAATTTGGTCGAGCAACTCAAGACCATCCATTTGCGGCATCTTGATATCCGAAAAGATCAGCTCGTAGGTCTGCGTTTTTATTTTGTCGAGTGCTTGTGTGCCGTTTTCGGCCTCCTCTACAACGCAGCCCTCAAATTCTAGGATTTCTCTCAGCGCTCTGCGAATGGCGCGTTCATCGTCTATGAGTAAAACTTGCATATCGTTATTTAACAGTCCGTTCTAACATGGGAACAAATTTAAAAGTACCAAATTCTTCGGAGCTATAGCTCGTTTCGGTCGTTTTGTGGATACAGAGCATTTTTTGCTCGGCGCCCTCCCCGACTGGAATCACCATGAGGCCCCCCACTTTAAGTTGTTCGAGCAAGACGGAAGGTATTTCAGGTGCACCACAGGTGACTAGAATGCGGTCGTAGGGTGCGTACACGCGGTTGCCTTTGTAGCCATCGCCAAATGATAAATTGGCATTGAGCTTGAAGTAATCGAGCATTTGCTTGGCTTTGGTATGCAAGGGCTGATGGCGTTCTATGGAGTACACTCTGGCACCAATTTGACAGAGAATGCAGGTCTGAAAACCGGATCCGGTGCCAATTTCCAGCACTTTCATGCCTTTTTCGAGCTGCAGTAATTCGGTCTGAAAAGCAACGGTATAGGGATGCGAAATGGTTTGACCAGAGCCAATTTGAAAAGCCATGTTGGTATAGGCTTGTTCGTCAAAGGCGAGGTCCAAGAAAAAATGGCGTGGTATGGCATCAAAAGCGGCTAAAATGCGCTGATCTTGAATGCCCATTTGGGCCAATTCTTCGATGAGCTGCCGGCGGCGGCCTTTGTGCTTGAAGGTATCTTTGAGGTGTTGCATGTGCGGTGCTAAGCGATAACAACCCCTACTGGGCAGTGGTCTGAGCCAAATATATCATTGAGAATAAACGCCTCTTGAACTTGAGGAATAAACGCCTCGCTGACCAAGAAATAATCAATGCGCCAGCCGACGTTTTTCTCGCGGGCACCCGCTCTGTAGCTCCACCAAGAATACTTGACTTGTTCGGGGTTGAGCAACCTAAAACTGTCCAAAAGGCCAGCGCCCACAAAAGCGTTCATGCCGTCGATTTCGACTTGCATATAGCCAGCCGCTTTGTTGTAGTTTTCTTTGGGACGCGCCAAATCGATGGCTTGGTGCGCTACGTTGAAATCACCGCAAACCACAACTGGCTTGCTTTTTTCGAGGTTTTTGAGGTAGTTCAAAAATGCGGCATCCCAGGTTTGGCGGTAGTCTAAGCGCAGTAGTTCACTGCCTGAATTCGGCACATAAACTGTAACAAGGTAAAAGTTGCTAAACTCAGCGCAAATAACGCGCCCTTCTGCGTCGTGATCGGACAAACCGATATCATAGGTGACAGACAAGGGTGCTACTTTGGTTAATATAGCGGTTCCGGAATAGCCTTTTCTATCTGCGGAATTGGCGTAAACCTGGTAGTCGCTTAGCGGTGCTACGGCTGCGGCTACTTGTTCGGGGGTAGCTTTGGTTTCTTGCAAACAAATGACATCTGGGGCCTGGGCCTGCATGTCCGTTATAAAATTTTTGCCAACCACCGCGCGTATGCCGTTGACATTAAAAGACAGGATTTTCATGGACTGAGTTTAGCCCCAAAAATACTAAAATTTCAGGCGCAAAAAGGTGTAAAAAACGGGCACTGAAGTAAGTTTACTGCGAAAATAACGATACTCTTGACCTATTTGAAGTACGGGACCCAAGTGTTGCATCCAACCCAATGAACCTGAACACATCAGATCGTGCTCGTAATTAAATACCACTTCATGTGGGTCATAAAAAAATTCGAGCCTCGAAAAAGCCGACAAATTATTATTCATCGCATAGGAAACTTGAATATTTGCTTGTCCCCACCAACTTAAACTCGCGTCTCCATTGCGTTGTTGAGCTCCTATATAGGCACAAGATTGTAGCGTCCAATCATGGTATTGATATGCACAATTGAGCTCTTGAAATAAGCGCCAACGATTCTGCCCTAAAATAGTGTCCAACTTTCCAATGGGTGCTACATCTCCATAAAAATGACTCCAATTCCATTTCCATTTTTTGAATTCCCATTGAAACAACAAGCCCAAGCTTGGCCTAACACCAGAAAATGAAAGACGCTGCCAACCGTTTGTTATTAAAAATTGTGATCTAAAATTTGGTTTCCATTGCTGAGTCCATCGCAAGCCTGAAACATAGTACGGTACATATTCAGCCGTCAAGCTTCGCGATGGCGCCAATTGATCAACCCCGCGAGGCGTTTCTTGGGTATACGGAGAACTAAAGGTGCCGTATGCCAACTCGGTTTTGCCCTTTTGGTACTGCAAATAACTTTCATAAATAAACCGACGATACGGCGCTTCGGCTGCATAGTTGTTTTGCATGTAGGAACCAATCGCTGGCGAAAACTGAAATTTAAAGTGGTTTTGAGTGTAGGTCAATTCGAGTTCAAGTAAATTGATATCGTAGGTCCCGATTTTAGCATGAGATACCATAAATGGCAAATTGGAAATCCCTTTTTTTGAGACAGCAACATAGCCGTCATAGGTGCCAGAAAGCGAAAATTGAGCGTGCGATGCAAAAATGAAGCAGGTCGAAAGCAAAAGAGAATAGCATTTTTTCATTTGAAAGTGTTATTTAGGGAGCACCTTTCCAGCGCCATATTCGGTTTTCAGCAGCGTCGCTGGCGTTTTGGAATAATACAAGTTGCCCACCCCATATAGCTGCGCTTTGAGTAAAATTTGATCGGCGCGCAGCCAACTAGAAAGTGGAGACTCACTGCGAAAAGAGATAGAATCTTGCACTTGTAAAGCTGGTGCTTCAAGCGCTGCTGAACCGTCGAGGTCTACAAAGAGAGCGCCAACAGTACCGCTGATCCGAAGATTTTGCCAACCGTAATTGTTGCGCACGGTTGCTTTTTGGGCATTGAGCGCTAAAATGACCTTACCCACTCCTTCTTTGAGAAAAATGAGCGCATCGTCTTGAGTCCATGTATTGTAAGTACTGACTGCTTCGCTGTTATCGAGGTGCAATTCTTTCAAGGTTTTGTAATGCACAACGACTTTGACATCTCCATTTCGATACCTCAAAAAGCCACAGCGGTTGTGGTTATGTAATTGCAAGGTATCGTTTTCTATTTTTGCGCTCAAAAAAGACATTAAATTTTGGCCAGCCAACCACTCTACGTAATTGATAGAATCTTGGACAAGCACGACTTCCATATGAGGATGCACGTGCAAAAAACTAAACGAATCCAGTGGCAATTGTGTGATTTCAATCGGGCCAGTGCCTTTCCAACAGCTGCGTTCAGGCGCTTTCTGACAAGCCCAGCAGACCAACAATACGGAAATGTAGCTCAGGTAACGCATATTAGAAATGATAGGCCAAACCCAATTCCATGTAGTCAGCTTTAGCATAATGTGTTTTGAGCGTCATGAGTGCCTCTAACTGCTTGTTGAGTGCGTATCGAGTACCTAAGCGAATATAAACAGATTCGTCTGGTTTTAGCACATCGCGCAAGTACACACCTGCACCATAAATAAAATGCAAGCGGTCAAATGACTGAATGTAACCCAAAAAAAGTCCCAATTGTAAAGGATCTAACTTTGCTGCCTGCGGATAACTTGGGTGCGACAACAAACCCACTTTATAAATCACGTCCAAAGACGCCTCTATACCCCCTTTTGGACCAAAATATTTGCGGGCAAAAAGGTTGCCCGCATAAACTGGATAGCGCCCCACTCCTATTGGCCTCATTTCTTTGGCACTGACAATAGCTGTTGCGCCAAAAGTAAGGTCAGGACGCTCGAGTTCCGTTTGCTTTTGTACAGCAGCGCGTTCCTCAAAAAATCGCTGCACTCCCAAGGACAGAAAGGGCACATTGATACCGAGGTTGGGCATTTGGTAACTCGCATTTGAAAAATGGGTCATGTCGATGCCAAAAGTGAGTGCGGTGTTGTTCCAACGCCAACTTTGCTTGAGTGCAAAGCACATCATTGCATTGACCCGTGATCCAATTGCAACATTTTCGGGATTGAGCACGGGGTCAAAAGGTTTGTTGGTATAGCCTAATCCCGTCGCGAACTTGAAATCTAGGCGGTAGTGCTTGAGCTTGACGATAGGCAATTCTACAAAACCATAAAGCCCTAAAAAACGCCCTAGAATTTGGTTGTTGCCCACCGAACCAAAGAAAAGTGTGCCACCTACCAAAGGCTGGCGATATGCTTGGTGCCATTGCTTGGCCGCTGCGGTTCGGTAAATATAAGAGAACTCGCCAGCTACTGCAGGCGCTTGCGGCAGGTGTTCCATAAGGTCGCGGTGTGCCAATAAAAAACCAAGTTTTTGGCGGTATTCAAAACCGGGCTGTGCAGCAACTTTGAAACACAAGCTAAGGGAGAATAACAAAAAGTAAATCGGGCGCATGGTCAAAATTAATGAAAAGCTCGTTTCAACTGCTAACTTTGTACTATGGACCCACGTTTACTTGCCTTTTCCCGCTTGCTGCAAATCATGGATGAACTCCGCGAGCAGTGCCCTTGGGATCAAAAACAAACTTTTGAAACCCTGCGTCAGCTGACCATAGAAGAAACCTACGAAATGGTCGATGCCATCACCGACAAAGACTACCCGAGCTTAGAAGGCGAAATCGGCGATTTATTTCTGCACTTGGTATTTTATAGTAAAATAGGCAGCGAACAAGGTTTGTTTGACGTAACGAGCGTTCTGAACAAAATCTGCGACAAATTGGTCTATCGCCATCCGCATATTTACGGAGACGTAAAAGCCGATGACGAAGAAACCGTCAAAGCCAACTGGGAAAAACTCAAGCTCAAAGAAGGCAAAAAATCGGTTTTAGAAGGCGTTCCTGCCTCGCTTCCAGCATTAGTCAAGGCCACGCGCATTCAAGAAAAAGTAAAAGGCGTCGGTTTTGAATTCGAAAAAGCCGAAGACGTCTGGGTCAAAGTGCAAGAAGAACTCTTCGAACTCAAGGTTGAAATCGACAACAACACCGATCAAGTTGAGGATGAATTCGGCGACGTGCTCTTTTCACTTGTCAACTACGCGCGTTTTTTAAAAATCTCACCCGAAAACGCATTGGCCAAAACCAATCAGAAATTCATCAAGCGCTTTCAAGAAATGGAGCAACTTTTGGCCCAAGATGGCTTGCTGGCCCAAGACCAAAGCCTAGAAAAACTCGACCATTATTGGGAGCGCGCCAAACGTTCCGAAAAATAAAAAACTAAACACCTCAGTAACTACTACTCTATGAACGCTTTTTATCAATACAGCATCAAATCACTTATCCTGTTAGCCATTACGTTATTGATTCGTTTTTTTGCAGGAAAGGCCGTCACGCGATTTTTAGTCAAATTTGAAGGCGATATCAAGCGTAGACGCGTATCCATCCGCATCATCAACTTATTTTTGTCCATTTTCTTTATCTTGATTTTTGCGGCTATTTGGAATATCGAAACCAAGGATCTTTTGGTTTTTTTCACCTCCACCATTACCGTCATTGGCATCGCATTTTTTGCCAACTGGTCTATTTTATCGAATATCACAGCGAGTTTGATCTTGTACTTCAACCACCCGCTCAACATCGGCGAAATTGTACGCATTTACGACAAAGAATTCGATATCGAAGGAGAGCTCATCGACCTGAGTTTCTTTTTTATGTACATCCGTTCAGCAGAAGGCCACTTAGTAACAATTCCTACCTCAGCGGTACTAAATAAAACGGTGATCATTAAGTCTCAACAAAGCCTGTAAAGACGCCTACTAACGCGGGTAGCACAAAAAGTATTTTTCTACCGGCGTGGAAAGCGCGGAAATATTGAGGTTGTCAGACGCTTTGGATAAATCCAAAATACTACCGTTTTTCAAGAGCAAATTGATGTTTTGCTTTTGTTCGTTGTAGGCTTTATTGGTCAGGCGATCCGAATAAATAAAATACGGGAGGTCTTGCTCAGGCAATTGGTGCTCTTCGCGAATGCGCTGCTCTACGGCGGCTATACGTTCGGCACTAAATGGCGTCTTGGAAATTTCGATTTTGAACAATTGGCGATTGACCAGACCAGAGCAAAGCGTTGCCAAAATGTAATCGGGTGCAAACTGCCATACTTTAATAGCGCCCCAGATATCGTAGTCGTCGAGCCGTGCAAAATGCGTCAAAACCATGGGGTCTTGCTCGAAATGCTCGCTTTTGATGTCCTGAGACAAGAAAAAATGCAAGGAAGGGCTGGCAAACAATGGCGTACCGGCCTTGACCAATTCTTTGGCGCGACGCAGGGCGTGAATCAGCATGAACTCAGCGGCCACTACTGTTTTGTGCAAATACACTTGCCAATACATGAGGCGGCGGGCCACAATAAACTTTTCTACGGAGTAAATTCCTTTTTCTTCGAGTACCAAATTCCCTTCGTGGACATTCAGCATCTCGATGAGGCGCTCGCTGCCAATGACGCCCTCTGAAACACCAGAATAAAAGCTGTCGCGATTGAGGTAGTCGAGGCGGTCCATGTCGAGCTGACTAGATACCAATTGGTGCAAAAATGGTCGGTGGTATTCGTTTTTGAAGATTTCAAGTGCCAAAGCGAGGTCCTGCCCATACTCTACAGTGAGCTCGGCAATGAAGTAAGCTGAGATTTGTTCGTGGCTGACGCCGCAAACGATGTCGTACTCGAGCGCATGGCTAAAAGGGCCGTGGCCGATGTCGTGCAATAAAATAGCCAAGCAAACCGCACGTTCTTCTTCCTCGCTGACCGCATGGCCTTTGCGGCGAATGCTTGTAACGGCTTGGGTCATGAGGTGCATGGCGCCCAATACATGATGAAAACGGGTGTGCATCGCGCCCGGATACACCAAATGACTGAGCCCTAATTGCTGGATGCGACGCAAGCGCTGCAAGTAAGGATGCTCGAGGATATCGAAAATAATTTCGTGGGGCAAAGAAATAAAACCGTAGACTGGGTCGTTTATGATTTTCTTCTTGTTGTTGGGGGCTGTGTTCGCTGGCAAGTTGCTAACTTTAAAAATTCAATCAAAGCTATTAAAAATAAGACATATGCAAGGTAAAATTCTTTGGGCCGACGACGAAATCGAATTACTCAAACCACACGTGCTCTTTTTGGAGTCAAAAGGTTATGAAGTAGAAACGGCAACAAATGGCCAAGATGCCATCGAAAAAGCCTTGGGTCAGCATTTTGACATCATCTTTCTCGATGAAAACATGCCCGGACTGAGCGGCCTAGAAACCCTCGCACAAATCAAGGAGCAAAAAGCGCTTGTACCGGTCGTGATGATCACTAAGAGCGAAGAAGAACACATCATGGAAGAGGCCATCGGTTCCAAAATTGCCGATTACCTCATCAAGCCGGTCAATCCCAATCAGATTTTACTGAGCATTAAAAAAAACCTCGACCACAGCAAGCTCATCAGTCAGAAAACCAACGCGAGCTACCAGCAAGAATTCCGCCAACTCGGGATGCAACTTTCTGGTCGCTTAGACGCCGACGAATGGAAAGAACTCTACACCAAACTCGTTTTCTGGGAGCTCCAACTAGACAACATCGAAGACACCGGCATGCGCGAAATCTTCGAGATGCAGAAAAAAGAAGCCAACAAACTTTTTTGTGACTTCATCGAAGACAATTACCTCGATTGGACCAGCGGCGACCCCGACGCCCCCACCATGATCCACACGCTCATTAAAGACCGCATCGCACCGCTCATCGGCAAAGAAAAACTCGCCGTATTAGTCATCGACAACCTGCGCTTTGACCAATGGAAAACCATCGAAGGCATTGTGGGGCGCTATTTCCAAAAAGAAAAAGAAGACATCGTATTTTCGATCTTGCCCACCGCCACGCACTACGCCCGAAACGCCTTTTTTGCTGGGCTCTTGCCGGCTGAAATCGAAAGGCGCTTCCCGACCCTCTGGAAAAACGAAGACGACGAAGGCGGTAAAAACATGCACGAAAAAGACTTCCTAGAAGCGCAGCTCAAGCGCTTGGGCAAAAACGTGAAGTGGTCTTACAACAAAATCACCAACGTCGAGGCCGGTAAAAAACTCGGCGATCAATTCCACCAATGGAAAGACAACGACGTCAATTTCATTGTCTACAATTTTGTGGACATGCTTTCGCATGCTCGCACCGAAATGGAAGTGATCCGCGAACTCGCCGACAACGAAGCAGCCTACCGCTCCATTACCACTAGCTGGCTAGAGCACTCCCCGCTTCTGGACATCCTTAAAAAAATCGCCGACGCCGGGCACCGACTCATCATTACCACCGACCACGGCACCATCAAAGTTACCAAACCTGTGCGCATTGTGGGCGAGCGCAATACCAACACCAACCTCCGCTATAAAGCAGGTAGAGGCCTCAGTTACGATGCCAAAGAAGTATTTGTGGTCAAGAATCCGCAAGAAGCGCAGCTGCCCAAACTCAAGATGTCTGCCGAGTTTGTGTTTGCGCGCGAGCAAGATTTCTTTGTGTACCCCAACAACTATAATCATTTCGTTAACTACTACGGACAAACCTTTCAGCACGGCGGTATTTCGCTAGAAGAAATCATGATTCCGTTCGTAGAGCTCAAGGCCAAATAATACGGCGCCGCTAAAGAAAAAGAAATCTTTTATTTTGCTTCTTTAGAACCATTCAAAATAGCGAAAATCCGTACTTTTGTACCAAACTCAAAAGTATGGCTCCTGTTCCGTTTTCCGTTTCCGCCATCCGCGAACTTTTTCCGGCCCTGCGCCAAAAAGTATACGGCAAACAACTCATTTATTTTGACAACGGCGCCACCTCGCAAAAACCGCAAGTGGTGCTCGACACCCTCCAACAATATTACGCGCTCGAAAACGCGAATATTCACCGAGGCGTGCATTACTTGAGCCAACAAGCTACCAACGCCTATGAAGCGGCCAGGCGCGGCATCCAACACTACATTGGCGCCAAGGCTCCAGAAGAAATCATCTTCACAAAAGGCACCACCGACAGCATTAACCTCGTGGCGTTTTCTTTTGGAGAACGCCTCAAACCCGGCGACGAAATCCTGATTTCAGCCATGGAGCACCACTCCAACATTGTGCCTTGGCAACTTTTGAGCGAGCGCAAGGGCTGCATCTTGCGCGTGATTCCGATCTCCAAAAAAGGCGAGCTCGACCTACAAGCTTTTGAGCAAATGCTCAACGAGCGCACCAAGCTTTTGGCCATTACCCATATTTCCAATACGCTCGGTACCATCAACCCCGTTAAAGAACTCATCTCCAAAGCGCACCAAGTTGGCGCCAAAGTATTACTAGACGGCGCACAAAGTATCCAGCACCTTTCCATTGACGTCCATGACCTCAACTGCGATTTCTACGCGTTTTCTGGTCACAAAGTATTCGGTCCAACAGGCATAGGTATCCTATTCGGCAAAGAAGCCCTCCTCGACAGCATGCCGCCCTACCAAGGTGGTGGCGACATGATTGCAAAAGTTACTTTTGAGCGCTCCACCTATAACACGCTCCCGCTCAAGTTTGAAGCCGGAACACCCCATATTGCTGGCGCTATTGGCCTCGGCAGCGCCATCTCCTTTTTACAAGGCCTCGACATGCAAGCTGCTGCTGCCCACGAACTCGAGCTTACCAAATACGCACAGGGCATTCTCGATACCTTTGAAGGCCTGCACATCATCGGCGAAGCAAAGCACAAAACCAGCGTGGTTTCGTTTACCATTGACGGCATGCACCCCTTCGATATAGGAACGCTCCTAGACAAGCAAGGCATTGCGGTACGCACAGGTCATCACTGCACACAGCCGCTCATGGATTTTTACCAAATTCCTGGCACGGTACGCGCCTCTTTTGCCTTTTACAACACCAAAGAAGAAATTGATATTTTCGTAGCTGCACTCGAGCGCAGCATGCAAATTTTAGGCGCATGAGCATCCAAGCAAAACAACAAGAAATCATCGACGAATTTGCCATCTACGACGACTGGATGGACAAATACGAATACATCATCGAACTCGGCAAAAGTGTCCCGACACTAGCACCTGAGCTCAGAACCACCGATCGCCTCATCGAGGGTTGCCAATCCAATGTTTGGTTAGCGACCGAAATCAAAGACGGTAAAATGCACTTCAGTGCAGATTCCGACGCCATCATTACCAAAGGCATCATCGGCTTGCTCATCCAAGTCTACAACAATGAAAGCCCTGAAGCAATCTTGCAATCTGAATTGTTCTTTATCAATGAAATTGGTTTGGCCGAACACCTCTCTCCCACCCGAGCCAACGGCCTTTTAAGCATGGTCAAACGCATGAAAACCGAAGCACTTCAAAGTCTAGCCCAATGAACGAATTAGAAGACCGCATCGTCGAGATGCTCAAAACAATCTACGACCCTGAAATCCCTGTAGACATCTTTGAACTCGGCCTTATTTACGAAGTAAAAGTTGAAACAGACAACCACGTCTTCATCGACATGACCCTCACTTCTCCAAATTGCCCAGTTGCCGAATCTTTGCCCAAAGAAGTCGAAGACAAAGTCGCTAGCGTCGATGGCGTGGCAAGTGCAAAAGTCAATATCGTTTTTGATCCGCCCTGGGACAAAGACATGATGAGCGAAGAAGCCAAGCTAGAATTAGGCTTTCTTTAACAACGCCTATTGTTTGGTCAGGCTAAAGCGCTTGAGGCGGTATTGCAAGAAATCGTAGTACTCAAAAGTCAGTTGCTTTTTGGTCAGCATGATGAGCTTTGCTTGCAAGGTATCTGTCGGGCGTGCAATCTGAATATACATTCCATCAGTGCTCAGAGAAACGGCGGTGTTATCAAAAAGCACGGAGTCACTGACTTGATACTGCCCAAAATAGGAATAGGTGTAGTCGGCTCTTCCAGACAGCGCATTGCTCAGAAAGGTAAAGCCGCCAACTGCAGTACTGTCATAAAACATAAAACCTTCTCCGTCTTCGATGCGCACCACATTGAGTTTCCAGTTGCCTTCTAGCATTTTTTGTTTCTGCTCCATTTTCGAACATGCAAAAACGACTAAAAACAAGAAAGGATAAACGAGCTTTCTCATGACAACGCAATGGCTAACATACATTTGACACCCACTTCGAGTGCATTTTCATCAATATCAAACTGCGGATGATGCACCGCTGGATTGCTTGCTTTATCGGCAAAACCGGTACCTAATCTGAAAAAACAAACCGGTCTGTGGTGACTATAAAAGGCAAAATCTTCGGCAGTCATGCGCAAGCCTAATGTTTCAATTTGAGCAGGGCCTATGGTATCTGCTAATATTCCTTTCACTTTATTGGTGAGTATAGGGTCGTTCATTAGAAAGGGATAACCCTCTCCGATAGATACATTTATTTTTGCGCCAAATTGAGCGGCTACTTCACTTGCTTTTTCTTGGAGTGCACTTTTGACCGCTGCACGCCACGTTTCGTCCATGGTGCGAAAAGTACCTTTGACACTAGCTGTGGCGCTTACCACGTTGGTGCTGCCTAGGGCCTCAAAGCGGCCAAAGGTGAGCACTTGCGGAACAGTACTCGGACAGTTTTCCTGTACAAATTGCTGACACGCTAGCATCCAGGCAATCGCGACATCAATTGGATTGACAAAACGCGCAGGCAAAGCACCATGGCCGCCAACACCTTCTATTTCAACATGAATTTCATCGCTAGAGGCCATGTATAAACCTTCTTTCAAGCCGATTTTTCCAACTGGGAGTTCAGGATACACATGCAAAGCTACGAGTTCCTCAACCCTTGGGTTCTCTAGCACACCTGCGTCAATCATTAAGCTGGCACCGCCCGGATTTTGCTCTTCGCCTGGCTGAAAAATGAGCTTTACAGGGCGTTTGAGATTTTCTTTATACGCTTGCAAAAGCACAGCCGTGCCGAGCAAAATACTGGTATGCACATCGTGGCCACAAGCGTGCATCCAGCCCGGAACCTGACTTTTATACGGCACCTCATTTTGCTCCTGAATGGGTAAGGCATCGAGGTCAGCACGAAGGGCTAAACAAGGTGTTTGGGAATCGTGATGTGAAGCAGCGATATAAGCCACTATTCCCGTGCCAGCAATCTCTTTTTGATGTGCTATACCATAAGTTGAGAGTACCGAACTCACATACGCCATGGTTTCATACTCCTTGAACGAGGGTTCAGGGTGCATATGGAGCTGGCGACGCCAAGCCACTATTTGTGGAAGGAGCGCCTGGAGTTGTTGTTGGAGTTGCTCAGGGTTCATGTTTCTGAATGCCAGTATAACCAGCTGATATCATTTGAAAGGAAACATAGGCCATCAAGAGGCCAAAAATGAGCTTTACCCATGCTTCGGGTAAACGCAAAGTGAGTTTAGAACCGAAAAAAGCGCCTATTACAAAAGTACTGGCAATAACCAAACCAAAACGCCAATTGACGTTGCCACTGCGCCAATAATTCATGACGGCCAAAAGTAGAACCGGTAAAGAAAGGATAAACAACGAGGTGCCTTGGGCCTGATGCTGCGAGAGCCCAAGCAAAAAAACGAGTGCAGGCACGATAACTATTCCGCCGCCAACACCAACCAAACCACTGAGCATTCCGGCGGCAAGACCAATGAGTGTAAGCAATAAAATGGTTTGTAGCGACATCTTGAACAAATGTAAGAAGTTTTCGAATCAATCGACCAATTGGTTGCAACCTCTGATGTCTGAAGCTTCTAAACGCCCCTCGAGTAAGAATCCTTGTGGGGTGAGTCGGCCGAGGTCATCGGTTTGGATGAACGCACAACTGTTTTGGTTGGCGAGGTCTATCACGTTGAGGCCACCCTTTTGACCAAATGGCACCTCTTGAAAGGGGTCGTAGGCATCGCGGATCCGGATTTGCATCCAGGGTGGGCACGCAAAAGTTTGAGCTCGGAAGCAATAGGCTTGTGAAAGCAATTCTGTCATGCCGTATTCAGATAAGATTTGTGGCACGCCAAAACCGGCTTGAAGGATTTGATGCAGTGCAACCTTGGAGAGTTCTTGGCGACGGCCTTTCATGCCTCCTGTTTCTAAAATAAAGGCCTCAGGTAGTTCAATTCCCGCCTCGGCTAAATCGAGCAAGGCATATGAAACGCCAAAAACAAATGGTTTTTTACCCGCACTGAGCGTTTTTTGGTACACCGCTTCAACAGCTTCAGGCTTAGTGAGGAAATAACCCGAAAGCACAGAGCCACTCTTTTGAATGAGTTGGTCAACCATATAAATGAGACTCGAGTCTCCGTTTTCTAAGTAGGAAGGTAGCAGTGCAATAAAAACGTATTCAGCAACAGGACCAAATACGCGCTCAAAACCGAGCATCAACGATGCATGATACCAATTGAGGTCTGTGATATGATGCCGACTTCTCTGTTGCTGTGTCGTACCGCTTGAAAGAAAGGTCTGCTTTATTGCTTTTTCATGGTGAACAATGTTATGACTTTTGAAAAAGGAAATGGGTAAAAATGGTATTTCTTGTATGCTTTTGGGCTGCGCTTTACCAATAATATCTGCGTATTGGCGATAAACCGGAATTTGAGCGTATTGTCGCTCAAACGTGGCTAAGGCCGACGCTTCAAAGTTCGTTGCATCGATTTGCTGTAAATATTGCTGCGGGTCCACGGTACAAAGTTAAGCCTTAGCGGGCAGCAATCGCGAATAAATCGGTAATTTTGAACAAAGAAAATTTCAAGTTGTTGGACTTTATATCATGAAAAAAACAGGCGTTCTCCTCATTCAACTCGGCACTCCAGATTCACCAAGTGTGTCTGATGTCCGCAGTTATTTATCCGAATTTCTCAATGACCCCCGCGTCATTGACATTCCTTACTTAGTTCGCAAAATCCTCGTCAACGGCATTATTGTTCCTTTTCGAGCGCCGAAGTCAGCCAAAATCTACAAAGAGCTCTGGCAGCTCGGCGAAGGAGAATCTCCTTTGCTCACACACAGCTTGAGACTACAAGCTTTACTACAGGAAGCATTCGAGGGGCAAGACGTCACCTTTGAGTTGGCTATGCGCTACAAAAACCCATCTCTCGATGTTGTTCTAGACCGCATGCACAAAGCCAACTACGACCGTATTATTATTTTACCGCTCTTTCCTCAATACGCTTCAGCCTCCTCTGGTTCAGCGATCGAAAAAGCAATGAACATCATCCGCAAATGGTGGGTCATTCCCGAAATCAAGATCATCAGTCAGTTCTATGACAACGACGGCTACCTCGACTCCATCATAGCGAACGCCAATAAATTCAATCTTTCTGACTACGACCACATTTTATTCTCCTACCACGGCTTGCCTGAGCGCCAGGTCGACAAAGTCTACGATGGCTCAGACCTCTGCCAAGACCAACCTTGCGAAACCGCCATCAACGACCACAATAAATTCTGCTACAAAGCCACGTGTTATGCCACCACCCGCCTCATCGCTGCGCGTTTGGGCCTTTCCGAAGACCAATACACCGTTTGTTTTCAATCCAGGCTAGACAAAAAATGGCTCACCCCTTTCTCCGATAAAGTCGTGGAAGAATGGGCCGAAAAAGGCGCTAAAAAACTGTTGGTTTTCAGTCCGGCTTTTGTTGCAGACTGCCTAGAAACCCTTATTGAAATCGGAGACGAATACCAAGAAATTTTTGAAGAAAAGGGCGGAGAAAAAGTTCAGCTCGTCCCGAGTTCAAATACCCACCCTCTATTTGTAAAAGGCCTGCAGCAACTTATTGAAAAAGAGCTGAGCTAATCCTTGAAACCAAATGGAAATCAACGTACATTTGCAAACTTATTTGAAGAAATGACTATGAATCAAACAGAAAAACTCACTTATAAAGTGAAAGACATCAGTCTTGCTGACTGGGGTCGCAAAGAAATCAAATTGGCTGAAGCTGAAATGCCCGGTCTTATGGCGCTGCGCGAAGAATACGGCAGCAGCAAGCCTTTAGCTGGCGCACGCATTGCAGGATGCTTGCACATGACCATCCAAACGGCCGTTTTGATCGAAACACTCGTTGAACTCGGTGCTGAAGTCACTTGGTCTTCTTGCAACATCTTCTCTACCCAAGATCACGCAGCTGCAGCTATTGCAGCAGCAGGTATTCCTGTTTTTGCTTGGAAAGGCATGAACGAAGAAGAATTCGACTGGTGTATTGAGCAAACTTTATATGCATTTGAAGGCGGCAAAGCCCTCAACATGATCCTCGACGACGGCGGCGACCTCACCAACATGGTCTTTGACCGTTTCCCTGAGCTTACCAAAGACATCAAAGGTCTTTCTGAAGAAACCACAACAGGTGTTCACCGCTTGTATGAGCGCAAGAAAAACGGAACACTCGTGATGCCAGCCATCAACGTCAACGACTCCGTTACCAAATCTAAATTCGACAACAAATACGGTTGTAAAGAATCACTCGTAGATGCCATTCGCCGCGCTACCGACGTCATGATGGCCGGTAAAGTAGCCATTGTTTGTGGTTACGGAGATGTAGGTAAAGGATCTGCAGCGTCTTTACAAGGTGCTGGTGCACGCGTCATCGTTACTGAAATTGACCCAATCTGTGCGCTTCAAGCTGCCATGGACGGTTTTGAAGTAAAACCGCTCGACAAAGTGATTCATCTTGCAGACATCATCGTGACTGCGACTGGCAATAAGAGCATTGTTGTTGGCCGTCATTTTGAAGCCATGAAAGACAAATCTATCGTTTGTAACATCGGTCACTTCGACAACGAAATCGATATGGCTTGGCTCAACAGCAACTACGGTGCTTCCAAAATGGAAATCAAGCCACAAGTTGACCTCTACAATGTAAAAGGCAATGATATCATCGTACTTGCAGAAGGCCGTTTGGTCAACCTCGGTTGTGCAACAGGTCACCCCTCTTTTGTGATGTCCAACTCCTTCACCAATCAAACGCTTGCGCAACTTGAGCTCTGGAACAACAGCACAAACTACGAAAACAACGTCTATACGCTTCCTAAGCACCTCGACGAAAAAGTAGCGCGTTTGCACCTCTCCAAAATTGGTGTAGAGCTCGAAACCCTTTCTACCGAACAAGCCGACTACATCGGTGTCACGGTAGAAGGTCCGTTCAAGCCAGAACACTACCGTTACTAAAATCAGTATACTGCATCAAAAAAGGCGAGCCGTTGGCTCGCCTTTTTTGTATGTCTTTGTTTGTCTAGGTCACCTGATTTTAAATTGTTTGATCAGATGCGGTAACTTAGTGCCAACTGCATCAAAGGCCCGCCGATTCCTAATTCAGCACCAACAGAAAAGTTATAGTCAATGAAATACCTGAAACCGTAGCACGCTCTAAATGAAACCGGGATAACGAAATTGGCATCGTTAGGATTTTGGTCAATAAGTATGTTGTTTTGCCAAACTGCCCTGGTACGGAAATTACCGCCAAATGCCAAGCCAATGTATTGATCGAGGTTTGGGTCGCGAGAGCCCAAGTGCATGTCAATTCTAAATTGAGGCCTGAAGCGCTGCTTTTCTATTAAGTATGAAGTATTTTGGACTTGCCAGTTACCGTTGAAGAAAATGCTGTCGTTGGTTACATAAGAAGCCTTAGCAGCACCGTACATGAGGTCAACACCTAAACTAACGTCGTCGCTAACCATGTACATCATACGCAAACCCGATGGCGCTAAACCCGAATAGTTGGGATTGGCGTAGGAGGGAATACTTTCTACAGTTGGCATGTTCAAACGCAAAAAGTTGGGATAACCAGCATAGGCATTGAGAATGACATTACCCTTAAAAAGCCCTTGAGCCTGCCCCGCCATGCAAAACAAGCTCAAGATGAGTGAAAATACAATTTTCATATGATGAAATTACGCTTCCATCAATTTGATGAGGTTAAGGGCTGAACCAGCTCTGAACCACTCAATTTGAGAAGCATTATAGGTATGATTAACTTTGATTTGCTCCGACTGACCATTGCTGTGGTTAATTTGCAAAGTAAGTTGGGTATCTGGGGCAAATGCTTGCAAATCGATGAAGTCGAAGGTGTCGTCTTCTTGGATTTTGTCGTAGTCTGCTTCATTGGCGAAGGTGAGCCCGAGCATCCCTTGTTTTTTGAGGTTGGTCTCGTGGATTCTTGCAAAAGATTTGACCAACACCGCACGGACACCCAAATGACGTGGCTCCATTGCAGCGTGTTCTCTTGAAGATCCTTCTCCGTAGTTATGGTCTCCGACAACAATAGAGGGAACGCCTGCCGCTTTATAAGCGCGCTGAACTGCCGGTACTTCACCGTATTCACCAGTAAGTTGATTCTTGACTTTATTGGCTTCACCGTTAAAGGCGTTTTCAGCACCAATTAACATATTGTTGGAAATGTTGTCGAGGTGGCCACGGAAACGCAACCAAGGGCCCGCCATGGAGATGTGGTCGGTGGTACATTTTCCTTTTGCTTTGATGAGCAAGCGCGCACCAGTGATGTTTTGGCCATCCCAAGTTGGGAAGTTCTCTAAAAGTTGGAGGCGCTGTGAGTCTGGTGCAACAGCAATTTCTACGTGGCTACCATCGGCAGCTGGTGCTTGATAACCGTTGTCTTCGACTGCAAAACCACGTGTTGGCAATTCGTCGCCAACTGGCGCTTCTAATTTCACTTGCTCGCCTTTGTCGTTGGTGAGGGTGTCTGTCAGCGGATTGAAACCGAGGTCACCAGCGATAGCCAAAGCAGCAACCATTTCAGGGCTCGTTACAAAAGCGTGAGTATTTGGATTGCCATCGGCACGCTTGGAGAAGTTGCGGTTGAAAGAGTGAACAATGGTGTTTTTTTCTTGTTTTTCAGCGCCTTCACGTGCCCACTGGCCAATACATGGCCCACAAGCATTGGTAAATACTTTGGTACCCATTTTTTCGAAGTCTGCGAGAATGCCATCGCGGTCTGCGGTGTAGCGCACCTGCTCAGAACCTGGATTGATTCCAAACTCTGCTTTCGGCGTAATGCCCTGCGCAACTGCTTGCTTCACAATTGAAGCAGCGCGTGCTAAGTCTTCGTAAGAGGAGTTGGTACAAGAACCAATTAAACCCCACTCTACTTGTAAAGGCCAACCATTTGCGGTGGCTTCGGCACGCATTTTGGATACGGGCGTACCGCGGTCTGGGGTAAACGGACCATTGATATGTGGCTCGAGTTCACTTAAATTGATTTCGATAAGTTGGTCGAAGTATTTTTCTGGTTCTGCATACACTTCTTGATCACCAGTGAGGTGCTCTGCAATGGCATCGGCAGCAGTAACTACTTCTTGACGGCCTGTTGCGATGAGGTAGCGGCGCATTGATTCGTCGTAGCCGAAAGTAGAGGTAGTAGCACCGATTTCAGCACCCATGTTGCAAATGGTTCCTTTGCCTGTACAAGATAATGAAAGTGCGCCTTCGCCAAAATACTCGACAATAGCACCTGTTCCGCCTTTCACGGTAAGGATATCTGCCACTTTTAAGATGACGTCTTTGGCGGAAGTCCAGCCACTGAGTTTACCTGTCAATTTAACACCGATTAATTTCGGGAATTTGAGCTCCCAAGCCATTCCGGCCATGACATCTACTGCATCTGCACCACCGACACCGATAGCCACCATACCCAAACCACCTGCGTTCACGGTGTGGGAGTCGGTACCGATCATCATGCCGCCCGGAAACGCGTAGTTTTCCAAAACGACTTGGTGGATAATGCCTGCTCCTGGCTTCCAGAAACCAATGCCGTATTTATTGGAAATGGAAGAAAGGAAGTTGAATACTTCGTTGTTTTGATTGAGGGAGTCTTGTAGGTCTTTGCTCGCACCTACTTTGGCTTGGATGAGGTGATCGGCATGAACTGTAGACGGTACCGCAACGCGTTTTTTACCAGCTTGCATAAACTGCAATAGCGCCATTTGAGCGGTTGCATCTTGCATGGCTACGCGGTCTGGAGCGAAATCGACGTAAGACTTTCCGCGTTCAGAGGCTGTAGTAGCTTCTCCTTCCCAAAGGTGGGCGTAAAGGATTTTTTCGGATAAAGTAAGCGGACGGCCCACTACTTTACGCGCTGCAGCAATACGAGCAGGGTAGCGCTCGTAAACGCGTTGGATCATGTCGAGGTCAAAAACTTTCATAGTGCGATATTGTGATTTTTAATGCGCACCAAATTTACGGATTTTAAACTATTTCCTTCGATTTTAGGCGGCTAAAATTTATGTTTTACCAGTATTGAGTAGCCCTGTAAAGTGAAATATTTGGACATTTTCGATGGAAGGTTGTAACTTGCCTCATAAAACAGATACATGAATTGGTTTTTTATGTCACTACTTTGCTGTCTTTTCCTGACAAACGACGGTGTCTACCAAAGGGGCAAAGCCTCTTTCTACGCGCAAGCCATGAATGGCAGGCGCACCGCTTCGGGGCAAATTTATTGTTCGGATAGCCTGAGCGCCGCACACGCCCGCTTGCCTTTTGGTACTCGAGTTGCCGTGCGCAACCTTAAAAACGACTCAATAGTTGTGCTGCGCATCATTGACAGAATGTCGGCATCGAGTAACCGTATCATTGACGTGAGTTGGGCAGCAGCTAAAAAACTTAATTTTGTGCGCGATGGGCTTGCGCAAGTCGAGCTCAAGCTCATCGACACCATTCCTCTCAAATGAAGCAGCTTCCTTTTCATCAGCTCACCATCATCGATCTTTCTACAGTACTCGCTGGGCCTTCTGTCGGTACTTTTTTTGCCGAACTCGGGGCGCGCGTTCTTAAAATTGAACACCCCATATACGGCGATGTCACCAACACCTGGCGCTTGAAACAAGAAAACGATTCAAGCAAGCAAAGCGCCTATTATTCAAGCGTAAATTACCTGAAAGAAAACTTGGCACTCGATTTAACTATTGAGGCCCACTATGCTCTTTTTCAAGCGCAACTCAATGATGCGGACATCGTTTTGATGAATTTCAAAAAAGGAGATGACGTCAAACTAAGAGTGCGGCCCGAAGACCTGTGGGCAATTAATCCTGGTTTAATTATCGGGAAAATATCTGGCTTCGGTTCTCAAAACGACCGCATTGCCTACGACCTGATTTTACAAGCTGAAACTGGCTTTATGTCCATGAATGGCACGCCAGAAAGCGGCCCTGTTAAAATGCCAGTGGCGCTCATCGATGTGCTAGCTGCCCATCAGCTCAAAGAAGGTTTGCTACTTGCTTTGCTGCAAAGAGCGCAGCACCCAGAAGGCCAACTGGTGAGCGTTTCACTTTACGACGCTGCCATCTGCAGTTTGGCCAATCAGGCGGCTAATTACCTAATGTGTGCCCAAGTGCCTCAGCGCATGGGAAGCCTGCACCCCAATATTGCGCCTTACGGTGAAATCTTCCAATCAAAGGACGGAAAGCTGCTCACCTTTGCTATTGGCTCCGACCTCCACTTTTATAAATTATTAAAATCTTTAGACCTTTTGGAACTAGAAGAAGAGGTCCAATTCAAATCCAACATTGAACGCGTCAAAAACAGAACAGCGCTAGCGCAAATCATCCAAGAAAAAGTGGGCGAGCTTCTTGCAGCACCCTTACTTTCCAATCTTCAAGAACTTGGCGTGCCGGCCGCACAAATTCAAACGCTCGACCAAGTATTCACAGATCCAAATGCGCAAGACTTGATCAGAGTAGAACAAATTGGCAGCCAAAGCACCAAACGCGTTTCACAAATTGCCTTTAAATTTGAAGCATGATCCGCAGTCCACAAAATGAATCCGAATGGCATGCTTACTTTGAGCTGCGCTACCACGTCTTGCGCGCACCATGGGGTCAAGCAAAAGGAAGCGAAAGAACTGCAGATGAAGCTCATCACCAGCATTTTGCCTATTTCAATCAGGATAACCAAATCATTGGAGTGGGTAGACTTGATCAGACAGCACCTCATGTGGGCCAGGTTAGATTCATGGCTGTTACTTCAAACCAGCAAGGTAAAGGTATTGGCAAGGCAATAATGGATGAAATTGAAGAATTTTGTAGAGCCCAAGGTTATCTGCAAATCATTTTACATGCCAGGGAGGTGGCACTCCCGTTTTATCAAAAATTAGCTTATCAATTGGTGGCGCCTTCTCACCTGCTTTTTGGTGAAATTCAACACTATCTGATGGAAAAATCCCTTGAAGCATGACCGAAAACGACTACGTACTTTCCGAATTCTACAAAATCATTACGGCCAACAAAGTCGGTATGTTCGATCGAATTGCGCCGCAGCGCAGCCGCCATTTGGTTGTAGGGCTAGAGAACATCCAACAAGACCACAACGCTTCCGCCATCATGCGCAGCATGGATTGCTTGGGTTTTCAAGAATTGCACCTCATCGAAAAGAACAACAGTTATCAATTCCAAAGAGATATCGCCCTCGGCGCCGCACGTTGGCTAGATGTAGTGCAGCATCAAGAGGGCCCCGAACCGGTCTTGGACGCCATTGCACAACTTAAAAACAAAGGATACCGCATCGTGGCCACATCTCCACACCACAAAGCCGTGACCCCTCAAACCATAGACATCTCCAGACCCATCGCGCTTTTTTTTGGCGCTGAAAAACACGGCATTTCGGAAGAATTGCTCCACAACGCCGATGAACTCTTGCACATCCCAATGAACGGCTTTACCGAAAGCTTCAATCTTTCTGTGTCTGCAGCAATGGTGTTGAGTGCTCTTCGGACGCGATTGGAGGCTAGTAAGTTCGATTGGTTGTTACCAAAAGCAGCTCAAACAATGCTGAAAATTGAATGGTGTGAGCGCATCTTGAACGGCGGACCACAACTTGCACAAAAATTTCGCGAAGAATTTAAAAAAGATTGATAACTTTGAGTGTATACTCATCATAAACAAATACTTATGGGAAAAGGAGATAAAAAAACGACCAAGGGAAAACGCAGTATGGGTTCTTTTGGTAAAACCCGAAAACGCAAAGCAGACGCCCCCATTATCGTGGTTAAAAAAGAAAAGCCAGTAAAGGCTGAGCCAAAAGCAAAGGTGGCAGCCGCAACTAAAAAACCAGCCACCAAAAAAACGACCACAAAAAAATCTGAATGATCCAAAGAGCTGCCTTCGCAGCTCTTTTTTTTTGCAACTTTGCACTGCATAGCAAACATTAATCAACAAATATGAAACACAATTTCGGCGCGGGCCCTTGTATCTTACCCCAAGAAGTATTTAAAGAAGCTGCGGCAGCTGTCCTGGACTTCAACGGTTTATCTATTTTAGAGGTGTCTCACCGCCACAAAGATTTTGTGGCAGTTATGGATGAAGCGATAGATTTAGTGAAAAAAGCCTTAGATGTGCCAGCTGGTTATTCTGTAGCCTTTTTGCAAGGTGGCGCTACTTTAGGTTTCACCATTGCAGCACTCAACATGCAGCGCCAAACCAAGCGCGCAGGATATATGAACACTGGGACTTGGGCAAGCGGAGCCATTAAAGAAGCTAAAAAAGTAGGTATAGATGTCGATGTTTTTGCTTCATCCGAAGACCAAAACTTTACCTATATCCCCAAAAATTATGTCGTCCCGACAGACGTCGATTACATTCATTACACAAGTAACAACACCATATACGGCACCCAATTCAAGGAGCTCCCAAAAACGAACTTGCCATTGGTTTGCGATATGTCTTCGGATATTTTTTCCAAAAAAATAAACGTAGCCGACTACGACCTGATTTATGCTGGCGCTCAAAAAAATCTAGGGCCAGCTGGTGCCACACTATACATCGTCAAAGATGAAGCGCTTGGCAAAAGCTCCGCTCAGTTTATGCCTACTTACCTAGACCTCAAGCAACAAGTGGAGAAAGAATCAATGCTCAACACACCACCAGTGTTCAGTGTTTATGTCTCGATGCTCAATTTGCGCCACTTATTAGCCAACGGAGGCGTGAACGCACAACAAGCCAAAAACGAGGCCAAAGCAAATTTACTTTACAACGAGATCGACAGCAACCCTTCTTTCAAAGGAGCTGTTGCCACCGAAGACCGCTCCCAAATGAATGTTACGTTTTTACTCACCGACGAGAGCAGAAGCGCCGAATTCGACGAAATGTGGAAAGCGGCAGGTATTGTTGGCTTGCCTGGCCACCGCTCTGTTGGCGGTTACCGCGCATCTATGTACAATGCCCTACCACTCGAAAGCGTGCAGGTATTAGTAGACGTCATGAAAGCATTTAACAGCAAAGGATAAGATGAAAATTTTAGCGAACGACGGCATTTCCGATCTCGGAAAATCCCTTTTAGAAGCAGCTGGCCATGAAGTCAGTACCAATAAAGTAGCGCAAGAAGCACTTGCAAGCGCCATCAACGAACAAGGATTTGATGCCGTTTTGGTACGCAGCGCCACCACCGTGCGCAAAGAAGTCATTGACGCTTGCCCTGGCTTGCGCCTGATCGGGCGCGGCGGTGTAGGCATGGACAACATCGATGTAGCCTACGCCCGTGAAAAAGGTCTCACCGTGATCAACACGCCCGCCTCCTCTTCTCAATCGGTGGCAGAACTGGTCATGGGTCAGCTTTTCTCCATCTCCCGATTTTTGCATGACTCCTTCAAAAATATGTCGACCGGAGATTTCTCCACCCTCAAAAAGAACTATGCAAAAGGCGTAGAGCTCCGCGGAAAAACAATAGGCATCATCGGTTTTGGACGCATTGGCCAAAGCTTAGCCACCTACGCACTCGGTGCGGGCATGAAAGTCATTGCCATCGAGCGCAAGGCGCGCATTCAACCAATTGCATTAAAAATTGGCGGACAAACCATCGAAATTCCAGTTAAAGTCGTTGCCGACCTCTCAGAGGTAATTGATCAGCTCGACTATATTTCCATTCACGTGCCCAAGCAAGCCGATGGTGGCGCAGTCATAGGCGCTACTGAATTCCAACGCATGAAAAAAGGCGTGCGTTTGGTGAATGCAGCGCGCGGCGGAGTCATTGACGAACAAGCCCTACTCAAAGCCCTCAACAACGGCACCGTTGCAGCTGCAGCGCTAGATGTTTACGAAAACGAACCGAATCCACTCAAGGAGCTCATCAATCATCCAAACATTGCCTGCACACCACATATTGGCGCAGCTACCTTAGAAGCCCAAGACCGCATCGGCGAAGAACTCGCAGACCTCATCATCGCTTTTGCCAAAGAAGCATAAGTGCAAAACTCAAGCAAATAAAAAAAGCGAAGGGGACCCTTCGCTTTTTTTATTTACTGAACGCACGAAAATTTATGCTTCTATAATAGCAATGCTTTCAATGCTATCGCCCTCGCGAATTGAATCTAAAACATCCAATCCTTCAAAGACCTTTCCAAAAACAGTGTGCTGACCATCTAGGTGCGCAGTGTTGTTGCGCGAGTGGCAAACGAAAAATTGAGAACCACCGGTATTGCGACCTGCATGTGCCATTGACAAAACACCGCGGTCATGATATTGCTTGTCTCCTTTGGTTTCGCAGTCAATTTGGTAACCCGGGCCACCTGTACCCGCCATGCCGCTCGCACCATCGCGTGTGTTAGGGCAACCTCCTTGAATCACAAAATCGGGAATCACGCGGTGCCACTTGAGCCCATTATAAAACCCGTCTTGGGCTAATTTGACAAAATTGGCTACAGTATTTGGTGCCGCTTCTGCAAAAAGTTCTGCGTGCATTTCGCCTTTGCTAGTTGATATAATTGCTTTCATAAGATTTTTTGTGGCAAAAATACAGCTATTTTAGCTGATATTTTGTTGAAAACTCAGTTGATAAAGCACTTTTCATTTGAGTTGCAGCAGATGAACCGAATGTTAAATTTGTAATGAAGCAAATTCCAAATCGACATGTTTAGCTCCTTCACCAAGAAAAAATTATCTGACAACCAGGTTGCCAACGTGTTTATCAACGGTATTTTTGATAGCGTAGACAAAGGCTTTACCGAGGTTGCCGCTATGATTAACGAAGACAGCGTTTTTGTAGAGAGCCCAAATATCTCTAGTGCCGACTCCGGTCAATTCGGTCTCATTGTTATTGTCGGTAATTTATCCTTTCTAGAAAGTACTTTTGAATCCGATCAAGCAGCACGCGTAGAACAGCTCATTTTTGAGAAACTAGCTCCAATCTACGAAATGAGCGTTGGCGATTTTCAAAACATGATCCGCGAATACCAGAGCTTCATTATGCGCGTCAATCATCCGTCTAAAAACTGGATTTATGGCATGTCAAAAGCGATTTTCCACAAATACGGCCTTTACGAGTTTCAAGACGATTACTTCAAGCGCATGCAGTCGCCCAATCCTTTATTTCTCAAACGCATGGACGAAGTCATGGTCAACTTTGTCTGGAACTGGGACGCCTTCTTCAAAAAGTTCCGCATCTAAGGGCATCCTGCTCTCTATTCTTGCCCCTCCACAAGCTCTTCATGGGCGTGAACAGGTTTTCTGAACACAATTTTACCGTCAAACATGTCCATCACCACATTCTGTGTTTTATCCACTTTTTGAGACAGGATGGCTTTGGAAAGTTCGTTGAGTACTTGCTTTTGAATGACGCGCTTCACCGGACGCGCGCCAAAAAACGGGTCGTAACCAAGCGTGAGGATGTGCTCAAAAGCTTCTGGTGATACTACCAAATTGAGGTTAGATTCGCGCAGCTTTATTTTGAGCTCATCGAGCTGCATCGAAACAATTTGTGACACTTCTTTTTTAGTTAGCGGCAAAAAGAGAATGCTCTCGTCTATGCGATTCAGGAATTCTGGGCGAATGGTTTGACGCAGCAGTTCCAGGACTTCTACTCTGGTAGTTTCGGCAACTTCTGGATAGGCCGACTCTTTGGCTTTTTCAAAACGCTCATGAATGAGAGCGGATCCTAGATTGGAAGTCATGATGATCAGCGTGTTCTTGAAGTTTGCCAAACGGCCTTTGTTGTCGGTGAGTCTCCCGTCGTCGAGCACTTGCAGCAAAATATTGAAGACGTCCGGATGGGCTTTCTCGATTTCGTCGAGCAAGATTATCGAATAGGGTTTTCTGCGCACGGCTTCCGTTAGCTGCCCTCCTTCTTCATACCCGACGTAGCCCGGAGGCGCACCAACGAGTCTGCTCACAGCATGTTTTTCTTGGTATTCGCTCATATCGATGCGCGTCATGGCTTGTTCGTCGTTGAATAAATATGCGGCGAGCGCTTTGGCCAATTCTGTCTTTCCGACACCTGTAGTGCCCAAGAAAATAAAGGAGCCAATAGGGCGCTTGGCATCTTGAAGCCCTGCCCTACTGCGGCGGATCGCATCGGAAAGCGCCGTAATAGCCTCTTCTTGCCCAACCACGCGCTTGTGTAGCTCTTCTTCTAAGCGCAATAGCTTTCCGAATTCACTTTCAAGCATTTTGCCAACTGGAATGCCGGTCCATTTCGAAACCACTTCTGCAATTTCAGCTACATCCACCACCTCTTTGATGAGTTTAACCTGAGACTCCATGGCTTGCTGCGTCAATTTCATTTTTTCCAAAGCCTCCTCGGCTTCTTTGATTTTGCCATAGCGCAACTCAGCCACCTTTGCGTAATCGCCCATGCGCTCTGCGGCATCTGCTTCAAATTTAAAGGCTTCTATTTCTTCTTTGGCGCGCTGAATACCTTCAATGAGGTCTTTTTCTGCTTGCCAGCGGCTTTGCAAACTCGTGCGCTGTTCTTGCAACTTTGCTAGTTCCTCGGATACTTGCTGCAAGCGTTTTTGATCGTTCTCGCGCAAAATGGCTGCTTTCTCGATTTCTAACTGCATGATTTTGCGCTCTACTTCGTCTAATTCTTCGGGCTTGGAATTGATTTCCATGCGCAATTTAGCAGCTGCTTCGTCAATAAGGTCAATAGCTTTATCTGGTAAATGGCGGTCTGTGATGTAGCGCTGTGAGAGCTCCACAGCTGAAATGATTGCGGCGTCTTTGATAAGCACCTTGTGGTGGTTTTCGTATTTTTCTTTGATGCCACGCAAAATAGAAATGGCATCTTCGGTGCTGGGTTCGTCAATGACAACCGTCTGAAAACGTCGCACAAGTGCTTTGTCTTTTTCGAAGTACTTTTGGTATTCGTTGAGGGTGGTGGCTCCCACTGCGCGCAGCTCGCCCCTTGCTAGTGCCGGTTTTAAAATATTGGCTGCATCCATGGCACCCTCTCCACCACCAGCGCCCACAAGTGTGTGAATTTCGTCGATGAATAAAATGATTTCTCCTTCCGCAGCAATGACCTCCTTGACAACTGCTTTGAGCCTTTCTTCAAATTCCCCTTTGTATTTGGCCCCGGCAATTAAAGAACCCATATCCAAGGAATAAACCGTTTTTGACTTGAGGTTCTCAGGTACATCGCCCGAAATAATGCGGTGAGCCAAACCTTCGGCAATTGCAGTTTTTCCTACGCCCGGCTCACCAATGAGAATGGGATTGTTTTTAGTGCGGCGCGTTAATATTTGCAGCACCCTGCGGATTTCGTCGTCCCGACCAATAACAGGGTCGAGCTTGCCGTCTTTGGCTAAAGCATTGAGGTTTTTAGCATATTTTTCTAATGATTGGTAATTGGCATCTTGTTGGGCATCTTGAACTTGTTGTCCGTTTCTGAGTTCCATAATCTGATTTTTTAAGTTGTCTTCTGCTAATTTGAGGTCTTTGAGATAGCGAGCGGCTGGATCTTTACCCTTGAGTAGTGCCAAAAAAAGGATTTCAAGCGCGACAAATTGATCTGAGAATGCTTCTTTTTGGGCAATGGCCCTGCGCAGTAAATTTTGCAAATCCGAACTGGCGTAGGGCTGCGTGCCTCCTGAAACTTTCGGGAAGGATTGAACGATAGCCATCGCGCCTTTGAGCACTTCACTAGCTTGTAAATTATTTTTCTTGAGCAGATAGCCGATAACATCTGGGGCTTGACTGAGCAACACAGCAAGTAAATGCCCGGGTTCAATGGCTTGGTGACCGTTGGCTAGCGCTAAACTTTGCGCTTGTTGCAACACTTCTTGAGAGCGTTGGGTGAATTGATTTAAATCCATGTGCTTTGCATTTTCATTTCTAGGCCTCACTCAAATGCTACACCACCGTCTAAAAGCATGTCAATATTTCCGAACACCTGCGTTTTACCATGACAATATTTCCGGATTTAAGTAAAAAACCCGATTTATCGACTGTCAATGTAACCATTGCGCCGACACTTGCGTTAAGCTGCTCAACTCATGAATGATCCGGACAACGGACTAAAGGTATTCTTGCAACAATGCCACATGGGGCACGCAAGAATTGTTTGTTGTTTGTTTGATAGTCTCGCTACGGCGAGACTTTCTTTTTTATTCCACGCAGGTCATGACCTCCTCAAACCAACGCGCCTTGTCTTTATCTTTCATTGATTCCCCTTTTTGGGCACAAGCATCCATCATTTCACGATCCTGATCGGCAATTGGCTTGGCCAATTCTTTTCCGCAGGTACAGGCATCTGGGTCAATAGTTGAACAACTCGACAAAAAGAAAAGGCTCGCAAAGAATAGAATTTGTTTCATGCCTTAAAGATAAGCATTTCGTTTGCTTTTTGTATTTTCGTAGCCATGCGCAAGGTCCTTTTTCTCCTCCTCGTGATAGGCTCAAGTTTTTCTCAGAGCTGGGCTCATGAATTTTATTTCGCTTACGCCGAGCTGGCCTACAACGAAATGAATCAAAAATTTGAAGGAACACTCATCTTTACCACTGATGACCTCGAAAAAGCACTTGAGCCAAAAGGGTCGCTGATTGGCAAATTAGAACAGAGTGATGAAAGCTCTCCCATCCGAGCGCAACTAGAAAAATACCTCAATCAACACTTGCACATTTCATATGGCTGTGCACTCGATTCAAATTCCTTTGATGCCGTTTGCCAGACCCAATTTATCTTAGAAGGCATCTCACCTTCTCTGAATGGCACCATTGAATGCTACATCTCGGCGCCAGCCAAGCTGCTATATTTACCAGCGTACCTCGAACTAAACTACTCAACAATATTGAATGTGAAATTTGATGCCTTATTCGAATCCTTTTCGGGGCAACAAAACAAACTCACCCTCATTTACAGAAACCAAAAAGAAACCTTGAATTTTATTCCAGGTAAAGAAATGCAAAAAATTCCCCTCAAGCCATGAAAAAATTACTAATCGCTATTTTCACTCTTTCCAGCAGTACGCTATTGGCCCAAACCAAATTTGCACAGCTCGACCAACTCTTGCCAACAGCTAATAGCTATCGCGCTGCTTCAGGAGCACCTGGCCACGCCTACTATCAGCAAAAAGCCGATTACAAAATGACGCTCGTACTCGACGATGCTAAACAGCGCTTGGATGGTGTCGAGACCATCACCTACACCAATAATTCTCCTGACCCACTGGCTTATCTTTGGTTGCAACTCGATCAAAATATCTACGATCAAAATGCAGATAGCAAAGTCATTGAGATCGAAAAAATGGAAAACTTCAAGAGTGTTGCCGATTTGCGCAAGCGCGATTTTTATTACGACGGCGGTTTTAAAATTGAGCGCATTACCAACATGAGTGGTCAGCCAATGAAATACTACATCAACAAAACTATGATGCGCATCGACCTAGTCAAGCCACTCTTGCCCGGTCAGAGCATTTCTTTTCAAATCAAATGGTGGTATAACATCAATGACCGCATGCAAGTAGGTGGCCGCTCCGGTTACGAATATTTCGAAACAGATCAAAACTACCTCTATACAATTGCGCAGTTTTTTCCACGCATGTGCGTCTACAACGATGTCACAGGCTGGCAAAACAAACAATTCCTGGGGCGCGGTGAGTTCACGCTTCCTTTCGGAGATTACGAGGTGAGCATTACGGTACCTGCAGATCATGTGGTTGCCGCTACGGGCGAATGCCAAAACTATGCGAGTGTCCTGACCGCAGAGCAACGCAAGCGCTATGAGCTGGCTAAAAAATCCGATAGCCCCGTCATTATTGTGACGCAAGCCGAGGCCGAAGCCGCCGAAAAAGATAAGGCCTCAAAAACCAAAACCTGGGTTTATAAAGCCACCAATGTACGCGACTTCGCATTTGCAAGCTCTCGTAAGTTTATTTGGGATGCACAAAAGCAAACCGTCGGCAACAAAGACATTTTGTGCATGAGTTATTATCCAAAAGAAGGCAATCCGCTTTGGGAACGCTACTCTACCAAATTGGTCGCGCACACCATTAAAACCTATTCCAAATACACCATCAATTATCCTTATCCGGTGGCTATTTCTGTGCATTCTAAGTGGATTGGCATGGAATACCCTATGATTTGCTTCAACGGCGGCAGACCCGAAGCAGATGGCACTTATACTGAAGGTGAAAAATACGGCATGTGGGGCGTCATCATCCATGAGGTGGGGCACAACTTCTTCCCAATGATCATCAACTCTGACGAGCGTCAGTGGACTTGGATGGACGAAGGACTCAATACTTTTGTGCAATACCTCACTGAACAAGAATGGGAACGCGACTACCCAAGCCGCCGCGGCCCAGCGTACATGATCGCAGACTACATGCGCGGCGACGTCAGTGGCATCTCACCCATCATGACCAACTCAGAATCGATCCAACAATTTGGCAACAACGCCTATGGAAAGCCCGCCACTGCACTGAACATATTGCGCGAAACCATAATGGGCCGCGAACTATTTGACTACGCCTTCAAGACCTATTGCGAGCGCTGGGCTTTCAAACACCCGACCCCTGCCGACTTCTTCCGCACTATGGAAGACGCCTCAGCTGTTGATCTCGACTGGTTTTGGCGCGGTTGGTTCTACTCCACTGACCACGTTGACATCGCTGTAACGGACGTCAAGTGGTTCCAACTCAATACCCAAAACCCAGAACTCGAAAAGGCCTTTTTACAGTCCAAAGACACACAAAAAGATGTCCATATTGGCGTGACGCGCAATCAAACGGCCATTGGCCAAACCGTCAATGAGCGCGACCCACAAATCGACGACTTTTACGGCAAGCGCAATATTTACGCTGTAGATGCCCTCGACCTAAAAACCTATGAAAGCTTTGTAGCCAAAACAAGCGCCGAAGACCTGGCTTTCCTCAACGCTGGCAAGGAACTTTACGAACTTACTTTTGAAAATTTAGGCGGTTTAGTAATGCCCCTCATCATCGAGGCTACCTTCGCCGATGGCAGTAAAAAACTGACGCGCATTCCAGCAGAGATTTGGCGCATAGAAGAACTCAAAGTGAGCAAGGTTTTTGTTTTCGACCAACCTGTCGTTTCTTTCAGACTAGATCCGTTCTTAGAAACTGCCGACACCGACCTCGACAACAACACCTGGCCGCGCAGCTTGCAACCTACGCGCTACCAACTTTACAAACAAGAACAAACCCGAGAAAACCCAATGCAGCGCCAACAGCGCCTAGAACAAATGCAGCGCGGAAACTAGCTGCAACAAAAATTATTTAGCGCAATAATAATTTTGGAAAGGAACCTATTCTTGTAGCAAAGCTGATATGAGCAAATATAATAAGTGACTGGTCTGTATATAGAAGTATTTTTACTGAAACGCACTGAATATTAGGCTAAAAAAGCAACCACAAAAAAAGATGAACGTTCTTGAGCCATGAATAATTAATTTAAATTTGCCTACCACCTAACCTAAATACACATGTTCAAGAAGATTTTCTTCTCTTTATTCACCCTCTCCGCATTCGTTACTCAGGCGCAACAATCTGTCACTTTTAACTACACTGGCGCTGTTCAAACCTGGACTGTTCCGCCATGCGTATATTCAATTCAAGTTGATGTACGCGGTGCAAAAGGCGGAGGTATTTTGGCCACTCCTTTTACAGGTTCTGGACAAGGGGGCAACGGCGCACGCGTGCAGCACCCAAGTATTGCGGTTACGCCGGGTCAAGTGTTGGAAATATATGTTGGAGGTAACCCAAGTGGCCCAACAGGCGGTTGGAACGGTGGAGGAAACGGACAAGCTAGCCCTTCAAATAATCAATATGCATCCAAAGGCGGAGGCGGAGCTTCCGATATCCGTATAGCACCATATGCCATGAACGACCGTATTGTTGTTGCGGGTGGTGGTGGTGGTCGTGCAGGCGGTTCAGGTCAAGCCAATTATCAAGCTTCAGGCGGACAAGGCGGTTGTGCTATTGGCCAAACTGGATTAGGCTCCCCATTTACAAATGTTGGCGGTGGTGGAGGTACGCAAACTGCAGGGGGTAACGCTGGCCCACCATGGAATGGGGGCCAACCCGGAACAGCAGGTAGCATCGGGCAAGGTGGAAACGGCGGCCTGTACTCAACTGCATCAGGTGGCGGTGGCGGTGGCGGTTATTTCGGTGGCGGTGGCGGCGGTTCTGACAACTGTTGTGTTGGTGCCAACGGCGGCGGCGGCGGCGGTGGCGGCTCAAGTTTTTATCCAGCGGGTGGTACTTGCACGCAAGGTTTTCAGACTGGTAATGGTCAGGTAGTGATTACCTACATTGTTGGCAATATGACTGTTGCTAACAACGGTCCTTATTGCGTCGGAAGCCAAATTAACCTCACTGCAACAACCGGTGCGCCAACCTATACTTGGACCGGCCCTAATGGGTTTGCTTCCGTCTTTCAAAATCCAAGCATAGCTAATTGCACCGCAGCAATGGCCGGTGTTTATACCCTGACCTATGATGCCGGAGGATGTATCGCTACAGCTACAACTACTGTAGTGGTTAATACACCAATATTGCCAACCTTTAACCAGATTGCTCCTATTTGTGAAGACGCACCTGCTCCGGGCTTACCAAACTTATCTACAAATAGCCCCGTTATTCAAGGAACCTGGAACCCAGCTGTAATCAATACAGCCAACTCCGGTAACACTGTTTATACATTTACACCAAACACTGGTATTTGTGCAACCACGGCCAACATGAATATTCAAATCTTGCCTAATCAACAAACTACCTTTAACCAAATTCCTGATTTGTGCATCAATGGTGTAGCTCCGGCCTTACCGACAGCTTCTACCAACAACATTCCTTACACAGGTGTATGGAGCCCTGCAACGATTTCAACCGTCAATGCAGGTTCCTTTACATATACATTTACACCAACTGCTGGCCAATGCGCCTTCCCTGCCACCATGGATATCGTGGTACATGCGCTCACTACACCACAATTCAATCCAATGGGTCAAATTTGTCAGTTCATGACGAACGTTATAATTCCAACAACTGCGGCCAACACCTCAAGCTATTTAAATGGGCCGCTCATCACAGGTAGCTGGAACAACCCTACGGTGATCACAACAACACCCGGCACCGTGAATTACACCTTTACACCAAACCCGAACCAATGTGCCACTAACCTTACCTTCCCCATCACGGTAGATCCACTTATTTTGCCGCTATTCTCACAAATTCCGCAGTTGTGTCAAGATGATGCCAATCCAATCTTCCCGACTATATCCAACAACGTACCCGGCCTCACCGGCACGTGGACGCCACCAAACATAGATACCTCCATTCCTGGCATCATTACCCATACATTTCTCCCAGATCCAGGCCAATGCGGCGACACCACAGACATGACAATCACCATCGTGCCTGCTGTTCCGCCTGTATTTGTTGCCGATACGCTCTCGGGCTGCAATCCACTACTCGTCAACCTCTCGACCATCGGTGCGGTTCAAGGAGCTGTTTATACTTGGTATTGGGGCGGAACCCAAATTGGTCAGGGCAGTAACTTTGCTTACACTTTTGATGCGAGTGGCTACCACGACATCACTTTGGAATACAACTTGTTGGGCTGTATCGAAACCACAACTTACAACGACTACATTTACATGGAAAGCTACCCAGAAGCTTCTTTTGCGGCGCTTCCTGGCGCACTCACAGAAAGCACCATGCCCATACAGTTTATGAACAATTCAGTTGGTGCACTTACTTATCTCTGGGACTTCGATGACAACACAACAAGCACTGAAGAGAGTCCTAACCATATGTATGTGGGTGTCTCAGAAAATTTGCTCGTCACTTTAACCGCCTACACTTCTCTAGGTTGCTCGGACGAATACCAGCTTAATATACCTGTTATTTCTGAGCCAATTTATTATGTGCCAAATACTTTCACACCAGATGAAGACGAGCATAATCAAAATTGGCAAGCGATTTTTACTACCGGATTTGACCCATTTTCCTTCCATTTAGCTGTTTTCAATCGCTGGGGCGAAGTCATATGGGAAACTCAAGATGCTACCCAAGCATGGGATGGCACTTACGGCCCAGACGGAGTCAAAGTTCCGTCAGGTATGTATACTTGGAAATTACAATTCGAAACCAAAGAAAATGACTATCGCAAGATTGTCACGGGAAGCGTAAACCTTATCAGATAAGTTCGAACGAATTGCAACAAAAAAGGCGAGTAATAGCTCGCCTTTTTTGTTGTACTCATTTTTCAGTTATTCATTTATTTTTTTCGGAAGAAAATTCGAACTGGCACCCCTTCAAAATTAAAATGTTCGCGCAAACGATTTTCTAAAAAGCGCTTGTAAGCATCTGTAAGGTATTGCGGTAAGTTACAAAAGAAGGCAAAGCTTGGGGAATGCGTAGGCAGCTGCTGAACGAACTTAATGCGAATATACTTGCCCTTCATAGCAGGAGGTGGTGTTTGGGCAATCACCTCGAGCATGACCTCATTGAGTTCGTGGGTTGGAATTTTACGGGTTCTGTTTTCAAATACTTGCATGGCGGTTTCGAGCGCTTTGTGAATGCGCTGCTTTTCAATTGCTGAAGTAAAGATGATAGGCACGTCGTTAAAAGGCGCTAATTGCTCGCGTAAGTTAGCTTCAAACTTGACCATTGTATTTTGATCCTTTTCGATGAGGTCCCATTTGTTGACCAAAACGACAACGCCTTTTGAGTTCTTTTCACACATGTAAAAGATACTCAAATCTTGTTTTTGAATTCCCTCAGCGGCGTCAATCATGAACATACAGACATCGGCATTTTCGATGGTGCGAACAGATCGCAGTACAGAATAATACTCGATGTCTTCGGTTACTTTTGATTTTTTACGGATACCAGCGGTATCGATGAGCAAGAAGTCGAAGCCAAATGCTTTGTAGCGGGTATGGATGGAATCTCGGGTTGTACCTGAAATGTCAGTGACGATGTTGCGTTCTTGACCCGTGAGGGCATTGACCATTGATGACTTCCCTACATTCGGACGGCCTACAATGGCGATGCGCGGAAGGCTGTCTTCTTCGCGAACAGTTTCATCTTCTTTGTTAAAGTACTTTACGAGCTCGTCGAGGATTTCTCCGGTTCCACTGCCGTTGGCCGCACTTAAATCAAAAACCTCACCTAAGCCGAAAGCATAAAATTCAGAAGACAAACCAACACGATCGGTGTTGTCTACTTTATTGGCTGCGATAAGGACAGGTTTTTTGCTTTTGCGTAGCAATTGGGCAACGGTTTGGTCCATTTCTCCGATGCCGGTCATGACGTCTACCATAAAAACAATAACGGTGGCTTCTTCAATAGCAATTTGAACTTGCTTGCGGATCTCGCCTTCAAAGATATCTTCTTTGGTGGTGGCGTATCCACCTGTATCTATTACGGAAAACTGATAACCGTTCCACTCTCCTTTACCGTAGAGTCGGTCACGGGTTACGCCGCTCACTTCTTTAACGATGGCGTCTCTAGATTCGGTGAGGCGATTAAACAAGGTAGATTTTCCGACGTTTGGACGTCCGACGATGGCAACTATATTACTCATGATTGTTGTGCTTAATATCCGTATTTCTTGAGTTTGGCATCTGAATGGCGCCAGTCTTTGTCAACTTTGACATAATTCTCGAGGAATACTTTTGTTTCTAGGAATTTTTCCATGTCTAGGCGCGCTGCCTTTCCAATGCGCTTGAGCATTTCACCGCCACGGCCAATGATGATGCCGCGTTGTGAATCGCGCTCCACGATGATATTGGCTCTGATACGCGTTAATCCTGGTTCTTCTTTATATTCCTCTACCTCTACTTGCGTACTGTAAGGGATTTCTTTTTGACAATGAATGAAAATCTTTTCGCGGATGATTTCTGAAATAAAGAAACGCATGGGGCGGTCAGAAATTTCTTCTTTGTCGTAATAGGGCGGACTCTCTGGAATGAGCGCAAGGATTTCTTCCCAAACAGCCTCGATATTGAATTTGTGCAGAGCTGAAACCGCGTATACTTTAGCTTTCGGTAGTTTTTCTTGCCAATAAACCACGCGTTCCATGACCTTTGTTTGGTCAGAGGTATCAATTTTATTGATCAGACAAAGAACAGGCACTTTGAGCCGTTGTATGCGCTCTAGTGTCTCTTTGTGATTCATTTCATTTTCTTGGGTATCGGTCATGAAAATGAGTACATCGGCATCTGAAATAGATGCGTTCACGTACTCCATCATGTTTTCATGGAGTTTATAGGCCGCATTTACAACACCTGGGGTGTCGGAAAAGACAATTTGGTAGTCTTCTTCGTTAACGATACCTAGAATGCGGTGACGGGTGGTTTGCGCTTTGGAACTCACGATGGAGAGCTTTTCACCCACTAATTGGTTCATGAGTGTCGATTTTCCTACATTGGGAGAACCTACAATATTTACAAAACCCGATTTATGCGCCATAGCTCTATTAAAGTGCAAAGGTACAATTATTTGACGGGATGCTCATCAAACAAAGACATGTCGGGCAAAAACTTATTTTATTTATCTTCGAAACATGGAATCAATCGAACAACAAATTTTGGCCCTCAAGTCTCAACTCACCGGCGACCTATTTTCGGATATCGAAACGCAACAAAAAATCTATGAGCTAAAAAAGCAACTCAATCCTGCAATTGAGCACGCGCCCGAACAAGATGACGACGACGGTTGTTTGTACTGCGGAAGTTAGTTTTCCTTAGAAGTTAAAAGGAAAAGTAATTTGCGTAAATCCAAACGACCTCAACTCCTATGAAACAGAAATTATACACCCGTATTAACCAACTGAGGTCAAGCTGCACAACACGCTAGGTCAAGCATTCCCAATCTTTTGGGCTTTCACAAACGAACTCCATGTAGATTTTCCTGAGCTTGAAAAAAGGCTTTTATTGGTTGTCTATTGAACGCTCCAAAGGCGTGCAATCAATAAAGCTGCTGACGCTTTAATAGATATTTCAAAAGCACTTGATTATAGCCTTCTTCTATAGGGGCCGGCATGAAGTCAATACCATTGTTAAGGCAGCGCAAATTGAGCTCCTCGAAATACCTAGAAATAGCCTCTTGGTATTTTTCACGTACTTCTCCAGGACGCAAAAGCATGCGCTCTCCGGTTTCCATATCGATGAGTTGATACGGGCGGTCTTCTAATTGAAAAGATTTTTCAAAGCCTTCATGATGCACGTGAAATAATATCACCTCGTGCTTATTGTGCTTGAGGTGTTGTAGGGCATCAAAAAGGGCATCTGTATGTGCTGGGTCGTCGAGGAGGTCAGAAAAAATCACCACCAAACTGCGCTTGTGTGTGAGCTCGGCAACTGCATGAAGGGCAGCGATGGCAGCGGTCTGTTTTTTACTTTTCTCTTGATAAGCTAGTAAACGCTTTTCGAGTTCGCTATAGAGGTAGCGGTGATGTAATAAGGATGATTTTGCAGCAGTATGCAACTGCAGTGTTTCGTTAAAGAAACTAAGACCTACAGCATCTCGCTGACGTTTGAGTAGTTCAATGAGGCTAGCCGCGGCATAAACGGAATATTCAAACTTACTGATGCCTTCTTGAGGAAAAAACATGGAGCTGGAGTCGTCAATAACAATCTGACAACGCAGGTTGGTTTCTTCTTCGTATTTTTTGGTAAAGAGTTTTTCAGATCTACCGTAGAGTCGCCAATCGATGTTGCGTGTGGACTCACCTGGGTTATAGAGGCGGTGTTCTGCAAACTCGACAGAAAATCCATGAAAAGGACTTTTGTGTAGGCCCGTGATAAAGCCTTCCACGACCTGTTTGGCAAGCAATTCTAAGTTGCTAAATTGGGCCAAACGCAAGCGATCGATGGTTTTCGTCATAAAACAAAGTTAATAAACCTTTGCACAAAGCAAGCAACCTCATCCCGATGAAAGGCGTCTTGATAGCAAATCATTGTACATGAAAACAATCTACCTACTCTTTTTTGGATTTCTCGCTTTTTCTAAACTCAGTTTTGCCCAAGTAACCGGTTTCGCTGTGAATGGTCTTTCACTCGGGCCCAATGTGCTCACTACAAGTTGTGACTCAACCCTAAGCATTGGCTTTTCAGCCGTAAATCCAACAACCATTTCAACTACCAATTACGACCTGCCTTACGTCGTCACAGGCAACAACTTCAATGGATTTCAGTTTCAAGCAGTTGTCGATTGGGGCGATGGCGCTACCAGTAATACAGGAGGAGGAACCTCTACCACCGGCACCAATATCTCCTTGAATCCGCCCTTGAATCACACCTATGCTTCGGCTGGCACCTATACCGTCACCACCGCTGTTTATAATCTAGCCAATCAAACATATGCTTACGATAGCATTCAATACACTGTTGGTTCATGCTCAGCTTATTTCTACTGCATGATTCAAGTAGACTGCAATAACGACGGTATCATCGATTCACAAATCAATACGCCCGTACCCGTTACGCTCTCAAATGGCTTTAACTCCTATACTGATACTTTGCAAAATAACATGTTCAGCCTGAACAACATTTGGGCAGGTAACTACTACATCTCTATTGACTCCGCATGGCTCAACGCCAACAATTATGTCATTGGCAACATAATCCCAAGCCCAATGATCTTTATTTCTGGCGGTGTTTCCACAACTCTCATTACCTTAAATTGCGCTTCGCAAACTACCACGCTTTGTGCTTCAGGGCAAGTCTATTGCGATGCCAATGACAACGGAATCATGGACAACGGCGAAACACCAATTGCCAATGCACCTATTTCAATCAATGGCACCGTTGTGTATTCAAACACGAGCGGTTTTTACAACATCAGCTATCCAGGCACACCAAACAACACCTATGCTTTATCCATGAGCATTAATTGGCTCACCCAACATGGCTACTCCATCCTCAACAATAACGGAAACAACGTCACAAACATCCTCGGAACTTCATGCAATAGCGGCACACCTGGCAGCACAGTTAATTTTCCACTGAGCTGTGGAGGTAACATAACACCTTCTTTCTGCTACGGAGGATTCGTCTTTTGCGATGCCAATGGAAATGGCGTCATGAACGTCGGCGAAATGCCAATATCCGGAGCCCCAGTTCAATTATTAACACAACCTAATTCGACTGCAAGTGTAACAGTTTACACCGACTCGACTGGTTATTTTAGTTACTGTGGTCCGTTTGTAAGCACAAGCAATATCATTTTGGCTCAAGCAAGCCCAACTTGGCTCATCTACAATGGTTTTACAGGCGCCACTTCTTACACAACATTACAAGGGTTTGTAACTTCTCAAGTGCAGCCTGGCATGATTGCCGTTAATTGCGGCGGCAGCACTTCCACCTGCTCAGATCTCTGGACCACTGTTACCCCTTGGATTGGATATTATCAAAACAGCAATGCTTACATCAAGATCAATTGGGGCAGTTACGGGCCAAGCGCTGCAGGTACATATACATTGAGCTTTACGTATCCTGCGGGTGTCAATCCTGTGCTTTCAAGCATTCAGAATTCAAATTATTCTATTTCCGGGAATACGATCACATGGAACTTTACAACCTCAGCATCGAGTTTCACATCATTCGACGTGATACAGTTTAGTGTACCTGGCGGCCTGATCAACGGTGCGCAACACTTCTTCACCACAAGTATTGCACCAACCGGTATTATAAATGATTGTGGAACCTATAATAATAGTGGTTCTTTGCTACAAATTCTCGGCAACAGCTACGACCCGAACGATAAAAATGCGAGCACCGACTACAGCAATGAAAACTATCCTTTGGGCTATCTAGATGCTTTTACGGACGACGCACTCAACTACACCATTCGTTTTCAAAACACCGGAACTGCACCAGCTCAGAATATTTATATCATTGATACGTTGAGTACGCAACTCGATTGGTCTAGCTTTACGCTCTTAGAAGCAACCCACCCTATTCAGGTTGTTAATCTTGGGAATGGCATCTTGCGCTTTGAATTCAATCAAATTTGGTTGCCAGACTCAACAACTAATGAGCCACAAAGCCATGGTCATTTGACTTATCGCATTTCAGAAAATGCCAATAACCCGATCATGTCTACGATTGAAAACACTGCTTATATCTATTTTGACTGGAATGACCCCATCATCACCAATACTACTTTTCATCAAAATTTGTGGCTCGATCAAATTAATGAAATAAACGGGGGGCTTTCCGTTTATCCGAATCCGGCACAAACACAAATTAGTTTAGGTTTAACTGAGCCATCCCAAGTTCTAATCAAAGATATCAACGGAAAAGTGATATTCAATGAACAAGTTGGCCTTGGCCAAACCATCAATGTTCAAGCATTCGAAAGTGGTGTTTACTTGATCGAAGGCGCTCAGCAAAAAGGAAAATTCATCAAATTGTAAATCATTTATTTATTGAACACCCCTTTTAAAGTGTTTTAAACGTTTTTGGCATTGTATTTGTAAAACCTTCCACGTAGTAGTTTATAGTTAGGTTATGGAGAAGGTGGTCCACCTGCCTTATCCAGAAAAGCGGTTCTTCGGAGCCGCTTTTTTTTTGACTTCCCCTTTATATATCCTACCTTTGAAACGTGAAAGCCATACTGAAACAAGCCAAAAGAACTGCCTTATTCAGCGTCGTAACCAACGCGTTGCTTGCCAGCGTTAAAGGAACGGCCGGGCTCATCGGACACTCAGATGCCCTCATTGCAGATGCCATTGAATCTTGTGCAGATATTTTTTCAAGCTTTCTTGTATTGATTGGTATTCAGTATGCCAGTAAGCCCGCAGACGAAGACCACCCTTATGGTCATGGCAAAGCGGAGCCATTGGTTACTTTTGCAGTGGTGGGCTTCTTATTGGTATCGGCTACAATTATTTCCGTAGAAAGCATCCGACATTTATCGGAAAAACAAGAACAGCCCGCTTTGTTTACTCTCTATGTGCTGGCGGCCATCATCCTGATCAAAGAATTCAGTTTTCAATATGTCTACCGCAAAGGACAGCAAACGAATTCCACAAGCCTTAAGGCCGACGCTTGGCACCACCGCTCAGATGCCATCTCCTCTTTGATTGCATTTTTGGGCATTCTTGCCTCTTTTGTGCTGGGGAAAGGATTTGAAAAAGCCGATGACTGGGCAGCACTTATTGCCGCATTCTTTATTGTGTATAATGCCTACCGCATTTTTAGGCCAGCGCTTGGAGAAATCATGGACGAACACACCCATCACGACCTAATTGATCAAATTCATTTGTCTGCTGCTGAAGTACCTGGGGTGCTCGGGATAGAAAAATGCTGGGCTCGAAAAAACGGCATGACCTACGTCGTAGACCTCCATTTAGAACTAGATGGTAACCTGAGTGTAACTGAAGGCCATGCCATTTCTCATGCGCTCAAAGATCACCTCATGCTCGCATTTCCATATCTAACGGAAATACTCATTCATATTGAGCCTGCTCCAAATTTAAATTAGCCTTTTTGTTTGGTCTGGGAATAGCCCTCTTTGCGCAGTAAGTCGTAGATTTTTTGCTTGAAGTTGCCTTGGATCAAAATTTCGTTGTCTTTAACACTGCCGCCAACTCCACACTTGCTTTTCAGTATTTTTCCGAGTTCTTTGAGGTCGGCTTCACTGCCTACAAATCCTTCTACAAGGGTCACTTCTTTGCCCCCGCGTTGCTTGCGATCAATGCTGACATACAGCCGTTGTTGCTGAGGCGCAAGAGTCTGAACGTCTTCTTCTTGCTCAAATTCATAAGAGAAATCTGGATTGGTACTATAGACTACATTCTGAATTTTCTGTTGCTTTTTTGCCATAGCACAAAGGTATAAAATCTTGTCGAGCTGAAAAGTTATCCACGTGGATGCGCACGCCTGCACAAATAGCGTTTTTAGGTGGTATGAAAAAATCATTTAATCTTCAAGAACTCAGCGATGCCGAATTGCTCACATTAGTGTGTAGCAACCAGCAATATCCACCCAAACAAGATGCGTTGCTAGAGCGCACCTGGCGGTGGCATCAAAAAGATTGGCGCACCTTAGCCAAAAGCAGCGAATGGGACCTCCTCGAAATCTACGGGATTGAGCCGCAAATGGCGCGGCGCATTATGGGTGTATTTGAAATCAGCCGGCGCTACCAAAGTGCAACCGTGCGCAAACGCTGTAGCATCAAAACCTCCAAAGATGTGTATGAATTAATGCAGCTCAAATTGGCAGACCTCGATCACGAACAATTTTTTGTGCTGTACCTGAATTTTTCCAATGAAATCATTGAACTTTCTCAATTGAGTGTCGGTGGTCGACACAGCACCATTGCCGACGCCAAGCGCATTTTTCAGCAAGCCTTGCGCTGTGCTGCCACAGGCCTTATTTTATGCCACAACCACCCAAGCGGACACCCCAAACCCAGCGCACAAGACCAAGCACTCACCAAAGACATCAAGGAATTTGCTACGCTAATCGACATGAAGCTCCTAGACCACGTCATTTTCACAGATAATGGCTATTTTAGCTTCGCCGATGAAGGCATCTTGTAAAAAATGACCAAAAAGAAAATCCTCACCGTAATTGGGGCCAGACCTCAGATCATCAAAGCTGCGGCCCTGAGCCGTGCAATTAGTGCACAATTTAGCGATCATCTCGAAGAAATACTCGTGCACACTGGCCAACATTACGATGAAAATATGTCTGCTGTTTTCTTCGAAGAACTCGGCATTCCCAAGCCTCACTACAATTTGGCGGTGGGCAGCGGTGCGCACGGCCACATGACTGCCGCTATGCTGAGCGGCCTAGAAACTATTTTAGAAAAAGAAAAACCCACTGCTGTTGTCATTTATGGCGATACCAATTCTACCATTGCCGCCGCCTTGGCTGCCGCCAAAATACATATTCCGGTCGTGCACATTGAAGCCGGCTTGCGGAGCTTTCACAAGGCCATGCCCGAAGAAATCAACCGCATTACGGCAGACCACATGAGTACGCTGCTTTTCGTTCCTACACAAGCTGGCATGTCCAATCTTGCCAAAGAAGGATTTGAGCTCAGCCACAAAGCCAAAGCGACAATTGACGCCCCAAATGTGTACCATTGTGGCGACGTCATGTACGACAACAGCCTATACTTTGCCGAGCTGAGCGCTCAAAAATCGACCATCATTTCTGATTTATCCTTAAGTGAGCAACCTTTCATTTTGTGTACCATCCACCGAGACAGCAACACCGATAATGCCTCTGCGCTGCAAGGCATTTTTGAAGCTTTACTCGAATTGGTGAAAAGCACACAAATGAGTGTCATTCTACCCTTGCACCCGCGAACAAGAGGAAAAATCAAGTCACTTTTAAGCCCTGCTTTTCAAGAATTATTAAAAAGCGAAACGCGTATTCAGCTCATTGAACCTGCAAGCTTTTTGGACATGATTGCTTTAGAGAAAAACGCGCGCTTGATTGTTACGGACAGCGGTGGCGTGCAAAAAGAAGCCTATTTCTTTGCCAAGCCTTGTGTCATTTTGCGCGAGCAAACTGAGTGGGTAGAAGTCGTAGAGGCAGGTGCGGCTATTCTAACTGGCGCCCATACGGCTCAAATACTGGATGCAGCCCAACAGCTCTTGGCTTTGGATATCCAGACCGACCCCGCTATTTTTGGCGATGGCTACGCAGCTACATTTATTTGTGAAAAAATTTGCAGCGACTTGTAGTGCTGATCTATGTAGAATATATAACCGAGCGCTTGCTCTACACACTTTCCTTTGTTTTTGGAGATCGCAAGGTTGCGTATCAACTCACCAATGATGGCATTGCTTTTATGGCCGAACAAGGTCCTAAAATCAATTACTCTCACAGAGATTTTGTAGACGGTTTTCAAATTATTCCTGCAAGAATTCTATTTGAGGATGAGTTAGAAAACGAAGCGCCTACCAAAGGACAATACGAAGACATTACTTGTTTGCGCTTTCAAGACACACCCGACGTGCTTGGGTCCATTTTTTACGTCTTAAGCAGAATGGAGGAATACAATAGCCCGCACACAGATGGGCTGGGTCGGTACAAAGCCAGTGCGTCTATTCTGCATCAAAACGATTGGTTGCAAGAAGCCATTTGTGATCGCTGGAGCAAGGCCTTGATCCGTGTACTTGAGCAAAAACTAAAGCTTGACCTACACGCTCAAAAGCCACGTTTTTCTTTTCAACCCACTTTTGACATCGACAACACTTTTGCGTACGCGCACAAAAATACCATCCGCACTTTTTTAGCCAATACAAAAGACCTCATTTACGGAAGAACAGACCGCCGAAATGACCGCCAAATGGTAAGACAAGGCCACAGCAAAGACCCCTACGATACTTTCGAGCACATTACAGCACTCGCAAAACACTACGAAGACACCAAAGTATTTTGGCTGCTTGGTAATTATACCAAGCTCGACAAAAACCTCTCGCACCTTAATCTGGCACAGCAAGCAAAAATCAAGGAAATTGCTGCTTTTGCCGAAATTGGCATACATGGAAGTTCACTGACGTCCTTCAATGCACAGCAGCTTGAAATCGAAATACAACGGCTCGCTCAAATCATCGGGTATCGCCCAAATAGCAACCGCCAGCATTTTCTTTTGCTGCGTTTACCAGATGCGTATCGCAACCTTCTTAAAGTAGGTATCACCCACGACTACACCATGGGCTACGCTGAACAAACGGGCTTTAGAGCGGGCACCGCGCGCTGTTTTAAGTGGTTTGATTTATTGAAAAATGAGCCTACGAACCTAAACGTTCATCCGTTTGTATACATGGACGGCACCTTACTCGAATACCTCAAACTCACGCCAAGTGAGGCAAAACTGCGTATTGGAGCGCTTTATCAAGAAGTGCAAAAGTATGGAGGTGCATTTAGCTTTTTGTGGCACAACGAAACCATCTCAGGCTACCAAAACTGGGAAAGCTATCAGGAAGTTTTCAAGGAGAATTTCATCTTGCATGCTGCCAAAAACGGCAACTAAGCGCCTTACTCTTTGCCGATTTTTTTGTAAGATTCACAAGAACGCAGCTCTTCTAGCATTTGTTCTTTCTCTGCCGCCGTTTTATTGGCATCCATGTTTTCGCACTTGTTGAGCGGTTTTTCGTATTTCTTGAGCAATTTATCAATCGGCTGCCCCTTGGCCTCTGCTGCTTTGAGTGCGTTGGTCATTTCGAGCCATTGATCGGCACATTCACAAACTTCGGACTGGCAAGAAGCCAATAATAAAAGACCCGAGAAAAGTACAATTTTTTGAATCATAGTGAAATGGTTTAATAAAAACAGCCCCCGCCTTTTCCTAGGCGAAAAGTAACAGTTGCACCTGCATAAACATACCAGTCCTTGGTGCTGCTGGTGCCGCGTTTGCCAAAACGATTGCCGTCTAGACTTTGATTGGAAAGCGCTGCCGATAGATCAGATACCTCATCTTCAAGTATTTGCGGATCAGTGTAGCAATCTGAACCAACGTCGTCTAGGTAGTCCGTGAAGGTTTTGCGAATGGACAGATCGATGTTGAAAGTAGCCATTTTTCCGAGACTCATTTTTAAACCCATTCCGAGGGGAACACACAATTGATAAAGGTTATAGGGCTTTTGCGCGTTTGCACTGGTACCTTGCCCTTCGGTAGCAAGTGGCTGGAGTGCTTGCCAAGTGCCGTTGTAATAAGTTCGCGGATTCATGCGGAAAACGCCAATTTGTGCCAATAAGTAAGCTGTTGCCGGATAACGGCTGCTACCGAATTGAAAAGGCATATAATGAAATTCTAAGCCCGTAGCAACTTCGTGAATCGTAGACTTGAAACTCAGGTTGCGATTGACCAATAAAGGATAAGGGGAAGTAGAATCTGCGGCTGAAACTTGACCATAAAGGTAAGAACAGCGCAAGGTGAGGCGGTTATTGAAGTTGTAGCGGTAAACGAGACCGCCAGCCAGTGCAGCATTTTTGAATTGCTGGTAAGGATTGAGGTCGCCTAAATAGTAGGTCTGGCCTAAATGAAAGCCGAGCTCAGATTGGGAGAAAAAAGTGCGTTTTTGTGCTTGCAATTGGGTCGCAAGCACTAAAAACAACAGTGTAAAAGCCTTTTTCATCGTTAGTGGAACGTAAAATTGGCAAATTTATTATTATTTGCCCGAACGTTTGCGATCTGTTTCTTTTAACAAGATTTTACGGATGCGCAAACTTTTAGGGGTAACCTCTACGTATTCATCGGATTGGATGTATTCCAAACATTCTTCTAAACTGAATACTTTTGGCGGGGCCAAACGCACTTTATCGTCTGAGCCCGAGGCACGCATGTTGGTGAGTTTTTTGGTTTTGGTGACATTCACACACAAATCACCTGCGCGGGAGTTTTCACCAATAACCTGACCTTCGTAGATGTCTTCGTTTGGTGCTACAAAAAACTTACCGCGCTCTTGAAGGTTATTCAAAGAGAAAGGAATTGAAGTACCTTGCTCTAACGAAATAAGAGAACCATTCTGACGACCTGGAATTTCACCTTTGTAAGGTTGGTATTCTAAGAAGCGGTGGTTCATGATGGCCTCACCTGCAGTTTGAGTAAGTAGGTAATTGCGCAAACCGATGATGCCACGCGAAGGAATTTGAAAAGTAACGATCATGCGCTCTCCTTTCGGCACCATGTTGGTCATTTCACCTTTGCGGCGCGTTACGGCCTCAACGGCTGTTCCGCTGTGCTCTTCAGGAAGGTCAATAGTGAGTTCTTCTACTGGCTCGCACTTGACGCCATCGATTTCTTTGATGATGACTTGTGGCTGGCCAACTTGAAGCTCATAACCTTCCCTGCGCATGGTTTCAATCAAGACGGAGAGGTGCAATACACCACGACCAAAGACCATCCATTTGTCGGCTTTGTCGGTGTCACTCACGCGGAGTGCAAGGTTTTTCTCGAGCTCTTTGTTGAGGCGATCAGAGATGTGACGTGAAGTCACAAACTTTCCTTCTTTACCAAAAAATGGTGAATCGTTGATGGAGAATAACATACTCATTGTAGGTTCGTCCATTTTGATAGTCGGAAGCGGCTCTGGGTTTTCGGCATCACAGATAGAGTCACCGATTTCAAAACCTTCAATACCTGTAACCGCACAAAGATCTCCGGGTTGCACTTCGGTCACTTTTGCGCGCTCAATTCCGTCGAAAACGAACACTTCTTTGATGCGGTGTTTTTCTTGACGGCCATCAGACTTAGAAAGAATGATCGGTTGGTTTTCTTTAATGACACCACGTGTGAGGCGTCCGATTGCAATACGACCTACGTATGAAGAGAAGTCGAGGGAGGTAACGAGCATTTGGGTGTTCCCTTCTTCAATTTTCTTTGGTGGAAAATAAGCTAAGATTTGGTCGAGCAAAGGCGTAATGCTGTCTGTAGGTTGTTTCCAATCCGTAGACATCCAGCCGTTTTTCGCCGAACCGTAAATGGTTGGGAAGTCGAGCTGCTCTTCTGTTGCATCGAGTTCAAACATGAGGTCGAATACTTTTTCGTGGACTTCTTCTGGTGTACAGTTTTCTTTGTCTACTTTGTTGATCACGAGTAATGGCTTCAAGCCCATAGAAAGGGCTTTACCAAGTACAAAACGCGTTTGAGGCATGGGGCCTTCAAAAGCATCTACCAATAAACAAACGCCATCGGCCATGTTGAGCACGCGCTCTACTTCACCACCGAAGTCGGCGTGACCTGGGGTGTCGATGATATTGATTTTGGTGCCTTTGTAAGATACCGAAACGTTTTTAGAAACAATGGTTATACCGCGTTCGCGCTCAAGATCGTTGTTGTCCATGATGAGCTCGCCGGTCATGCGGTCGCGCTCGTTAACAACTTGGCCCGCTTCGATCATTTTGTCGACGAGGGTAGTTTTACCGTGGTCAACGTGGGCAATAATGGCAATATTTCTGATTTCCATAAAAGGTTTTGTATGGGTAAGGAGAATTAATAACTATTTTTTTTGGCGCCGTAACTGCGGTCACGGTCAAAACCACCTGAACGTTTTTTGTCAAAACCGCCTTTTTTCTCAAAACCGCCTTTTTTCTCAAAGCCCGGTTTTCTGTCAAAGCCCGGTTTTTTACCGCCACCAAATGAGCCGGGTCCTCTTTTAGATCCGGGTCCTTTGGAGAAACGACGTTCGCCGCGGTCGTCGCCACCACCCTGACCAGGTGCCGTCACTTCGATCGAGACTTTGTGGCCTTCGAATTCGTAGCCATCGACGTGCTTCAAGATTTTTTGTGTATGCTCGTCATCAGCCTCAATAAAAGAGAAAGAGGTCATGATGTCGATGCGGCCAAGTGCCTTAGAATTGAGGCCAGTGGCGTCGCAAATGATGCGAACCATAGCGCCAGGATTGAGTCCGTCTCTGCGGCCAAGGTTGACAAAGAAACGTGTTTTGCCTTCTTCGCGCGCACGGCTCTTGCGATCGGTGTTGCGTTCTGGACGCTCGCGATCGTCTTTGCTTGCTGCTGCGTTAAGGTCACCGGCTCGCTCGTAATACTCGATGAAACGATTGAACTCGGCAGATACAAAACGCTTGATGACTTCTTCTTTGCTGAGGTCTTTGAAAGAGTCGAGGATTTGCTCCATAAACGGTGCGATATCTGCTTCTTTGACTTCTGTAGCAATGGTGTTGTCGATGAGTTTTTTCAATTGGATCTCGCAGATCTCGGCAGGATTCGGAATCTGGCCTTGTGTGAAAGTCATGCGCATTTGGCGCTCAATGGCTTTGATCTTGACGTTCTCACGGGTATTGACCAACACCAAAGACTGACCTTTTTTACCAGCGCGTGCAGTACGTCCACTACGGTGTGTGTAGTTTTCGATGTCGTCTGGAAGGTTGTAGTTGATGACGTGCGTGATGTTGTTGATATCCAAACCTCGGGCCGCCACATCAGTTGCAACGAGGATTTGTAATTCTTTTGAACGGAAACGCTCCATGACGCGGTCGCGCATGGCTTGAGTGAGGTCGCCATGTAGTGGCTCTGCGTTGTAACCATCGCGGGCCAATTTCATGGCAACCGTTGCGGTTTCGTTCTTGGTACGGCAGAAAATAAGGCCGTAAATAGTAGGATTGAAATCTATCAAGCGCTTGACAGCATCGTAGCGGTCGCGTTCTTTAACAGAAAAATAGATGTGCTCGATATTTTCGTTGCTCTGGTTTTTGTGACCAATAGAAACCTCGAGTGGATCGGTCATGTAGGTGCGTGCAATACGCGCTACTTCGTTTGGCATAGTAGCCGAAAACAACCAAACATTTTTGTCGATAGGTGTTTGTTCGAGGATCATGTCGATGTCCTCTTTGAAACCCATATTGAGCATTTCGTCGGCTTCGTCTAGAATGACGTATTTGATTTGGCCTAATTGCACCACCTTGCGGTTGATGAGGTCGACCAAACGACCTGGTGTAGCCACTACAATTGACGTTCCTTTTTTAACGTTTGTGATTTGGGTACGGATATCGGTCCCGCCGTACACTGCTGTGATATTGCCATCTAGATACTTTGCAAAAACGTTAAGGTCTTTGGTAATCTGAAGGCAGAGCTCGCGTGTAGGGCAAATAATGACCCCTTGTGGCAGGCGTGCTGCGTTATCAATGTTATTAATCAACGGCAAACCGAATGCGGCCGTTTTACCTGTACCGGTCTGCGCCAGACCGACAAAATCGCAATCTTCTCCTAATAGATAGGGAATTGCTTGTTCCTGGATGGGGGTCGGTGCTTCAAAACCCAATTCTGTCAACGACTTCAGCACCTCTCGCCTTAATCCCAGTTCTTCAAATGTCATGTATTCTTTTTAAAATTAGGTGCAAAGGTACACATATTATAAGGATTTAATGTTAATAAGTTGATTGATAGTGTTAAAAAAAACAAATCCCTTGAACTATTTGTGCCTAGAATTGTATGCTGCTGTGCTTGCGGTCATTTTGAATTCGTAATCAACTGATTGACAATTTGGAAGGATTGAATGAAAAAACCGACGTTTGGGGTCGGTTTCACATATAAAAAGCAAATAAACTGATTATTGATTCTCAATTTTATGTTCTAAATCAATACAACGCCAATAATTGAATAAAATAATCTCTCTGATTTTTAGGCACTTCAACCATTGTCGCTTCTCCGTCACTATAGAAAAACAGGGTGACAACTTTTGATAATTTTAACTTCTCTATATCTTTTGAGCTGAACCAATTAAAGTATGATGTTCCATCGCAATTAAAGTCATTCCAACTTTTAATTTCAATCTTGTCACCACCCTCTAATGTAATTTGAAAAATTGATCCTTCTTCAACGCAACTCAAATTACTTTTTACAATGATACTTTTATCATCCAACGGTGTGAGTGTGATATAATCCGTATCGTCCGAAAAACAGTTCAAGTCCCTATTGATATATCCCTTCTCAAAAGCCAACTTTGGTAGTTTGATTCTGTTTTTCAAGTCAACAAACTTTTCATTTTGGATGTAAAATGAATGGACCGCTTCCCCATTTAGCTCGTTGCCATATCCATTTTTAGCCACATATTTGACCTCAGAAATGACTTGTAAGACATCCTTTATCGGCTTGTTACTTTCTACATCAATTAATTTATCCTCTTTTATCACTGTCAACTCTATGTTTTCAGGTAGATAACTCAATGGGAATTTCAATTGATTTTTGGTCAATTCAACAGCATGTTTTACCACTCGGTCAAATAATTTCTTGGTTTGTAAATGTTCTTTACATCCAGTACATGTCATTGGAATTGTATCTTTCTCACTCTTTCCGTTTTCAACGGTCACTTTACCTTTGTTAGAAATCTCGTCTTGTGTTTTACTATTAGATGAACATGCGTTTAATACTAATGTAAAAGACAGAATAGCAATGAAACTACGTGATAGGTTTTTCATATTTATAATTTTAAGTTTTGCCAAAAGTCTTTGAAACCAAAGACAACCTGGGTCAATTAAAAAATTAGAACAAATTCCCTTGACAACCTAGGTCAATAAAAAAGCCGGCGATTAACCGGCTTTTTGAATTATTGTTGAGTTATCTTATTGCTTAATAAATTTAACATAACCCAAGCTTTCAATTTTTAAGATATATGTTCCGTCAGCCAAGCTCCTTACATTAATTGGTTGTGATGGAAGAATTCTGCCCATTTGAATCACTCGATAGTTTAAATCTAAGATTGAATATATCGCTTCTGAAACGATCAAATCTAATTCTACATTCAACTCTGAATTAACCGGATTTGGATAAACTTGAAAATCGAACTTAGGTTCAACCATTCCAATTGTGGAAATTGTGAAACAATCTGATGTATCAGCACCACAATTATCTGTAATCACAACTGCATATGTTCCGTTTGCTTGAGGTGCAAACTGAGAAAATGTTTGATTTGGAACTGGTGTTAAATCACTACAATAAATCCACTGATATGTTGCTCCAGAAACAGTATTAGCTGTCAGTAATAACCCATCTTGAGTAACTTGCGCAATAGGGCCATTCAAAATAGTTAAGTCCAAGGTAACCACAGAATCACAACCATTTGACCCAGTTAATGTCTGTGAATATTGCCCAGAACTTGCGTAAGTATTTCCATTCCATGTATATGTCTCACATGAAGTTTCACTGAATGAAGAAGAGGTCGGTGAATTAATAGTCAAGTTTAATGTTACCGTGGAATCACAACCAGCGACGGTTTGGAAATTTTGAACATAAGTACCGGACGTTGAATAAGTTTGGCCATTCCAAGTATAAGCTCCACAAGTTGATATTGCACTTGATGTATTAACGCTTGAACATGTATTTAACTTTAATATATAATTTGTAATAGTTGGCTGACCACTCGTACTTGCAAATGAGGTCAGAGTATTAGCATACAATGTTGAAGGATTAAAATCAACTGTTCCATAAAAAGTACCTGCTATGTGAATGGCATTATTTGAAACAGCAAACTCATTCGGTAAATTTGAGTAATTATCTGTATTTAGTAATGCACCACCCCACAATAAATTACCGGTTGAATTGAGTCGAATGATCAAAGTATTATTTGTAAAATTGCCTGTCCCGACAAGATTTGTTGTATTTGAAGGGTCAATATCGACAATCCCATAACATTTACCCAAAAGAATGTACTCGTTATTTTTTACCGATACATTTGTTAATACGCCCATACTTTGCGAATTTCCTGGAAGAATACCTTTTACAAAACTGAAATTTGAATTTGGATCCCATTCCAATAAATAACCATACGCTCCTGTTGATGAAATTGTATTTATAGTAATCGAAGGATTAAAATCTACGTTTCCACTAGACATTCCTACAATACAAATATTACCAGATCCCGTAAGATTTATATCATTTCCTTGGTCGTTATCTGTACCTCCGAATGATTTCGCCCAAAGTAAGCTTCCCGTTTGACTGTACTTTATTACGAATACATCTGCATTTCCGTTTGAAGTTAGATTTGAAATGCCATTTGAAGGGTCAGCATCTATCGTTTGATAAAAATTTCCCGTGACATAAATACTACCATTTTGATCACTTGTAACCCCCTTGGATTCATTATTTGGATTGTTCCATGCTGTTGACCCCCAATTATTTCCAAATATTGTATTACCTGCAGAGTCGTACTTAATTACAAAAGCATCAATACCTCCATTGGAGGTCAAAGCAAGTGTTCCTGTGTTAATAGAACCATAGAATGATCCACAAATGATTGGGTTACTACTATTGTCAATATCCAAGGAATTCATAGACAAACTAGTTGAAGTTGTCTGGACTTTATGCCAAATATAATTACCATCTAAATCCCATTTAAGCAGAAATCCTTTAAGAGTTTGACTTGACCCACCAGTAATAGCTGTGCCTGCATTTGGATCAAAGTCATATTGACCACCTCCACCTCCAAAAGTACCTATAACATATAAGTGACCATTTTTGACCTTTATACTGGTTGGTATACAACCCCCGCCTGTTATAGAACCAGAGGTTGAAACGAATTTTACCCAAACAAAATTTCCACCCGCGTCCAACTTAGTTACAGCAGCGCACCCAAAAGAAGGGCCATAGACTGAATTGATATTATTTGTGGACATATTAAAATTGGTTGTTAATCCGCCATAACTTATAATATAGGAATTTCCTGATGCATCGACATCAACACCTGTACCTGCGGCTCCTTGTGTTGTTCCATCAACCCAATGATATGCCCATTCATAATTTTGAGCAAAAACATTAATCCAATTGGTAATTACAAGAAAATAAAACGGGAGTATCACTTTTTTCATCATGAAAAATTTTATTCATCAAAAATAAGACATAAACGTCAATATTATTAAACACTTTTGTAAAATATCAAATGAAAATGAAATTCCCCTGACAACTCGGGTCAATAATTTGCAGGGACCGAACAAATTGGGGTTATTTGTCGAAAATATTGCACATGTTAAACCAACATAAGATCCTGAGGGTACTGCAACTCATCACCTACCTTCAAGAAGCACCACACAAAAGCGTCCAGCAACTCGCTTCATTTCTGGACACCACAGAAAGAACGGTCTATCGCTATCTCGACCTCTTGCGTGAATGCGGGTTTAACTTGTATAAAGATGCGGGCCAACGATTTTTCATTGAAAAAGAAGACAATGACCCCATCAGGTTCACGAGTCAAGAAGCACAATTTCTCAAAGAGTTGGTGCTAACCACAGGGAAGAAATCTAAACTCAAAGACGCCGTTTTGAGCAAAATCTACATGGGCTCAGAACTCCCGATGGTGGCCGCCCACCTACTCAACGCCAAGAATGGCAAAATTGTAGACCGCCTCACCAAAGCCATGATGGACAAAGAACAGGTAGTGTTAAAGAAATACCAATCTATCAATACCGAAACCATTTCTGACCGCATTGTAGAAGCCTTTGGCTTCACAGAAAATTACCAAACGGTCATGGCTTACGAGATATCTTCTGAAAAGAACAAAACCTACAACATCGACCGCATTGGCTCTATTGAATTCACTGGCCTCCACTTTAAAAACGAAGACAAACACAAACAACAAATACCAGATGTCTTCGGCTTCGCCTATGCGGGCAAGAAATACCCTGTGAAGATGGAGTTGAGCCTTAAGCAATTTTTGTTGATGAAAGACCAGTATCCGCTGGTTGCCCCATTTGTGAAATACCATTCAGCTATTGATAAGTATGTATTGGAGTTGGAGGTGAATGATTTGAGGGTGGTTGAACAATTTATTTTATGATTTGAAACAAACCAATGACGAAAAACGGAATACATACCCAACTAACATTTGGAGTGTAATTAAAAAATAGGTAGGAAGTAAATCATAGCCATTGAGATAGGAATAAATGGATTCATCTGAGAAGGACGGAATCAGGCAAGGACGGACAAAAAAATTTTGTGTAATTTAAAACCATGAAATTACAATTCATCTTCAGCGTTTTATTTCAACTTTTGGTTGCAGCGGCATTAAACGCCCAACGCGTCTATCCACTCTTCAATGACATCTCAGTAGATTCAGTTCTGAAGCCTAAGACATTTGCTTCGAAGATCGGCTTTGACCCTATTTCTCAGCATTTATTTTACACGACAGCTGGGGGGAATATCTTTGAGGTGTTTGAAAATACGCAGACAGACACGCTTCGCTATTCCGTGCTAGATCATGGCATCAATAAGGTGCAAGGGCTTTGCTTTGTGGACAGTACCTTGTTTTTATCGGGCAATATTTGGTACACGACTACCGGAATTGGCATGATTGTGAAAGGCGTTTTGCAGCCCAACGGCAGCCGAATTTGGACCACTGTTTTGAGCACTTCCGCATACCCCACAAGCAGTTCTACTGGCGACCACGGTTTTACGGGAATAACCGCAGACAATGAAAAGGAATATGTATACTTTTCAGGCGGGTCCAGGACTTCTTTTGGCGAGGTACAAACCAATAATGGCTTGTATCCAGGTCTGCGCGAACAAGCACTCACGAGCAAAATTTTTCGGATCCCGATAGACGCGGCGAATATCTATTTGAACAACGACTCGCTCGACTTACAAAACAGCGGTTATGTGTTTGCCGAAGGCACCCGCAACGCCTACTCCATGGCTTTTAATGCACAAAACCACCTTTTCGCCATAGACAACGCCGGTGAGCGCGACGACCCCGAAGAACTCAACTGGATCCAACAAGGGCAGCACTATGGTTTTCCTTGGCGCATAGGCGGCAATGCAAATCCGCTCGCAAACCCCAACTACGACGCGAGCCAAGACCCGCTCATCAACCCCACAAATGGCGCCTTTTTGGCCGGGCATTTTGATGCAGACCCACTTTTTCCAGCTGCACCCGCAGGTGTAGTATTTACAGAGCCGATAGCCAACTACGGGGCCGCAGCCGACTACTACAAAGAGGAAGGTTCGGGGCAAATCAAAAAATCGAGCGAAAGTGGCGTACCGGTCCGGACCTTCACCGCCCACCGTTCGCCCTTAGGTTTGGTCATCGACAAAGACTTAGCAATTGGTGGCGCCTACAAAGGCAATGGATTTGTCTTGAGTTTTATGCCTGGTGGCGACAGCACGGGTTTCACGCCTCTTTCTCCTTGGGGCTCAGCGTGTCCGTTTGTCGATCCGTCGAGAGAACTTGTCATGCTTCACTTTTCATACGATGCCACGAACAATGACTACAGCATTCAAACCACCAACGTTGCCTCGGGCTTCTACCTCCCTGTGGACGCCGTTCAGGTAGAAAATGCCATTTACGTGATTGAAAACAACGGTGGGCTCTGGAAAATCAACTTTCCAAAGGCCCAAACATCACCTTCCGGATTTTCGGCAACAAACTTTGTGTACCCGAATCCGAGCAACAGCGGCATCAATCTGTATTTTCCGAATCCCAATCAGCAAAAACGGCACTATGAGTTGTTGAGCTTGGATGGAAAAGTCATTTATCAGTCTGCTGATTTTACAACGGAATTCTATCAGAGTGATATTTCTACTTTTTCACAAGGAGGATATTATATTCGTCTTCTTGCCGATGGCGAGATCATAGCGAGGCAAAAGATTGTCATTAATTGAGGGGCCTAGCGCTATGTAATCGTTATTTTTCTATTTTTGAAGACTTTTAAAACGAAAATCAAACTATGCAACTCAGCGGTATCATTGCCATTTCAGGAAGACCAGGTCTTTTCAAAGTCATTGCTCAAAGTAAAAACAGCGTTATTGTCGAATCGATGATTGACAAAAAACGTTTTCCGGCCTATGCCACAGAACGCATTTCTACCTTAGATGACATCAGCGTTTTTACCTATGACGAAGACGTGAAACTGACCGACATCTTTGCCAAAATGCTCGAGTTGTATCCGACTGAGGCGCCGTCGCATAAAGCGGACATGAAAGAATTGGAGGCGGCATTAGCACAGTTTTTACCGAACTGGGATCAAGACCGCGTGTATCCTTCAGACGTGCGCAAACTTTTCCAGTGGTTCAACTTATTGCTAAAGGCCGGATCTTTTGAAGCAGCTGCAAAAGAAGAGGCTGCAACTGCTAAGGAAGTAAAGGCGCCAAAAGCAGAAACTGCGAAGAAGAAAGCACCAAGTGCAGCGCCATCGGCCAAAGCAGCCAAGCCTGCCGCACCTAAGAAACCAACAGCCGTTAAGACCGGTTCTTCTAGAGGAAAATAACATGAAAATTCAAAAAGCAGCGCGCCAGTTTCTACCCGAAGACCTGGCCATCACCGATTTTGGGGTACTTACTCCCTATTTTCAAGAATTATTGGAGCGCCAAATCACAAACTTGGCTGAATTTGACCGCTGGCTTTTAGACCGCTCCGAACTTGATGCAGTACTCGAAGAAGACCTCGCTTGGCGTTACATCCGCATGAGCATCAATACCGCAGATACCGACCTTAGGGCTGCGTATACCGCTTTTGTGACGCAGATTCAGCCCGAACTTGCACCTTTGGAAGACCAACTCAATCAAAAACTAGCAGGCTTGCCTTTTTTAAAGGAACGCAACGACAGCGCGCATCAAATCTATTTTAGAAGTGTGCGTACCGCGCTCGATTTATATCGCGAAGAGAACATTGCCATAGAAGCCGCCCTAAACGAAGAAGCGCAACAATACGGCGCCATTAGCGCAGCGCAAACCATCGAATACAACGGCGAAACGCTCACCATGCAACAAGCCGCGCTCTTGCTCAAAGAACAAGACGAAACACTGCGCAAAAGCATTTTTGACAAAATGGCGGAGGTACGCAGAAAAGACCGCGCCACGCTAGACGCACTCTACACCTCCTTAATTGAAAAACGACAGCAGCTCGCCGTCAACGCGGGTTTTGCAAACTACCGCGACTACAAATTTGTAGCGATGGGGCGTTTTGACTACACCAAAGCAGACTGTTTTGCTTTTCACGAGGCCATCAAAACGCATATTGTGCCGCTGGTCAAGGATATTCAAGCACAAAGACTCCAAAAACTCAACAAAGTACAATTCAAGCCGTGGGACCTCGATGTGGATCCGGAAGGAAAGCCCGCCCTTAAACCTTTTAAGGACGGCAGCAAAATGTTGCAGGGAACCATCGCGATGTTTGAGCGCATTGACCCTTACTTCGGCGACTGTTTGCGCGTCATGGACGAGCTCGGCCACCTCGATTTAGATTCCAAAACAGGCAAAGCGCCAGGTGGCTACAACTACCCGCTTTACGAAATTGGCGTGCCGTTTATCTTTATGAATGCCGTTGGCACCCAGCGCGACCTCGAAACTATGGTGCACGAAGGTGGCCACGCCATTCACTCTTTTTTGAGTCGGGACTTGCCTCTCACCGCCTTTAAAAACCTGCCTTCTGAGGTAGCAGAGTTGGCCTCGATGTCCATGGAGCTGCTCAGCATGCCACAATGGTCGGAATTTTACAACCCAACTGACCACGTGCGTGCGATGCGCGAACAAATTGAAGGCACCTTGAAAGTACTACCATGGATAGCCCAAATCGATGCTTTTCAGCACTGGATCTACGAAAACCCAACACACAGCTTATCAGAACGCGCCGCTCATTGGCAGCAATTGGCCACTGATTTTGGCACCGGGCTCACCGACTGGGCGGGCTACGAAGATTTGGTCGAAAGCGCTTGGCAAAGACAACTGCATTTGTTTGAAGTGCCCTTCTATTATATCGAATACGGCATTGCCCAACTCGGCGCACTTGGTGTCTGGAAAAACAGCCTCGAAAATTACCCAAGCGCCATTGAAAACTACAAAAATGCACTTGCGCTTGGTTATACCGAGCCCATGACCAAAATTTACGAGACCGCCGGAGTACCCTTCGATTTTTCATCTGAGCGCCTACAAACTTTGGCTAGCTTCATTCAAAATGAATTGAAAAAAATGAATTAGTTGCAGCAGGATTGCACGGCAAATTAAAATTCTCTTTATATTTGCACCCGCACACGGCGAGATAGCTCAGTTGGTTAGAGCGTAGGATTCATAACCCTAAGGTCCCGAGTTCAACTCTCGGTCTCGCTACTTCAAAAGGCTCCAATCAAGGAGCCTTTTTTTTTACAGTACTTTTTGTTGCATTTTTCGCAAGTGATTGACGAGCGATTGCTAGATTTGATTTCTTCAAGCTGCAATTCTTTTGTAATCTTGTCTTATGCGTATTCAACTTTACTTGATTTTTATCGTTTTCACTCTGATGGGCAAGCAGTTGCAGGCTGCTCCCTCAGGCTTTGAATTGTATTTGTTTGTGTACAGCAGCGCCCAAACTACTTCAGGTGCCGGACACATCAGTTTTGCTTTTGGGCCAGACAGCTCGTCCTTGACCTATTATACAAAGTATCGAAAAGCCGATGGCGGCTGTTTCAAGGTTAAAAATATTTCTTACCACCATGCTTTTAGCTTCGACAAGCTCGAGCTCAAGCACCAGAGCCAGGTGCCCGCACTCGTGCTCAAATTAAAAGCCCAAGACCCCGACCTTAACAAGTTAGAACAGCTCAGCGATTACTGGAACCTCGAAAAACCCTGGACTCTTTTTGTCAATAACTGCACCGATGCCCTCAAACGCACGCTGCGCAAATCGCATATCAATCCAGGCTTGGCATTTTTGATCAGCACACCCAACGAACTGATCGAGGACTTATATGCCCACCACCTTATCAACTTTAAGAACCAAGAATTTGAAGTCGTTCATGGCGATTTACAAGCCTACCTGAAATCCGAGCCCAATGCAGTCCCTCAAACTTTATTTGGCAAAAAAAGACAAGTATTTGCACACAAAGAAGCCATTGTGATTTTAACAGGTTTTGGTTCAAAATACCATTCCTTGCGCGCCATTAAGAAGCAATTTAGCGTCTATGATTACGACGTTTTTGTGCCGCGCTATATTTCGCGCCAATCCATCGATCAAACGATTTCCAATTTTGCAGACTTTTGGAAAAATGAAAAGCTTGACAACTACGATAGCGTTCATGTATTTGCGTATATCGTCGGTTCTTGGACTATCAATTCTTGGATTGCAGCTAATGGCCCCGCCAATATCGCTACGGTCGTCTATGACCGCAGCACTTTACAGGAACGCGCGCCATTTGTGTTGGTTAAAGATATGAAATTGGTCAATTTTTTACTTTTCGGCCCCGTCATGCAAGACCTCATCAACACACCCTACCCTGCCCTTGCCAATTCAGCAATAGAGAAAGGCATTTTACTGGAATCTTACGCGACCAATACGGTCAGAAAACACCAAGAGACCGCCGCAGCCCCCGGCCCATATTGCTGGGACATTTCCTGTTTTGGACAGACCAACACCGATTTCAGGTATGTACCGATGAACCACGACCAAATGTACACCCACCCTGAAGTTTTCCACGAAGCGGTCATTTATTTCATTGAAAACAAACAATTTGGACCTCATTTTGAAAATATTGGCCCTGTTGCCAATCCATTTATCAAACACAAGCCATGATTTCTGTTTACCAACTTAAGCCGCGTTTTCAAGCCTTGTTGCAGCCCGTCCTCAGGCGGCTTCGCAATTGGGGTTTTACGCCTAACAGCCTGACAATTATTGCGTTTCTTTTGTCTTTAGCGATGGGATGTTACAGTTTTTATGGCGAGCGACAAATCGCTTTATTCTTAGTACCTGCGTTTTTGTTGCTGCGCATGGCACTCAATGCCTTGGATGGCATGATGGCACGGCAATTTAATCTGCAAAGTAAATTAGGTGCTGTCCTTAATGAAATGGGCGACCTCCTTTCAGATGCAGTTTTGTATTATCCAGTTCTTTATGTTTTATTCGACATGGATCCGATCTGGGTTGGTTGGTTTATCTTTTTGAGCATCCTCAATGAATTTGCAGGCCTCCTCGGGCAAGCACTTGGTGGTGAACGGCGCTACGACGGCCCTATGGGCAAATCAGACCGCGCTTTGCTCATCGGCGTGCTGTGCTTACTCATCGGATTTGGATTACCGTCCTTTTACTTGCTGAATACAGCCGTTTGGATGCTTATCTTTGGTCTATTCATTTGGAGTACTTTAAAAAGACTGAAACATGCACTTTGAGCACCTGACCTCCATTCACCAAATGCTGCTCGTCATCTTAGGCGTGCTGGTTTTTGCCACCGTGCTATTTTTGATCTGGAAAAAAATCAAACCAGGGGCACAAGTAGATGAGCTCATGACGCGTACCAAATCTTGGTGGGTCATGGCCAGCATTTTTGCCATTGCCGCTTTGGTGCACCCGCTCATCTCATTTGTAGCTTTTGGATTTTTGTCCTTTGCCGCCCTGCGCGAGCTATCTAGTATCAGTAAAAATGCGCGCATAGAAGACCGGAGTGTTATTTTCTGGGCTTACTTGGCCATCCCGATTCAGTATTTTTTCGCTTACATGGGCTGGATGCTGCCTTTTTTAATATTTATCCCGGTGTTTATGTTCACCTGGATCCCTTTTATTTTGGTTTTGAAAGGCCATACGCAAGACATCGCGCGCTCAATGAGCGTCATTCCCACGCATTTGATGCTCACCGTTTATTCGCTGAGTCATTTGGCCTACCTGCTTTCTTTATCCATCGCTGATGGCGGGCGCGGCCTGTTGCTTTATGTCGTTTTTCTGACCGAAATGAATGACGTGTTTCAATTTACTTGGGGCAAATTATTGGGCCGGCACAAAATCATCGAAAAAATCAGCCCAAACAAAACCTGGGAAGGCTTCATTGGCGGTTTGCTAAGCACTGTTTTAGCGGCCATTTTATTGAAGTTCCTGACACCCTTCACTACTTATGAAGCGATTGGTGCCGGCTTACTGATCGCATGCACAGGTTTTGTGGGAGACATCATTGTTTCGGCCATTAAACGCGATTTCGGACTCAAAGACACCGGCACGGTGATCAAAGGCCACGGCGGTATTTTAGACCGGATGGATTCGCTCATCATTAGTGCGCCATTTTTCTTCTATTACGTCTACCTACTTCACATTGTCAGATGAAACACTTGCTGTTGATTTTGATTTATAAAGGCGTGATGCCGCTTTTCTTGAAGTTTATTGGTGTCAAAATCACGCCAAAAAAACCTTTGCAGCCAAATATGCAATATATCATTGTGGCCAACCACAACAGCCATATAGACACCATGGCCCTGATGTCGAGCATCCCCTTAAAAGACCTCAACAGAACGCATCCGGTAGCCGCCGCCACTTATTTTGGCAAGAATAGCTGGCTAGCTGTGCTCTCCAAGCTCTTTGTGAATACCATTCTGATCAAACGCAGCGAAGAAGGCGGCGAGTCAACTGCACTCGACACGCTAGGCAAATTCCTATCTAAAGGACATTCGCTCATCATCTTTCCGGAAGGATCGAGAGGCGAACCCGAAAAAATGCAAGCATTCCGAAAAGGCATAGGCGTGCTCCTCCAACGCTACCCACACATCCCCTACATACCGGTCTACATCCAAGGCACTGGCAAAATCTTACCAAAAGGCGAGCGCTTGATTGTGCCTTACGATGCAATAGTTCATTTTGGTCAACCAACTTTTTGCAAAGCGCAAACGGTGGAAGCAATTGTTGTTAATGTAAAAAATGAGATTCTACGCCTGAAGAATTAGAGGTAGATGCAGTTTAATTCATCGGCAAGTTGGTGCAAGGCCCTTTCAATTTTTTGGCGTTGTGCTTTTCTAGGTTTTTTGAGCCCATTGGCATAATGACTCATTTGCATTTGATTGATGCCCGTTAAACGTTCAAATGCGGCATTAGTCAATATACCCTTGAAGTAATTCAAGAGACTTTCGACATCAAAATGATAGGTGATGATATATTCTTGATTCGATAAGTTTCCAAGCTCCTGTTGTAAACTAAGACCTTCTAACATGGATTGTTTGGCCTCTTGAACGGTTTCTCCGACTCCACTCACTCCTTCAAGTTCTGGAATAAATGCCCAATAGGCATCTTTGCTGCGTTCAATGATTGCTTTGTAGGATGATTTTTTCATGACTCAAGTTTCATTTCCTTTCTTATTTTCTTCTCAATCCCTTTACCAACCTCTTTTGATCCATGGTAAGGAACTGGGTAACGCTTTGAATCTTTCTCATAAATGAAATGGCTTCCGGAACTTCTTAAAAAAATCCATCCATTTTGAAGAATAAGGCGATGTAATTCACTTGATTTCATATCGAAGCGAATTACAAATCAAAGGTATTACTTTTAATACTTTATTGCAAATAAAATCGTCCATCTTTTTTTTGCTCAAAATAGCTGATTATTTCCCTACTTTTATTCCATGATTTTACGGACAAGCGCATTCATTCTTTGCTTTTCTTTGCTCAACACAATACTCGCGCAAAGTTTCGACATCACTTTTAAGCAACGAGAACAAATCGTTAGACCTGATGCTTTGGGAAAGGTTAATTTAAAGAAGGAAGCTTTTGCGATAGAAACCACCCTTAACAAGCTCGACGGCGTTTTTGTGCACAGTTCCTATGATTCAATTGTTTATAAGGGTGCTTTGCAAAGAAATCTACCCGATTTTCAAACCGTAGGTTGGAAAGTGAGTGTGGAAACTGAATTCAATAAAGACCAAGAATTATTTATTCAGGATCAAGAAAGCTATTGTTATTGGTTTTATGACCCAAAAGAATATGACTGGCATCGTTTTGATTCGGTTATAGTAAGAAAAGGAAGCTCCATTATCGGGACAAAAACCATCAAACAATTTTATAGCATTGAGCAAGGAAAGAATTTAACCCTGATGGAAGTTCCAAAAAAACTATACTTGACGTTTTTTTCGATCAACGGGTCGTTTAACAAGGAGAACGCCGTTTTGAACCAAGTTCAAACGTATCAACTCATTTTCGAAGACTAGGATAATCTTCTTGCACGCAACGCGCTACAATCTTGGCGCTGTTGATGGCTAAAGGAATACCGCCACCTGGATGCACGGTTACACCGGCAAAATATAAGCCCTTGAGTTTTTTGGAGAAATTTGGATGCCTGAGAAAAGCGGCAAATACATTGTTGGATGCATTGCCATAGATGGAGCCTTGCTTACCGCTGTAGCGCGCATCTATTAAGCGTGGCTCATTGATTTGCTCTGCTTCAATCAAAGGTTCGATGTCGAGCGCTAGGGCTTTTGAAAGTTTGGCTAAGATGCGCTGGCGCAATAATTGGATTTCGCTATCCCAATCTTGGCCAACATGGATGGGCGCATTGACCATTACAAACCAATTTTCTTTGCCCGCCGGCGCGTCTGCGGTTTCTACCTTAGAAGAGATATGCACATAGACTGTAGGGTCGGGATGCAGCGTTTTGGTTTCAAAAATAGCCTTGAACTCTGCTTGATAATCTTCGGCAAAGAAAATATTGTGGACACCCAGTAATGGGAACGGGCGGCTGATTCCCCAATAAAAGACCACTGCCGAGCTTGATTTTTCTTGTTTAAGTAAAAAACGTGGGGACTTTACACCGGGCAATAAACGCTCATAAGTGTAGTGTATGTCCATGTTGGAGACCAAGATATCAAAATCATAGTTTGCCTTTTCGGATCTTAGCCCTGTTACTTTTCTTTGATTATGCAAGATTTCAAGCACGCGCTCATTGGTGTGGAACTTGACACCGTTTTGGCGCGCTAATTCATGGGCCCTGCGCGTAATTTGCACCATGCCGCCCACGGGCAATGCCGCACCTTCATTGAACTCTAACTGCGAGATGATGTTGAGCATGGCTGGCGCCAAATAAGGTGAGCTACCGTTGTAAGTGGCCAAGCGGTCGAAGATTTGTACGGTTTTCGGATTTTTAAAGTACTGGCGGTTTTGTTGGTTCATGGATAAATGCAAACCATATTTAAACAAGCGGCTGAGTGCATTGATCAAAGGGTAACCGACAAGGTGGCGCCATCTATGCAAAGAAATTTGAATAAATACCGGATAAATAGCCTTGTAGTTGGCCTCCATGTTGGAGAGGAAGCGCAAAGAAGTAACTGGATCTTCTCCAAATTCGACTTGAAGGGTTTGTACAACCTTTTCTTTTTGTACTGGAACAACAAGCTGCTGGCCATCGTTGAAAAAGTATCGACAAGACTCCTCTAATGCGCGATACGGGAATTTTTGCTGCGGATCTAAGGTCTGGAGCAATTCTTCAAGCAAATGGGGTTCTGTAAATACCGAGGGGCCCATGTCAAAACGGAAGCCTTCTATGTTTTGCTCGACAATTTTTCCGCCTATGACGGCATTGGCTTCAAAAACTGTGATATCAAGGCCTAGTTTTTTGAGTTCTATGGCGCTCGCCAATGCACCTATTCCTGAACCGATGATTCCTACTTTCATTTGCATAGTACAAAATTCCGCCAAAAAAGTTCTCAAAACCCAATACTGACGGGCATTTTGACCTGCTTTATCAACAAAATGGTCGTTTTTTCAACATTTTTACACTTTTTTAGACCTGAATCCGTTGGTGGCATTGATATTCCGATATATTTGTTTCGATAATTAATTTCTAACTAATTAAAACTAACTTATTATGAACAAGGCTGAATTGATCGACGCAATCGCAGCGTCTGCAGGATTGTCTAAAGCTGATGCAAAACGTGCATTGGATGGTTTCGTAAGCGCAACTACTAGCGCTTTGGCTAAAGGAGATGCTATCTCTTTAGTAGGTTTCGGTTCTTTTGGTATTTCTAAAAGAAACGCTCGCAACGGTCGCAACCCAAAAACTGGTGCTGTGATCCAAATCGCTGCAAAAAACACAGTACGTTTCAAGGCAGGTGCAGACCTTTCTAAAAGCGTAAACTAATTCAGATTTTCTGAAATAAAAAAGGGCTGTCTCGGTGAGACAGCCCTTTTTTTTATGCCTATACGCTAGACCTATTTTAGGTCGCGCTTTGGTTGGGGATGATTTTCCAAAATAAACGCGGCAAGAAGCGCTTCATGTGAACGGCAAGTAATTCTTTACCGCCGATCAAGACCTCCCTCTTTTCTTGAGCCAAAGCCGTAAGCATTTGCGCAACACAAATGTCAACAGGCATGCCACTTGCTTGGTTGCGGTCCATGGCGCCGTGGGCTTGGCCACTTGCAGTGAGTGCACTTTTTGAAATCGGGGTATTGATTTTGCCGGGATACGCGAGCGTGACTTTGATACCGTTTGGCGCCTCTTCCATGGCCAAGCTTTCATAATAACCCACCAACGCCGCTTTTGAGGCGCTGTATATGGAGCGCAAGTGAAAGCCAAATTTGCCAGCTATGCTGCTCACCACTAAATACTGTCCGCTTTGCTGGCCCCTGAAAATGGGCAACACAGCTTTCGCTAAGGCGATGTTGCCAAAAAAGTTGACCTCCATCAGTTGGCGATTTACCTCCATTGAGGTCTCGTTCGCGCTTGCTCTTTGCGAAACCCCTCCATTATTGATCAGGATATCTAACCTTCCAAATTTTTCCAAAATTTGCTCGGTATAGCTTTCTGTTGCGTTCAAGTTTTCCAAATCCAAAGGCAAAACTAGGTGTTTCTCAGGATTGGTGAGTGCGGCCTTTAAGGTTTCCAGTTTTTGTTGATTGCGCGCCGACAAAATCAAATGCGCACCGAATTGGGCTAATTGCTTAGCTAAATTTTCTCCGATTCCGGATGATGCGCCGGTAATCCAGATGACTTTATTGCGATAGTATGCAGACTGCTTCATCTACCAAAGATAAATGATTCGTTGGGCGCTAAGCGGCGTTTTCTTACTTTTGACAAAAAAAAGCGATGAATCCAGCCCAATTAAGCCAAGAATTTCAAGAAGCGCAGCAAGTATTGACCCAGTTCAACACCATTGAAAACATGGAGAAAATTGCGCAAGCCATCGCTATCATGCACGGCGCATTGGCCAACGGACACAAAATCATGAGTTGTGGCAATGGTGGCTCTATGTGCGATGCCATGCATTTTGCTGAAGAACTTTCCGGACGCTACCGCAATGACCGCCCTGCACTTGCTGCGCTTTCTATTTCCGACCCTTCACACCTATCTTGTGTGGCCAACGACTACGGCTACGCGCACGTTTTTGAACGTTACGTGCAAGGCGTGGGCCAAACAGGTGATGTGCTGTTGGGGATATCTACTTCTGGATCCTCTAAAAATGTGATTTTAGCAGTTGAAGCAGCGAAGGCAAAAGGCATCAGTACAATTGTGCTGACGGGCAAAGATGGCGGCGAATTGGCCAAAATGGCTGATTTAGAAATCAGGGCGCCATTTAGCCCCTATGCAGACCGCGCGCAGGAAATCCATATCAAGGTCATTCATGCCTTTATTCTGGGCATCGAGAAAAGTTTTGGCTATTAACTTAGGTATTCGAAGGATTTAACTTCGAGTGTTTTCTACTATAAGTGAAGTAGATGACCAATCCGATCAGCAACCAAATGCCGAAGTAAATCCAGTTTTGTAGCGGGATCTCACTCATCATGTACAAGCAAGAAAGCAAGCCCAATGAAGGGATCAAGGACAACCTTTTGGGTATACTGACGACCGTTAAAAAGAGGGTGAATATCCAAAAAATAAGGGACGGGATTTTTTGACCGAAAGCTGCCCAATTGTCGTATTGAAAATAATTAAAGAGGTCATTGGAACTATAAAAATATACAAGGGCTATCAATAATAAGAAAGGGAGTACAATACCTGCATTTATATAGGGTGTGCGAAAAGAACCGCGCTCTACATCGGGTTTATTTTGCAAAACCAATACGCCGCCACAGACCAAAACAAAAGCGAATAAAGTACCGATAGAACACAAGTCGGTCACCATCGTGAGGTTCATGAAGAGCGCAGGAACAGCCACTACAAAACCAACAACAATGGTAGCAAACGATGGCGTTTTGTATTTGGGATGGATTTTCGAGAAGCGCTTCGGCAACAAACCATCGCGGCTCATGCTCAGCCAAATGCGCGGCTGCCCCATCTGAAATACCAATAGTACAGAAGCCATAGCAACAACAGCGGATATCGAAATAATGAAGGTCATTTTGGGTAAGTTGATTTGCTGGAAAACAAAAGCTAAGGGCTCGCCCACAGCCAATTGGTCATAAGGAACAATTCCAGTGAGAACTAAGGCGATGATGATGTATAAAATGGTGCATATGATGATGGCCCACATCATGCCGCGCGGCAAATCGCGCTGTGGGTTTTCGCATTCTTCTGCTGTAGTGGAAATGGCATCAAACCCAATATAGGCAAAAAAGACGGCCGACACTCCTTTGAGTACACCGCTGATGCCTTCAGGTGCAAAAGGCGTCCAGTTTTTCATGTCGATGTAAAACACCCCAACAGCAATCACCAAAAGTATCACCGCTAATTTGATGATCACCATGGCATTGGAAGCGTTGCGGCTTTCTTTGATGCCGCGATACACCAACCAAGTAATCAAAACGATGATGAATAAGGCAGGTAAATCGAGGACAAGATGAAAAGAACCAATGCGCGGCGCATCGATCCAAGCTTGGTAGGTTTTTAGAAGTGAAGGATCTAAATCGGACACCGCCGCTCCTTTTTCTTTTAAGAAATGAAGGGCTTCTTGGTATCCGTTCGAAGCAGTTAAGTAGTCCATCTGCATCCAGCTTGGGAGGTGTATTCCTTTAAGTCCAATTGCTTCAATATGAATTTGTTCTAGCATTGTAGTTAAATAATCACTCCAAGATATTGCAACGGTAATATTGCCGATAGCATACTCCATAATGAGCGCCCAACCGATGATCCAGGCAATGAGTTCACCAAAGGCTACGTAGGAATACGTGTAGGCCGAACCAGCCACCGGCACCATTGATGCAAACTCGGCATAAGCAAAAGCTGCAAAACCACTGGCAAGCGCCGTAAAAAGAAAAAGGAAAATAACGGCAGGGCCACCCTGAGCCGATGCTTGGCCGATGGTAGAAAATATACCAGCACCAATAATAGCTGCTATACCAAAGGCAATTAAGTCGCGGATCTTTAAGTGTTTATTTAAGGTGTGGCCTTCGGCACTGGCTTCGTTGGCATGCACCTGAGCCATAATGGAGGCAACGGTTTTCTTTCGGAATAAAGAGTTTTGGGACATTCGCTTGTTTTTAAAGCACTAAAAGTAAAGAAATTTTACCTTTGCATATGGAAAAATTTATCACGGTAAAGGGCGCGCGCGAACACAACCTCAAAGGCTTGGATGTGCGCATTGCACATGGCAAACTCACCGTGATCACCGGCGTCTCCGGATCGGGTAAATCTAGTTTGGCTTTTGACACCATCTTTGCAGAGGGCCAGCGCCGCTTCATTGAAAGCATGTCGGCCTACGCAAGACAATTCCTTGGGCGCCTAGACAAACCTGCCATCGACGACATCAAAGGCCTTTCACCGGCCATTGCCATTCAACAAAAAGTAAGCTCTGGCAACCCGAGGTCGACCATTGGAACGAGCACCGAAATCTACGATTACCTCAAACTATTTTTTGCCAGAATTGGCACAACCTACTCACCTGTCTCGGGTGCAATTGTTCAAAAACACCAAACCAAAGACGTCATTGAATTTTTAGATACCAATTGGCTAAATGCGCCTTTTGCTATTTTGTATGCACTACAATATAATTCAACTGATCATTTAAATAAAAAAATTCAACTTCTTAACAAAGAAGGTTTTACGCGTTTATTTTATAACGAATCTTTTGTTTTAATCGACGACATCTTTCCTTTCGAAACACCGCCTTCTAACCTTTGGGTCGTGGTGGATCGACTTAAAAATGAAGTCCGAGAACTCCCGCAACAAAGCCGACTCTCAGAAGGCATCGAACGCGCTTTCATAGAAGGCAAAGGTGAATGCAGCCTTTACAACGCAAGCACCAAAGAATTCATAGATTTCAATGCGCGCTTTGAGGCAGACGGCCTGCGCTTTGAAGAACCCACCCCTCCATTTTTCGCATTCAACAACCCTTACGGTGCCTGCAAAAAATGCGAAGGCTACGGCTTGACGCTCGGCATCGATGAAGAACTCGTGATCCCGGACCGCAGCAAAAGTGTCTACGAGGGCGCGATTGCAGCCTGGAAAGGCGAAAACATGCAAGAATACCAACAGTCATTACTCTATCAAGCCAGTAAATTTGACTTCCCCATCCATAGGCCCATTCAGGAGCTCAGCCCAGCACAATACGCATTACTCTGGACTGGAAACAAGTATTTTATTGGTTTAAATGAATTCTTCAAACAAATTGAAAGTCAGACTTATAAAATCCAATACCGCGTACTCTTATCGCGCTACCGCGGCAAAACAATCTGCCCCGATTGCCAAGGGACGCGCTTGCGCAAAGATGCCGCTTATGTAAAAATAGCTGGTCAAAGCATCCAAGACGTAGTGCTCATGAGTATAGACGACGCCTTGCGCTATTTTCACGGCATCGAACTTAACCCGCACGAAAGCAAAGTCTGCAAGCATATCCTACCCGAAATTGAACAGCGCTTGTCTTATTTACAGAAAGTTGGCCTCGGTTACTTAACGCTCAACCGCAATTCCAACACCTTGTCTGGAGGTGAAGCGCAGCGCATACAACTTGCTACCTCTATCGGCTCTAGCCTTGTTGGCTCACTTTACATTCTAGATGAACCTTCCATAGGCCTACACCCCAGAGACACCAAAAAACTTATTGAGGTACTCACGGCGCTCAAAGACCAAGGCAATACCGTGATTGTAGTAGAGCACGAAGAAGAGATCATGCGGGCTGCCGATGAAATCATCGACATCGGGCCGCTGGCCGGAAGCCAAGGTGGCAATTTGGTATTTCAGGGCGCTTTCAAGGACTTGCAAAGAAGCGATTCCCTCACAGCGCAGTACCTCACCGGCAGAAAGCAAATTGCCTTACCACAGCGCACGCGTACCCCACTCGGCCACCTGAACATTCACAACGCGCGGCAAAACAACCTTAAAAACATAGATGTAGCCATTCCACTTGGGCAACTCGTTTGTGTTACTGGCGTTTCGGGCTCAGGGAAATCTACCCTCATCAAAAGATTGCTGTACCCACTCGTGCGCAAAGAACTCGGCCTGAGCAGTGAGCTCATCGGCAAGTGCAATGGCCTGAGTGGCGACTTCAAAAAACTTGGGCACGTTGAATTCATCGATCAGAACCCCATCGGGAAATCTTCGCGCAGCAACCCTATCACCTACGTCAAAGCTTTCGACGATATCAGAGAAATCTATGCCCGCCAACCTCTGGCTAAATTGCGCGGCTACAAACCAGGTTTTTTCTCTTTCAATGTAGCTGGCGGTCGCTGTGAAATTTGCGAAGGCGAAGGCAACATTACGGTTTCTATGCAATTCATGGCCGACGTTCAGTTGCCTTGCAAGCACTGCAAAGCCAAGCGCTATAAAACAGAAACTTTAGAAATCTTGTACCGAGAAAAATCCATAGCAGACTTACTCTCACTCACGCTTCAAGAAGCGCTAGATTTCTTCAGTGCGGACCCAGATAAGCTCGCTCAGCGCGTCGCCGAAAAAATACTGCCACTCATCGATGTGGGCTTGGGCTACCTTACGGTCGGGCAGTCGTCGAGCACCATGTCTGGCGGAGAAGCGCAGCGCATCAAGTTAGCTTCGTTTCTTAGCAAGGGAAATCAACAAACTCCTACCCTCTTTATTTTTGATGAACCCACCACTGGTCTGCATTTTTACGACATCGAAAAACTTTTAATTGCGTTCAATGCTTTGCTTGACAAAGGACATTCGCTCGTTGTGATCGAACACAACATGGAAGTCATCAAATGCGCTGACTACCTTATTGACCTCGGCCCCGATGGCGGTGAAAACGGCGGACACCTCCTCTTTATTGGTCATCCTAAGGACTTTATACAACTCAAAGACAACTCAACAGCGCAGTATTTAAGTGAAAAGCTTGTTGAAAACTAAAGGGTTCTTCATTTGTAATCATTTATATTATCTTAACTTTGCAGAAAAATAGCAGCATGTCAGCAGATATCTTCGAAAAAATCAAGGCAAACCGCGGACCACTCGGAATGCATGCCAAAGAATCTCATGGGTACTTCACCTTCCCCAAATTAGAAGGCGAAATTGGCCCCCACATGAACTTCCGTGGTAAAGAGAAGCTCAACTGGTCACTCAACAACTACCTTGGCCTCGCCAACCATCCAGAAGTGCGTAAAGCAGACACCGACGCTGCAGAACGCTACGGTTTTGGATCGCCAATGGGTGCGCGCATGATGTCCGGCAACTCCAATTACCATGAACAACTCGAAAACGAACTTTCCGCATTTGTCGGTAAAGAAGATACCATTTTAGCAAACTTTGGCTACCAAGCGGTAGTTTCAGCCATCGATTGTTTGGTTGATCGCCACGATGTCATTGTTTACGACGCAGAATCTCACGCTTGTATCCTAGACGGCGTTCGTTTGCACATGGGCAAGCGCTTTGTGTTCAAGCACAACGAAGTCGACGATTGCGAAAAGCAACTTCAACGCGCTACTAAACTTGCAGCCGAAACTGGCGGAGCCATCCTCGTGATTACCGAAGGCGTTTTTGGAATGCGCGGCGACCAAGGAAAACTCAAAGAAATTGTTGCCCTCAAAGAAAAATACAACTTCCGTTTGTTCGTCGACGACGCACACGGTATCGGCGTATTGGGTGCAACCGGAGCCGGAACTGGCGAAGAGCAAGGCTGCCAAGATGGCATCGATATCTACTTCGGTACTTTTGCTAAGTCTTTTGCGCTCATTGGTGGTTTCATCTCTTCAGATGCACAAGTTGTGGAATACTTGCGCTACAACATGCGCTCGCAAATTTTTGCCAAAGCCATGCCAGCTGCACTTGTTCTTGGCTTGCTCAAGCGCCTAGAACTCATGCGCACGCATCCTGAACTCAAAAATAAACTCTGGGAAAACACCAACGCACTTCAAAATGGCCTCAAAGCCGCTGGTTTTGAAATCGGCCCAACCGATAGCTGCGTAACACCAGTTTACCTCAGCGGTTCTATTCCAGAAGCAACCAATCTCATCTTTGACCTCCGCGAAAACTACAATGTTTTCTGTTCAATGGTGGTGTATCCTGTAGTACCAAAAGGCATGATCATCTTGCGCCTCATCCCTACTGCAGTTCACACCCTAGAAGACGTCAGCTACACCATCGATTGCTTCTCTAAAATCGTTGGCAAATTGAAAGCCGGCGAATATATGTCAGATAAAATTGCTGCGATCTAAATCAACGCAGCGAGCAAAAAAATAAAGCAAAAAAAATACGGGTCATTCGACCCGTATTTTTTTTGCGATCAGTTTTTCAATCGCTTTGAAGTATTTGTGATCTTCTGGTTCACAGAAAATAACCGATCTGCCTTCGCGGCCAGCTCGGCCCGTTCGGCCAATCCGGTGCACGTAGGTTTCGGCTACAGTAGGCACATCCGTATTAATAACCAAATCTAGACCTGAAATATCGATTCCTCTGGCAGCGATGTCAGTAGCTACCAAAATACGAATCTTACCTTCTTTAAAATGATTCAGCGCCATTTGACGCGCATTTTGAGATTTGTTGCCGTGAATGGCGAGCGCTTCCAATTTATTTTTTCCCAACATGCGCACGAGTTTGTCGGCGCCATGTTTGGTGCGCGAAAATACCAAGACACTTTCTGCTGGATCTTTTTTAAGTAAGTCTACCAAAGAAGATTCTTTGTGTTTGCGGTCTGCAACGTGGTACATACACTGGTCAATGCGCTCAACTGTAGATGAAACCGGCGTAACCGTCACTTCTATAGGTTCTTGCAACAAGCCTTGCGCTAAGCTCTTGACTTCATTGGGCATTGTGGCCGAAAAAAGTAAAGTCTGGCGTTCTCTAGGCAAGAGTTTCACAATGCGCTTGACGTCGTGGATAAAACCCATATCGAGCATACGGTCTGCTTCGTCCAAAACAAAAATAGACAGCTGCTTGAGGTTGACAAACCCTTGTTGGTGTAAATCGAGTAAGCGACCAGGCGTAGCAATCAGAATAGCTGGCTTTTGCTTGAGCGTCTGAATTTGTGCATGCGCTTTAACGCCGCCAAATATCACCAACGAACGCATGCCAAGGTGTTTGCCATATTCCTTAAAGTTGTCGGCTATTTGGATAGCTAGTTCGCGGGTAGGCGTTACGATAAGTGCTTGAATACTGCCGTTTAGTGGTTTCTTAGCGTGTAGTAATTCCAAAATTGGAATGGCAAAAGCAGCTGTTTTCCCTGTTCCGGTTTGGGCTAGACCGATGAGGTCGCGTTGTTCGAGAATAGGTGGAATGGCTTTTTCTTGGATCGGGGTTGCATTTGTATAGCCTTTTTCAGCAATGGCTTGAAGGAGCTTCGGCTCCAAGGGTAATTCATTAAATAACATGTAAGCTTCAATTTCGAACGCGGTAAACAACATTTTTTACCCGACGAAGTGCTGCAAAGGTACGCAAATATATCGGAGCGACCTTATATTGACGCAAGTATGCGCTTGAGTCGGTTTTCATTGACCTTCAAAATGGTCTCCGAAAAAGCAGAATCTTCATCGAGGAGCTCTTTTTGGGTAGCAGAAAAATGAATGGCCGCCAGCTGCTCAATTTGGGCCAATTTGTGTATGTTTCCGGCGTTGACGCCACCTCCAGCCATGATTTCAATGCGCCCATTGGCATATTTGCTCATCTGCTCGAGTATAGGCATACCGAGCTCTACATTTGAAGCAAAACCTGAAGTGAGCACACGCTTGAATCCAAGTGAAATCAAGATATCGAGGGAGCGCTTCCAATCTACACTTTCATCGAAGGCTCGGTGGAAGGTCCAGTTGAGCTGCGGCGCAATTTGAATCAAATCTTGCAGCTGTGCTTTGTCTATTTCAAAGTTCGCTTGGAGCAGGCCCACCACAACGCCTTGCACACCTCGTTGAGCACAAAATGCGATATCTCGTTTGATCAACTCTATTTCAGCAGCATTGTAATGAAAGCCGCCTGCTCTTGGCCTGATCAAGACATGGGTTTGCAAGCCAAACGCTAGAGCTGTCTCTATGAGGCCAGCCGAAGGCGTTAAACCACCTTGTTCTAGATTTTGGCAAAGCTCGATGCGTGTAAAAGCATATGTCTTTGCCAACTGAAGGGCCTCCAGAGAGGCTGCACATAATTCGAGTTCTACATGATTCATCAGGGGCAAAATTGCACATTTTAGGACAAAAATGAGGTCTAAAAGCTGTATATTTGTCTGCAATCAACAAAAAATGGCCAAAGACAAAGCGACCCCAACCAACGAGCAACTCGATTTCAATACCTTCAAGAAACAAGTCCTGCTCGATTACCAACTTGCCTGTGAATCCAGAGAAGCCTCCCTTTTAGGCCGAAAAGAGGTGCTCACCGGAAAAGCTAAATTCGGCATTTTTGGCGACGGAAAAGAGCTCGCTCAGATTGCGCTCGCCAAGCAGTTTCAAAACGGAGACTTCCGTTCAGGCTACTACCGCGACCAAACGCTCATGATGGCGATTTCAGCCCTCACCATAGAACAATATTTTGCGGGCTTATATGCCCATACCGACGTCGCCATTGAGCCGCAATCAGCTGGCCGACAAATGGGCGGCCATTACGCCACCCGCAACCTAGATGCACAGGGCCAATGGAAAGACCTCATGTCACAGAAAAACAGCTCTGCCGACATCTCCCCTACCGCCGGTCAAATGCCGCGTTTGCTGGGTCTCGCTCAGGCCTCTAAAGTATACCGCGAACACCCTACACTCAAAGAACTCGAAGCCTTTAAAAAATTCACCAACGGCGGCAATGAAGTCGCTTTTGGCACAATCGGAGACGCCTCTACCTCAGAAGGTCCTTTCTGGGAGACCATTAATGCCGCCGGTGTATTGCAAGTACCTATGGTGATGTCCGTCTGGGACGACGGCTACGGGATTTCCGTGCCGCGCGAACTCCAGACCACCAAAGGCAGTATCTCCGACGCCCTAGCCGGATTTCAACGCAACGCTGGGCAAAAAGGATTTGAAATATTGGTCACCAAAGGCTGGGATTACGCACACCTATGTGAAACCTACGAAAAAGCCGTGCAAATTGCCCGCAACGAACACGTGCCAGTATTGGTGCACGTCAAAGAAGTGAATCAGCCACAAGGGCACTCCACTTCGGGCTCACACGAGCGCTACAAATCTGAAGAGCGCCTCGCTTGGGAATCTGAATACGATTGCATCGCCAAATTCAAAGAATGGATCCTTTCTTTTGCACAAAAAGGCCTGATCCTCGCTACTGAAGAAGAACTGGATGCCATCTCAAGCGCAGCCAAAGAAAGCGTCCGAAATGCCAAAAACAGTGCGTGGGCAGCTTTCACCAACGACATCTTACAAGACAAACAAGAGTTGCTCGAAATCTTAAACAGATTTAATGCCAACCACCCACTTCACGCTCGTGCTGAGGCCTTGCACCAACAACTCGGCAAAGAAAAAGACAGCATCCGTCGAGACCTCCTCTCAGCCGCTCGCTTGCTTTTGCGCCAAAGTATACAAGACCAAAGCCCTGAACGCAATGCGCTGGCCAATTGGGTAGGTCGCATTCAACTTAAAGCCCAAGACCGCTATAGCTCTTATTTGTATTCTGCCTCTGAGCAAAATATTGCCAGTATCTCCAAAGTTCCTGTTGCCTATGCCACTGAAAACCAAATGGAAGACGGTCGCATCATTTTGCGTGAAAACTACCGCAAAATTCTAGAAACACGCCCAGAAGTACTCGTTTTTGGCGAAGACGCCGGAAAAATTGGCGGTGTAAACCAGAGTTTAGAGGGCTTACAAGAACAATTTGGCAGCTTGCGCGTCTCAGACACTGGTATCCGCGAGTGCACTATAATCGGACAAGGCATAGGCATGGCCATGCGTGGCTTGCGTCCTATTGCCGAAATTCAATACCTCGATTACTTGCTTTACGGCATTCAAATTATGTCCGACGACCTCGCAACGGTTCAGTACCGCACCAAAGGTGGGCAAAAAGCACCGCTCATCATTTCTACCCGCGGACACCGCTTAGAAGGCATCTGGCACAGCGGCTCCCCTATGGGCATGATCATCAACTCACTACGCGGAGTTCATGTATGTGTACCGCGCAACATGACCAAAGCCGCAGCATTCTACAACACACTTCTTCAGGCCGACGAACCAGCATTGGTCATTGAGCCACTCAACGGTTACCGCAGCAAAGAGCGCATGCCTATAAACTTTGGTGAATTCACTGAACCACTTGGCGTTCCTGAAATCGTGCAAGAAGGTACCGACCTGACCCTTGTTTCTTATGGCTCCACATTTAATATCTGCGAACAAGCCGTAGCACAACTCACAGACTTTGGTGTTTCTGTTGAGCTCATCGATGCGCAAACCTTGCTTCCATTTGACATACACCATGTCATTGGCCAATCTTTAGCCAAGACAAACGCGCTCTTAATTGTAGACGAAGACGTCAGCAGCGGTGCGAGCGCCTTTATGCTCGATCAAATTTTAGTGAAGCAAAACGGCTACCAACACCTAGACCTCGCGCCACAAACCATGGCAGCCAAAGACCACCGCCCTGCCTATGGCTCCGACGGCGACTACTTCAGCAAGCCCAACCTCGACGACATCATTGAAAAGGTCTTAGATATGATGCACGACCTCGACCCAGATAGTTTTCCGAAGGTATATTAATTGCAGTAAAAGGAATTTGTAATTTTATAAAAACAAGTGCTCAGAAGTCTTTTTAGTCTTTTATTGGTCGCCTTATTCACCTCAAAGCTTGTATACGGTTTGATTTGGCAAGTGCATTATGAGCTCAATAAAGCTGAAATTACCGCGCGTTATTGTGAAAACATAAACAGACCTGAACTTCATTGTAATGGTCAATGTTATCTAGCCAAGCAACTTCAAAAAGCTGACTCCGCTCTTCAAGCTAAGGAGCAAGAGCAACAAAATCATCTCAATCTTGGTGCAAAAATTTTTTCCGAACAATTTTATTTATCGAACGAAGCTCAGGTTTTAGGTTTGCAACCTCAATTTGTTCAAGTACAGAAAGTAACCTTGAGCAAAGCAGTTCTTTATTCCTTTTATTATATTCCAAACTGTTTTCATCCGCCTTGTATAGCTTGATTGAATTACTATTCATCAACTTAAGTACAATATATGAAAAAAATCAGTTTATTGCTGCTATTGGTACTTTGCAATAGCACATTGGCTTGTGATTTATGCGGAGGTGTAGGTGCTAATGCTTCTTTAGGCCTGATGGCCGGGACACATTTTCACACTTACGGATTACAAACAAGCTGCAGACAATTCAATGGTTACATCAACCAAATCACACATGCTAAGGGCTATATGTTCACAGAAGAGTTTACTTTCCGATGGCAAGCTTTGCATAGGCTTCAAGTTTATGGTTTTGCACCAGTTGTTCAAAATGTCTATAAGGAAACCTTTGATACGCAATTTCAACATGGCCTTGGAGATATGCGCATGCTAGTGAACGGCATCATTTATAGCCGCAGTGACACCACAAGAACAAATTTATCTTTTTTAAGTTTGGGATATGGGCTCAAATTTGCCACAGGTCAATTTGCGCCAAGTCAATCAATGTACACCAATCTTTATCCTGGAACAGGTTCAACAGATCAACTTTTTTTGATGCAAGGCTTTAAAAGAATTTCTTCTTCTATTGGTATTCAAGCTGAAGCTAGTTTTGCACTTAAAGGAGCAAACAATCTTGGTTATCGCTTTGGCAACAGCACCCAAGCAAGTGTTCAGCTCACATACAATAAAAGCTACAAAAGTAAACGCTTATTAGCACATGCTGGATTAGTTTATGATCATTTTAACAGCAATAAGACAAATGGCTTTTTACTACCGGAAGGTCAAAATAATAAAGGGTATATCACCTCCTCAAAAATGGGTTTTATGCTGATCAGTCATCAGTTCATGGTCTCCACAAGCATTCAAGCTCCGCTCATTCAACGACTCAATGCCGGCCAAACAAAACTGCGTTGGTCAGCACAACTAAACTTTCAATTTTTAATTCAGAAAAAAAAATAACAACATGAAAAATAGTATGTTAACATCCTTAGCAATATGCTTATTACTAAGTTGCCACAAAAATGACCCAGCCACTTCAGCAACTATTGAATTTGAAGAGCCTATTCTAAATGATACCATTGCATATATGGATAGCATTCACGTAGAGGGAACGATAATTGGAAATGGAAAAATGAACGGATTCAATATTGAATATCTAAATGCTTCTACGGGAGCCGTTCTGCACACTCAAAATAGTACCGATACAGACAAGGAATATGCTTTTCACGATCATTGGATGAATGAATTAATAGATACCACAACTATTGCCGTAAAAATTACTGTTGATCTTGACGGAAAAGGAAATCAAACTACTGCCCAAAGGAGTATTGTTTGTTTGCCGCAATAAAATTAGTTTGTATAAAAAAGGGGAGCCGAAGCTCCCCTTTTTCATTTATATTTATTGGGTAACAATTATGCTTTAGCGTCAGATTTAGCCAAGGCGTAAATTACCAAACCGAAACCGATTTTATTGACGGCATCACCAATGTTGTAAACAACATCCATCCAAGGGTTTGGACCAGTGCTACCGAAAGCACCGAACAAGCCACCAGGTGTACCGATGATGTATCCTAATGGATAGATAGCCCATCCAACAAGTACGAACCATGCCAAGATGCGTGTTGCTTTTGCAACTGCAGGACCTGCAGATTCAGCCAATTTAGCGACTTCGCCAAACCATACAAGGTAAGCGATGTAGAAGTAAGCTGCACCTGAAAGGACGCCCCACATGACGCTATTATTACGGTCTACAGACTCACCGAAGTAACCTGTTACGAGCATGACTACAGAAGCAAGAATAAGTTTCCAAAGTAAGCTGGTTTTTGCACCTGCTTTTTTGGTGATCAAATAGAACTCTACGCACATCAATGGAACAGTCAACATCCAGTCTACGTAACGGAAGAACGTAGGTGAAGTTGAAGTTGCAGTGAAGTAATCACGCATGTAGTAATAATGGACCGCGGCGATGAAGGTGATGAGTCCAGAAACTAAAATGGAGGTTCTCCATTTCTCTTCCATGTTGCGCATTTCCATGAAGAAGAATGCTGCTGCAGCCATCATGGCCATCGTTCCAATGAAGAAGGTAAACGCTGTGTAAGTATACACGTCGCCTTTTTCAAAAAGTGCTTGCACATTAAGTGCACTAGATAAAGAAAATAACATAAATAGATAGGTTTAGTTTTTCCTACTCTTTTGTGGCTTTTCGGATACCGCCAATAATTAATTGAATAACAATGATATACAATTATTGTTTAATAATTGATGTAATTTATTCAACAAAATGGCAAAAACTTATCTATTTAATTGTCAATATCTTAGCTGAACCCTAGTAAAATCAATAGAAGTGGTAGCTAAATGGCAAGCGCATTTGCAGGCCTTTCATTTTTTTTATGTGTGCAAATTTTTGATAATAAGCTAAAAAATCAGCCGAGATTTCAATTTTTGAACTGTTATTTTCTCCCTCGAGTTCTTCATCGAGAAGTGCTAAAAAGGTATTGAAGGTACTTTCCTCTTTTTTAGGATAATATACGACCTCTTTAATGCCAATATCTTTACCAAGGGCTTTGATGCAGCTATGAAGACCTCCTAAAACATCGACTAAGCCCACGCTTTTTGCAGCAGTGCCGGTCCAAACTCTTCCGCGCGCAACGCGCATTACTGCCTTTTTACTGAGTTTGCGACCTGTCTTGACACGATCGAGGAATTGTGCATAAACGGCGTCAACTTCAGTTTGCATGAATGCGTATTCTTCCGGACTCAGTTTGTGGGTAAGCGATAGTCGGCCAAAACGATGGGTTCTAACTTCATCCGTGGTAATGCCAATTTTATTCTGAAGGAAATCACCCGCATAAGGCACCACACCAAAGACGCCAATTGAACCCGTAATTGTCATGGGGCTCGCAAAAATTTTAACTGCTGGCATAGCAATATAATAGCCTCCAGATGCTGCATAGTCTCCCATCGAGACATAAAGTGGCTTTTTGGCGGCCGTTAGTGAAACTTCTTTCCAGATTTCCTCACTGGCCAATGCAGAACCACCGGGGCTATTAATGCGCAGCACCACACCCTTGACGTCGTCGTCGTCGCGGACCTGGCGGAGCATTTTGGCCATACGCTCTGTACTCACACCCTCTCCTTGAGTAGCGACATCGCCTTCGGCCAATAGAACGGCAATGTGGCGCTCTTGCCTAGCGAGAAGTTGGTTGTCATGGTAGGTGTCGCGGGCATATTTCGTGAAACCTTGAAGGCGCAGCGGTGTGTTCTCATCGATGCCAACTTTTTTCTTGAGCAGTGTGAGCACTTCGTGCCTGTAAAGGGTTTTGTCGATCATTTTATGCTCGGCAGCGTGTGTGAGGTTGCGGACTGCAAATGTATTGACCAATGAGTCGAGTCCGAGTGTGTCGATGGGTCTATTTTGCGAGATTTCATTGCGTGTTTGCAGCCAAAGCCCCCCAAGTAATACTTGCATCTGCAAGCGGCTCGAGTCAGACATCTCGGAGCGATAGAAGGGCTCTACAGCGCTTTTGAAGTCGTTTTCTTTGCCGCGGACAACCATGACACTAATTTGTAAGTCGTCTAATAAATTCTTGAAGAAATAACTCTCGGCGTGCAAGCCACTCCATAAGAACGAGGAGCCCTGCATGCCATATATTTCTTTACACACGCTACTCACATAGTAATCAATTTGGCTGATTTCCTCACCAGCTAAATAAGCGACGACAAATTTTCCTGATTTCTGAAATTGTTGAATGGCTTCGCGCAGCTCTTCAGCAGTGGCCAGACCCATGCTAGGGTTTTTCATTTCCAAGAACACACCTTTGATTTTGGAATCTTGCGCTGCTTCTTTTAAGCCCACTAAGATTTCAGGTAAGCCTATGGTGCGGTTCAGACGCAATGTGGTTGGATCAAAGTCCTCTTCAGAAACATCTTGAATGCTGCCAGTTAACTTGAGGTGCAGGACGGTTTTGTCTTGCAAGGCCAGCGGCGCAGGACCGAAATCTCCAAAAGACCCGATAATGCCCCCCAAAATAAGAAAAAAGAAAACCATGCCGACCAAACCAGCAACAAATACAGCTAAAAAACTCGGCCAAAATAGTTTACCAAATGAAAGGCGATTCTCTGTCATATTAAGAATTTAAAAGGGTGTGCAAACTCAAGCGATTGACCGGATTGATGCGCAAAGTAAAGCGAATGTTTTGTGCATAGTTAGTGAAGAGGTCACCTGCAAAGGTGTTATTGCCATATACCAATGGGAAATAAATGCCAAACACTTTTCCGAGGCGGAGTGCAACACCTGCATTGTAATACATATCTACTGTTTGAAAGGTGCCACGACCGGCGCCAAAATCGGCAAAAACCCCAATAATATTCGGTTTGATAGGCAATTGAGCATAAACAGTAGCCGTAGTGAGCCAACTGATGTTACTTCCGGCCGCATTTCCAGTATGAAACTGCCCATGGCGATCCATGCGCTGCTGCGACCAAATACCTGAAACATCAGAACGACCAAAGTTGTAGTCTTCCAAAAATAAGTCTTGCTGACCATTCAAGCCATTCATCGACCAAAAAAACCGATCGTTAGTTAAACCAGCAATGGGATGATTAAGTGTGTAACCACCGAAAATATTGAGCGTAATATTGCGGTCCATTTTACCCACGGAATAATTGATGTTCTGATTGAGGTTGGTCCAGATGCGCGAAACAAAATCGTTGCCTGTTGCGAAATCCTCAAATCGATTGGTCCATTGCGCTTGATAAAGTGGTTTTTTATAATTCGTCGTGTGTTGTACAAAAAAACCGCGTTCATTCGGAAAAATACCTCCGACATTTTTTCTATAAATTGCCTGTATCAATAGATCGTGATGAAAGGCATGACGGGCTTTGCGAGCGCCAAAATTGATGGATAAATACGGTGAGAGCGCAACATAATAATCTTCTTTTACATTTCTTTCTGTTCCAAAAGATTTGACGGACAATCCTAAACGCATCAGTTCGACGGCTTTTGTTGGCAAGATCTGATAAGAGAACTCAGCGATACCTGCAGGGCGTAATCTGGCGGTAGAGAGCATCGGGCATACTAAATAGGTGAACTTTTTAGGTGCAAGACCGATGTTGTGAAGCGTAACACCCGCCATAAGACCGTCGTAGGCATTGCCACCGAGCATTGGAGTCCAGAAGATGGTAGTGTTCTTTTTTTCGTGGTCTCCGAACAAGAGTTCAAAACGCAAAGGCTCAACTTTCTTAAAAACCTGATCTTTTACCCAAAGGTTGTTTTGGCGATTGAGTTCGGGAATATCGTTGTTGCGGTCGATTTCGACTTTTGTGATATCAGCGTACGGCGTTCGGACTGGAACAGATTTTTGACCTGGTTCTGCCCATACGGTTTCTATTTGCTCATTTTTACCATATACATTCACTTCAATTGGGCCATTGACTTGCCCTGTATTTTTAAGTTTAACCTCTGATCCAGTTTTGAGCATTGGCTTCACGCTTGAAATCTTGTAGTCGATGTGCTTGGTGGTTTGGATAAGATCTTTGAACAACCAACTGAGGTCTTTGCCGGTTTGGGTTTCTAAGGTTTTTTGTAAATCAGCAGGTTGTGGGTGCTTGAATTTCCATTGTTGGTAGTAGGCAGACATGGCTGCATCGAATTTTTCTGCGCCGAGGTAATCCATGAGGTAGAAGAAAACTACGCCCGTTTTTTGGTACATAATGGCACCGTAGTTCATGCTGGAGAAATCGTCGGAATGTGTTTCCAAAGGTTGGTCTAGGCCAAAGCTTGCAAGCGTGCGGTACATGATGTCGCCGGAGTCATGGTGATCGAGGTCATTGAGGTGAAAGCGGCCGCCGGCTACCATGTCAGAAAAGCGCGTGTTGTCTGGGTATTTGGTTTGCACATAGCGCATTTCATTTAGTGTGTTGAGACCTTCGTCCATCCAGCCATGTACGCGTTCATTAGAACCGAGGATGCCGTAAAACCAATTGTGCCCTACTTCGTGGACTATCACGACCTCCAATTCTTCTTTCGTACTCGAATTGCCAATTACAGTGATCATCGGGTATTCCATGCCGCCTCCCGCACTGATAGTGCCGTCGATGGCCGTAACGTGCTTGTAGGGGTAATCTCCATTCCAGAGCGAGTAATAATAAGTGCCGTCGTGCAAGTATTCAAGCGCATTTGCCCACAGCTTTGCGTTTTGTGGTGTAAACATAGCCCACGTGGTAACGGTTTCTTTGGAATGAGGTAAAACTACTTCTCCTTTTAAAACTAAAAAGCGCTTGTCGGCAAACCAAGCAAAATCATGCACGCGGTCTTGCTTGTATTGAAGCGTTTTCCATTCGCTAGCAGACTCTGGGAAGGTTTTTGATCGTTCTGTTTCGGTGTTGAGCAACTTCTCGAGTTTCTTTTTGCTCTCCTCTACTTTTTGATTTAAGAATGCAACCTCGCTTGCCGTTTGCAGTTCACCTGTAGCCCCTACAACATAGTTGGCAGGCACCGTTATTTTGACATCAAAACTTCCAAACTCCGAATAAAACTCACCCTGATTCAAGTAAGGCATAGCATTCCAGCCGTTTTGATCGTAGACTGCAGGTTTAGGATACCATTGTGTAATTTGATATGATTGACCAATATGCCCCAGACGTGAAAGGCTACCAGAAGGAATTTTCACTTTAAACGGAGTCGAGATTTGGATGGCTTCACCAGGCTTTAATGGCGAAATTAGTTTGAGAACTACAATATCTTGGTGTTCTGGCGTATAAGACCATTGAACAGCAGCGCCATTGACTTTGAAATCGAGCGAATCGATGTAGCCCAAATCTTTGGTATCGGCCTTGGCCAGTTTGTTGCCCTCGTTGCGCTTGAGTTGCTTTGCGAGTGCAGTTTCTTTGTTTTTATAGGCATTTGGCCAAACATGCATGTAAATTTCATTTAGTGACTGAGGCGAATTGTTTTTATACGTTAGCGTCTCAAAACCACTTAAAAAATGATTTTTATCGTCGAGCTTCACCTCAATTTGGTAACTGACATCTTGCTGAAAATATTGACTTAAGGCTGAAAAAGGAAGCAGTACAAATAATAATTTTTTCATGTAAACAGATTTGAAATAAAAGTACAAAGAATTGGGCATAAAAAAGCCACCCGAAGGTGGCTTAATGCTTCTTGATGAAATGTATAAAAAATTACCACAAGCACTTACAGCTTGACAATTCGCTGTATGTTTTGATTGATTTGAACAAGATAGCTACCCTGCTTCAAGTTCGTGAGGTCAAGGGTGTGGCTTAAACCGTTTACAAGTGCAATTTGCAGCACTTTACCGTTCAAATCAGTAAGGCGTATTTGACCCGTAACTTCTTGATTGAAACGCAACTCTACCAAACCATTTGTAGGGTTCGGCACAATTGAAGCTACCATTTCCATACTTGCAAGACCTAAAACGCCGTCTACGCCGTCGCAGTTTTCATCAATGCCGTTTCCTTGTGTATCTGCAGCGCCAGGGTAAGCACTGCTATTGGCGTCGTCGCAATCGCCATTTTGGGTAGCGTAGCCAGCAATTGGGGAACAAGAACTAGTCGCATTGCCAATACCAAAGCCATCGCTATCGCCGTCGAAGTAGTAGTTCACGAACGTGAGGCCTTCATCGAATTGACCGTTGCAATTGTTGTCTAAGCCATCACAAACTTCTGAGGCGCCGGGGTTCACCGCGTTGTTGTTGTCGTCGCAGTCTCCACCAATTGCAATCATGTTCACAGGTGCTTGACAAAACAAGGTGCCAGTTGCGTCGTCTCCGAACCCATCTTGATCGTTGTCTGAATAGTACATTGTTGGCGCTACAATTGAAGCATTGTTATCGTCACAATCGCCGTTGGCCAATACGTAGCCAGCAGGTTGTAGGCATGCGGTTTGCGTCACTGAAGTATTTCCAACTTGGTCGTTGTCTGAATCTTGGTACCATACAGTATTTGGATTGACCATTGCATCGGTATCATTACAATCGGTGTTGTTTGAAACATAGCCAATGGGAGCTGAACAAGAAAGTGAATCATTAGCTAAGTCTCCAAAGCCGTCGCCATCCGCATCTGCATAAAACAATGCCGGTGTAATTGTGATAGCGTTACCCCAAACAGAAACGTTATCCATCCTTAATGTAGATGTACTGGTTGCTTGGTTGATTACGTAAAATCTAAAGGTAACAGCAGCAACATTGGTAAAAGCAGCAGATAAATTAATGGTATCAGCAAATACAACACTGCCATTCGGTCCAGATGCAAGCGTATCGATGTCGTTTGCAAAATTATCCAAGCTCGAACGCACAAAGATAGTTGGTGTTCCACCTGTAGTGCTCGTGCGGTGATTGAGCGCCAATTTGGTTAAATTCAAATTGCTGCAGTTTGCACCGGAAATGGTAAATTCATTGTATTGTGCTGGGTTAAAAAGTGCGGATTGATTCCAGCCGCTGCGGTTGAAGTATCCCCCACCACTTGCACAATTTGTGCCTTGGGAAATAAAATCTGAGAAAATCCAATTGGAGCTGGTATTGGTTGCGGCCACATCTTGAGTATTACAATCTACTGTTCCTGTAAATTGATAAATGCCAAGCTGCAAAGGAGCATCAAATCCATTGCAGTCTTCATCGATGCCATTTCCGGGTACATCAATTGCACCTGGGTAAATTGCATTATTGTTATCATTACAATCTGAACTGTTAGTCACGAATCCAGTAATTGCAGCACAACTTGTTTGAGACACAGCCGCATCTCCATAGCCGTCATTATCTAAATCTTGATAAACTGTAATTGGATTGATAATTGTTAAATTGATTGTTATTGTACTGTCACAGCCCACAGCATTTTGAAGGTTTTGGGTATAAACGCCAGAAGCAGTGTAGGTTTGATTATTTAATATGAATGGGCTACATTCCGAAAAATTCAATACCGATGAAGTAGAATTGTTAATTGTTAGTTGAAGATTTATTATTGAATCACAACCTGCTGCATTGGCATTGGCTAGGGTTTGTACGTAGGTACCAGAAGCAGTATAGGTTTGGTTGTTCAAACTATAGGTATTACAAGCTGTCGCAGTAAGCGTATTATAACTAACACAAGGAAGCGCATCTGTTCCATTACAATCCTCATCGATACCGTTGGCAGGAATATCCATAGCCCCGGGATGTATCGCATTATTATTATCATTGCAATCTGTATTATTTGTTACAAATCCAGTGATAGGAGTACAGCTCGATTGCGTCACAGCCGCATTACCATAACCGTCATTATCTAAATCTTGATAATAAGAGATTGGGGTTTGAATCGTTAAATTCAAGTTGATCGTACTATCACAACCTGCTATATTTTGAGTCAATTGGGTGTAAGTTCCAGACGCATTGTAGGTTTGGTTGTTTAAAGTATAGGGACCACAATTCGTAATGTTGAGTGTAGATGAATTGGCATTATTGATGGTGAGGTTGAGGTTAATGATGGAATCACAACCTGCTGCATTGGCATTGGCAAGTGTTTGCACGTATGCACCAGTAGCGGTGTAGGTTTGGTTATTGAGTGAGTAAGAATTGCATGCCGTGGCTGTGATCGTGTTGTAGGTCACGCAGCTAGCAACGCAGTTGTGAACATGGCTGCCCATTCCCGAATTTTGGCTCACCTGGTTATAAAGTGCTACAGAAATAAAATATTCTGAAGAGAGGGAATCAACTCCTTGTATGGTAGCCCAATTTGTATTAGGGCCACAAACATTGGGTTTACGCGTTAAAATTTTGTCGACAGTTGCATTTGCTACACCGGCAACAGCCCAACCTGTTCCAGGGTCATTTGTTGGATCTCCAAATACGTCAATAATAGAATAAACTGATCCTGTACCACCATTCCATTTTAGCGCGTATGCATCATCTCCATTATGGTTTATTTGAACATTGTACAAATTTGCACCCGGCACATCGGTGGCATTATTAGCAATTGAATAAGTAGTGTTATTTGCCAAAGTTCCTGTTAAAGAAATTGTGGTAGTATAGCCGCCACCATTTGTTGCTTTCACTAGTTGATAATTGCCTAGGTTCACTGGTGCTCCGGTTCCGTTGAACAACTCGATATATTTCTTATTTCCTCCCGAACCCTCAGCATATTCTGAAATAATTAAATTAGACATCTGAGCGAACACATTGAGGCTCATTAAGGTGAGTATAAAAAGTAAACCTTTTTTCATAAAAATATTTTTGATTCGGTAAAATTACAACTTTGTAAGTTAATATGCGGAAACTTCAGATGAAGAAGCTGTTAATTTGAAGTCATTGCACAAAAAAAGGCGAAGTTTCCCTCGCCTTTTCTGAATAATTGAATGTAAAAATTATTCTGCAGCTGTTGGCTCTGTAGCCGGACGCTCAGGGCGTGGCAACAAAACCTTGCGAGATAATTTCCATTTTTTGGTTTTTGGATCTTTGCCAATGACTTTGAAAGTAAGCATTTCGCCTTCTTTCACGACGTCTTCCATTTTTGCTGTTTTTTCCCAAGCAAATTCGGAGATGTGGATCAGGCCGTCTGTACCAGGAACGATTTCCACGAAGCAACCGAATTCTTTTACAGACTTGACTTTACCTTCATAAGTTGCACCTTCGTCTACTTGAGGCGGGAATGCAATTTGACGGATCAAGCGGATGGCTTCAGCCATGTCGTTGCCATTATTGGAAAGTACTTGAACGCGTCCTTCACCATTCGGTAGTTCTTCAATGGTGATAGTGGTTTTGGTTTCTTTCTGCAATCCTTGGATGATTTTTCCTCCAGGTCCGATGATAGCGCCAATCATTTCATTAGGCACATTGAAGGCCTCCAATCGAGGTGTTTGTGGCTTGAGTTCTGGACGTGGCGTTGGCATGGTTTCGGTAATTTTACCGAGGATATGCAAACGTCCTGCGCGAGATTGCTCTAGTGCTTGTGTCAAGACTTCGTATGGCAAACCATCTACTTTGATGTCCATCTGACAAGCAGTGATACCATTGGCTGTTCCGGTTACTTTGAAGTCCATGTCGCCGAGGTGGTCTTCATCTCCAAGGATGTCAGACAATACGGCAAATTTACCTTCGTCTGCAACCAAGCCCATAGCAATTCCAGAAACCGGTGCTTTGATTGGCACACCGCCATCCATAAGGGCGAGCGTTCCGGCACAAACTGTAGCCATTGAAGACGAACCATTTGATTCTAAAATGTCAGAGACAATACGAACTGCATATGGGTAGTCGTCTGGCATCACTGGCTTGAGAGCGCGAAGTGCCAAGTTACCGTGACCGATTTCGCGACGTGATGTACCACGCAAAGGACGTGCCTCACCTGTCGAAAATGGCGGGAAGTTATAGTGTAATAAGAATTTTTCAGTTCCTTGGAAAGTAGCACCATCGATCATTTGCTCATCCATTTTACCACCGAGGGTAAGTGTGGTGAGTGACTGTGTCTCTCCGCGGGTAAATACGGCAGAACCGTGAACCATTGGGAGGTAGTCTACCTCAGCCCAAATCGGACGGATTTCGTCGAACTGACGGCCATCTAAACGCTTGCGGTCATTGAGCATCACCCAACGAACTGCCTTCTTCTTCACTTCGGAGAAATAGGTAGAAATGAATTTGCTCGCGGTAGCAAGTTCTTCTTCGGTGTAGGCTGCTTTCACTTCTGCTTTAATTGCATCGAAAAGCTCAGTGCGTTTTGCCTTGTTGGCAAGACCCATGCGCGCTACATCTTTGCATTTTTCCATGGCAAGCTCATAAACTCTTGCGCGAACTGCTTCGTCGTGTGTTTCGTGGCAATATTCGCGTTTTGGGTTGGCAGTAGGGATTTCGGCAGCAAGCTCCAATTGGAAATTACACTGCTCAATAATCGCAGCGTGCGCAACTTTGATCACTTCAACTAACTCTGCTTCAGAAATTTCTTTCATCTCCCCTTCTACCATGTTGACATCTTTGGCAGTACCAGCTACCATGACATCGAGATCAGCAATGGCAATTTCAGCCATAGTTGGGTTGATGATGAGTTCACCATTTACACGGCAAACGCGCACCTCAGACATTGGGCCATTGAAAGGAATGTCTGAAACGGCAATTGCAGCTGATGCTGCCAAACCGCAAAGTGCGTCTGGGTTATTCACGCCATCGTAAGACATGAGTTGAATCATGAGCTGTACCTCCGCGTGGTAGTCGTCCGGAAAAAGTGGACGCAAAGCGCGGTCTACCAAACGCATCACTAAAATTTCTGATTCAGACGGACGTGCTTCGCGGCGGAAAAAACCACCAGGAAAACGACCTGCCGCGGCATATTTTTCGCGGTAATCTACAGTAAGCGGAAGGAAATCTACACCTTCTTTAGCTTCGGGTGCTGCCACAACAGTAGCGAGCAACATGGTGTCGCCCATGCGCACCACAACAGAACCATCTGCCTGTTTTGCCAACTTCCCGGTCTCTACAAGGATTTCCTTGCCGCCGGTCATGATTGACTTTCTTGTTCCTATATTCATCTTTATTTATTTACAACTTTTAAAACAAAAGAAGGGGCTATCGATGTTATCGAAGCCCCCTCTCCCATAAAATTTTCCGAGCTAATCTCAGAATTAACGACGTAGTCCTAATTCTTTGATCAAGGCGCGGTATTTCTCGATGTCTTTCGCCTTTAGGTAATCTAGAAGGCTTCGACGCTTACCAACTAACAACTGAAGTGCGCGTTGGGTGCCATAGTCTTTGCGGTTCTTTTTCAAGTGCTCAGTAAGGTGAGCAATGCGAAAAGTAAACAAAGCCACTTGGCCTTCTGTAGAACCGGTATTGGTTTCTGAACCACCGTGTTGGGCGAAGATTTCTTTCTTCTTTGCTGAATCTAAATACATGCTAATATTTGTGTAAATGATTATTATGTAGACTGACCACTTTGGCCAATACGGCTGCAAAGATAAGAACTCTTTTTGATACGCACAAAAGCCAACCCGCATTTATTGTTATCTTTGCAGCGTTCTTTGGTGTTCGCTCGTCGAACTTAATAAGGAATCCGGTTAGAATCCGGAGCTGTATCTGCAGCTGTAAATGTCTAAAAAGTTGCTTTCACAAGGCCACTGCGCAAGCGGGAAGGCAAAGCAACAACAGGCATGAGCCAGAAGACTTGCCCTCGAACAGCGTGAAGACTTCAGATCAAAGTCGGTATCGCCAAGGGTTTCGTATACCCTTGCCGCTCCACTTTTTTCCGTGTCCTTGTTTAATTTATTAAAATTTTCAACACATGAAGAAAAGATTATTTCTAATTGCCGCACTCACCAGTGCAAGTTTGTACGCCCAACAATACGTACACCAAGTGCTCATCGCCAACGAAGGATTTTTTGATTTTCAAACCAACGCAATCGTCGAGCCCGCCACCATCGGATCTTACAATCCACAAACCCAAACTTACACAGTTATTGATACCCTTGATGGGCAACGTTTCAGTTCTGACTTGGTTATAGATGGCGATTTTTATTTTGTTGCGGCAGACACCAAAATTTATAAATACAACCTCAACACCCACCAAGCAGTAGGCAGCATCAACCTACCCGGCGTGCGCAACCTCGCCATTGCCGGAGACAAACTCATCGCAACGCGCGGCGAGTACCTGCAAACCTTCGACTCCTACCTTCAGATTTTCGACAAAAACACCTTACAGCTCATCGCTGCACTCGACACCAACAACGGCCCCAAATGGGCCACACAAAATATTGTTGTCATCAACGACATCGCTTATATCGCCGTCAACAACGCTTATGAGTGGGGCAACGAAAAAGGACTCATCGGGCAGCTCGACCTCAATACGCTGCAGTACGGTTCTGAAATCGACCTCGGCACTGAGGGTAAAAACCCTGACAACATGTTCTTGTTCAACAACGAACTCTATACCGTCAACAACAAAGATTGGTCGGGTGCGTCTGTTTCAAAAGTAAGCCTGAATGGCACGGTGAACACCCAAAGTTTTGCTAACGCCGTAACGGGCTGCGGTACCTCTGCCCTGCGCGACGACAAACTCGTTTACCAAATTTCAATGGAAAACACCCTCAACGACTACAGCTTACTCAACATGGCTTTAGTTGGTCCAGTTGCCGGCATCTCCAACAACTTCTACGACCTCGCACAAGAACCTATCAGCGGCCACCTTTATGCTTCTGCAACAGACTTTTTCTCAACAGGAAGCGTGAGTATTTTTGACAACGCCAATAACCTCGTCAATCAATTTGCAGCAGGTGTATCCCCAGGCACAATTGTTTTTGACGTGCGCGCTAGCGTTGGCCTTACTGAACGCAACACTACTATTGGCGTTTATCCAAACCCTTCAAATGGCATTTTCCAAATTGCTGGCCTCACAGCAGGCGACACCTATCAAATCACGAACGCCACTGGTCAAGTCATTTTTGAAGGACAAACCAACACAATCGACTTGCGTCATTTTGATGCTGGTGTATACCTGATCCAAACACAAAAAGGTCAGGCACGCGTCTTGAAATATTAATATTTCTCAACTCTTTAAAAAAGGCTGTTCGTTTGAGCAGCCTTTTTTGTGTTTGCTTATCTTTGTTCTATGCAAACCATACTCAATCAGCAGCAAATTCAGCAAAAAATAACGCGCTTGGGGCATCAGCTCATTGAAGTTGCGTTTGACCAAGAGGTGATATACCTAGGAGGCATTGTCGGTAACGGCTACGTTTTGGCACAATTGCTTGCCGCTGTAATTGCTCAAAACAGCACACTCAAAGTAGTGTGTTTTGAAATTCGCCTCAACAAAGACGAACCCTGGAATGAAGCCATTGCGTTTTCTATCGACCAAAAGGACTTGAAAAACTCTTACATCGTTTTAATAGACGACGTCGTAAACAGCGGCAAAACGATGCAATACGCACTACTCAAATTCTTAGAGCAAGCTACCAAAGCCATCAAAACTGTGGCACTCATTGACCGGCAGCACAGGCGCTACCCCATCAAAACAGATTTTGCCGGGCTCAGCCTCTCCACTACCCTTAAAAACCACGTCGAGGTAGACCTCAGCCCCACCGACGGCAAAGTTTTCCTATACTAATAAAAGTACTCCTCTACTAATGGAAAAAATCACCGAAGCCAGCTCGAATTACAACGATTTAGAGCAGTTCAGTACCCGCGCGCTGCTAGAAGGCATCAATTCACAAGATCAACTCGTGCCGCAGGCCATCGCTCAAATTACGGACCAACTCGAAAACTTCATCGAAGCCTGTTATGAACGCATGCAGCAAGGTGGCAGGCTCATTTACATTGGCGCCGGTACCAGCGGGCGCTTAGGCATTGTAGATGCCAGCGAATGCCCGCCTACTTTTGGCGTGGACGCCGGACGCGTTATTGGCCTCATTGCAGGCGGCGACAGCGCCATCCGCAAAGCGGTAGAATTCGCAGAAGACGATGCCCAACAAGGCTGGAAAGACATTTTAGAACACCAACCTACAGCACTTGACACCATTATCGGTATTGCTGCCTCTGGCACCACGCCCTATGTATTGGGTGCCATTCAAGCGGCCAACGAAAACGGATTACTCACCGCCGGCTTGTCTTGCAACCCAGGCTCTCCGCTCTCCGAATTGGCCCAGCACGCGTTAACACCAGTCGTTGGTCCCGAATTTATAACTGGCAGCACGCGTATGAAATCTGGAACCGCTCAAAAATTAGTCTTGAATATGATTTCGACTAGCCTCATGATCAAGCTCGGGCATGTCAAGGGTAACCGCATGGTAGACATGCAGCTCTCCAATGAAAAATTAGTAGACCGCGGTGCCAAAATGGTAGCCGCTGAATTGAATATTGAAACCGAAGAAGCCCAAAAATGGCTCCTCCAATTTGGCTCGGTGCGCAAAGCGGTCGAAGCCTTTCAAAACCAACACAAGCAATGAGTACATTTGATCCAAACGGCGTAGGAATCGCCAACGGCAATATTTTTGGCTTCCCCTATACCGAAGAAGAAGCAGACATCGTATTGATACCTGTACCTTGGGACGCAACCGCTTCTTACGGCAAAGGAACCAGCAACGGCCCGCAAGCCATTCTAGACGCTTCTACCCAACTCGATTTCTATCATCCGGCACTAGACCGCGCTTATGAAACCAAAATTTTCATGCCGGCTGTTTCGAGTGAATGGAAAGAAATCAATGACCGCCTCTGCGAAGCTGGACAGCAATATATTTCTCACATTGAAGTTGCTGGTGAAGCAGCAGCGCAAAGCATCTACGGCGAAACGCTTTCCGAAATCAATGAAGCGCACAACGCACTGCGTTCCAATCTCAAGGAGCGCTGCTTGCAATTGCTCCAAGCGGGTAAAATGCCTTGTGTTTTGGGTGGCGAACACTCAACCCCACTTGGCCTGCTACAAGCTCTAGATGCGCACCACGATGGTTTTGGAATTCTTCAAATCGATGCGCATGCCGATTTGCGCGACGCTTACGAAGGCTTTGAGCAGTCGCATGCGAGCATCATGTTCAATGCGCTCAAAGAGCTTCAAAACCTCCAAAAACTCACCCAGGTAGGCATCAGAGATGTTTCCGAGAGAGAGATCGATCTTGCCAAAAACGATCCCAGAGTCATTACCTTCTATGATTGGGAACTCAAAAACGAGCAATACACCGGCCGTACTTGGGCTGATCAAGTTCAGCAAATTATCGCTACCCTACCTCAAAAAGTCTATATTTCGTTTGACATCGACGGGCTCATCCCAAGCTTGTGTCCGCATACGGGCACGCCCGTAGCCGGCGGCTTTGAACTGCAACAAATTGCATTTTTATTGTTTGAACTCGTTGAATCGGGGCACCAAATCATTGGCTTTGATCTCAATGAAGTAGCACCGGGCCCTGAAGGAGACTGGGATGCCAATGTAGGGGCACGTGCCCTTTGGCACCTCGTTTGCGCCACAGAACTAAGCCGCAGAAAACACGCATGAAAATCAAGCAAACACAAGTTTTATCGGGTCTCGCCATCAGTTTTGGTCTGCTGAGCTTATTCAGTATTTGGAATGTTTATAATTGGGACATCCTAGGCTGGGGCACCAAACTCTTCTTGTTCCCATTCTTGGCAGTGATTGGTTTCATGGCCAAACTCACACCCGCCAAACCCGCTATTTTTGTCCGCATTCAAATGGGGCTATTGGTTTTACACACGGTGCTTTATTTCTTGGTATTCAATTTTCAGGATCCGCATGCGCCGAACTTATTGCTCTTATTGCTCCCACTGCTTTTCGCGAATATTGTTTTGGTTTTTGGCAAAGTACATGCCTTGAATAAAACGCGTTTTACTCAAAAAACGAACATACAAGGCAGGGGGCTTGTGTTTCAAATTCAGAGCAAGGGATTCTTAATAATGGCAGCCTTATTTTATTTGAGTATGGGTGTTTTTCAATGGGCCGACCTCATCCTCCCCGGAATCATTTGCGAACTTTGGGCGCTCCTGATATTTCTCTATCACCTGATGCGGCCGTAGCCAACAACCTTAGGCTTCCAGTAGGCAGAAGTTTCAAGTTCAATGATGGAGATACCGAGCGATGAACTCGAATGAATCATTTGCTTGAGCGCACCTTTTTCAGAGATCAAAATACCCACGTGATTGATTTGCGTGCCGTTAGAGAAGAAAACTAAATCCCCGGCCTGAGCATCTTCAGGATCTATTTTCTGGCAAAATGTGTATTGATCTGCGGCGCGACGCGGCAAACTCACGCCATTTTGCTCAAAAACATAACAAGTAAAACCGCTGCAGTCAAAACCAGTTGGATCGATCCCTGCTTCTTTATAAGGAACTCCTAGGTGCTTTTGCGCTTCTTTGAGTAATTGTTGCGTCTTGGCTGAACTTTGTGTCCCTTGGTTGCCTTGTGTTTTTACCGAAGGGTTTACTGCAGGGCGTGACATCCACTCTAGCTCCAAAGTATGGCGCTTAGCCCAAATTGGATTTTTCGCGAGTTCTTGCGCTGCCAACTGGCGGTACTTCTCAGGGAGCTCGCTATTGTCAAAGGCCGGATTTTGTGCCATTCTTTTGGCTTTGCGGTAAACTATTTTGTAGTGGCCTTGTGAAAGCAACACATCGAGCTTTTGCTCCATAGATTTTTGAGCCCGAAAAGAAAACGAAAGGCTGAAAATTAGAAAAAATAAAAGATAATGGCGCTTAGTTGGCATAGAGTTTACCATTCATCAAAACAACAGAAGTTTGATTCGGTAGTTTAACCAAAACTTTGGAGCCGTAAATCTCAAAATCGGCTTGTGGAAAGTTGGTGATCTCTTTCGAAACACCATCGACGAGCGCACTGACGCCTCCGATGATATTGCGATACACCAACACATTGTTCTTGAGTAAATAAGCCTGTGGTTGATACGTTGCAACCTGCACGCGCTGGCCGTTCGTGTAAGCGAAAAAATAAGAGTTTTCCATCCAAACACAGATATCGTCTTTGACATCCCAGAGCTCAGAAGAGAAATTGGAAAGCGCCGTTTTTTGACCGTTTTGATAGTGCCAAAGATTGCCATTCATGTCTTCGTAGACCACAAAGCCACGGCCTGCTTTGTATTTTTTGATTGGAAAGGATTCTAACTCTAAAAAGTTGCCTTGGTCAAAAACATAAAACGATTGTGTGTAGGGGTCTTTGAAACACATGACATCGGTACCGAGTTGAAAATCCAGGACTTCTTCGTTATAGGTGCCTATTTCAAACTTTTGACCATGCCAGTACACAAAATAGGTGTTGCTGTTGTCTTTGTATACCACTAGGTTTTCACCGACACTTGCGTTCATGGATACACCGTTAGTGATGGTGACCAAACTCTCTACCTTTTGGTTCCAGTAGACGTTGAGTGCTTGGTAACGGATGTCTTCAAATACGATCAGGCTGTCCTTGACAACATACTCGCGGCCAAAGTTGGTGAGTACCGTAAATTTGCCGGCATCCCACATGCGCAAACCTTGTGCGATGCGATAAGCCATGAGGTGATCTGAGACTTGGTAATCTACGTTGAGGGTGGTGACGTCTATGCGCTCCTTGCCGTCGTAAATTTTGAGATTGCCACGGGTATCGATGTAGGCAACGATTTCATCGCCGGCCTTGTAACTAACTATTGGTTGAATTTCAATGGGTCTAAAAAAACCATCTTGAAAAGAAACAAAATATTTATTGAAGTCTAGGGTTGGCACAATTCCTTGAGCCCGAGTACTTAGCACAAACAAACTAAAGCAAATAAAGAAGCTAATTCTTTTGAACGACATTGTCCAAAGTTATCAAAATTTAGACCAATAACTGTATCTTCGTGACGCTTATATTTTTGACTATGAAAAAAACTATTTTTTACGGTCTTTTTTTGCTGAGTAGTTCCTCGTTTTGGGCACAGCAAAAAATCACCTATGAAGCTTATGATCTCCCAAACGGGCTGCACGTCATTTTGCATGAAGAACACGCCACACCAATTGTAGCTGTGTCTGTACTCTACCACGTTGGCTCAAAAAACGAAAACCCAAACCGCACAGGTTTTGCTCACTTTTTTGAGCACTTATTGTTTGAAGGATCTGCCAACATTGGCCGAGGTGAATACAGCGAACTCGTCGAAAAAAATGGCGGCACGCTCAATGCCAATACCTCCCAAGACCGCACATACTATTACGAAGTATTACCTTCTAATCAGCTCGAGTTAGGGCTTTGGCTCGAAAGCGAGCGCATGCTCCATGCCAAAGTAGACATCAAAGGCATCGAGACGCAGCGCAGTGTGGTCAAAGAAGAAAAAAGACAGCGTGTAGACAACCAACCTTACGGGTCTTTCTTTACTGAAATTTTCAAACGTGTTTTTGAAACGCATCCATATAATTGGGCGCCAATTGGAAGCATGGAACACCTCGATGCAGCCCAGGAAGAAGACTACGTCAATTTCTACAAAACATTCTACGTGCCATCGAACGCAACACTTTCTATTGCAGGCGATATCAACATCGAACAAACTAAAAAATGGATTGCGCTATATTTCGGCACTATCCCGAAAGGCCAGGCTATTAACCTCTACCGCGATTTTATCAACCTGAGCGACGACGCTTTTATGGCTAGATACAACATCCCCAAAAGCGAGTTCGACCAAAAGAACTTTTTGGCTACTAGCTCGCCAGCAGCCAAAAAAATGCTCGTAAGCTACCTCAATCAGCCTTGCCAAATTGAAAGACCTCGCAAAGACAGCCAAGCTATTTCTGGACTCATCAAAGACACCATTTACGACAACATCCAATTACCGGGTCTTTTCATTGGTTACAAAATGCCTGCGCAAACGCATCCAGACACCTATGCGCTTGAATTCTTGAATGAAGTGTTGTCGAGCGGAAGTTCTTCGCGCATCAATAAAGAGATTGTCGAAAAACGCCAATTGGCTCAATATGCTTTCTCTTTTAACTATGGCCTCGAAGACGCTGGTATTGGCATTATGGCAGCTGTGGCGCCTAAGGAAGTTTCCTTAGATACCCTTTTGAACGCACTCGACGCGCAAATTGCAGGCATTAAAAGCGAGCTCATTAGCGAAGAAGAATTTCAGAAAGTGCGCAACAAATTCGAAAACGACATTGCCTCTAGCAATTCAAGTATTGCAGGTATTGCCGAAAACTTGGCAGACAACCATGTGTACTTCGGAGACGCCGACCGCGTCAATACGCTTCTTTCCAACTACCTAAAAGTTACAAGAGAAGACATCTTAAGAGTAGCCAACACCTACCTTACCCAAGATGCGCGTGTGATCCTTTATTACTTACCTAAAGAAAAATAAGCCTCATGAAAAGTCTATATCTCCTCCTGATATTGATCGTGACCAACAATGTGTTTGCACAATTAGATCGATCGCAAAGACCAGCTGCGGCTGCGGCACAAAAAATCAACATCCCTGCCTCCCAAGTATTTACTACTGCAAATGGCATCACGGTTATTTTGTCTGAAAATCACAAAATACCGAAGGTATCTATCGAAATGAGCCTTGGATCTACTCCACGCCTAGAAGGCGAGAAAGCTGGCCTAGCAGATTTTGCTGGTTCCTTATTGATGTCGGGTACGGCTACCCGCTCTAAAGATCAGCTCGACCGCGAGATCGACTTTATTGGCGCCAACCTTTCAGCAGGTGCTTCTAGCATGTACTTGAGCTGCCTCACCAAGCACCTCGACAAAGGCCTCGACCTCATGACTGACGTCTTGTACAACGCCAATTTCCCAGAAAGTGAAGTAGAGCGCATCCGCAAGCAAAACTTATCTGGCATGCAATCTACCAAAGCAGATGCGGGTGAAATGGCGACCAATGCCACAAGAGCCGTCAACTTCCCTGGTCATCCGCTAGGTGAAATCATGACCGAAGCCACGCTACAAAATATTTCTCGCGAAGACCTCATCCAGTACTATAAAACGAACTTCACACCTCAAGGAAGTTACTTGGTTGTGGTTGGCGACATCACAAGAACGCAAACAGAAACTATGGTGACGCGTTATTTTTCGGCATGGCAAGGTGGACCTGTTTACCAAAGCGATCTTGGTAAAGGGCAGTTTGACAAAGGAAACCGTGTCATTTTTGTCAAAAAACCAGGTGCTGTTCAATCTGTAGTATATGTCACCTTCCCGATTGATATCCGTGCTGGCCACAAAGACCAACTCGCACTCAATGTCTTGAACGGCATTTTGGGCGGCGGCGGCTTTGGCACACGCCTCATGCAAAACCTCCGCGAAGACAAAGCCTTTACATATGGATGTTATTCTTCACTCAACATCACTGAAAACGGCTCTTGGATGTCGGCAGGAGGTAATTTCAAAAATGCCGTAACTGACTCCGCAATAACAGAAATACTCAAAGAATTTGCAGGTATTATTGAAGCGCAGGTGACCGACGAAGAGCTCAGCCTCACCAAAAATAACATGGCGGGTGGTTTTGCACGTTCTTTAGAACGTCCTCAGACCATTGCGCGTTTTGCACTCAATACCATCAAGCAAAAATTAGCTCCTGACTACTACCAAAACTACCTTCAACAGCTCGAAGCAATCAGTAAAGAGGATGTATTACGTGTGGCCCAACAATATTTTACAGCGAAAAACTGCCACATTATTGTGGTGGGGAATGAAGAAATACTACCCAAGCTTTTGGTTTTTGATACCGACGGTAAAATCGAGAAACTAGATGCTTTTGGTGCGCCAATCAAAGAAACCAAAAGCGCTGACATCACGGCAGACCAGTTGATCGAAGCGTATGCAATGGCCATCACCGGAACAACATCTAAAAAAGCACTTTTGAAAAAGGTAAAATCCTTAAAAACTTACTCTCGTGAAACAGAAATGAGTTCTGCTCAAATGCCTTTTGTTCTTACCTCTACAGACTATTTTTGGAATGGCGGCAACGAAGCGAGTAAGATGGAAATGCCGGGTATGGTTTTACAAAAATCTTATTTCGATGGTAAATCAGGTTATACCTTTAGCATGCAAGGTGGCCGCGAAGACCTCAAACCCGAAGAAATCGCTGCCAAGCAAAAAGCGAGTGGTTTTATTCCTGAGCTCAATTACAAAACCAATGGCATGAAATACGAACTAAAAGGCATTGAGAACATCGATGGGCAAGATTGCTATGTATTGTACACCAACGACGGCATGGCTGAAAGCTACGACTACTACGCTACACAAACATTTATGAAAATGCGTTCTACGAACATCCGTAAAATGGATGAAGAAACCGTAGAAACCACTACCAATTTCAGCGACTACAAAGAAGTCGATGGCTTCAAGTTTGCACATGCTTTCAGTATGTCGGTCGGAAAAATGACACTTAACGGAGTGGTCAAAAGCATTTCCGTGAATCCAAAATTGGTTATCACCGAAGATTTTTAAACCAAACAAAACTTCAAAATGAAGCCACTTTCGAGTGGCTTTTTTTATACTTTTAAAGTATGAAATTGCTTTGCCTCCTGCTTCTATTGATTGCCGCGCGCACACATGCACAAAACATCCTTGTTTCTTCCGGAAATCTCTTTGAAGGAGAGCCTTATTTAGCTATAGATCCGCAGAACAGCAACCATTTAGTAGCGGCGTGGATGGGCTTTCAGCTCAATCAAAAAATTGTAATCAAAAGCGTGGTTTCCACTGACGGCGGCAGCAGCTGGACGGCGCCTATTTGGCAAGCGCACCAGCAGGCAGGCAATAGCAGCGCCGATGTGTCATTGGGCTTTGACCTCAACGGCAACCTATACATGGCATATATCGATTACGACAACGTCAATTTCAGCAACGGCGCCGTGATTTGCAGAAAATCTACCGACGGCGGCTTGAGTTGGGGCGCGGCAGTGGTAGCCAGACCTATTAGTTCTTGTCCAAACAAACTATGCATAGACCGCCCTTGGATTGCTGTAGACCCACTCACCGGCGGGGTCGTGATCACGAGTACCAATGCCAACCAACCCGGAACCGTTCAGGCGCCTTTTCATCCATACATGGCTGTATCCGCCGATCAGGGGGCAAGTTTTAGTTTACAAGAACTCGATAGTGCGCCTTATTTGGCTGGCAACATCATAACCCAACCGATGCCTTCCCCTGCATTTGCCAATGACGGCTTTTTTATGGCTGCTTATCCGAGTTATGACCCTACTCAAAGTATATTGCCGCGCATTGTTGAGGTCAATAAATCGGTAGTGTCGTCATTTTATAATTATCAGATTGCTTTTCAAGGTATCGGTTTTGGCACACAAAATGACACACTTAAAAGCGGACCTCACCTTGCTTTAGACCCGACCAATTCCAATCGTGCTAATTACACTTTTATAAGTGAGGTTTATGGAGATCCTGATATTACTTGTATTGAAAAAAATGGGGGTATTTGGTATGCACCTACGCGTGTGAATCAAGATACACAGGGCAACGGCGTAATCCAAGATTTGGTTTGGTCCGATTACGACACCGATGGCGACTTAGCTGTATGTTGGCGAGACCGGCGCAATGGCGTACCTGGTACCTACCAAAGCCCGAGTCAGATTTTCTGTCGCATCCAGAGCAACCAAACGTGGGGTACTGAATTTGTGATCAGTCCGCTGGTTGCGCACGACTCCATCTTGCTAGAAAATGGCAACGACTTTCTAAATGTGCAATTCAGCAACAACCAACTTTACACCATTTGGGGCGATGTGCGTCAGGGTACCCTCAAAATCTTTTTAAATCATTTTGATCAATTAAGCAACGCTAGCAACACCACTCCCATCCCAACTTTTGATCCCGTTTTCCCTAATCCGAGTAAGGGCAACTTCCATATTCCTGAGGAATTGGTCGGTTTACCTTTTGTTTTACATTCGATGGACGGTCATGTCCTGAGAAAAGGTACACTTCTAAATGATTTGGACCTTTCTCCATATGGCGAAGGTACCTATTTTTTGAAGGTTGAACAATATACCTTGCCACTCATCAAAAATTAGACTTTCTGTTGATATCTTAGCGGTGTATTTTTAAAAATAAGCGGTATCTTTGAAACATGAGTGAATTTGTTGTATCGGCTCGCAAATACCGCCCTCAAACCTTTGATACGGTTGTGGGTCAGCAATCTATTACCAACACACTCAAAAATGCGATCCAAAACCAACACCTCGCACAGGCGTTTTTGTTCTGCGGTTCAAGAGGTGTCGGCAAAACAACTACAGCGCGCATTTTAGCCAAAACCATCAACTGCTTCAATCCTACCTCAGCCATTGAAGCTTGTGACCAATGCGATTCCTGCCTTTCTTTTCATACCGGAAACTCACTCAATATCTATGAGCTAGATGCCGCCTCCAACAACTCCGTTGACGACATCCGCAACCTCATCGATCAAGTGCGCATTGCCCCGCAACTCGGCAGCCACAAAGTGTATATCATAGATGAGGTCCACATGCTCTCTGCCAGTGCTTTTAACGCCTTCCTTAAGACCTTAGAAGAACCGCCAAAGCATGCCATCTTCATTTTAGCCACCACAGAGAAGCATAAAATCATCCCGACCATTCTTTCTAGGTGTCAAATCTTTGACTTCCAAAGAATCCGCGTCAAAGACATCGCAGACCACCTCGGCACAATTGCCACCAAAGAAGGCGTTTCAGCCGACCCAGAAGCACTGCACCAAATTGCGTTGAAAGCAGATGGCGCCTTGCGCGATGCACTCTCTATATTTGACCAATTGGTCACCTTTGCGGGCAATACACTCACCTACAAGGACGTCCTCGAGAACCTACACATCCTCGACTACGAATATTATTTCAAAGTCATTGAGGCAACCGAAAAGGAAGACATCCCATCTGCCCTACTCATCCTTAACGACATTTACGAGAAAGGCTTTGATGGTCATCAATTCGTCATTGGGCTCGCAGAACACCTCCGCAATATTTTGGTTTGTAAGGACCCCAGAACTGCAAGTCTACTCGAAGCCCCTGATACGGTCAAGCAGCGCTTTACACAGCAAGCCAACGAAATTGAAGCCCAACGTTTATTGCGCGGCCTTCAGGTGCTCTCCAAAACCGATGTCGAATATAAGGCCTCCAAGAACCAACGCCTGCTCATCGAGGTAGCCCTCATGCAGCTCTGCTCACTCAAGCAAGAGCAAGAAAAAAAAAAGGCCTAACTGAGCGCATCGACATCTTACCGTCGCCCAAACAAACGCTGCGCAAAACCAACTCCAACAAACCCGCAGCCAACCAATCAGCAGCAACTCCAAGCGCCTCACCACAATTACCCGTCAAAGAACCCGCTGCGCAACTGAGTAAACCGCAGGGTAATGTCAAGGCCAATATCATTTCTATCCGCGAGACCCTCGAAAAAGACAAAGCCAGCAACCAACAAGTGCGCCAAGAAGACCTCCCACGCGAAGGTTTTCACCTCGATCATGTCAAGATGTATTGGAAACAATTTGCGTTTCAAGTCAAAGAAGACGGAATGGAAACCTTCTACAATGCCCTTATCAAGCGCGACCCCGTCCTCAAAGGCGACGAACTACTCGAACTCACCGTAGACAACCTCGTTCAGCAGAACTACATCCAGACCCACTTGCTCACGTTTAAAGAGTTCATGCGCAAGCAACTCAACAACTTCTATTTAGATATCGTTTTGGTGCAGGCCGCTCCCGACGAAGAAGAAGTCAAATTCCTAACGGGGAAAGACAAATTTGCGGCGTTGGCGCGTAAAAACCCCAACCTGCATACGCTCAAGAACCGCTTCAATCTCGACATCGACTACTGATGCAAGCCAAGTGGTATTTCATCGACTCCAACGCTGAATTAAAAGCTGCTGCCGCAGGCTTTCTGGAAAGCTGGAACGCCAATGCGCCTTTTCAAATCAAAAGTTCTGGCACGACCGGGCTTCCTCAGCTGCATACTTTTAACAAAACACAACTCACACATTCAGCTTTAGTAAGTAATGCTGCGTTGCAATTAAGTACACAAACACGAGCGCTGCTCTGCTTGCCGCTTTCAAGCGTTGGCGGCCTCATGTTGTTGGCGCGGTCTGTGGTTGGTCATTTTGAAGTACAACTGCAACTACCTAGTGCCAGACCACTGCAAAACCTGCGTCAAAAAATAGATTTTGTTGCCATGGTACCCACGCAATTACAACAAAGCATAGAGCACGACCTCCCACAACTCAAAGGAATTGCACGTATATTGGTAGGTGGCGGCCAAATGAGCAGCGAACTCATTGCAGCTTGCCAAAGCGCTCAACTTGAGGTTTGGCATAGTTACGGCATGACCGAAACGCTGTCTCATGTAGCACTGCGCAAAGTAAGCCCCATTGAGGAACCTTTTTTTAACGCGCTGCCCGGCATTACTTTCTCGTGCAAAAACAACTGTTTGGTGATCCATTATCCTGCGCTCCAAAGCGAGGTTCTCATTACCAAAGATATCGTTGAACTTCATAACCCTAGCCGCTTTACTTGGATAGGGCGTGCAGACAACGCGATCAATTCAGGCGGATTCAAGATCATTCCGGAAATTTTAGAAGCGCAACTCCACAAATACCTCGACGCAGCGTTTTTCATCACGTCCTTACCCGATGTGAAATGGGGTCAAATGGTTGCCATTGTAATTGAAGGAAACAAAAAACCTATATTTCCAGATTTTCAGCTAATAGGCCTCAAGGCTGCTGAAATACCGCGAAAATATGCACTCGTGCCGCATTTTAACCGCACCGATACGCAAAAAATCAAGCGCCAAGTAGTCATACAATCTCTTACCGATGCAGACTGGAGACCCTTATAAAGTACTCGGATTGAAAGTTGGTGCGAGTCCGGATGAAATACGGAGTGCGTATCGCCGCTTGGTAAAAAAATACCATCCAGACCGCAATCCTTCGGCATCAGCTGCCACTCAGTTTATGGCTGTTCAGGCCGCATATGAACAACTCAACTCAGGACAAAATACAGCAGCTCCAGATGCGGTAGAACAACAATACCGCGCGCGTCAAGCGCAATACGACCAAGACCTCGAAGCCTACAAAAAACAACGCGCGGCAGCCCGAGAAAAATTAAGGCAACGAAAACAAAATGAAGAAGCCTACAAAATGGCTTATTTACAAAAACTCAAAAGCGGAAAAATCGGATTTTGGCACCGCATTGTCGCCCTCTTAGGCGCCTTGCTTTTTGTGATCCTCTGGACAGATTTTTTCTTACCTGAAAAACAAACACCTATTGGCGCTCAGGCATTCGGACTTCATACTTACAGCAGCGTAGATGGCCACCAGGTGCAATTGTTCAAAAGCACAGACGGTCGCGCTTTTTGGGTGGCCGATTACTTGAGTCAAAACCTTCAAAAAACACAAAATTTACGCAGCATCGAAACCCCATGGTTACATCAAGTAAAGACGCTTTCTTTCCACGACGGGCTTTACAAATTAAGCGTTCCTATTCATTTTAGTTTTTATTGGGCACAAATTTGGCTTAGCTTGCTATTTTTGATTCCAATGCTGTCTTGGTATTTTGCGAGTGCAGATATCATTTTTGTAGCGGGTTCTTTTGTGTCGCGGTATGCGATTCTCGGCTGTATGCTGTGGTTCTTATGCACAGAAAACCGTTTGATTCACCTACTAAGTTTAGGACAATTATGAGCACCAAAAAAGAAAAAGCAAAATACATCATCGAGACCCTCGAAGCACTGTATCCAGAGACGCCTATCCCGCTCGACCACAAAGATCCCTACACACTTCTCGTGGCAGTGTTACTCTCAGCACAATGCACCGATGCGCGCGTCAATACCGTAACACCAAGCCTCTTTGCGCTTGCCGACAACCCTTTTGATATGGCCAAGCAACAAGTCGAAAAAATACAGCAAATCATTCGTCCTTGTGGCTTATCGCCCAAAAAAGCGGCTGCTATTTCTCAATTATCTCAAATTTTGGTAGAAAAATACAACGGTATTGTGCCGCAAAGTTTTGAAGTACTTGAAACCTTACCCGGCGTAGGACACAAAACTGCATCAGTGGTGATGTCTCAGGCTTTTGGCTTTGCAGCTTTTCCTGTTGACACACACATCCATCGTTTACTCACACGCTGGGGCCTCACGAGCGGAAAAAACGTCGTGCAAACAGAAGCTGACGCCAAAAAACTCTTCCCTGAAGCCACATGGAACAAATTGCATTTGCAGATCATTTTTTATGGCCGCGAATACTCCCCCGCCCGTTCTCCTAAACGCGAAAAGGATTTCATTACCGCTCAAATTGGCACAGCTAAAGCCCTCAAAGAACTTTGTTGATTTCAACAATTGTTCATAACCTCCCTTTACAACTTTTTCATAATTAAGCGCGTAAAGCTTTTCGCTTTGAGGCAGCCTTTAGCTATATTTGTTCAATGGACGCACCTGACAATAATCGAAAACCAATTGCACGCATTAAAACCCAAGCGCAGCCCTTTGCTGAATTGGGCAGAATACCACCTCAAGCAACTGACATTGAGCAAGTTGTGCTAGGCGCCATGATGCTCGAAAGCCGTGCCATCAACGACACCATAGATATTCTTTCCGAAAAGACTTTCTACGATGTGCGTCACCAATATATTTTCAAAGCCATTCGCGCGCTTTTTGCAGCAACCAACCCAATAGACTTAGTAACGGTCAGTACCCAACTTCAAAAAAGTGGTGAACTCGAACTCGCCGGCGGGGCTTCTTATGTCAGCTCCCTAACCACCCGCGTAGCCAGTGCAGCGCACGTGCAGCACCACGCTCGGATTTTAGCAGAAAAATTCATCAAAAGAGAACTTATCAACGTCAGTTCTAAAATCATCCGCGACGCCTACGACGACACCCGAGATGTCTTTGATTTGCTCAACGACGCAGAATCTGACCTCTTTAGTATTGCCGAGAACAACATGTCCAAGCAAGTTGGTTCGATGTCTTATATAGTACAGGAGGCGATCCACGAAATTGAACTTGCCTCCAAAAACACCGACGGCGTTTCGGGAATTCCTACAGGTTTTCACGACCTCGATAAAGTTACCTCAGGATGGCAGCGCTCTGACATGATCGTACTCGCCGCGCGCCCGGGCATGGGTAAAACGGCATTTGTACTTTCCATGGCACGCAACACCGCCGTTGAATACGGCAAAGGGGTAGCCGTTTTCTCGTTAGAGATGTCTTCAGTGCAATTGGTCAAGCGTCTGATTGCCTCTGAATCCAGAATTTCCGCAGAAAAATTGAGAAAAGGCGACCTCAAAGAGCACGAATTTCAGCAACTACACTCCCGCATTGGCAAGTTAGCCGAGGCCCCCATCTTTATCGACGACACTCCAGGCATCAATATCTTTGACTTTAGAGCTAAATGTCGCAGGCTCAAGGCCCAACACAATATCGATCTCATAATTATCGATTACCTGCAGTTAATGAGCGCCAAAGATTCAAAAAGTGGCGGCAATCGCGAGCAAGAGATCTCAACGATCTCGCGTTCGATCAAAGAAATCGCCAAAGAACTCAATGTGCCAATTATTGCACTTTCTCAGCTTAGCCGTTCGGTCGAGACGCGCGGTGGAGACAAGCGCCCAATGCTTTCCGACTTACGCGAATCTGGTGCAATTGAGCAAGATGCCGATATTGTGTCGTTCATCTATCGACCAGAATACTACGACCTCACCCAAGATTCCGACGGGAACTCCACACTCGGTATTGGTGAAATCATCATCGCCAAACACCGAAACGGTGCGCTCAAAAATGTGAGACTGCGTTTTGTTCCAGAATTCGCCCGTTTTGAAAACCTCGATGAAGTAGAAGCATTAGATTTGTCAGGAACCACCAATTCAGGCCTGAATCAATTCAACCAAGAATTCAATACTTACACCATTAAAAGTAAAATGGATGATAGCAATGAAGATATTTTCAGCAAAGAAAACAATGACGAAGATCCCTTCTAAACTGCTCCTCCTCTGCTTCAGCTTCCTTTTTAGTTTTCAAATTTGGGGCTCTCAAATCCTCGTGCCCATGGACGAAGCACAGCGCGACCACCTCAAAGCCTATGGTTTAGCCTATTGGACACTCGAGAATCAAATTACAATTGAATGGCTGCTCAATTACCGCGGAGGCAGTTTTTTGATTCCACATCTCCAGCGCATCGAAGAAGAGTTGCTGTTGCGAAACATTAGCTATCAAGTATTAGCAGATGGTCAGGTAAACAAAATCAAAAGCGAAATTGCCGACCCAGAGGTCAATATGGAAGTCGTGCAATTAGAAAAAGCACCTAAAATTGCCGTCTATACGCCACCCAATAAACTCCCCTGGGACGACGCCGTTACACTCGTCTTGACCTACGCAGAAATCAAATACGACAAAATCTACGACTCCGCTATCGTCAATGGCATCTTGCCCAAATACGATTGGCTGCACCTGCACCACGAAGATTTCACAGGGCAATACGGCAAATTCTATGGCTCTGCACGGATGCAAAGTTGGTACCAGCAGGAGGTGCAGCGCTCGGAAGCCGCCGCCGCTCAACTTGGCTTTGCTTCTACTGCGGCATTGAAAAGAGCTGTTGCGCTCAACATCCGTAATTTTGTAATTGGAGGCGGCTTCTTGTTTACGATGTGTTCCGGGACCGACTCTTTTGACATTGCCCTAGCAGCGCAAGGCATAGACATCCAAGAAGCAGTTTTTGACGGCAGCCCCTCCGATCCGCGGGCACAAGAAAAACTAGACTTCAACCAAACTTTTGCTTTCCAAGACTTCCACATCATCAAAGATCCAATGGTCTATGAATACAGCGACATCGACGGCACCAACCTGCGCACGCAACGTCAAATCACAGAAAAATCAGACCAATTTACGCTTTTTGATTTTTCGGCCAAATGGGATGTCGTACCCACCATGCTCACACAATGCCATGTCGATGTCATCAACGGATTCATGGGGCAAACCACTGATTTCCACAAAGAATTCATCAAGCCAAATGTCCTTATTTTAGGTGAGAACAAGGCTGCCAATACGGCCAAATACGTACACGGTACTTATGGTCAGGGAACTTGGACATTTTATGGTGGTCACGACCCCGAAGATTACCAGCACCTCGTCGGAGATCCGCCAACCGACCTCAATTTGCACCCAAACTCACCAGGTTACCGACTGATACTCAATAACATTCTCTTCCCTGCTGCGAAAAAACAAAAACGCAAAACATAGTTTTTCAAAAGAAGCGTTTGTTTTCGCATTTTTTTACTTAAACTTGCAACGAATTTCCAACCGCCCATTTCAGGGCCAGCTTCAAATTTAGCTTATAACTTACCATTGATGGATTTAAAAACCTTAGAGAGTAAAAAAATCTCGGACCTACGCGTCATTGCACAAAGCCTTGGCATAGCAGCAGGCAGTCTGAAGAAAAACGAACTCATTACCGCTATTTCGGGACTATCCGAAGGGAGCAACAATACTAATAAATTAGCCGATGCTGCACCAGCAACTGAAAAAACAGAGGTTGCACAAGAGCAGGCGAGTAAACGAGTTCGCAAGGTCAAAAATCCAGATGCGCAACACCCTATTTCTTTAGAATCGAACGAAGCGCCTGAAGAAGTAACCGAGGTCTTGCAAGAACAAACACCTCGCATAAAAAAAGAAAAAACTGCGGAAACGCAAAAACCAACTGAGCAACGCCAACGTCATCCGCAACAGCAACAGCGCTCTGAAAACCGCAACCAACGCCCAGAGCAACAAAGACAGCAAGATTCAAATAGAACACAGCACAAACAGCCTCAAGGGACAGAAGTTACCGAGGAATTACTCAAAGAAGAACATTTTGACCTCGTCGGTATTGTATCGGCAGAAGGCGTTTTAGAAGTGATCCAAGATGGCTACGGCTTCCTGCGTTCATCCGACTATAACTACCTGCCTTCTCCAGACGATATCTACGTGTCACAAAACCAAATCAAGCTTTTCGGCCTCAAAACCGGAGACACCGTCAAAGGCACCATTCGCCCACCCAAAGAAGGAGAAAAATTTTTCCCGCTCGTTAAAGTAGAATCCATCAACGGCCGCGACCCGTCTTACATCCGAGACCGCGTTCCGTTTCAATACCTCACGCCGCTTTTCCCTTCTGAAAAATTCAAACTGACCGGACACGCCCAAGAAACACTTTCTACGCGCGTCATGGATCTTTTTGCGCCCATCGGTAAAGGCCAGCGCGGCATGATTGTTGCCCAACCTAAAACGGGTAAAACAATGCTCCTCAAAGATGTGGCCAACGCAATTGCCGCAAACCACCCCGAAACCTACCTCATTGTGTTACTCATAGATGAACGACCTGAAGAGGTAACGGATATGGCGCGTTCTGTCAAGGCTGAAGTCATTGCTTCTACCTTTGATGAACCTGCAGATCGTCATGTCAAGGTAGCCAATATGGTACTCGAAAAAGCTAAACGAATGGTCGAGTGCGGACACGACGTCTGTATCCTACTCGATTCCATTACGCGTTTGGCACGTGCCTACAATACCGTTTCACCTGCATCAGGAAAGGTGCTCTCTGGAGGTGTAGATGCCAATGCGCTTCACAAACCCAAAAGATTCTTCGGATCTGCTCGTAAAATTGAAAACGGAGGTTCCCTATCCATTCTTGCTACAGCACTGACCGAAACTGGTTCTAAAATGGACGAAGTCATCTTCGAAGAATTTAAAGGAACGGGCAACATGGAACTGCAACTCGACAGAAAAATATCGAATCGACGCATTTATCCAGCAATTGATATTACTGCTTCTGGTACGCGTCGTGAAGACCTTCTAGTAGGCAAAGATGTCTTACAGCGCGTGTGGCTCCTGCGCAAATTCATTGCAGACATGAATCCAGTTGAAGCCATGGAATTCATGAAATCACACATGGAAAACACCCTTTCGAACGAAGAATTTTTAGTCTCAATGAACAGCTAATGAAAAAAGGTTGGCTTTACGGTTTGGTTTTTGGCAGTTTTTGGATTGCATTCAAAATGTTGGCCTTTTTATTCGCTTATCAACTCGATCAAATACAGCTATTCGTCTTACTCAACATGGCTTTCCTTACCGCAGCTATTGCCTTGTTTTTGTACCGTAAAAAAAGATATGACGAGACAGAGAGTAATATACTTACCGATATCAAAGCAGGACTCAGCGTGGGCCTACCCTATACGCTTGTTGTCAGTTTTTTCTTGTTCTTCTATTACAAGGATATCTACCCTGAATTCAACGAAAAGAAAAGAGCTGCGTATGAGCAACGCATGGACAGCACCAAAGAAATTGCAGCAATTCGCAACTCAAATAGTGCTTTAGAAAATAAAAGTGACAGTGAAATAGTAGCCATGGCACGTAAAAACACTGCCATGATGTACGACCCCCAATTTACTTTGAGTGTGAGCCTGTTGGCACTATTGGTATATAGTACACTGAATAGCTTGCTCATTGCGGTCATTTACCGCAGGGTCGTGTTCAGAGACTAGTGCACAACTGCTCGCCGAGCGCATCGTAGTCTATCCCATCAAAATTTCCGCTAGACATCATGAGTAGCACTTTGTTGTGCCAATCTTGCTTAGTGATAAAATCGAGTACGGCTTGAGTTTCGGTACAAATGAGTACGCTCCCGCCGAAGCCAGCCTGTACCTCTGCCACCTCTAACGCGGGTAGTTTTTTGTGTGCCACTACTTCTGGGCTGAAATACACCAACGCTTGATCTGCGGCAGCCATTGCACCGTCATATTGAGGCAAAAATGCTTTTTGTAAAGAGCTAAAAGTATGGAGTTCCATGCAAGCGACTACTTCCCGATTTGGATATTGTTGCTTGACCGCAGCGGTAGTTGCCTTGAGCTTGGAGGGTGAATGCGCAAAATCTTTATAGAGCACAAAGCTGTCTTTTTCAATCACTTTTTGAAGTCTTTTGCCCGCACCAGTGAAATCGGCCATGGCGTTCAAAAAGTCTGGGGCAGCAATACCCATCTGTCCTGCCACATACATGGCACCCATCAAATTTTGTAGGTTGTGTGAACCAAATATTTGCAAGGGATAATGCTGCCCTTGGTAAGTCAGTAAAGTACCGCTTTCTGTTGGTTGGAAATCTGGTGTGGTATAAGGAACCAATTGAAGGCCAGTTGTAGCCCCTGCCAGTTTTTGGATTTCGGGATCTTCTGAATTATAGACCAAAGCACCATTCGGCTCAATGAGCGAGATAAACGTTTCGAACTGTTCGACGTAGTTTGCGAAGGTCGGAAAGACATTGATGTGGTCCCAGGCAATGCCTGAAAGCAATGCGATGTGTGGCTTATATAGATGAAATTTAGGTCGACGGTCTATTGGTGAACTCAGGTATTCGTCACCTTCTAAAATCATGAATTTAGCTTCTTTGGTGAGCTTGACCATACAGTCGTAACCTTCGAGTTGAGCGCCAACCATATAATCGACATCAATTTGCAATTTAGCAACCGCATGCAGTAACATGGAGGTAATGGTGGTTTTGCCATGGCTTCCGCCAATAACTACCCTTATTTGCTCCTTACTTTGCTCATAGAGGTATTCCGGATAGCTGTAGATGGCCAAATTCAAAGCTTTGGCTGCTAACAACTCAGGATTATCTGCACGGGCGTGCATACCTAAAATTACCGCAGAAAGCCCAGCATGAATGCGTGTTGCATCCCAGCCAAGTTGGGCCGGGAGAATGCCTTGTTTTTGTAGTCGGGTGCGGGAAGGCTCGAAGATTTCGTCGTCTGAACCGCTGACCTCAAATCCTTTTCTAGAGAGTGCAATAGCGAGGTTGTGCATTGCGCTGCCACCAATGGCAATAAAATGTACTTGCATAAACTTATTTGATCAAAACGTTGGCACCGGTAGATTCATTGAACCAAATGTATTCCGTACTCACCTGTCCGTCTCTTGTGAAATATGTTTTGCCGTTTTCGTCTGTAGTTTGCTCGTAAACCACACCGTGCCCGTTGGGGTCAACAACCACTCTGCGGACAATGACTTTTGTCACGTAGCCCTCTTTGTTCTTCAATTGATAAGTTTTTTCAGTGAGTGTATTGGCCGCAAAGAGCACTCCATTTTCGTCGCGAAGGTAATTAGGAGTTGTTTTGAGTTGCACCGCAGAGGAGGCGGTTTTTTGAATTTGTTCGTATTGGGTTTGTCCACCGTTGGCTGCGGTCTCCTGTTGCACTTCTTTGGTATAAGACACAATCTGATTGCGCTGATCGAGCTCACTTCTTACCTTTTCATCGTTGGCCGCTTGCTGCTTGAGTTGGAGGTCTTTTTGATTTTGGATGACGTTGAGGCGATCGAGTTCGCTTTGTTGGCGGACATCGGCCTCAGCCTTTTGATTTTGAGACTGCTCGTCTTTGGCATCTTTCCAAACGGTGAAGTTGGTGCTGTTTTCTTGCTGACGGGCAGCGGTGGCTGCATCTCGTGAAGCGACCGCAACTTCGTGAGACTGCAGATCCTGCGCTTGATTGGCTTGCAGGGTGTTTTGCGTTGCGGTATTTTGTTTGGTATTGAGCTCGCGCTGTGCACGGGTCATTTCGAGTTGGGCGGTGGTTTCAAAAGAACCTACTTGCGCGTTTTGCTGCGAGAAGTAATTCTGATATTCTACTTCGGTGCGAATTTGCTGCTGTGTGCGGTAAGGCGTTTCTTGCTTGGTATCTCGGGTGAGCTGCAAATCATTAAAAGCCATTGAGTTTTCACCACTTACAGCTTCACCTGGAGCAGCGAGTCGGATACCCGCTGGTTCTGCGGCAACATCTTCTTTTGGCGCAGTAGGTTTGAGCGGCGTCAGGATGGTTCTAAGGGAATCTGCACTTTTCTGAATGCTTGACACTTCGCCTTGGCTCAGATATTGTTGTTGGGCTTGAGCACTCAGTTGGAGTTTTTCGAGGGCCTTGAGCGCAGCCGTGTTATCTTTAATTTTGACCAATTGATAGGCGCTTTTGCGTGCCGCATAATAGGCCTCCATGGCAGCGATCTTTTCCTTGAGCTCGATGACGCCAGGCTCATTTTGACGGCTTTTCATAGGGTCAGAGTTCAGAATCGACTTTGCAGTTCCATAAAACTGCGGACCTTTATTGAAGTTTTCGTTTGCTTTTGCCAATTGATTTTGATAAACCTGCGACATCGAGTTGATCCCCTCTGTAACGCGCTTCATGCCCGCTTGCAAATCTTTGGAGTAAGTATCGATGAGCGCTTGTTTGTGAAAAAGCGCAATTTGCTTGTCTGCCTTTTTGTAGGTTTCTAAGGCAAGGTCGTACTTCTTTTGGAGGTATTGGTCGTTGGCCAATTTCATTGTTTTTTTGAGTTCAGCCTCATTTTGGATGTCAAAGCGGAGGTCTTTCAAGAGGGCTAATTGCTTGTTGACCGTTTCTTTTTCAGTTGGTTTGATCAGCTGTGCCTCTTTGTATTTGGCTTCTGCTTCATCGTATTTCTTGGCTGTAATTAGCGCTGCGGCAGCTTGCATGGCCTTTTGAAAAGCCTGTGTTTTGGCCTGAGCATCGGCAGCTTCATTGCGTAATTGAGCAATTTGTTGACGCTCTGTATTTACTTTTGGCTGGTTGGGGATTATGGCATCGGCGGCCTTGAGTTTAGACTCAGCTAAATTGAAGTCGCCGGCATTTTTTGCGGCAAGCGCTTCGTCTAGGAGCTGCGACACTTGGGCTTCGTCTTGGGTGCGTTTCAATGCAGCAGCTTTTTGGTCAGTGATTTGCTTTTTCTTTTGATTGGCCAAGACGTCATCAGGTCGAATAAGCAAAATGGAGTCTAGAAATGGTATGGCGTTATCTGGTTGACTGGCTGTAACTTGCTGATCGGCAAGCTGCATAAGGCGCGCGATTGATTTTTGATCGATGGCATTCCGATACGCCTCAGAGGCCTTGGCATCGGCATCGGTTTTGACCAATGGAACTTGAACTACAGCACCGCCGGACCATACATATTTATCTGTGATTTGGTTTTTGGCAAAGTTGAGGTCGACATCGGGTTTTAATTCGTAGAGTTCGCAGCTGAGATTGCGCGCAAGATACATGCCGCTTGGACTATTAGCTTGACCTTGAAGTGTGGTGAGATCAAATAAAATGTATTTAGTAAGAAAACCTCCTTTAGTGAGGCGCAATTGAACCGGTAGCCCTTGTGAGATTTTTGCCGATACAAAAAACTCCCCACTTTGGTTGCTCAAGACTTTGGTCAGGACGGCATCTTGCTGCATGAGGTCTATATTGACTCCATAAACATCTTTGTGATCGAGTATATTGGTGGTTCGCCCTTCAATCACCACAAGGAAATCGCGCTGAGCATTTAGCCCAACCGGGAGGAACAATAATACGAGGAGAAGTAATTTGATCATGGCAAACAACAGTTAGTCAAATGAACCATTTGAACGCAATTTGGTACATTTGTTTCGAACACAAATTTGCTAAAAATCAACGAGTAAAAAAAATGCTGCGCTACGAACAATTGAGTTACTGGGAACGCGAACAATATCTCGTCGGAAATACCTTCGTAATTGTAGGTGCAGGGCTCGTTGGGCTCTCCACTGCACTTTCTCTACACGACCGCTATCCAAATGAAAAAATCATGGTATTGGAACGCGGCTATTTACCCACAGGTGCAAGCACAAAAAATGCCGGTTTCACGTGTTTTGGAAGTCCCTCAGAACTCCAAGACGACCTGAAGCAAATACCTGCAGAAAAGGTATGGGAAACCATTGAACTGCGACTCAAAGGGCTAGAGCTGCTTAAAAAAAGAGTGGGCGAAGCGCCTATGTACTACCGCAATTGTGGTTCTTGGGATTTGATTGGCGAGCAAGAACCCGATATCAAAGCCGAGTTCATCGCTGACTTGAATGCGCAATTCAAAACCCATTTTGGCTTAGAGAAAGTATATCAAAAAGACCCTCATTTTAAAGAGAAATTTGGCTTCAAGGGTTTTCAGTCAGCTTACTTTAATGCATACGAAGGCAGCATCGACACCGGCAAAATGATTGCACAGCTTTACAAACAGTGTATTGTTGCCGGCATCCAATTCCTATTTGCAACCGAGGTCAAATCTTGGATTTCTTTGAAAAATGAAGTCAGTGTAGAAACAGCATATGGCCAGCTCACTTCAAAGCACCTTTTTCTCTGCACCAATGGCTTTGCGCAAACTTATTTTCAAGATGAGCTCAGGCCAGCGCGGGCGCAAGTATTGGTTACCAAACCGCTGACACATCATATAAAAGGCACCTTTCACAGCGACCGTGGCTACTATTATTTCAGGGATATTGGCCAGCGCATTTTGCTTGGCGGCGGGCGTTACCTCGACTTCCGGACTGAAACCAGTACTGAATTTGAAAAAAATGAACGGATCCGCACAGCACTGCTCCACAAACTTACTGAAGAGATCTTGCCCGGGAAGGCTGTTGAAATAGACTACGAGTGGTCGGGGATCATGTGTGTTGGAGCCGAAAAAAAACCAATTATCCGTTCTCTGAACAAAAACGTCCACGCAGGTGTTCGTATGGGAGGCATGGGCGTGGCGATTGGTTCGGCTGTCGGAGCAGCCTTAAGTAAATTGGTATAACATGAAAGAAGCGAAGCAGTCCGAAGAAGGGTTTATCAATCCGATTGACCCCGAGAAAATTGCAGTTAATCCGCATTTGCTACCCTACGCCCATACGGTGGGTGGTGCGGTTATAAAGCCAGAGGATACCGGCAAACTGAAAGGTCGGGCACTGAGCGCCATGAACCAACAAACCGACATGCAGCTCTCTCAAATATATGAGCAAATGCAGTTATTGGCGGCCCAAGCCCAAAAAATACAAGTCAGGAAATCTATTTCAGACTACATCTATCAGACAGAACTCCGATTTGAACCTTTGATCAATCATATCTATCACCTTTACCGAAAAGCCGATCAAAAACTCATGCTCTCGCTAATTGGACCACAATCCTGGGGTAAATCAGGAGCAACACTTACCTATTTGGCAAGTGTGAAACTACTCGCAGACCACACTTGGGAGGTACTCGAACAAAACCCCGATTTCGACTTTAACGGATAAAGTACCAGTTGTCATCGTCGGAATGCGCCAAGCTAAAGACGTAGCCCATTTCGCTAAATGATTTTACTTCGTTGACATCGGTTAGCAACCTTGCTGCACACCAACTTGCCATAGTTCCTCGAGCTTGTTTAGAAAATACAGAAATTGTTTTGAGCTGGCCATTTTTCAGTTCGACAAAATGAGGCGTAATAAAGCGCGCGCGCAACCACTTGTCTTGCACCACATCGCTGTATTCTGAACTGGCCAAATTGAGGATCTCCTCACCCTTATCGAGCCGCTTGAGTAAGCATTTTTCGATGGGTGCACGCCAAAAAGCATACAAAGATTGCCCCTGCGGAGCCGCTCCACTTTGAGCCATTTCCAAACGGTAGGGTTCAATGAGGTCTAACGGGCGCAATAGCCCGTGGAGTCCTGATAAAATCAATAAGTTGGCTTGCAAATAGTCCAATTCTTGTGCGTTTAATTGTTCCGCATTTAAGGCCTTGAAGGCTTCACCGATGTATGCAAATAAGGCCGGAGCAACATTGGTTTGATTGCTTTTTTTTCCCCATTTTTGAAATTGACTATAGGTTTCCGTTGCTTTGTCTTGGGAGAGTTTCATTCGAACTTCGAAGTCTGTAACAGTCCAAGTCTTCAGTTCTTGAATCAATAATTTGGTCTCTTTTTTGAGAAGTAAGGTGCTTTGGATTTTTCCAGGATAAGCGCGCAGTAACTTGGCTGGTGACAAAAGTATTTTCATGGCCTATAAATTTAGTTGGAAAGCACTAACATTCTGAAGAAAATTTCATAATTTCAGCGCGCTAAACTCAAAAATACACTATGAAACTACGCTACCTTATTGGCCTACTCAGCCTCTCTAGTCTCGTATTTAGTCAAGAAGCTACTTTCTATGGCTATGTAAGCCCCTCAACGGCTGCTTTAGTGCCTGCTCCGAGCAGCAATCCGAAGAAAGATGTCGTGATTCCCAATTTTAAAGGCAGAGAGCTCCCTGTTCAGTTGAGCAGCAATGCGCATCAGCCCGATTGGGTCTGGCAACAACACGGTAGCAACAACCAACAAAAAACGATTTCAGCAAACTTACTTTGGCAAATACAAGGTATCGGAAATGGCATCTCTCCGCCAGATCCTACGGGAGAAGCTGACTCCACAGTTTACATTCAAGGAACCAACGCCGGTAGTGGCGGCTCTTACAAAATATTCAATAAAACAACCGGAGCAGCTGTTAGCGGCACACTCGTGATGGCTTCACTTAGTAGCCCCACCGTTACTGGTTTTGGCGACCCTATTATCCTTTACTACAAAACTGCCAAACGCTGGATCATCACACAATTTTCTACACAAGCACAAAAGAAGTTATTGGTTTATGTATCTCAAACAAGTAATCCGCAAGGCGCTTACTATTTATACCAGTTTACTTGCCCTAACTTTCCGGATTACCCCAAATGGAGTATTTGTGAAAGCTCTGATGCCTTGCTCGCAACTACCAACGAAGGCGGCCCACCGCGTGTATATGCAATGAAGCTAAGTGCAATGCTTACGGGCGCTTCTTCCCCATTTATCGGGGTTGCTATAGGCTACACCCTCAATGGCTTTGGATTCCAATCTATTACCCCTGTTGATTTCGAAGGCGAATTTGCTGCACCTATTGGCCAAAAACCCTTGTTTGTGCGGCACCGAGATGACGAAAAACATAGCAATGGCTCACCTGACAGCCCTACCAATGACTGGATTGAGATTTGGGAAATGACCATCAACTGGAGCAACAACACAGGTAGCGTTGCTAAAATTCAAGATGTTCCGATCACCGAAATCGATTCTGACCTTTGCGGTCTAACGAACTTTTCTTGTATTTCCCAACCCGGCACCACCGTTCAACTGGATCCACTGCGCGAGTGCGTGATGTACAAAGCACCTATGCGCGTTTTCAATGACCACCAAGCGATGGCGCTCTGCTTATCTACAGATGTTGATGGCAACAACCGCGCAGGCGTGCGATGGCTAGAACTCCGACGTCCAACGGGGAGTACAGGCTCCTGGAGCCTATATCAAGAAGGAACTTACGCACCAGGCACCACTCTCAATCGCTGGATGCCCGCCATCAATATCGATAAATACGGTAATATTATGTTGGCCTATTCAACTTCTGGAACCACCGCACCCGACTACCCCTCTATCCAAATGACCGGACGCAAGTCATGCGACCCGCTTGGTCAAATGACCCTCCCCGAAATGATGATCAAGCAAGGTATGTCTGCACGAACCTCTAACACCCGTTGGGGAGACTACCACCATATGTGTATAGACGACTTCGATGGCCTCACCTTTTATTACACTGGTGTGGTCATGAACTCCAATAATAACATTGTAACGAACGTTTCTGCATTTAAAATGAATCCGGATAGCCTCGATTTAGCTATTCTTAACGCATTTACCACACAAACAGGTGGTATTTGTGGGACAAGCACGCAAATTGCTGTGGTGGTAGAAAATAGAGGCTCAAATGCAGTCAACTCAGTCAACTTATCAGGACAAGTTGGAAGCGGCATTTCCTCAAGTCAAGCATTTACGAGTTCAAGCCTAACAAATTTTCAAAACACAGATACGCTCTACTTTACAATTAACGGATTGCAGCCCGGTGCCAACGCCGTCCTATTGCAACTAACTAATGTCAACGGTTCAGGCAATGACGAAAACACTTGCAACGATGCTTACAATTTAGAAATAACAGTAATCGGCGCTAGTGCAGTTTCTGTCAATGCTCTAATTAGTCAACAACCAAGTTGTAATTCCAGCAATGGCATAGTACAACTTCAAACAACTGGCAACAGCGGTCCGTATACCTATTCCATCGATAATGCAGCCACACAAACCTCCGACACATTCACCAACCTAGGTGTTGGTAATTATACCTATAACGTATTTGACAATCAAGGATGTGCGGTCTCTGGCTCATTTACAATAACGGCCACTACAACAATTACTGCTGACGTAGTGCAGACCACCACAATTGCTTGCGCAGGCTTACAAACAGCTAGTTTGATGGTAACGCCATCTGGTGGCGCCGCGCCATACAGCTTTGCTATTGACAACAGCGCAGTACAAGCGAGCAATACTTTTAACAACTTAGGTGCGGGTACGCACACTATTTCCGTGATCGATGCTAATGGCTGCTATACCATCCTCAATCAAATCGTTACCCAGCCAAGTCCATTAAGTGTCAATATGATTCCTACCATGATCAGCTGTAATGGTGCTAATGATGGCGCACTCAACTGCCAAGTCAGTGGCGGCACAAGCCCTTATATGTACGCCATTAATGGTGGAGCTGTTACAAGTAATGCTGTATTTTCAAATTTACCTGCCGGATCCTACACCCTCACGGCCCTCGATGCCAATGGTTGCCAACAGGGCTTTACCAGCGCCATTACAGAACCAACAACACTCAGCCTAACGGCAAGTACAACGGTTTCAAACGGCAACGATGGCACAATTGCCCTTGCAGCAAGTGGAGGTAATTCGCCTTACACCTACTCCATGGACGGGCAAACTTTTTTTTCTGGTTCTTTTTTCTCGGGCTTAGCTATAGGAAACTACACCTGTTATGTCAAAGATAACAATGGCTGTATCACCCCACTTGAAGTTACTGTCAATTCGTCTAGCTTGGCTGAACTTAGTTTTCAAATGATTTCGCTCTATCCTAATCCGAATAAGGGGATTTTTGAAATTCAACTCGATGGCTGCAAAAGTGCAGGTTTAGAAGCCAAACTATTCAATATGCAAGGACAACACATTGCTAGTTTTCAATTAAAATCAAGCAACGGACAAGTCAAGCAGACTATTGAACTGAGTCCAAAAATTGCAGCAGGTAGTTATTATTTAGGAATTTATGACGCAGGTCAGAGCGGCCTCTTGCAATTCATCAAAGAATAACATCAATCGAATTCAAAAGTAGCAAGGTCTAGCTCTTCATCGACAGTAGATAAGCGCCTTATTACTTCGCGCTTTACCTCATAAGGAGTGCCATAGTTTTGATAAAACTGTACCGTTAGTATGGCTTTACCACTCAAAGATGGCCGGTGATTCCCGTAGTAATGCGCCTGAATACGGTAGCGTCCTTTGGGGGCTTTTCGGATCAGGTATTCTTCAGGGCCATATCCTTGCGTAAAGTCATTGGAAATACGCCCACCATTTGTGGTGAGTTTGTAACTGTACATACATTTTTCTTGATTGGGCTCTGTAACCCATAAATCTACATCGGTGTTGTCGGCGTCCCAGTTGAGTACAATTCGGATGTCCATTGGCAATTGAACCAAAAAGTAGTCAGGGATGTATTTAGTCTCTATCTCCTTCGGATGCTGTGCGATCAAATGATTGATTTCGTTGAGCGCTATCAAGTGAATGCCTTCAAAACGACCATCGTAGTCTTTTTTTACCACTTCATACAATTGTTTAACAGCCTCATTATAATTGCCTATTTCTGCCAAGGCCAAACCGTAATCGCGGTAAGATTGTGGCTCTTCAGGGCGTAAATCAATGACAGACTTCAACACTTCAATAGCCAACTTCGCCGCTTTCAATTGCAAAAGCTTTTGTGCAAAAACACGAAGTAAAGCGGCATCTTTAAGCTGCATTTCTGCCAGGTTACTCAAGATACGTATGGCAAGTTTGGGCTGCTTCTTTTGTAGGAAATAATCGCAAACATCAATATAGAACGAGGGTTGGCTCGCGTACTTCTCGCGCAGTTTGAGGTAGTGCTCATAGGCTTGCGAGACAGGCACGGATCGAAGGCTTTTGAGATAAGGTGTCTTTGGATTCCAGCCTGCTACCTGGATGCTTCGACCCGAAGCAACTTGTTCCACTTGTACGCTGCTATTTCCATTTGCACTTAATGTAACGTGATATGTTCCCGAGGCGAATGTGGACGCTGAATTAAAGCCATGGACTGTTAAAGCACTAGAAGACGACCAATTGTAAGTGGAGGCGCCGCTAGTCGTGGTAGTCAATTGCACGTTACCTCCTTGAGTATCTTGGGTATCTAGACCCGCTGTTGGAGGCGGCGGCGGAACGGTTTCTTCTGCGATGTCTCCCGTGACGACTTCCGTGCGAATTTCATATGTTGGCTCAGCTTTTCGCTGTTTTTTATTGGGTATCTTCCAATACCATTTCTGGTATGTTTTCCACTCCTTTTTGATGCGTTTCAAGTGTTGCTGTTTGGCATTTACTTCATCTGTTTTGAGCTTAGACACAGCCTTAAAATAGGCTTTTCTCATGGAGACGGGCGGCACGATGCGGTAGGTCAGGTAGTCAGTAAGGGAGTCAAGCACCAACAATGAACTGGCAGAACTCGCCAAGTTGTATTTTAAGCCCAACGCACAGATTTCTTTTTGGAAAACTTGAGGCTGTTCTTCTAATTTTTGGAGTTTGGCCATAGCCCAGCGCTTGGCTTGTGTTTGCGCACTTTTTGAAAGTTCGTCATTGCGCCACTTTACGGTTTGCTCAGCGAGTACTTTTTTGGAAGCAAGCCCAAATTGAGCCGTCAACTGCTTGATGCCAACTGGCGCTTTAACACTCACCATGATGCGTTCACTTTGAGCGGCTAGTGGTGTGCAATAATATTCAAGTGCCTTATTTTGTTCCTTGAAACCCAAAAACTGAAGATAAGACCGCTTGAGGTATTTCAAAGAAACCGCTACACTTTGGCTATTTAAATCAAGTACTTCTCCGTTTGATTGTTCGGCCAACTGCCTGAGTAACCCTTTGTCTGCCAACTGACTCGATACAACTGGGTAAATCGGCGCATTCCCTTTTCTATTGACTTGTTGCCCTAAGGTGTGCAGACCATCTGAAAAAAGTAAAATTTCATCGCCCTGATACCTGCCAAATTGTAAGCAAGAAAACGAGGAAGCGCCGTCAAAATGCTGTTGCTTCAATATGCGCTGCAGTTCGGCTACTTTTCCATTTACTATTGTAAATTTTTTGTGCTCGAGCAACTGATGGGCAAAAATAATGAGTTCCAATTTACCCTTCTTTATCCATTTAAGATACGCTGCCAAAAGCGCTTGTTCTTTGTCGAGTTGGGCTTGTGACCGAGAAGCGGAAACATCCCAACAAACGGTAAGGCTTTTAGGTGCTTTTTTGTGCGCATATTTGCGCGGTAGCGCCAAATTAGTGTGTAGGTAATGAAATGCACCTACCCTACCCAACGTTATGGCTGTAGTTGCACGCAAAGGCTGTTTAATGCGGATATTTTCTGCGATTGGCAGCTTGCGACTGCTTAACTGCTTGAGTACTACAGCTCGACCATTTCGAAAGGTAAGTGCCTTAAACTTAAAATGGGCTATTGCTTGGTTGAGGTGCAAGGGCAATTCAAAGAGTGCTGCTGTTGCATTTTGTTCTAGGACAGTACTCACTTCAAATGAAATGCGCTTTGTTGTTTTTGCAAACAAAGGATAAACCCTCATTTTAAAAAGGTTGCCAGCTACTTTTTCGATCAAGCCAGGATCAATACCCTTTCTTACTGTGGCCTCATAAGCAATACGCGCTTGCTGCTTTTCTACGGCTACAGCCGGACGCATTTCGCCATTGATCTCTAACTGAAAAGAGGTTATTGTCTGGTTGTCTTGAACAGGAAATTCAAATTCTGCCTCGAGTTCTCGCTCGAATTGATTGTAAAAAACAAGTTCATAGCGGGTGCGCGAAAAACCATTTTCTAGATAGGAGGTGATGTTCAATGAATTGATTTGAAGCTGCTCTTTTTCTTCCCCTTTGATTTTTAAGCTCGGTATTTGAGATGGGAGTGGCTCTCTAGAATCCAGATGAGTCAGTTTTGAATGATCAGTGATCAGTCGGTGGTAAGGATTAGGGACTTTATGATTGGGGATGATCGTCCAGTAAATACCAAGCCCAACAACAGTTATCAAAACAAGTGAGAGGTAAATTCTATTTTTCATAAGCGCGTAAAATATGACTAACGCATTCTAGACGTAAAACAAACAAAAAAAGCCGCTCCTAGAAGCGACTTTTAACAAAATTTATTTTGAAGGCTTAGGCGCGCAAACGCTTAGAGAAGTCTAATAAGATAGGCGTAGCTACACATAATGAAGAGTAGGTACCGATCAAGACCCCTACAAGTAAGGCGAACAAGAATCCTTTGATAGCCGTGCCACCAAAGATAAACATGATCAAGACAACAACGAATAGGATCATTGAGGTATTGAAAGTTCTTGATAGCGTTCTGTTTAGAGAGCTGTTGATGATGTCGCCGTGGTTGTCTTCTGGTTTGCTTTTACGAAGGTTCTCACGGATACGGTCAAATACAATGACGGTGTCGTTCATAGAGTAACCAATGACTGTAAGGATAGCTGCAATAAACGCTTGATTGACATCAAGTGTGAATGGCAAGTAACCGTGAAGCAAGGAGAAGATAGAAATAACGAAGAAGGCATCGTGCGCCAAACCAACGATTGCACCCAAAGAGTACTGCCAATGGCCAAAACGGATAAGGATGTAAGCAAAAATAGCCAACAAAGCAAGGGTGATCGCGATGGTAGATGAAGTCCAGAGCTCAGATGAGATAGAAGCAGAAATAGCACGAGACTCGAGCACATTATAGCTACCCATTTTGTCTTTGCAAGCATCTAAACCGTTTTTGAGTTGCTTATTAACTTGGTCTGTAGCACCGTCGTTATTGAGCAAATAGTTAGTCACGATTTCTACGTTAAAGTCGTTAGATTTAGTTTTGAGGTCCAAAGAAGCAGGCTCACCATTTTCTACAAATACTTTTGTGAGTTGTTTGCGAATGGTTTCGATATCTGCCTTCTTTTCAAATTTAACCGCAAATGTACGGCCACCTGTAAACTCAACACTTTGCTTTAAGCCGCGTGTGCTCAATGAAATGATACCCGCGATAGTCACCGCGATAGAGAATACGTAGAAGTATTTTCTTTTGCCCATCCAATCGAAGTTGAAGTTTTGGAAGAGACCCTTTGAATACTTGGTATTGAATCCGACATTTTTGCCTTTTGACAACCAAGTGTGGATGGCGAGCTCGGCAATAACCATTGCAGAGAACATAGAAGTAAAAATACCGATGATCAGTGTCGTGGCAAAAGATTCGATTTCACCTGTACCGAAGATCTTAAGAATGATGGCAACAAGTAAGTGAGTTACGTTTGCGTCGATGATGGACGGCAATGCTTTGCGGAAACCGGTGTTAATAGCGGTTTCGGTATCGGCGCCCATGGCTTGTTCTTCGCGCACGCGCTCAAAGATGAGGATGTTGGCATCTACTGCCGTACCAATTGTAAGAACGATACCAGCAATACCAGCAAGGGTTAGTACCGCTCCAAAAGAAGCAAGAGATCCGAAGATGAACACAACGTTGACGATAAGTGCGATATTGGCTGCTTGACCCGCTTTACCGTAGTAGAACATCATGTAAAGCAAGACCGCGATAAACGCCACACCAAAAGAGATGAGACCAGCTTGTGAGTTTTCAGCACCAATTGTTGGTCCTACTTTTTGTAAGTCTTTGATGACACAAGGAACCGGAAGCGCACCACCATTGAGTAAGCCGGCGAGGTCTTCTGCTTCTTGAAAAGTAAAGCTGCCCGAGATTTGCGTGTTGCCGTTGGTAATGGCGTTGATAACGCGCGGTGCGCTATACACAACGCTATCCATTGAAATGGCAATAATGCGGTCTTTGTTTTCGGTAGTCATGCGACCCCATTCGTCTGCACCTTCGTCTGTCATGGAAAGACTTACGATGATAGATCCGTCGGTTTGGTCGTAGTCTACTTTGGCATTGTTGACGTGCTCTCCGCGAACGCGCGCCTTACCTGTATCAGGAATGCGACAAGCATAAAGGAAGTAAGCCGTTTTCTTTGTTTTGTTGTCAACGCTTTCTGGCTTCGCAGACCACATGAATTTGAGGTCTTGCGGGAAGGCGTTTTGAACGTCTTTGCGACGCAAGATCGCATCTACAGTTGCTTTTTCGTTTGCGTTCACGTAACCCATGGCGTAACCACCTACAGGAACAACCAACTCAGCTAGGCCTTTTTTGGCTGCATTAGCGATGGTAGTTTGAGCAGCAACTTCAGGCTTAACGGTGTCGTTTTGAACCGCTGTGGTATCTGAGGTAGTGTCTGCTTCTAAGGCGAGCTCGTCGATCACCACTTCGTTTTGTTTGCTCAAACGAGACGCTTCTTGCCATTGCATTTGAAGTTGGTCCGGCATGTAGGTTTCGTAGAACTCTAGGTTGGCCGTAGAGCGAATTTTGCGAGAAACGGTTTCTTCGTCTTGCACACCAGGTAGCTCAATGTAGAGGCGGTTGGTGGCGAGGTCGCGTTGGATGTTCGGTTGCGCAACACCAAATTGATTGATACGGCGACCGATGATGTCTTCGATGCCTTTCATGGAAGAGGCAACGAGATCGCGGAGGTAGTTTTCTACTTCGGCGTCAGAGGTTTTGATACCGATAGACTCCCCTTTGATGACGTAGCTCAAAGGCAAAGAGCCGTTCGCTTTTTTGTAAGCTGAAATAAACGTAGCAATGAAATCGCCACCTTTGGTGTTGTAGGTAGCAACAGCACGGTTGAACGGCTTCGTGAATTTGGGATCAGTTACGCTTTTGACATGACCGCGAATGAGGTCAGGGTAAGAAATTTCTACCGTTACGCTCATACCACCAACGAGGTCAAGACCAAAGGCAAGTGACATTTTCTTCACTTGACCAAAAGTGGAACCCAAGACTGGATAAACTGGCTTTTCACCTTTGTCGCGAAGGATTTCATTGATAAAAGCTGCACGGGCAAGCTCTACCGCTTCTGGATCATTGAAATTGACTTCTGTACTGTTTGGGAGTACGGCAATACCACCGTTGTTCTTGGCTTCGTCGCGAAGCATTTTCACTTTAAGATCTGCTTCTTTAGCCGCTTTGTTTTCAACGTTGCTCGCTACCCACGTGAAGGAGAGCTGGTAAACGCAAACCGCGGTAAGAAGAATGGACAAGAACCAAAAAAATCCTTTTAAACGCATTTCTTGAATATTTGAATTTGAATTAAGGTTGCAAATATAGGATTTTGAATCTTTAAATTCAAATAAAAAATCTATGCTTCTTCAGCTAATGCAATTATGCCTTCCGCAAATGAATGCCAAGCCTCTTCAAGATCCAAATTTATTGCCGCAAGGCGCTCATTACACACTTCGACATCTCCCTGATTAAAAAGACTTTGCACGCGATTTGAAAATTCTTGGGGAGCAATTGTAGGAAGTTCAAATCCATGGCCATTCGCTTCTAGTCCTTCGGCCAATCCACCAACATTTGTACATAAAATAGCACGCTTCTGACTTAGTGCCATCGCACGAATACCCGATTGTGTCGCATTTAAGTAAGGAAGCACAACTAAATCTGCTGCTGCAAAATAGGTATCCACCTCAGCATCGGGAAGATAGCGATTGACAAATTTCCAATTTGGGTAAGGCAATTCTTGCAGCGCCTGTTGGTAAATTTGGGCATCGCCATAAACTTCTCCAGCGATGAGTAATTGATAAGAATTGTCTAAAAGGCCGAAAGCAGCAATCAGTTCAGAAAGCCCTTTATATGGCCGAATGAGTCCGAAGAATAACAATGTTTTTTTATCCGGATCAAGGTCTAGGTGCAGACGCGCTGCGCGGGTGTCAATTGCATGGGCCTCACCTTCATAAGGAGGATGAGCAAGAAGCGCAATCTTTGCATCGGGCTTCAGTTCGAGCACTTCGTTTTTTACAGCGGCAGAAAGCACAACAAAAGCATCGTAAGCGTTTAAAAAGCGACGATTGAATGAGCGATCAAAAAAGCGTTTTTCATGCGGATTGAGGTTGTGTATGATGGCTATCTTTTTTGTTTTTCGGGGTAAAAAATAAGTCCAAAAAACCATCATAGGTGCCATAAAAGACATCCAGTAACTCGTTACAAAAACGGTGGGTTTAGAGCGCTTAATAAGCAGTGCTGAACTAAGATAAGTGAAAGGATTGAAAGTAGAAACAATGCGCTTAAACTGCTGTTTATCTGAACCATCCAAGCCTTCTTCAAACTGTGAGCTACCCGGAAAAAGAAAGTCTGGATACTGCTTTTTGAAGGTATAAGCGATTACGTTTTTGCTTTTGGTTATAGCGTTTAGCGTGTGCATACTGAATTTTGAAATCCCGCCTCGAAAGGGCGGCAAGGCCGAAAAGAAAAGCCACTTCTGTTGTTGCGAACTCATTGATTTGGATCGAGGTTTTTAGCCTTACAGCGCTCTAAAAAGGCCTTGAGTTCTTTTTCGGTGAGTTCGTAGCCATCGCGATACATTACGCGCTTTTTGATGTTGCCCAATTTGTCGTAGATGGTGGTCCAGCCATGTGGAAGGTCATTGAGGTAATTCACTTTAGAAAGGACCTCGCCTGTGTTGTAGAATTCTGTCCACAGACCCATCCTCATGCCATCTTGATAAGTGCCTTTCAGCTTGGCCTTGCCATTGTAGAAGTTTTCTTGATAAGCACCATTGAGTTTACCATTGGTGTAATAGACCACCTTTTGGATTTGAAGTTTTTGTTCGAGCAGTTGTCCTTCTGAAAAGTAGAAAACACTTTTGCCGTGCAGCACATCTAATTGGTAATTCACGGCGCTAATTAGTTCACCATTTTGGCTGTAGTTGTACCACAAAGAGTCTTTCTTTTCGCCTTTGTAAAAACCGTCGGCTAAGAGTTGTCCGTTTTCGTAAAAAAGTAAAACCGAAGTGCAACCACCGGGCAAGCCATGCAACAACTCAGCTTTTTTTTGACCGCTTTCAAAATTGTAAATAAACGTCCCTACAGGCTTGTCATTGAGAAAAGTGCCCTTGTATTGCAAAACGGAAGTGCCTGGATAGGTTTTCTGCCAGGGTCCTTGTTTGCGACCTTTTGCATCGGTCTGATTCAACTGCGCAAAGGCATGCGAGCAGCAAATGAAAAGAAAAATGAGGCTAACTATTTTCATAAATAACGACTGAGCTCTGATAAATGTGCAATTTTTAGATCGGGTATTTCTTTCACCTTTTCAATGGAAGTTACCAAAACCGTGTACATTCCAAGTTTCTTGCCAAATAAAATGTCTGTATTGGTGTCGCCTACCATGATTGATTTTTGAAAATCAATGTTCGGAAAAGCTGCCTGCGCTTCAAAAGCCATTTTGGTGTTGGGTTTTCGGCGCTGTGCTTGGCCATTTTTAAATTCGGTAGCGGCCAACACGGTATCGATGTGCAAACCTGCATTTTGTAAGGCGGCACACATATTTTGATGAATGGCGTCTAAAGCTTGCTCATTCAATAATCCTTTTGCAATGCATTGTTGATTGGTCACGACAATAATATGTTCAAAGGCGGCGCCAATTTGGGCAGCATTGGCAAGAAGGCCTTCGGTAAACGTGAAGTCGGACCAATCGAGGATATAATTGTTAAAAATGCGTTCGTTGATGACGCCATCTCGGTCTAAAAAGAGGGTCCAGCCCGGGCCTATTTTCGGAAAGGCTGTCATTCACCTAAACGACTCGAAATGAGATAGTGATTGCGTGTACTGGAGTTGCGACCAATGAGTTCGGCTATAAAACCTGCTGTAAAAAACTGAACACCGATAATCATAACGACTAGTGCAACGTAAAAATCTGACCGCGTTGACAAACGCTCTGCAATTGGGTGGATCAGGAGTTTGTCAATGCCCATATAAGCAAATAAGCCAAAACCGAGCAAAAACATGAAGACGCCGATTGCACCAAAGAAATGCATGGGTTTTTTGGCGAACTTACCCATAAAAGCCACCGTCATGAGGTCGAGTGGGCCATTTAAAAAGCGATTGAGCCCAAATTTTGTGACGCCGTATTGTCTGGCGCGGTGCTCGACAATTTTTTCACCGATTTTTTGAAAACCAGCATATTTGGCAAGTGCAGGAATATAGCGGTGCATGTCGCCGTATAGCTCAATGCTCTTGACGACTTCTACTTTATATGCTTTGAGTCCACAATTGAAATCGTGGAGATATATTCCGGTGATCCGACGCGCAGCCCAATTGTATAATTTGGTTGGAATGGTCTTGGAAAGCGGGTCGTGGCGCACTTTTTTCCAACCCGACACAACGTCTAGGTCGTCTTCGGTAATCATGCGATAGAGTTCCGGGATTTCGTCGGGAGAATCTTGTAAATCGGCATCCATAGTAATAACGACATCGCCTTTTGCGGCTTCGAAACCTACTTGTAATGCGGCTGATTTGCCGTAATTGCGCTGAAATCGCAAGCCCTTTACAGCCTGATTTTTGTCGCGAAGCCCAACGATGGTTTGCCAAGAGGCGTCTTTGCTACCGTCGTCAATAAAGAGGATTTCGTAACTCAAACGATTGGTTTCAAGCACGCGCACTAACCAGTCGTGTAGTTCTGGAAGTGATTCAGCTTCGTTGAAAAGTGGTATAACGATTGAAAGTTGCATGATCTTAATCTGAGTATCAAAGATACATTTTTTATTGGCCCAATTTGATCCATGATAAGCGTTGGCCTGCTATTTCGACTATATATGCGCCATTTGGCAAGGCGTGGGTATCAATTTTTGTAGGGGAAGTTCCTAGCAAAGCTGTTAAACACAACTTGCCATCCAACTGAAAAAACTGAACGGTAGTTGGCGCGTTAACCGCTCCGATTGTCAGTTCATCCTGACCCGGATTGGGAAACAATAAAATGGGGTCATTTTCTATTTGATTGTCGGACAGAATAGGCGCATTACTGATGCTGAAGTGATCAAATGCGGCTTCCGTAATATTTGGGTTGGAGGGGTAATCTGCTGTGCGCACAAACAATTGCATGGAGTTGGTAAAAGGAAGAAGACCGTTGAGTGCAAAGCTCTTGTATTCCCATGCCATCGCCTGCCCTTGCGGCCCGACGATTTCTTCCAACACAACCTGATCCAAACCGTTACTTAAGATCACAAGCAGGGTGTCGTCAAAATTGCCAGGACCGTGATAACAATAAAAAGAACGCGCATAATTCAAATGGGGATTGGTCAAGTCTGTGAGTGCAAAAACGGGTGAAATCAGGGTTGTAAATCCTTTGTCTACATCGTTCTGATCCGGATTGGGCGTGGTGCCATTGCCGGTAACCATGGCCATTGTGCCACAGTCTAGGTTGCTGTCGTCGCCGAAAACCGTATTTGTAGTCGGGTTCGGGTTGGCGCGTTCCCAGAGTCCCGTTTCGGCATCGCCAACAACAGACCAGCCAAAATTAAAGGAGAAATCGTCGTAGAAGCCTTTTTTCAAATAAATAGTGCCCGTTGCGGTTGCCGCATCGATAAATAGCGTCAGACATGCGGTTTGATAACCCCATTTGCCAACCACACAATCATAGGAATCTTGGTAGAAAAGCGTGAAATCTTCTTGACCCAAGCCATTGGTCTGACCTTCGTGTAACAATTGCGGATGAGCAAGCCTAATTTGCGCATTGGAAATAGTCAAGTTACTTCCCTCCTCTAGTACGGTAATTTGGAAATTAAACGGCGGGATGGGCAATAAATTGAAATTGAAGTTGGTGGTGAGACCTTGCGTTAGACTGACCTGTACCGTTTGGGGATAATACCCAGGTTTGTTGACGTTTACAATGTAGGTTCCGCTATTTGGCATCCCGGTTTTGTAAATACCCTGCGTATTGGTCTTTTCAATCATGGCTGCCCCGATCAGTTCGACGTTTACTTGTTCGAGCACTTGACCTGTGGTGAGGTCTTTGACAACACCTTTAAGACTTGCGGCCGGCGCATAATTGATTTGCAAGACAAACAGGCCTTGTGTGATATCTGCGGCAACTGCTTTGTTAGAAGCAAAAAAAGGATAAACGCCCCAACAGCCATCATAACCAGGTGTTTGTCCTGGATAGGTATCATAACTACCGAGCTTGATTAGGTTTTGCGGATCATGGGCGTCGTGGACCACAATGCCATCGCTATAATAACTCGTGATCAAGTAGTTTCCTTTGACATGCACGTTGTGTGGAATAACAGCGGTGCCTTGGGTATTTTGCACGCGGTCGATTTCTTGGATTTGCTGCAAATTAGAGATGTCGTAGGCTGCCACATATGCACCTGATATTTCGTCTGTGGTGAACACCACACTGCCGTCTGCACTAGGCCAAATATTGTGGGTAAATAAATTGGGCGTTGGATGCGTTGCCAACAGCACTGGGCTTGCATGATCAGAGACATCTAAGATGCTGAAATAACCATCGTAAATATGAGCAGTATAAAGCGTATCGTTGCGCTCAAAACCATCATGGACATAAGACATATCAAATACTCCAACTTCTATAGGCTGCATCGGATTGGTATGGATATCGAGGATAATGACCCCGCCGTTGCCTCGGTTGGCGCCAAAAATATAAGCGTAGCCGCTCTGCGAAGTGAAACAAGTGTGCGCACTTTGCCATGGATTGGCGGCTGGCCCTGTGTAAATTGCCGTGCTGAGATTCACAGATTGTGGCAATGGACTGAGGTCAATTATGAGCAAGCCATCTTCGGCTTCTGTGGTAACGTAAGCGTAGTCGCCGTAAACACACGGGTCGCGCCAGATAGATTCAGAACCCGGAAACCAAAAAACTTCTTGCGGTTGAGCCCCATTCGTGATATCCACGATTGAAGTACCTTTGGAAGTGCCCACAATTGCAAATTCATTACCGAGCTCATCGGTATAACCCCATACATCGTTGAGGTTAGCGCCATGAAGTGCTTGGTAATCGATGTGCGCAAGTGAATCTATAGAAAATTGTGCAAAAGCAGCACTGCCAAAAATTGTAAAAAGAAAAAAGAAGAGTTGTCGCATAAGCACATTAATTTTACCGATCCTGGACCTTTATTGCAATAATGGACTGATGATTTTACTCAATCATTTTAAATGCTCACCTATTTTTTTCCAATCAATTACAAACATTTTATGCTTAATTGAAAAACAATTTGAGCGAAAGTCCGAGCGTTTGGCGCAGTTCGGTGCGTTCGATGATGTAATCCAAGAAACCGTGTTCGAGTAAGAATTCACTTGTCTGGAAACCTTCTGGAAGGTCTCTACCAATGGTTTCTTTAACGACACGAGGACCTGCAAAAGCAATAAGAGCCCCCGGCTCAGCAATATTGATATCTCCAAGCATGGCAAACGATGCGGTTACACCACCTGTTGTAGGGTCAGTGAGATATGAGATATAAGGAAGTTGTGCCTCAGAAAGCTGACCTAACTTTCCAGAAACTTTAGCCATTTGCATAAGTGAATAACCGGCTTCCATCATGCGCGCGCCACCCGATTTAGAGATGATCATAAAAGCTGCTTTTTCGGCGATGGCAACGTCAATTGCGCGGGCGATTTTCTCTCCCATCACGGAGCCCATGGAGCCGCCAATGAAATTGAAATCCATGGCAGCAATGACCAGAGGCATTCCTTCTAATGTACCTTTAGCAGTCCGAATAGCGTCTTTGAGACCAGTTGCTTTTTGCGTAGCGGCAACACGATCAGTGTATTTTTTGGTATCGCTAAAGCCCAAGGGGTCGCCTGATTGCAAATCTGCATTGAGTTCCTCATATTTTTGCTCGTCGAAAATAAGCTCGAAATAAGCAGCAGCTCCGATGCGCTCGTGGTGCGAGCAGCGGTCGCAAACGTAGTTGTTGCGCATGAGGTCATCGCTGGTGTAGAGTGTTTTGCAATTTGAGCAGCGAACCCACAAACCTTCTGGCACTTCCATTTTGTCGCTTGTGGAAGTAGTGATGCCTTCTTTATTTCTTTTAAACCATGCCATAATTTCAGTTCAGTGTATTGATATTGTTTAGGTCGGCAAAAGATTGCTCTAGGCGTTGAACGAATGTCAGTTCGCCTTCGCGCAACCATTTGCGGGGATCATAGTATTTTTTATTGGGCTCATCGGCGCCATTTGGATTGCCAATTTGGGTACGAAGGTAAGCCAAATTGGTTTCAATGTAAGTGCGCACACCTTCGGTGAAGGCAAATTGCATATCGGTATCGATGTTCATCTTCACGACGCCGTAGCCAATTGCTTCTCTGATTTCTTCGAGACTAGAACCCGAACCGCCATGAAATACGAAATCAACAGGATTGGGCTCCGTATTGTATTTTTCTTGGATATATGCTTGTGAATTCTTTAATATAACAGGGGTTAGCTGGACATTTCCTGGCTTATATACGCCGTGCACATTGCCAAAAGAGGCGGCAATTGTAAAGCGAGGCGAGATTTGCATAAGGGCTTCGTAGGCTGCGGCCACTTCTTCGGGTTGGGTGTACAACTTAGCGTTGTCTACGTCGGTGTTGTCTACGCCGTCTTCTTCGCCGCCGGTGATGCCTAATTCAATCTCGAGGGTCATGCCCATTTTGGCCATGCGACGCAAATAGTTTTGACAAATTTCGAGGTTCTCAGCTAATGGTTCTTCACTGAGGTCAATCATGTGGGAACTGAATAACGGTTTGCCAGTTTCTACATAAAATGCCTCGCCGGCGTCTAGCAAAGCGTCTATCCAAGGCAGGAGTTTTTTGGCGCAGTGGTCGGTGTGTAAAATGACAGTAGCCCCATAGGCCTCGGCAAGGGCGTGTACGTGGCGCGCACCTGCAATGGAACCCAAGATTGCAGCTTGCTCATTGGCATTTGACAGGCCTTTGCCAGCAAAGAATTGTCCGCCACCATTCGAGAATTGAATAATGACAGGTGCGTTGAGTTTGGCAGCTGTTTCCATGACAGCATTGACCGTGCTGCTGCTCGTGACATTGACGGCAGGCAGTGCAAAACCTTTCTGTTTGGCAAGCTGAAAAATGGCTTGTACTTGATCGCCTGTAGCGACTCCGGATTGGATCATTTTTGTATGCTTTTGTTGTTGATTGATGACACAAAATTAGAAATTATCTGCGATATAATATTTGGCAGTTTTTAGCGTTAATGTAGCAAACCTTTAAAACAGCCTATGATTAAAAACACTTACCCAGCACCATCCGCTTCAAACACCACACTACTACCCGCCCCACGCGTCCTTCAATTCCTAAAGTTGTACAGCCAGTCTCTTGAGGTAGTCAAAGGTAAAAAAGCAAGTATTTTTATTGGAAAAAATTGATCGAGCGCCTTCGGGCGCTTTTTTTATGCCCTTTGGTTCAGTAGATAAGTAATGATCTCTATGATGAGTTCAAAAGGCAATGCTTGATTCAGTGGGAACTGCACGGCGCCTTTTGAATATTTATAGCCACGGGCTTCAAATTCAGCAGCAAATGCAGCTATGCCTTTGGCACCCGGATATAAACCGATGTGTTTGGAATAACCTGCGTAATGTATGATATTTTTTCCATTCAGCTGAAAAGTCGGGATACCGTAGGCCATTTTTTGTGTAGGCTCGGGCAGGTTTTGCTCGATGAATACGTGTAGGGCATTTAACTTTTCCTGAATATGACTTGGGAAACGAGCGATGTGTGCCGCAATTTCGGGCTGCATTACTCGCAATAACTTTTGAACTGATTGAGTATGGCCTGCCAACCGCCCTGTTGCAGTTCGAGTGGGTTTTCTTGCTCGGGCTCAAAGCGCTGAACTAGGATTGTTTGCTTGTCTTCGACGCTGAAATCGACTGCAACATTACGGCCGTCGGCTAAAACAGAAAGGATTTGTTTGTGGTCTTCGATGCGCGTGAAGGTAGCGTTTAAATCAAAGCCCATGCTGCCGTCTTTGGCCTCCATGCGGTAAGAGGAGCTGCCGCCAACGCAAAAATCAACGTGGGCGCTTGGGCAACACCAAGATTCATGAGCAAAGTTCCAATTGACAACATGCACGGCTTGGGTCCATTTCTCCCAAACTTGGTCTAGCGGTGCAGCAATTGTAGCCCTCACCTCTAAAAATACTCCATCTGACATGACACAAAATTAGCGAATGTCACTCAATTAATTGGTAATTTTAACCCATGCTATTTGAGCTTGTATCGGACTACCAACCCACCGGAGACCAACCTGAGGCCATCCGTCAGTTAGTGAGTGGCTTAAATAATGGCATACATCAACAAACCCTTTTGGGCGTAACCGGTAGCGGTAAAACCTTTACGGTAGCCAACGTCATCAAGGAGGTGCAGCGCCCCACGCTCATTCTTTCTCACAACAAAACACTCGCCGCCCAATTGTACGGTGAGTTCAAGCAGTTTTTTCCGAACAACGCCGTCGAATACTTCGTTTCTTACTACGACTACTACCAACCAGAGGCTTACATCCCTTCTACCGGCACCTTCATTGAAAAGGACCTTCAAATCAATGATGAAATCGAGAAATTGCGCTTGGCTGCCACTTCTGCACTGCTTTCAGGCCGCCGAGATGTCATTGTGGTGGCGTCTGTGAGTTGCATTTACGGCATCGGTAACCCCACTGAATTCAAAAACAGCATCTTGCACCTGCAAAAAGGCGATACGGTGGTCCGAAATAAATTTTTGTTTCGCCTTGTTGAAAACCTTTACCAACGAGCTGGCACTGACTTTCAGCGCGGCCAATTCCGGGTTTCCGGCGACACCGTAGACATCTACTTAGCCTATGCCGACTACGCCCTGCGCATCGGTTTTTGGGGCGACGAAATCGAAACGATCTCGGCGATTGATCCGGAGAGTGGCAAAACACTAGAAAAATACGAGCAAATTGATATTTTTCCGGCCAATTTGTTTGTCTCAAGCCCAGACAACACGCGCCAAGCCATCACCCAAATCCAAGACGACCTCATTCCACAAGTCGCCGCTTTCAAAGAAGAAGGCAAACTAGAAGAAGCCAAGCGCTTAGAAGAACGCGTCAATTATGACCTCGAAATGATCCGCGAGCTCGGTTATTGTTCGGGTATCGAAAACTACTCGCGTTATTTTGACCGCCGCCAACCCGGCGAGCGCCCCTTCTGCCTACTAGACTACTTTCCAGAAGATTTCCTGATGGTCATCGACGAAAGCCACGTCACGCTGCCGCAAGTGCGCGGCATGTACGGCGGCGACCGCTCGCGCAAAATCAATCTCATCGACTACGGCTTTCGCTTACAAGCGGCCATAGACAATCGCCCACTCAAGTTCGACGAATTTGAAGGTTTCCTTTCCAATGTTATTTACGTTTCTGCCACACCAGCCGACTACGAAATGCTGCAATCAGATGGCGTGGTGGTAGAACAACTCATTCGACCTACTGGCCTACTCGATCCACTCATCGAGGTGCATCCGTCCAAAAACCAGATCGATCACCTTATCGAACAAATCCAAGAAAGAAGGGCAAAAGACGAACGCATCCTCGTCACCACCCTCACCAAAAGAATGGCAGAGGAACTGCAAAAATACCTAGACCGACTAGGTATCCCGTGTCGCTATATCCACTCCGAAATCGACACCATTGAACGCGTCGAAATACTCAGGCAATTGCGCCTTGGCGATTTTGATGTTCTGATCGGCGTCAATTTGCTGCGCGAGGGCCTAGACCTCCCCGAGGTATCGCTCGTGGCAATTTTAGACGCAGACAAAGAAGGATTTTTGCGCAACGAGCGCTCCTTGGTGCAAACTGTTGGCCGTGCTGCCCGAAACGTGAACGGAAAAGTGCTCATGTACGCCGATAAAATGACCGATTCCATGCAGCGCACCATCGACGAAACCGCGCGCAGGCGGCTCAACCAAGAAGCCTACAATTTAGCGCACAACCAAGTACCAACTGCGCTGCAAAAATCCAAGGATAAAATCATTGAATCTACAGCGGTGGCCGATGGCGATCAAAACACACGCCAGGTCAAGTCTTTGCAAGCGGAAAACGAGAAGAAAGTTTCGAACCAACACGAGGCAAAGTTTGAAAATCCTGAAGCGAGAGCCAAAGAATTAAAAACCCTAAAAAATGCAATGGGAAGTGCCGCAAAAGCACTCGACTTCTTAGAAGCTGCGCGCATCCGCGACCTCATCAAAGCAATTGAAAACGCAAATCCAAATAACTAAATCCAAATAACTAAATCCAAATCTCATGTCGACAAACGCCCCTTCAAAAGCACTCAAACAATTCAGGATCATGGCCATCGCAGAAGGTTTCTCTTGGCTAGGTTTACTCTTTACCATGTACCTCAAATATGGCCAAAACATGCCCGAACCCAACAAATGGGTAGGCATGATCCACGGTGTGCTATTTATTGGTTATTGTTTGTACATCGCATATTTCTATTTTGAAGAAAAATGGAACTTGATCAAATGCCTGGTGCTGTTTCTTACAGCATTTCTTCCTTTTGGCACCTTTTGGGCAGAACGCAAGTACTTGAGATAAAATTTCTTTTTTCCTTAAAAATCCTATATTTTAGAATTCAATTCTATTCATCATGATGCGCATACTCAAAAAAATACTACTTGGACTTTTAGTTGTTATTGGCATTTTACTGCTTGTCGCTTTATTTATTCCGACCCAAATTGAAGTCAAAAGAACCACCAACATTGCACGTGCACAAAACGTGGTGTTTGCATACATTCGCCTGCTTGAAAACCAACCCAAATACGGCGTATGGTGGAAGGCAGATCCGAACATGAAAATTATCAAAACGGGAACGGATGGGCAAGTAGGATTTGTGCACGCCTGGGACAGCAAAGACGAAAACGTTGGAGCAGGACAGCAAAAAATCTTAAAGGTGCAGGCCGACTCCTTGCAGAGTAGAATGGACATCGAACTCAAGTTCATCAGACCTTTTGAAAGCACCAACCCTTCTTTTATGCAAACAAGCCAAAAGGCTCCACAGCAAACCGAAGTTGTATGGTCAATCACGAGCAAAATGCCCTACCCTTTTAACCTCATGGGGGCCGTTATGAACATGGAAGAAATGCTCGGCAACGACCTCGAAAAAGGACTAAAAAATTTAAAGCGACTCCTCGAAAAATAAAGTTGTTAACTTTGTTTAAAATTGAAGCACATGTCAAATCATTTACTCAAAGGAAAAAGAGGCATCATCTTTGGTGCATTGAACAATCAAAGTATCGCTTGGAAGGTAGCAGAGCGCGCGCATGAAGAAGGTGCCACGTTTGTACTTACCAACGCACCTATCGCTATGCGCATGGGTGAAATCAACGAACTTGCGAGCAAAACAGGCAGCCAGGTTATCGCTGCCGATGCAACCAAAATCGAAGACCTCGAAAACCTCGTTGCCCAAGCACAAGAAATTTTAGGTGGCAAAATTGATTTTGTTCTGCACTCAATTGGGATGTCTCCAAACGTGCGCAAAGGAAAGCACTACACCGAAAACGACTACAACTACTACGGCCAAACCATGGACGTATCCGCGATGTCTTTACACAAAACACTCGCTACACTTTACAAACACGACGCTATGAACGAATGGGGTTCTGTAGTAGCCCTTTCTTACATCGCTGCACAGCGCATTTTCCCTGACTACAACGACATGGCCGATGCGAAGTCTTTACTCGAGTCAATTGCACGCTCTTTTGGTTACCACTACGGCATCAAAAAGAAAGTGCGCGTCAATACCATTTCGCAGTCGCCAACCGTCACAACCGCAGGACAAGGCATCAAAGGCTTTAAGGAGTTTATCAACTTCTCTGAGCAGATGTCGCCACTTGGCAACGCCAGCGCATTAGCTTGTGCAGACTACTGCATCAGCATGTTCTCAGACCTCACCAAATACGTCACCATGCAGAACCTCTTCCACGACGGAGGCTTCTCCAATACAGGCGTTACCCAAGAGGTTATCGAACGCTTCGGCGACGAGTAATACGCAAAGAAATTTGAAAGGAAAAGGCCACTCAATGAGTGGCCTTTTTTGATATACCCCCCTGCTTCTGCGTTTTTTTCGTAATATCGGTGTACACAAGTTTTGCGCAAACCAATTTATTTGAAACTCTCCAAGGAAGACATACAACGCATCCAGCAACAAGATGAGCGCTATATATTAAAGCTCTACAATGATTCATTCCCATTAATGATGTCCGTGGCCGTGCGTTATAAAAACAACCGCGAAGATCAACTTACAGCCGTACACAATTCGTTTATGAAAATGCTGCGCTACATTGATCATTTCAGGCTGAACAGCTCCTTTGAAGCCTGGATTCTGCGGATTTTACGCAATGAATTGATAGACGAATTTAGACGCACTAATAAACAATCCAACTTAAAATTTACCGAACTCAATGCGGATATCCCCGACCAACATTTCGAACTAGAGTACCTAGAAAATGCAGCGCCTACTCAGCTCCTGCAACTACTCAACGAACTCCCTCCTGCCTCAAAAATTGTATTTAACCTCTATGCCATCGACGATTACAGCATCAAACAAATCAGCGAAGCACTTGAAATCTCCACTGAAACCGTCAAGTGGCATTTGAAAACGTCTCGAAAAACATTGCGTGCACGCATCTCAAACCTGAAAACTCAAGACCATGAAAACGAGTAAGAAGCAGTTCGACGACCTCTTCAAGCAGAAGCTCAGCTCAATCCATTTTGAGCCGACACCTGCTGCACAAGAAGCATTGTTGAAACAAATAAAGCAGGACAAAAAGAAACTCGTCAAAAAAACGTGGGGTAAACTCAGTCTTGTACTGCTGATGGTGAGCACCTTTGTTTTGCTCCAGCACAAAGTACAATACCGCAGCATTGCCAACTTTTTTCAGTCGCAAGGCACGAACTCAACCTTTGCTTCGCTCCAATCTTTGAACTTTGCGCCGGCCAATGTACCAACACAACAAAGTGCAGCTCAACCAAAGAACAATGCCATGCAACTGCTCGTTGCGGAACTCCAAGCGGCCGCTGCACCACAACCAAAAGAACTTTGGGAAACCATCAAGGCTAAAAATGTTGTATTTGAAAAACCGCAACTCCAAGCAAAAGCACAGCAACTAGCTCCTCCTATCGCCAAGGTATTTAAATTTGAAGGCAATCCGCTTTTTGAGAGTGCGGCCTCTGCAAATCAAACCATCATCTGTGGGCAAAATAAGGCGCATACCAAACTGATCATCGCGCAATCCAAAGTGGCTAAATTCGATACCGACAGCACCGTCAATGAAATCGAAAACGGTGTATTTAGACCCGCCGGCTTTGATGAAAATGCGGTAATCCAGTACAATATTTTTGACAAACGTACCCTGTTTAGAAGATTCCATGCCGAAAGCATTCATTGGGGATTGGTCCGGACAACCAAAATTGCCAAGCCTGTGAAAATGGAAGCGCAACCTGAACCGAACACCAAACAGGAAAAGCCGCGACCAGTAATAATCAAGACGAGTACTAGCAACCAATTAGATGCTGATCCGCACATTCATGGCACCAGACAATATATCGAGCCAGACTACGAGGAATACAATTATAATATCAAAAATGATAGCATCATTTTCATCAGCGACCGTGTCAATTATGTAGTGGTGATGGAGCCCAATGGCACCATACTTTCAAAAGCGCAAATCGAAATCACGGAACCTTTTGTCTATTATTTAGGCGAAAAAAGAGCGCTATTCGATGCAGCCACAGGCAAGGTTTACATTTGCGTTGCCACCCTCTACCATTTCAATTTTTACGAATTAGAACCTGCAAACGGTCAAACAAACTTTTTGATGCAGCTCAATGATGTCTGGCCCAATCCAAATTTTCAAATTGAAAATGGAAAATTGAGCTACTTCAAAAACAACATTGGCTACGAACAACTACTCTAATCTTCCTTCCAGTCGAGTCTAGACTTCGTGTACGGAATTTGGGCTTTTTCCAAAGCGCTGTGCAAGGCAATGACGCGTTCTTGGTAAGCCTTCAGACTGGTTTTAAATGTAGTGTATTCCTGAACCACCATGGCGTAGTTGGCACGGTGATTTTTACTCACACCAGAGGTGTTTTCAGCAAGTTGGTATTCGAGCATACCCAAACGACTCGTGAAGCTAGGCGCTGTTTCAAACTCGTGTTTGGTGCGCAGTTCATCACCTGAAAGTTGTAGGCGAAGCTCGGCTTTCAATACTTTGAGTGCCCTGATTTCTTTCAATAATTCGAGGTCTGTATTCGGGTAATTAAGTACGGCCTGCTCTACTATAGTGAGTTCTTCATTTAGCTCCTCAAAGCGCTTTTCGGCACCGCTCACTTGGCGGTTGAGTTCAGCAACTTCTGCTCTAAAGGCATTGAGTTCGGTTTGATCTTTTGCCAAAAGCGTTTGGTTGTTGAGTCCTTTGACCACGAAAGTGGTATTGGCCACAAGTTCTTCGGTTTGCCCATTGTGTAGCATGACCACTTTGAGTTGGTAAGTTCCCGGCACCACTAGAGCCCCTCTGCCCCAGCCGCCAACCGGATTGGTGGTTGCTTTGCGGAGGTCCCATTGCTGGCGAACAATTCCCTTTTGTGGGCTCGAAGTGAGGCGTCTGATTTCGGTACCTTGTGCATCGGAGATGATCCAAATGAGTTTGGCCGCTTCGTCGAGTGCCTCTGCTCTGAGCGTTTCAAAACTCGGATAACTCACATCTTTTTTCTCTTTTTCGAGTTCCTTTTCTTTTTGCTGACGCGTGCTCACTAAAGTACTTGGCACGTCTTTGATGTGGAGCGTAAAAGTGGCGCCAAAGCTTGGGTTTTGGGCCGCCCACATGTTGTGACCTTGAAAGCCTGTTCCCTCCAAGCCCATTGGATCTGCTTGAATATAGAGCAAAGCATCTTTGACAGGGAAGAGATGCGCTTTTTGACTTAAATTTTCTTTGGAAAGCGTGCGCAAAGGTGTAAAGTTGTCTAGGACATAAAAGCCGCGGCCAAAAGTTGCTGCCACTAAATCTACCTCGCGCTCTTGGATGTCGAGGTCATAAACGGCAATGGTAGGCAAGCCTGCGAGTTTGGTCCAGTTGCTGCCGCCATCTGTCGAGAAATAAGCGCCAAATTCGGTTCCTACAAACAAGAGGTTTTCTACGACAGGGTCTTGCTTGAGGCAATAAACGGTGCCCCGAACAGGTAGGTTTCCGGCAATATTAACCCAAGTTTTGCCTTTGTCGTTGGACTTCAATAAATACGGCTTGAAATCGCCTTGACGCTGCGCGTTGAAACATGCATACACTACATTTTCTTGGTGAACGGATGCGGTGAGCATATTGACTCTTGTATTCAAAGGAACACCTGGGAAATTGAGGTATTTGGTCCAGGTTTGACCGTCGTTTTCTGAAACTTGTACCAAACCGTCGTCGGTACCAACATACAATAATCCTTTCTTCTTCGGCGATTCATCGAGGGCCACAATATTGCCATAGACAGTTGTGGAGGCGTTTTTCATGACGGCATCGATGGTCCAGACTTGGCCCATGACTTCGATTTCGTTGCGGTCTATTTGCTGGGTGAGGTCGGGGCTTATGGTTTGCCAGTCGTCGCCTTTATTGGTGGTTTTGAAGAGTTTGTTGGCCGCAAAGTAAAGCGTACTGGCGTCGTGTTTAGACACAATTAGAGGTGCATCCCAGTTCCAACGGTAACCAGGCTCGCCAAGCGCGGGCATGGGCTGAATAGGCACTTTCTCGCCAGAAGCGCGGTCGTAGCGAACAAGCCAGCCATACTGCGCTTGGGCATAAGTAATGTTCGGATTGGACCAATCGGTAGCAGATTCAAAGCCATCACCGCCGTTGGTAATGAACCAATCAGAATTGAGGATGCCCGCTACATTATTGGTAGCTGCAGGGCCACCCATTGAGTTGTTGTCTTGGGTACCGCCATAGATATTGTAGAATGGAACTGCATTGTCTGTAGTAACTTTGTAAAACTGAATGATCGGCAAATTGCCATAAAAACTCCATTCTTTGGCATGTGTGTAGGTTTCGTAAAGCCCGCCGTCGCAGCCAACTAGCCAGTGATTGGTATTGGAAGGGTCTATCCAGATACAATGGTTGTCTACGTGCTTGTTTTTTTCGCCGGTTGGCTCGAAGTTTTTGCCACCGTCGGTGCTGTGGTGCATGTAGGTGTCCATGGCAAATACTTTGTCGACGTCTTTGGGGTCGCAGATGATTTCTTGGTAGTAGTTGCCGCTCGTGGAGAAAGATCCTTGTTTGGACCATGTTTCGCCTTTATTGTTCGAGCGGAACACGCCGCCTTTGTTGTAGCGTGCCTCAACGATTGCATAAACTACATTGGCATCGGCAGGCGAAACCGCCAAGCCAACGCGGCCCATATCGCCTTTAGGCAAGCCACTATTGATTTCTTTCCATGTTGCTCCGCCATCTGTTGATTTATAAAGGCCCGATTCGGGCCCACCACCAATGTAGGTGTATTCATGGCGGCGGCGTTGGTGCGCAGCTGCATACAAGATGTCTGGATTGTTCGGATCAATGGCAATTTCGGAAATCCCGGTGTGTTCAGAAACAAAAAGCGTGCGCGTCCAAGTAACGCCGCCATCTGTCGTTTTGTAAATACCGCGCTCGCCGCCGCTGCTCCAAAGTGGACCGTAAGCGGCCACCCAAATGATGTTTTCATTGGTCGGATGCACCACAATTTTGCCGATGTGCTCGGTGTTTTTGAGGCCCATATTGGTAAAAGACTTTCCGCCATCTACAGATTTATAGATGCCGTCGCCATAAGAAACTGAACGTTGGTTGTTGTTCTCACCAGAGCCCACCCAAACTGTATTTGGATTGCTAGGCGCAATGGCCAAACAACCAATTGAATACGATCCGTAGTTGTCAAAAATGGGTTCAAAAGTAATGCCGTGATTTACGGTAAGCCAAACGCCCCCTGCTGCAGCAGCAACATACCATGTATCTTTATTAGCGGGGTGCACCGCAATATCAATTACACGCCCTGAGGTCAGTGCCGGACCTACCATTCTAAAAGACAAAGCACCTACCGTACCCGCGTCATAAGGCGGCTTTTCAATAGGTGTTGGGGTTTTCTTTTGGGCAAAGGCCAATGAGGCAGTAAAAAGCGTGAGCGCAAACAAAAACTTCATAATTTAAATTTTCGCTAAAAATACACTAAATTCGTGCAACCTCAAACCCAAAAATAGCGTCTCTCTCATTTAGGCCAAAGTCCATATATTATGTTTAAATACCTACTAATCGCAATTCCTGTCCTTCTTTTCACAAGCATTAAAGCACAGGTCCTTACCGACTCTCCATTGTATCAGCAGCTCAAAGCCTCAGGGCAACTCGGTACCGTTCAAACGCAAGCAAATTCAAGCATCCAAATGCCTGTGGCAGGGGTCAAGCCCGCGAGCTACAACAAAGCCAATGCCTGTGACTGCTACATCGCACCAGACTCTTCCTACACACTTGCCATGCAGCCCAACGACGACGGTTCTACTGGCCTCATTCCAATTCCATTCACCTTTAACCTTTACGGTCAGGCCTACAACTCACTATATATCAATAATAATGGCAACCTTACTTTTACGGGGGCCTTATCTACATTTTCAGCCACAGCCTTTCCTTCGACTGGTAATGCTATTGTGGCACCATTCTGGGCCGATGTCGATACCCGCAACGGCAACGGTCAAGTGCTTTACAAAATTACCCCAACAGCTGTTTACGTAAATTGGGTGAATGTCGGTTATTATAGTATGCATGGCGACAAACTCAATACTTTTCAGCTCATCATCACCAATGGCTCCGACCCGGTAATCGACGGCGGCAACGTCGCGTTTTGCTACCAAAACATGGACTGGACCACCGGCGATGCCTCACAGGGCGTCAACGGCTTTGGAGGCGTTCCAGCTACATGTGGTGCCAACAAAGGCGACGGCTTAGCCTACTTCTTAATTTCCCGCTTTGACCACGCGGGCACCGACTTCGACGGCGCTCTGGGTAATCCAGATGGCATCTCTTGGCTCGACTACAAAAGTTTTGCCTTTGACGCCTCTAACGGCGGTAACATTCCGCCTATCCCCGAAGGCATTGCCTCTTGCGATACCTTTAAAATTTGTGCACTTGGCGATTCCGCCGATTTCAGTATCAACTTTTTATCGCCAGAAGCGAATCAAAGTACTTCCATCACCTACTCCAACGGTGGTCTCAACACCCTACAACAAATTTCGAACACACCGGGTAACACTGCCAATATCATATTGCGTGCTGTAGGTTCAATAGCCACCATGGGCACCTACAACATCACCGTAACAGCTACCGACAACAACCTCCCAGCTCCAGGCGTTACAGCACTAACATTTGTGGTTGTAATCGACAGCATTGTCAATAACTTAGATTCAGCAATGCTCATCACCGCTAATTCTTGCGGTTCTATTGATTTGAGCGTATCCAATGGGCCTTACGATAGCTACCTCTGGGACAACTTTACTGTTCTGCCTACAAGCGGCGTAACTACGGACCAAATTTATGGCGTAACCGTGAGTAAAAATGGCTGCTACAAACACATTTCAGACACTTTCGATGTCATCACACCAATGCCCATCAACCTGCAGGGGCCACTTGCCTTCTGCCCGCCTGACACTGCCGTTACCTTAACCATTCCTAATGCTCCGGCCTACGCTACGGTAAGTTGGGGCTTATCAGATCCCATACTCAACGCACAATACAACAATGTTTTGGTAGCCGGCACTTATACCATCAACCTACTTGACTCCGCTAGTTTGTGTAGTACCGACACTACATTTACTGTCTTCGGAACAGGGGCCTCTTCAATTTTTGATGACACCACCATCTGTCAGAATACCTTTCAAGTAATCGGGACCAATTCACCGGGCGGAACATGGACAGCATCCTCTCCAAACGTGACGTTTAGTTCGAACACCTCTCTTAACCCTTTGATTTCTATCCTTACACCGGGTAATTATACGGTTTCTTTCACCGACAACGTTTGTCAGCAAACACACAGCACGAACATCATACTACCCATAAATCCAAGTATTTTTAGTGATACGGCGCTTTGTCAACTCAATTTTCAAGTCGGTGGTACGGTCAGTGATATTCTAGGCGGTGCATGGACCTACACAAGTAATAATCCAAACGCCAGCTTAACTTTCACACCTGGCACAACAGCACTCAATCCCACCATAAACGCGTCTGAATCCGGCATCTTTACACTCACCTACACCGATGAAGTTTGCAGCCATACTACCTCCACAACACTTGAACTTTATGCACAACCATACATCAATATAGATAGTATAGGTTGTAACTACCTCGAGCAAATTCAAGGGACACTTTCTGCACTAGGCGGTGTTTGGTCTTGCCCAGATACCTCTATTACCTTCTCCAACCCTACTTCAGAAAACCCACTCATCATTTGCAACTACGCAGGAGTGTTCCCAATTAGCTTCACGGACAACGCTTGTGGCGTCACGCTCACTGAATTTATTGAATTTCCTCCTTATGTCTACGTACAGCTCCTCGACACCAATATTTGCCAAGGCTCGAGTTTTTCGATTGACCCATTTACTTTAAACGTACCCAAAGACAGTACCCTCACTGAATGGACAGCTCAAAGTAACTATACTCCTCTAACACTTGGCGCTTGGTCGGATGGATCCACAGCAGATCCGCGCGAGATCAGTGCTGTTGGCAACTACATCTACACCATAAGTAATGCGTGTTATTCCTACTCAGATACGGCAACAATTGGCTTCAAACCTTGCGATATCATTGCGCCTAACGTCATTGTGTTGTCTTCTACAAATGGCAACAACACCTTCTTTGTTCAATACAGCGGAATTTCTGAGTTTGAATGCACCATACTAAACCGTTGGGGTAATACCATTTACAGCTACACAGACCCCGCCGGCTCTTGGAACGGCCAAACAAGCGGCGGCGATAAAGTAGAGGAAGGAACTTACTTTTATGTCATCAAAGCGCTATACGAAGGCGGAATACCTATCGAGAAACACGGATTTGTCGAGGTGAAGTATTAACTTTGCCCCATGAAAACTGCAAGTGTTCGTTATTTAGGAGAACTCCGCACCGAGTGTACGCACATAGGTTCTGGCACCAAAATCATTACCGATGCGCCCCTAGATAACCACGGCAAAGCAGAGGCGTTTTCTCCTACTGACTTAGTAGCCACGTCATTGGCCTCTTGTGTCATGACCATCATGGGCATTTATTGTCAAACCCATCAAATTCCTTTCGTAGCGGCCGAAGCCACCATCGAAAAGCATATGGGTACTGATCCACGCCGCATCTCCAAAATCATACTCGACCTCGACCTCAGTGGCAACGACTGGGACGAACTCACCAAAAAGAAAGTTATCGCAGCTGGCAAAGCTTGTCCAGTGGCGCGCACCCTCGAGGGCAACGTAAGCCTCGAACTTAATATCCACTAATGGAAGAAAAACAAAGAAAAGAGCGCAGCTATCAGCGCAAAGAACGCACCGACATCATTTTCGGTGTGCACTCCGTACTTGAAGCCATTCACGCAGGCCGTGAACTCAACAAAATATTGATCCAAAAAGGAATTAACAAGACGCTTTTTGAGGAATTAAGAGCTGCGCTTGCAGGTAAGAATTACTTCTTGCAGTATGTTCCCAATCAAAAACTCGATTCACTCACAGAAGGTAACCACCAAGGCGTCATTGCCATGGTTCCGCCAATCGCTTACCAAGAAATTGAACCTCTCATTGACCAATGGCTTGAAGAAGGCAAAAAGCCAAGCGTATTGGTCCTTGACCGCATTACCGATGTACGCAACTTCGGTGCCATCATCAGAAGCGCGGAGTGCATGGGCATAGATGCCGTACTCATTCCGAGCAAAGGTTCTGCTTTGGCCACCTCAGATGCCATGAAAGCCTCTGCTGGCGCCCTCAACCGCATTCCAATTTGTAAGACTGAACAACTCAAACAATCGTTGTTTTATTTGCAGCAATCTGGCTTGCGCATTGTAGCCTGTACCGAAAAAGCACTTGTACCGCTTCAAGAAACCAACCTACGCGGCAGCGTAGCCATCATTATGGGTTCTGAAGAGTCTGGCATTACCCAAGACCTCATCAATTTGGCGGATATCAGCTGTAAAATCCCGATGAAAGGAGCTATTTCTTCTTTAAATGTGGGTGTGGCCACCGGAATGGTGCTCTACGAGAAAATTCGTCAGGAGTTAGTGGGTTAATAACAAACCCGGTAAGAGCTCGGGCAATACGCCGAGTTCGGCAATACAATTTTCGTAGTTGTAAGTATTTTTAGCTGTAGGGTCAAACCAAACGGCTTGCATGCCTGCGCGCAAAGCACCCGCAACATCTACATGATAGTCATCGCCAATCATGACTGATTTTTCTGCTTTGGCCCCAGCCTGGTTGAGCGCATACTTAAAAATGGCGGGGTCTGGCTTATTTTTGCCTACAAATTCTGAGCAAACCACCACATCAAAAAAGGCACGCATGCCGCAATTTTCAAGTTTTACAAATTGCACTTCTTGAAAACCGTTGGTAATGATGTGCAACTTGTAACCCATTTGCTGCAGTGCCTCGAGTGTTTCGATGGCCTTTGGAAAAAGAGCCGTTTGCAAGGGTGAAATGGCCACGTAGGCATCGGACAGCCGCCTCACCAATGCTACGTCTTGTAGTTTGAAATGCTTGAGCGTGACCCGAAAACGCTCAAAGCGCAGCTCATCTTTTTTGATGATGCCTTTGCCATAGAGTTTCCAGAGATGCGCATTCTGATAAACGTATTGCTTGTGAAACTGCTCAAAACCACCAATTTTAGCTGCTAATTCTTCGGTTTCAAAAAGGGAGCGCAGTGCGATTTCTGAGTTTTTATCGAAGTCCCAGAGCGTTCGGTCGAGATCAAAGAAAAGGTGGTGCTCAGTAAATGGCATAAGCGATGGTGGTGAGCAGTAGGCCATTGAGCGCAAGGCCAATGATTACAAACAAAAAGGTTGTGGATTGTTTTCCGTAAAATTTGGCGGCCACAAAACTGCCAATGGGTACAGAAAACAATAAAGGTGCAAAGAGTGTGATGCCATAAAACCCAAAGCGCCTTTTGATTTGCACAATGATTTTTTTGGTGCGCGTAACTTTGTGGTAATTGATTGGCTCCTTCCCTGCAGCGATTGCGGCGGCTCTTTTCTTGGCGCGCTTGTGATGAGAAATGCGCAGGACCACCTCACTGCCGAAGTAGAAGATAGCTGAAGCAGTAGCGGCACCCAATACGGAAGCCAGCCAAGTGTGGTGAAAAGCCATTTGAAAACCCGGGCCAGGCAAGGAAGAAACCATGAACTTGATCATGGCTAAAAAATAGATGCTCCAAAAACCTACCCAATTCATTGTTTTCTAATTAGTTGAAATTTATATTTTAACGCCATAGGCTAAATCACCGGCGTCTCCAAGCCCCGGCAAGATATAAGATTGAGCTGTAAGTTCATTGTCGATGGCCGCAACCCAAATTTGGGTATCGGCAGGAAAATTGCGCGCCACAAAAGTAAGTGCTTCTGGTGTGGCAATGGCGCTCAGGATATGAATTTGTTTGGGCTTGCCGTGGCGAAGCAGCGCTTTATATACGGCAACCATTGAACTACCTGTGGCTAACATGGGGTCTGAGATGAGCCAGATTTTGTTGTCTAGATCTGGTACAGCCATGTATTCCACTTCGATTTCAAATACTTCAGCGCTAGTGTGCTTGCGGTAGGCCGATATATACGCGCTATCGGCGTGGTCGAAAGTGCGTAAAACGCCTTCGTGCATGGCCAAACCAGCGCGCAAAATGGTGAGCAAGACCGGGTTTTCTGCCGGTTGCAGCACTTGCGCCTCGGCGAGCGGCGTTTGCACCGTTAGCGTTTGGCTCGGCAACTGCTTGGAAACTTCATAAGCGAGGATCTCGGCAATGCGTGTGAGGTTGTGTCTGAAACGCAGCCGATCGGTCTGAACACCAATGGTTCTGATTTCGGAAAGGTATTGGCCGAGAATAGAGCTTTGAAGACCGATGTGGTGAACCATCTTAATTTTTCTTTAAAATTACGTATTATTGGGCATTCAAAACTTAAAATTATCCTTTTGATGAAAGATCAACGCAAGGTCCTGTTTCTCATAACCGTAGCTGCACTTGGCTATTTTGTAGACATCTATGATTTGGTGCTTTTTGGGGTGGTCAAGGCCGAAAGCCTCGCACACATCTTGCCCAACGCAAGTGATGTAGAACGCGCTGCGCAAGGCAAGTTTCTTTTCAATGTGCAAATGCTGGGCATGTTGTTGGGCGGTATTTTGTGGGGCGTCTTGGGCGATAAAAAAGGACGTTTAAAGGTACTTTTTGGCTCTATCCTGCTCTATTCTGTGGCCAATGTGGCCAATGCATTTGTGACCGATATACCGAGTTATGTCCTGATCCGCTTATTGGCTGGTATTGGCCTGGCCGGTGAATTGGGGGCAGGCATTACACTCATCAGTGAACTCATGCCCAAAGAAACGCGCGGCTACGGCACCATGATCGTGGTCACGTTTGGTGCGCTCGGCGCGGTAGCAGCATCGCTGATCGGGGCCGAAGGCCAGGCAGTTGCAGCTTTCATTGAAGCGATGAGCGGTTGGAAACCGGCCAACTGGCAGGTGGTGTATTTGATTGGCGGCGCCATGGGCTTGGTTTTACTTTTGTTGCGCGTCGGGGCACTAGAATCTGGTTTTTTCAAGCAGATGAACCAAGACCAACACATCGAAAAGGGCAAGCTCAAATTGATTTTTGGCAAAAAAGAAAACCTCATCAAATACCTGCACTGCATCAGTATAGGAATCCCGATTTGGTATACCGTTGGTCTCCTGGTCATGAACTCTGCAGATAATTTTGGCCCCTGGCTTGGGGTGTATGATATCTCGAACGGCAAAGCGGTGATGTATTGTTATTTAGGGCTGAGTGCAGGAGATTTACTCGCTGGATTTTTGAGTCAGTGGTGGAAAAGTCGCAAAAAGGTTGTGCGGCTTTATTTGATTTTTTCGTTCGTGGTGACGCTGTTTTTTTTCAACTTACATCAATATAACATTAATGCCAGCACATATTACTTATTGTGTTTCTTGCTCGGAGCAGGAACAGGTTACTGGGCTATTTTTGTAACTATTGCCGCAGAACAGTTTGGCACGAACATCCGTTCTACAGCAGCAAATACCATCCCGAATTTTGTGAGGGGTTCAGTCAATGTTGTCGTATTGCTATTCGGACTGCTGTTGAGCATAGGTATCAACGAAGGACTGTCGGCAGTGGTAGTTGGAGGCATCTTTATTTCGCTAGCGCTCTATAGTTTGAGCCAACTCAAAGAAACATTCGGCAAGGATTTAGACTATTTTGAACTTTCTTAAATCTTCTGAGAGTAATCTTCGAAGTCTTCGATGAGTTCTTGGTCTACCTGATTGGCCACAGTGATTGGAATGTAATCCACAACTACGTTGGTTTTGTCAAGGCCAAAATCTTCTGCTGGCTTCAAACCTGTAGACTTCACAAAGCGATACGCTTTCACGCACAATTTTTGGAAAGGCGTCAAGTGGTTGTCCATGGCTACTCTAGAATTGAGTACAATGAACTTAAAGTCGACCTGATCTAATTTGCCGCGCACACTTTCAAAGATACTCTCGCCGCTCAATTCACCCTTCTCAATCATTTTGCAGTAAATCTTGCGCATCATATATTCAATGCGGTGTTCCTCCTTGAATCCCATCTGCAGCGTCACGTAGTAACAGCGTTTATCGATGATTTGGTGTACAGAATAATGAACTCCCCACGGCTCGTTGAGGATGTCGAGGTGCAAGAACCAAATGGTGCCTGCCTTGCGAGGTTTTTTGAAGAACAAGGAATGATAGACCGTTAAATCTAATTTATTTGCGGAGTTAGATCGTGTTGGAAAGACAAGGTTGGTGGCTTCAAAATCGATGTCCTTGTCTTCTCTTACGGAATTCAAGACTGGAATCACAGAATTCATAGGTAGGTACTCTGTTATACTTGTGCGCAATTGCTTGGCTTTGAAATATAAAAAGAGTAGCAAAAAGAAACCAATTGACAACACCAAAGTAAACCAACCCCCTGAGATGATTTTACCCATATTCGAAAGCAAGAAAATCATTTCAATACTAATGAAGATGAAGAATATCGTGCTGAATACAATGCGCAATTTTGGGTAACGGATAAACATCAGAGTTGCCATCAAAATAGAGGTCATCACCATATTGATAGTAATGGCCAAACCATAGGAGTGTTCCATTTCGCTAGATCGCTTGAATATGGCAATTACAAGTAAGCAACCGATCATCAGGAACCAATTAATAAACGGTATATAAATCTGACCTTGATGCTCAGAAGGATATTTCACTTTGAGGTTGGTCCACAACTTCAATTTGATGGCCTCATTCATAAGAGTAAATACTCCGGTAATGAGCGCCTGAGAAGCTATTATTGTGGCCAAAGTTGCAATCACCACCGCAAAAGGAATCATTTCTTTCGGCACCATCGCATAAAAAACAGTTTGCTTGGCACCCAATTCAAATCCTGGCGACAAACAAAGTGCGGCTTGTCCAAAATAATTCAAGACGAGCAACACAGAAACCAAGCCCCAGCTCAAGCGGATGTTTCCTTTTCCGCAGTGACCTAAATCGGAATACAGGGCCTCGGCTCCGGTGGTACACAAGAACACCGACCCAAGCACAGCAAAACCACCATCGACATTCGCGACTAAGTTATAAGCGTACCATGGATTGATCGCCTGTAATACTGATGTATTGTGCATCACGTTGATAAATCCTAGATAACCAAGGAAGGCAAACCAAATGATCATGACAGGACCAAACATTTTACCAATTGCTGCTGTGCCGAATTGTTGAATGACAAAAAGAATCACGATGATGGTGACCACAATCGGAATAATTGGCATTTCGGGAAAGATATTATTAACGCCTTCAACCGCAGATGAAATTGAAATGGCAGGCGTAATAAAACCGTCAGCCATGAGCGTAGCACAACCAATTAGGGCCGGAATAATGATCCACTTAAGCTTGCGCTTCTTCAACAAGGCAAACAAGGCAAATATCCCACCTTCACCATTGTTGTCGGCATTCAATGCAAAGTGAATGTACTTGATGGTAGCCAACAAAATCAAAGTCCAGATGACACTCGAAAGCGCACCCAATATAAATGGCTCAGAAATGTCCTTACCTCCTCCGGTAATCGCCTGAAAAACATACAGTGGCGAAGTGCCGATATCCCCAAAAACAATTCCAAGTGTAATCAAAAATCCAGCGAGGGAAATCTTTTGGGTAGAGACGTGTGACATGATAAATCAGAAAAATTTCGTCGAAGTTATGTCTTTCTTACATTTCTACGCAAACATTTCACGAAAATATTTATCTTTGCATCCCGATTTCAAATCGGATAGTCTGCTGCCCACGTGGTGAAATTGGTAGACACGCCATCTTGAGGGGGTGGTGCCAACAGGTGTGCTGGTTCGAATCCAGTCGTGGGCACAAGGAAAAGTCCTTCCGTTTCGGAAGGACTTTTTTTTATGGAATCCCCGAAACAGTCATGCGAAGCAATAATCCAATTGATCCTAATAATTACTAAGCTGTCATGGAATCAAACCTTGATTTCGATTTCTCTTGCATTCCAATTACCCTACCCTTTTTTAAAACCCATTTTTACTTTGTACGGATATTTTCCGTACATTTAAGATATCCTCTTAAAAAAAACATCTCATCAATGCAATATAATGCCCGAATTGACCTGCGTCTTAGCCATGAACAAAAGGAATCCCTTGAAAGGGCAGCGCATTTGGGAGGCTATCGCAGTTTGTCGGATTTCATCATTTCAGCTGCAGAACAAAGTGCAAAGTCAATTCTTGACGATTCACTATTTGTGGAGTTGAGCAAAGCAGATGCGGCGGTGTTCTGTTCAATGCTGCTCGAAGATAGGCAAGCAAATGAGGAATTAAATGCCGCTATAGAACGAAGTGCTAAATTATTGCTATGGAAGCGCAAGTAGTGGTTTTGAATGAAGCTTATCTTTCAGCTCTGCAGCGTTTTTCGTGCCTCGATTCGCTTTTGGACACTTACCTGCAATGCTATGCTTGGCAAGATCAACAAGCCATGAAAAACATTTGTTACTTGCTCGTTAATCAGGATCATCACATCATCGGCTTTTTTACCTTGGGAACTTCTACCTTGGCAGGTACAAACCTTCCATTTCAAGTTCAAGCACTGACCAAATCACGAAATGGGCATCATCCAATATTGATGATTAAACGTTTTGCAGTGGGCGCAGAATTTCAAGGAAAAGGATTTGGCAGACATCTTTTGATTGCTGCACTCAAACAAGCGGCCATATCTTCTCATCTGTTTGGTGCAAGTGCCTTATTTATAAATCAAATTGACGGGACTACGGCAGCTTTTTTCCAAAAACTAGGTTTTATACCATTGCCAAACCAACAAAAATTATGCATTGCCATCAAGCAACTGCATAAAATGTTCTTGCCTTTTCACTAACTTTAACCAACGAAATCAAACGCATGAAAACACAACTCATCCTCCTCTCTAGTTTGCTACTTGGCTTGCAAGCTTGTTCGAATCAAAAAAAGACAAAAGCGCCAGAACCGACCTCCATTGTGGCCACCGACGCAAACACTAAAAAACTACAGGAAAGCCTCAAAGATGTGGCTAAAGAAGAAAAGCGCTTGGCTGAAGAAGCAAAGGCCAACATGACCACCATGAGCTTCAATGTGCTGAACCACGAATTCGGAACTGTCAAGGAAGACACCAAGAACCTCTACAATTTCATAGTGACCAACACCGGCAAAAAACCATTATTTATTCAAGATGTTAAGGCATCTTGCGGTTGCACGACCCCAAAAAAACCAGAAAAAGCGATTGCACCGGGTAAGTCCGATGTTATTGCCATAGAATTCCATCCAAAGGTAGGACAATTGGGGCGTCAGGATAAAACGGTTACTGTAACAGCCAACACGAATCCGGGCATGGTTGTACTGAAAATCGGAGCAGACGTCATCAAAAACCCTCTTACCGAACAACGCATCTCAAGCAATTAAAATGAAACTACACGTTCTCAATACGGGCTTCTTTCAACTCGACGGCGGCGCCATGTTTGGGGTTGTTCCCAAAACAATTTGGCAAAAAACCAACCCGGCCGACGCCAACAACATGTGCAATTGGGCCATGCGCTCGCTGCTCATCGAAGACGGCAAACGACTTATTTTGGTCGATACCGGCATCGGAGATAAGCAATCTGAAAAGTTCTTCTCACATTACCATTTACACGGCACCGACAGCCTGAATGGCAACTTGGCCAAGTTAGGTTTTCACGCCTCAGACATCACTGACGTGATTTTAACCCACCTTCATTTTGACCACTGCGGTGGCGCCATTGCATACGATACCCAAAAAGAAGCTTACCGAACTGTTTTTCCGAATGCCACCTACTGGAGCTCTGAGAACCACTGGCTTTGGGCAACCCAACCCAATCCGCGCGAAAAAGCCTCCTTTCTGTCCGAAAATATTCTCCCCATCCAAGAAAGCGGTCAGCTTCAATTTGTTCAGCGCAATGGCCTACTGACCCAAAACGCACTCCCTGGCATAGACCTCTCTTTTTTTGACGGCCATACAGAAAGTATGATGCTACCCCAAATACAATACAAAGGCAAAATAGTGGTTTTCATGGCCGACTTATTGCCGAGTACTGGCCATATTCCCTTGCCATACGTCATGGGTTACGACACCCGCCCATTACTAACCCTGACCGAGAAAGAACGTTTCTTAAACGAAGCCGCAGACAACGAATACGTCTTGTTCTTAGAGCATGATGCCGTCAACGAGTGTTGCACGGTACAGCATACCGAAAAAGGTATTCGCCTCAAAGACACCTTTTCTTTCGCTGATTTATAAAACCATGAAAAGCCCCAAAGAAATTGTTCAGGGCATGCTCAACAACGATGCCTTCAGCCAAATGCTGGACATGCAAATCATTGCCCTTGAGCCGGGCACCTGCACCCTGAGTTGCCCCGTCACCAAAGCGTCTACCAACGGTTTTGGCATTGCCCATGGCGGCCTCACCTACTCCCTCGCCGACTCCGCGCTCGCTTTTGCTGCCAACACCCGTGGCCAACAGTGCGTCAGCATCGATACGCAAATCTCCCACCTCGCCAAAGTCCAACTCGGCGACACCCTCACTGCTCACTGCACAGAAATTCACCGAGGTAAACGCACGGGTATTTATCAAGTACGCATTGAAAACCAAGACCATAGACTCGTCGCTTTTTTCAAAGGCACTGTTTTCGTCTCCGATCAAAATTGGTAAGCACTATTTTTTTCGATTTTTTCTCTCATCCACTTGCTTTTTATCAAAATATGCTTACTTTTGTATCCGCTTTAACGAAAGCATCACACAATTCTCAAGCAACTGTTGTTGCTCACGCAAGTGAAAGAAATTGGTTTGGTAGTTCAGTTGGTTAGAATACCTGCCTGTCACGCAGGGGGTCGCGGGTTCGAGTCCAGACCGCTCTAACGTTAAAGTAAAGCCTGTAAGTCCTTGATTTATAGGCTTTTTTATTTTCCGAAAAAAAACCGTGGACGGAACCGTGGACGGATTTTCATATTTTTTGAAATCACTGCAGACAAAATAATTGTTGATAACTTTTCGAATCATGGTCCGGTTCAGACCGCAAAAATGGGCCGCTTTCAGTCCTCAAAAAAAGATCCAAAAAATCCATATTTATACCCTACCTTTACAGCACGTCCTATATGGCTGTAGGAAATAGAAACCCCCAAGATGTATCAAGTATCTTGGGGGTTTTGATTTTTATACGCGCTACTTACTTTCTATTCATATACCCCTCCAAAAAAACATAAATCTCTTTTCTTGCTTCAGCTCCAATGCGAGGAAGTTCGAGATTGGTCTCTCTCACTAAGTTAATGAGGTCTTCAGGTTGGAATATGTTGTTTTGCTTGAGGATATTTTTTACCCGTTCGGAAAAGTGATTAAAGAAATGACTTACCACACCGGGTTCATTTGCTACTATCATCTCAATGATATAAAATTTCGGATGATAGTACGGTAATAATTTTTCAATGAGATTCTCTTTGGCAAATTCAATCACTCGTTGTTCATCATATACACCCAATGAAATAAGTCTTCTTTGTGTGACTGGCCCAAAGTTCAGTAACAAAGGCTTGTCATATTTAGCCGTGATTTCTATGTACTTTAAATATGCTTTGAAAAAGGAATGATGCTCGAGTAGTTTATTTGCGAATTCTTTTGGATTTTTTCTAGTCGGATGCGTTTCGAAATATTTAATGAGGTCTTCTTCGGTTTTGATGCGGTTGAAAAGCAGAAAAAAACGCAGTTCACTATATGCTTTGGATTTTTTATCAATGATATTTTTAAATCACTAGTGTCCGATAAAACTTTTTAGAAAAGCGGGATTTCCTGTGAAGGATTTCCCGCTTTAATGTAATTTGGTTTTGCGAACAAAATCACATGACTAAAAGTAACTACTTTTTCGGACAGTCTGTTTTCGGACAGCTGATTTCTTTAATTGATTTAAGCAAAATCAATACAATTGCCAGAAAACACATGGCTGATCATTACGTCAAGAAGTTTGACACCTCAGACCACCTGATAAGTATGCTGTTTTCTACTTTCGCTCACTGCACTTCATTGCGAGAAGTAGCCGCATCAATGCTGGGTTTGAAAGGAAAAATGAATCACTTTCAGTTGAAGCACATTCCGTATAAAAGTACGTTGAGTGATGCCAATAAGAGAAGAAGCCATTTGGTGTTCCAGGATGTTTATTATTCTTTACTCAAAGAATATCACCCGATTATCTCGGACAGCCGACAGTCGTATTCGTGGGAGAACAAGTTAGAAATCATCGATTCCAGCACTATATCCTTGTTTAAAGACATTTTGAGCTGCGTTGGAAGAAAGCCAAATACTGGTAAGCGAAAGGGCGGTATTAAAGTGCATACACAGATCAATTTACAAGGCAAAGTCCCGAAACTTATTTGGTTTTCTCCTGCCGTAACTCATGATAAACAATTTTTGAAGCACGTACAGCTAGAGAAAGGTAAAATCGCTGTTTTTGACAAGGGATACAACGATTACAAAACATTTGATGAGTTCACTGAGAATGGTATATTCTTCGTTACACGCTTAAAAACCAATGCAGCTTACGAATCCGTAAAAGAAAACGACATTCCTTCTTACATCGACAATGGCGTAATCAAAGATGAGATCATTCGTGTGGACATCAAGGAGAATGGATCCTATCTCAAAACCATTGAACTACGAAGAATAGCGTACTGGGATGATGAAAATAAACGCTGCTTTGAGTTTGTAACAAACCTATTCGGCATGAATGCCGGACACATTGCACTGATTTACAAGAAACGATGGCAAATAGAACTCCTGTTCAAACAGCTCAAACAAAACTTCCCACTTAAATTCTTCCTTGGAGACAATGAAAACGCCATCAAAATACAGATATGGTGCGCGTTAATTGTCAATTTGTTGCTCTCTGTAATACGTAAGAAAATCAAGCGAAAATGGGCGTTTTCAAACCTAGCAAGCTTCTGTAGATTGCATTTATTCAACTACATTCATTTGATGAAATTCCTTGAAAATCCCGAGAAAGATTGGCTCAAAGAATACGACGCACAACTTCAACTGAAATTTAGCAGTTCTTAAACAAGGGGGGGCTTACTTTTGAAATCGAGAAATCGACATCAGTAAAATCAAGGCTTTCAGAAAGCAAAATGATTAATTTGTATTTTTATCGGACACTAGTGTTTTTAAATAACTCACCCATAGTTTTTTAAGTTTCTGCAAAGTTCAAATATACTATTGAAATGATCCCTAGATAATTGTACTAAAAATGCGGGTAGAAGTACTCAAGTTGAGGTTTTTTTGGACAATTATTGGTTTAAATCGATATCTACGGACCTAAAAACGATAAGAATGAATAACTGATTGTATATTAATTTAAGCACTAATAAGTCGCAATTATTTACAATTTTTGCGACACAATATACTTAATTATATAATTCAAAGTATTGAAGATAAGATAATTGTAAAAATAAAAAAAGCGAAAGGGGGTTCGCTATTTTTTATCGATGATTCTTAAGTTTTGGTAGCACAAAAGCAGTATCAAAAGCCTTAGAACGCTCCGTAAGTAGAGGTGAAATTCACAGAGTTGCTCCAGGTATTTATTCGCGACTTGCAGAAGATTCAATTCTCGGCCCCATAAAGCCAAGTACAGAAGAAATTGCTGAAGCGATTAGCAAACGAGATAAGGCGAGAATTATTCCAACGGCGGAAGAAATAGAAATCATCCTCAATCAATTGAAAAAAGAAACTCCATATAGATTCGCACATGACACCAAATTTGCTCTAGAATGGAATAGAATTATTATGCGAAGAGGGCTACAAAATTAGAACAGAATATAGGAAAACCCTTTTTTTTTAATCGAAATGAGGTCCTTACCTTTGTAGTGTAAATAAAATTAAACACTATTGCGTCATTACCTTACCATAAAGACAAAGCTTAGATGATATATAATTTTATTACAAGTCCAATACAAAGAATTTTAACATATGGTTAGACAGCTACGAATTCTGATTATTTTCTTGTTGTTGAGTGTTGGGGGCAGTTGGGGGCAGTTGAATGCGAATTTCTCTACAAATCCATTATATAATTCGAGCAATCAATTAAATGTTTGTGCCGGATCTAGCGTACTCTTTACATTTATATCCACTGGTAGTAATATTTCACCTGTGACTAATGTTAGTTGGACATTTACTACAATTACGGGAACGGCGCTCAGTCAGACAACTTCTACACTCCGAACACCTTTTCCGCTTACATTTCCCAATGGCACGTACTCAGTTACGCTCACACTAAACGAACCAAATGGAAATTCAAGTAGCAAGACGATAACTATAAATGCAAATACCGCTCCACCTAGTACCCCATCGCTGAGCTTATCGCCATTTTCAGTAACCGCAGGTTGGAATTCGACAACAATCAGCGGAGTTCCTGCATTTTCAATTTGCCCGGCCAACCTCAATGCAACTCAAGATGTGACTTTTGACATCACACCAACGCTTAATTGTACTCAAGTAACGAGCATCACACATACAGATGTACCGAGTTCATCTCCAATCACCTGTTCAGCTGGTAATATTGACATCACCTATAACCCAAATACAGCTAGATTTTATTATTCCGTTTTTTCTGTTCAATTTTCTTCTTGTACTTTTTCTAGGGTGTATTATGTACAAATTGGAACACCATCAATCTCAACAACTTCTGCCTCTTCAACAGCTTGTGACCCCGGTACATATTCTTTAGCATTTACTGATCAAACACCAGGAGTTACCTATCAAATTGACTGGGACTACAACGGTTCAACCTTTAATTCGCAGTCCGTTTATACTTACCCCAATCTACCTATCAACCCACAAAAAGCATCTCATACGTATCCATTTACGCCTTGCCTTAGCGGGGTCACGCAACCAAACAATATATTAATCCGCGCATCTAATACAATATGTTCAAACTATAGCGAAACAAGCCCCTCTCAAGTATATGTAAGTCAGGCACCAGATGCTAGTTTTACACGAAATCCTGAACAAGAAATAATTTGTCAGGGAACGCAAGTTACATACACAGATAATTCAAATCCCGGGATATATGTGAGCTCAAACGGGAATTGCAACATTCTCTATCATCGCTGGTGGACGCATAATGGCCCAGCTGCTGCTTTCGGAGCAAACACGAATAACACTTCAAATGTGACCAACTTAGGAACTGCTGCTACGTCAAATCCTGGACCGTCTACATTTGCTGTGACATACAACACGCCAGGTAACTACACCATCCGACTAATAGTTAAAAATAATTCATGCGCAAATGACACAATAATAAAAACGGTTTGTGTCGTGCCATCTGTAAATGCAAATTTCAGTACAAATAGCCTTTCCGGTTGTGCTCCAGTCGCGATTTCAACCACCAATAACTCTAGCTTACCTGGATGCGCCGGTACAAACGTGCATTACAATTGGAGCGTAAGTAATGCTGCGGCAACATGCGGAAATCCGGCTTGGAATTACACCAATAACTCCAATTCCAATTCCAGTGCTCCTCAATTTAATTTTACGGGCCCGGGTATTTATACTATTCGTTTAATTAGTTCGCTTAATCCGGTGGTGCCTGGAACCCAATGTCAAAACGATACCATCACTCAGACAATAACAGTTAAGGAAAAACCGATCATTACCTTGGCAACACCATCGGCAATTTGTGAAGATCAATCTTTTATTCCGCAAGCAGTTGTAAATAATTGTTACAATAGCTCACCTACTTATACTTGGAACTTTAGTAACGGCTCCCCTTTGTCTTCTAGTATATTAAATCCTGGATCAATCTTTTACCCAAATAGCGGAAATTTTACTTTTTCCCTTAGCGCAACAAATGATTGTGGAACAAAAACAGAAACTAATACAATCACTGTTAACCAAGCAGCTGATGCAACAGCGAGCGCACCTAATATATCTTGTTCAGGTCAGCCCATAAGTTTATCCGGGTCGATTACAGGTGGAGCGACAGGCGGCACATGGTCTTCAAGTTCAGGTGGCACTTTTTTACCAAATGCTAACACATTAAATGCCACATTTATTCCCTCTTCAGGTGCAACAGGTGCAGTTACTTTAACATTAACTGCCAATGGAATAATTTCACCATGTCCTGCTGAAAATGCAACGGTACCAATAACCTTGAACGCCAACCCTTTTGTTAATGCAGGTAATGACACCTCTATTTGTGCCGGATCTTCGGTCATTATTCACGGGACCATAGGTGGGTCTGCAACTAGTGGAACATGGTCTACAATGGGCAGTGGAACGTTTCAAAGTGTATCTTCGTTAAATACTACCTATACGCCGAGTGCAGCGGATATTTCTGCAGGAAACGTAAAGCTCATTCTCACAACTAATGACCCTGTAGGCCCCTGCTCTTCAGTAATGGATACATTAAATGTAATCATTAAGCCCATTCCGTTACTAACAGTTGGAAGTGCCAGTGCGGTTTGTTCAGGTGTGGCCTTCTCTATTTCGCTGACTCCAAGTATATTGTCGCCGCCGGCAAGTTACAATTGGACCTTATCTGGCACACTACCAGCAGGTGTTACCACCACCACAAGTGGAACAATAGCTGCACCAAACAATACTTTTTCAGGAACGGTACAGAATCTCAGCTCAGGGCCTGTAACGTTACAATATCAAATCTCAACTACGGTCAATGGATGCACGAGTGTAAATATGAATGCATCGGTAAACATCAAGCCAATTCCACAACCAATAATTACCCCACCGGGGCCAACAACCGTTTGTAACGGCAGCACATTAACCTTAACTACATCTGTATTCTCAACTTATCTATGGAGTAACAATGCAACTACACAAACTACAACTGTAAATGCTGCTGGCAATTACACTGTAACGGTCACCAACTCTTATGGATGTTCTGGAAGTTCTGCGGCATCTATTGTTAATTTCAGTGTTCCTATTACTCCAAACTTTAATCAAGTTGCTCCTATCTGTTCCAACGGTACATTCTCCCTGCCGACCACATCTACAAATGGGATATCTGGAACGTGGTCGCCGGCCATTAACAACTTGGCGACAACAACCTATACTTTTACTCCGTCTAGTGGGCAATGTGCGAATACAGCTCAGATGATCGTTACGGTCAATCCGTTGCCTACACCTACGATTACCGCCAATGCACCAACAACATTTTGTCAGGGTTCATCGGTAATATTAACTGGTACGGGTGGTGGAACATATGCTTGGAATTTAAATGGCTCTGCAATTGCGAATGCGACATCAGCCAACTTAACCGCTACACAAGCGGGAAATTATACGGTAACTGTTACTAATGCTAATGGTTGTGTGGCTACGAGTGCAGTGCGAACAATAATCGTTAATCCGAATCCACAGCCAGTGATTGTGGCTAGCGGACCAACATCCTTATGTCAAGGACAAAGTATAACACTGAACACTTCAACTTTTGACACTTATTTGTGGAGTTCAGGTCAATCAACAGGTGCAATAACTGTCAATACCGCAGGAAATTTTTCTGTTATCGTGAGTGCAGCGGGGTGTAGTGGAACATCCAATACCATTGTTGTAACTTTAAATCCTCAACCATCCGCCACTGTAACTGGTACAGCAGCGGTCTGTCAGAATGGTGCACAGCCTAATATCACCTTAACAGGCTCTAATTCTACTGCGCCATACACCTTTACCTACAGTATCAATGGTGGAACTAATCAGACCATTACAACTACCGCTAATAGCTCCGTTGTTACGCTTCCTGTGCCAACCTCAACCCCAGGAACTTATACCTACAATGTATCTAATGTAAGTGT